>NZ_JBLWIU010000024.1:307705-398841 GCF_048381395.1 Rhodococcus shunpengi
GCCCCCGCCACAGTCACGCCGTCTACCAGCCGATTTGTTGGCGTCGAGCGCGATGGTGTAGTTTTCTTTCAGCGCGAAGGGGTCACCGGAGCGCGACGGTACAACCGAATACGGGGCTATGGCGCAGCTGGTAGCGCACCACACTGGCAGTGTGGGGGTCAGGGGTTCGAGTCCCCTTAGCTCCACAAGATCGCTACAGGCGGGAGTTCACGCTCTCGCCTGTAGTCTTCGGTGGCGGTCCCCGTCAGGGCCGTGCAAGGGGCTATGGCGCAGCTGGTAGCGCACCACACTGGCAGTGTGGGGGTCAGGGGTTCGAGTCCCCTTAGCTCCACCCTTCGGAAGACATTCCTCGCGGGAAACTCCTCGCAGCAGCTCTTCTCGTCGTTCTGCAGCGGCCCCGTGCGTCGCGAGGCCGCTGCATTCTCACGATCTCAGCCCGCCGAGCCGGTGGACGTGTACAGCGTCATGCCCCAGCCCACCGTCGTGCGCTCGGGTTCCGCGAGGCCGGCCGCCTCGAACAGTGCCACGTGGTCCTCGTGCGTACGACCACCGCCACCGGTGAGTGCGAAGTCGATGAGATCGTCCTCGTAGTCGTGCTCACGGGCGACGTCGTCGAGCACATTGCCGAAGACGAGGATCCGGCCGCCCGGCTTCAGTCCGGCCGCCGCCTGCTGCAGCACGTGCACGGCGTCGGCCTCGGGCAGTTCGTTCAACCGCCCGCTCAGCAGCACCGCGTCGACCGGCTCGGGCCGGGCTTCGAGCATGCTGCCCGGCGTATAGCCGACGCGCTCGTGCTCGCCGTGGACGCGACGCAGGACCTCGATCTCCGACGGCGCGGCCACCACGGTCGCCCGTGCCGACTGATTCGCCGTGACGAGGGCGTGGGCATAGGAACCGGCCGCCTCACCGGAGACCACGATCGTCGAGACCTCGGAGGGCACCTTCGCCGCGAGGGCACCGGCGAAGTAGACGGCCATCTCGGCCTCCTGCTCGTACCGGTCCGTCAGCAGAGCGGTGTCGTCCGCGACGCGCTGCGCGAAGCTCTTCCCGAACCGCTGCGCGTCGTCCCCGCGACCCGTGCGGACGGCGGCGAGGAGCGCGAGCATGCCTGCCAGTTCCCGCTGCGCGTGCACACCGTCGAGTCGCAGTTCCTCGATGTGGTGGTCGTCCTCGAGTTCACGGCCGACCCCGGTGAGCCGGAACCGGCCCTCGCCGAGATCCTCGGCCACCCCCACGGCGACGAGATAACGGAGCAGTTTGCCCAGGCCGGTGCGGTCGGTCCCGGTCTTGGCCACGAGCTCGTCGAGGGTGCGCGGCGACGCGTCGAAGGCCGTCGCCAGTCCGATGGTCGCTGCGACCCGCAGCGCGAAACCCGGTGCGATCTCGGCCAGTTCGTCGAAGCGGTCGCGTTCGTCCTCGGTCGCCTCGAAATCGGGGAGGGACGCGTCGGCCTCCGACACCGCGACCTCCTGACGACGCCAGTAGCCGGTGACCTCCACCTGTTCCTTGGGCAGGCCCTTCTCGTTGCGCAGCCACCGCCGGATCGGGGTGAGCGTGAGGGCCTCACCGGCCACCCACGCGAAGACCGTGCCCTCCCACCACTCGGCGGCCCAGAGGGCATCGAACAACAGGGTCGTCGTGCCCGGCTCGGCGCCGTCGCGGCTCAGCCAGGTCAGCTCCACCCCGTCGGGAACGGGAAGATCCTGCCGATGCGAGTCGTCGGCGATCTCGACGAAGATCCGGCCGCGTGCACCCGCGGGCCAGTTCTCGAGCCAGCGCCCGATGGCAGGCAGCGCCGTCTCGTCGCCCGCCACGAGCGTCCAGTCCACGCCCTGCGGGTGTCCGGCCGACGACTTCGGTCCGGCGATCTGGATCGTCTCACCGGGCTCCGCACGGTACGACCAGCTCGACGCGGGACCCACGCCGTGGCGCACGAAGTCCACGTCGATCTCGCCGGCGACCGGATCCCAGCGCCGGACGGTGTAGGTGCGCATGAGCAGCTTCGGATCGCGCGGCCAGTTCACCACGCCGTCGGCCTGGGTGGGGCCGAGGGCCTCGTCGAGTTCGGGATGCTTGAACATCAACTTGAACTCGTCGTCCACACCGTCGGACCGGAACGCCTCCACCGGGAATCCGTTCGACGCGACGTGCGCCTGCAACTGTTCGCCCCCGAGGGTCACCCGCCGCATCCCGGGGCTCACGTCCGTCACGCGGAGCACCTTCAGGTACCGGGTGGTGATCGGGAAGACCTCGATGGGGCGAAGACTACGGGCCATGGGTGCGTTCTCCTCGGCAGGGGATCGTGGACGGCGGAACGACCGGTCTTTCCGGCCGCGCGGTGACCTGCGTTTAGGCGAACCTTACTTCAGACGGCATTCGACTGCCGCGACCCGTCCTGGCCCGCGCGACGACCGTTCGCGTACATCTCGTCGACGAGACGGGCGTACCGGGCGAGCACGCGATCCCGGATCGGACGCCCGGTCGGGTCGAGATCGTCGGCCTCCGGCGGCGCGCTCACCGTGACGAAACGACGGATGCGTTCCCACGGATCCGAGCGGGCGTCGAGCTGCTCCAGCGCGGCCGCGACGACCGACTCCGGCGCGGTGGTGAACACGAGGCCGACGCAGTACGGGCGCAGCTCCCCGGCCACGACGAGTTCGCTGCCCGGACACACCCGCCGCCAGCGGTCGGCGAGCGCGGTGGGGCCGACGTACTTTCCGGTGCTGGTCTTGAAGGTGTCCTTGCGGTGACCGGTCACGACGACGAATCCGTCGGCGTCGATCTCGGCGAGATCGCCCGTGTGGAACCAGCCGTCGGCGTCGAGCGCGGCGGCGCTCTCCGCGGGATCGTCGTGGTACCCGGTCATCACTCCGGGACTCCGGATGAGGAGTTCGCCGGTATCGGCGATCCGGACCTCCGTGCCGCGCAGCGGCCGGCCGACCGTGCCGGGGCGGTGCGCGCCGAGCAGGTTCGCGCACGACGGTCCCGACGTCTCCGTGATTCCGTAACACTCGAGCACCGGTACACCGAGTTGCTCGAACCGCCGGGCGACCGCCTCGGACAGCCGCGCCGATCCGGAGATGACGAAGCGGAGCCGACCTCCGAGCTCGTCCCGTTCCAGCCGGGCGACCTTCTCGAGCACGTGCGGGACCGATCCCAGGAAGGTCGGCCGGACCGTCCGCAGATTCGCGGTGACCCGGTCGGCGCGACCGTCGACGGCGGTGCTCACACCTGTGTGCATGGCCATGAGCAGCAACGACCGCCCGAAGACGTGCGCGAGCGGCAACCACAGCAACTGACGGTCGGACGAGGAGATCATGCCGGTCTGCGCGATGGCACGGGCACCGTAGGTCGTGCCTCGGTGGGTCAGGCACGCGCCCTTGGTGCGGCCGTCCTCGCACGCCGTGTAGATCAGCGCGGCCTCGTCGTCCGGGGACAGCGCAGCGATCCGTCGCTCGACGACGTCGGGGTCGGTGCGCAGCAGACGACGACCTTCGGCGGCGAGCTCGTCGAGTCCGTCGATGCCCAGGATGTCGGTGACGGCGACGGGCCGGTCGGCGACGGTGAGGACGGCGTGCGCACGCCGGATCTGCGACCGCACCTCGTCGTCGCGGGTCGCCGGGTAGATCGGGACGGTGGCACCGCCCGCGCACGCGATCGCGAGGTCGGCGACGACGGTCCGATAACAGGTCGTCGCGCAGATCGCGACCCGCGATCCGGCTTCCACACCCCGGCCGATCAGTCCCGCCGCGAGGTCGAAGACCTCCCGTCGTACGTCCGTCCACGTCGAAGGTCGCCACCGTTCACCGTCCGGACGCAGGTAGGCGACGGAGTCGGGGGAGCGGGACACCCGGTCGAGCAGCAGACCGGGCACGGTCGCGGGGAACCCGTCGCGACCGTCGATCGCGGTCGCGGTGCCCGTCGTCGAGCGGGGGTCCGCCACTGTTCGCAGCACCTCCCACGGACGAGGAATCGAAGTCGCCCCAGTGGTCGGAATGTTACCGCCGGTCGGGGTCCGAGGGGCCGAAGTGGCGCAGTACGCGATGCACGCGTCGGCTGGGGCCGGGGCTCCTCCGGGAGGGCGCAGGTGGACGCCGATATCGTGGGCACGTGAGTCCCGCTGCCCGTCGCCCTGAGGTCCTGATCGCCGAGCTGCGCGACGTCCTCACCGGTCCGCTCGCGGAGATCGCGCAGCGATTCTCCACCTATGTCGACGACCTCGCTCCGCACAGCGCCCTGGTGATCTTCACGAGGGAATGCACCGGCCGGCCGCGGAAGGTGGCCGGCGACCCGTCGATCGTCGACCGGGTGACCATCGCCGAGCTGGATCGGGTGCGGAACGAACTCGCCGCGGGGGAGATCCGCCGCGGCAGCTTCCGTCTCGCCGGTCGCGATCGTGAGGTGTGCGCGATCCTCGACGGCACCGACACGCTTCTGGTGCTCGTGCCGCGCGGGGGCCGGGCCACCTCCGCGGCCCTCGATCTCGTGCGGGCGGCATTCGGCGTGGTCGCCACCGGCATCCGGTTGCAGGTGCACACCGCCAGCCCGGCCTATCTCGCGGAATCGCGGGCCGCCTCCGCGGAACGGGCCCGCACCGTCGCCGAGCTCACCGAATCCCATGCCGTGACCCTCGAGACGATCCTCGCGACCCTGCGGTCGAAGGATCTCGACGACACCCGTGCCCGGACCACGGCGCGGGAGACGGCGACCGAGGCCCTGATCGGCCTGCGATCGGCGGTGGACCTGCACCGCGAACTCGCGGAGGAGGCGCTGACCACCGCGTTCGCCCGACTCCACGGCGAGCTGCGCGATCTGGTGCGGCACCGTCCGCTCGACCTGCAGATGGTCGCTCCGCCGGTGGGTGGACGGGGACTGCCCGGCGAGGTCGCACACGCGGCCCGCGCGATCGCCCGGGGCGCGGTGCTGGCGATGTCCGGTCAGGCCGACGCGACGCGGGTGCGCGTCGCGTGGACCTGCGACGACTCGACCCTGCTGGTGGACGTGCGCGACGACGGCCACGGCGAGATCGACGTCGTCGAACTCGAACGCCAGCTCCGCGACCGCGTCGAAACCCTCGGTGGTGGAATCGAATCCGAGTCGACGCCCGGTTGGGGGACACGGATCGCGGTGAGCTTCCCGCTCGACCTGCCGATCGCCGCGACGGACGGCCCCGCGCTCGATGCGCTCGCCGCGCTCGCGCCCCGGGAGATCGAGGTCCTCGAACATCTCGTGGCCGGACGGCGCAACCGCGTCATTGCCGAACGCCTCGGCGTGAGCGAGTCGACGGTGAAGTTCCACGTGGCCGGCGTACTACGAAAACTCGGCGTCAGCACTCGCGGTGAGGCCGCGGCTCTCGGTGCAGAGGCCGGGGTCCGCGCCGCGGGCTGACGCCGAGTTCTCGGTCGTCGGGTGGCCCGTCGAGGACGGTCAGGCGGCCGGTGCCGGCGACGTGGTCGTCGTCGGGGCGACGGTCGTCGTGGGCGTTCCGGAGGAGGTGGTCGACCCGGCGCCCGTGGTGGTCTCGCCCGTGGCCGGAGTCGTGGTCTCCGACGGGGTGGGGACCGGAGCCGTGGTGGTCACCGGGGTGGGCGTGGCTGCCACGCCCGCTTCGGGTGCCGGCGGGGCCACCGGTGCAGCGGGGTCGCCTGCGGGAGCCGGGGCGCCGTCGACGGGGGCGGGCACGCTGCTGTCGGCGACCGTCGCATCGTCGGTCACGGTCGAGGACGGCGAGGTCCCCGGCGTGGTGGACGCCTCGGCGGTCTCGGCCTTCGCCGTCTCCTCGGCGATCATGAGCACCGCGGCCTGGTCGACCTTCTTCGGATCGACCTTCTTGCCCTCCTTGGCCTCGCGGGCCAGGTGCTCGAGCCAAGCGGCGGCGTACTCGACGGTGGACGTGCCCTTGCCGTCGATGTCGTCGTCCCAGTAGTCGAAGTGGTGACCGTAGTGGTCTCGGGTCTCTTCGTTGTAGCCGAAGGTCTGGTCGTACGGGTCGGCGAGCACCACCGCGAGGGTGTTCTCGTTGCTCCGGATGAACCCGACGACCTCCTTGACGATCTTCTCCGGCAGGTACGCGAGGTTCGACAGACGCTCTGCGGGGATGGGCGCCTCGGCACCGTCCTCACCACCGGTGGCGCCGGAGTCGGCGTCGGCAGCCACAGGCGTGGTGGGGCGGGCGGCGGCGGGATCGTAGCTCGGGTCGGAGACCTTGATCAGCACCTCGAGGAAGGTCTCGTCGGACCGCATCCAGTCCGGATTCGCCGAGATGTCGGCGAGGGCGAGCAGCGCGACCCGGCCGACGACCTGGGCCAGGTCGGCGCCGGTCGCGGGGGTGAGACCCTCGCGTTCCAGGGCGTCGCCGTTGACCTGACGGCCCACGTTCGCGAGCAGTTCGATCAGCGCGATGTTCTGGGGTGCCGAGCACGTGAAGTCGCCCTCGGAGCAGAACGACGCGACCTTGCCGGCGAGATGACCGAAACCGCCGTTCGTGTCGGGGAGGACGCCGCGGCCCGGGACGGGGTCGCCGCCCGGCTGGTAGGGGCGATCGAAGCCGTCGGGGTTCGCGCCGTTCTCCGCGCCGGGGAAGAAGCCTTCTCCGGCCTCGCGGCCTGCGTCGGAGAGGATGACCACGCCGCTGACGGCACCGGGATCGATGATGTCCCAGGAACCGTCCTCGCCCTGCTCCTGCGCACCGATCTCCATCGCGGCACGGCGCGCGACGTCGGCGCCCTCGCTGAAGCCGACGATGGCGAACTGGGTGTCCGGGCAGGACCGCCGGATGGCCTTCATGACCTCGATGGTGTTCTCGGCGCCCTTGTTCACGGCGTTCTCGTAGCTGGCGAGGTCGGCCGGGTACTCGATGTAGATGGCGGCGTAGCCCTCGCCGGCCTCGTGGTTCTCGAGCGGTGCGCTGATGACCGGCTCGACCCAGTGGCTGCTGTAGGCGCCCTGCTGGGCGGCAGGAAGGCGGTTGCCGTTCTCGTCGACGAGCATCTTCGACTCGTCGCGAGGGATGTCGCCGCGACCACCGATGCCCAGGCTGACCATGTCGTGACATTCGGTGGTCTTCGCCAGGCCGGCGAGATACGGGTCGGCAACGGTGGGGGTGTCCTGTTGCGGAAGCACGATCGCGGCCGCTGCCACGACTCCGAGCGCGGTGGGGGCGAAGACGCCGGCGAGAATCCGCCGACGCGACAGCGACTTTCGAAGTGCCATGGGCCTCTACCAATCCGTTTCTGACCGAGGAATTGCCGGCCCGCCGAAGTGCGGCGGGTCGTAACGGATTTCGTGAAGGTCGCTCGCGGCGTTACATCGACACGAGTTTCCCGAGGTGGCGACGGAGAAATGCCGCCCGAGCGTCGAGTCGCAAAATCCAAGGGAAATGCGTTAATCGGACAATTCGAGTTCGCCGCTCAGCGCCTGGCCGTTCGGCCGGGTCGGGCCCGCCGAACGATCAGGAGCAGAGCGCCGCGGGAGTGGCTAGGGTCGGAATCACCGGAAGTCGGAAACACCGGACACTGCCGGTCGCATCACGAAACGGAGACACCATGTCGCAAACAGTCCGCGGAGTCGTCGCTCGCTCGAAGGGAGCGCCCGTCGAGGTCGTGCCCATCGTGATCCCCGATCCCGGACCCGGTGAGGTCGTCGTCGCGATCGCCGCGTGCGGCGTGTGCCACACCGATCTGCACTACCGCGAGGGCGGCATCAACGACGAGTTCCCGTTCCTGCTCGGCCACGAGGCCGCCGGTGTCGTCGAGTCCGTCGGTGAGGGCGTCGACTCGGTTGCCGTCGGCGACTTCGTCGTCCTGAACTGGCGCGCGGTGTGCGGCCAGTGTCGCGCCTGCAAGCGCGGCCAGCCGCAGTACTGCTTCGACACCTTCAACGCCACGCAGAAGATGACGCTCGAGGACGGCACCGAGCTCTCCCCGGCGCTGGGCATCGGCGCGTTCGCCGACAAGACCCTCGTCCACGCCGGCCAGTGCACCAAGGTCGACCCGAGCGCCGATCCGGCCGTCGTCGGCCTGCTCGGCTGCGGTGTCATGGCCGGTCTCGGTGCCGCCGTGAACACCGGCGGGGTCACCCGCGGCCAGTCCGTCGCCGTCATCGGCTGCGGCGGTGTCGGCGACGCCGCGATCATGGGTGCGCGCCTGGCGGGCGCCGGCACGATCATCGCCGTCGACCGCGACGACAAGAAGCTCGAGTGGGCTACCGACCTCGGCGCCACCCACACCGTCAACTCGACCTCGACCGACGCGGTCGAGGCCATCAAGGAATTGACCAACGGTTTCGGCGCCGACGTCGTCATCGAGGCCGTGGGCCGCCCGGAGACCTACAAGCAGGCCTTCTACGCGCGCGACCTCGCCGGCACCGTCGTCCTCGTCGGCGTGCCCACCCCGGACATGACCCTCGAGATGCCGCTCATCGACTTCTTCTCGCACGGCGGCTCGCTCAAGAGCTCGTGGTACGGCGACTGCCTGCCCGAGCGCGACTTCCCGACCTACGTCGACCTGTACCAGCAGGGACGCCTGCCGCTCGAGAAGTTCGTCACCGAGCGCATCGGCATCGACGACGTCGAGAAGGCGTTCGAGACGATGCACCGCGGTGAGGTCCTCCGTTCGGTGGTGGTCTTGTGAGCACCTCGCCGATCCGCGTCGACCGGGTCGTCACGTCGGGCACCTTCGCGCTCGACGGCGGTGAATGGGAGGTCGACAACAACATCTGGCTCGTCGGCGACGACTCCGAGGTGGTCGTGATCGACGCCGCGCACACCGCGCAGCCGATCATCGACGCCGTCGGTGGGCGGAAGGTCGTGGCGATCGTGTGCACGCACGCGCACAACGACCACATCACCGTGGCGCCGGAACTGTCCGAGAAGCTCGACGCGCCGATCCTGCTCAACCCGGCCGACGACGTGCTGTGGGAGATGACCCACCCGGGCGTCGCGCACGGCACGCTCGAGGACGGGGAGCGGATCCGTGTGGCCGGCACCGACATCCAGGCGATCGCCACCCCGGGTCACTCGCCGGGCTCGACCTGCCTGTACCTGCCGGAGGCGGGTGAGCTGTTCACCGGCGACACCCTGTTCTCCGGCGGGCCGGGCGCGACGGGCCGCTCGTTCTCGGATTTCCCGACCATCATCGGGTCGATCCGCGAGAAGCTGTTCGTCCTGCCCGCGGAGACGAAGGTGCACACCGGGCACGGCGACGGGACCACGATCGGCACCGAGTCGCCGCATCTCGAGGAGTGGATCAAGCGCGGTAGCTGACGCCGCCGGTGCGCGGTTCCGGTGGCGATCGCCGCCGGAACCGCGCACGAGCGCACGACTAGTCTCACCATCATGGCGAAGAAGCAGATCCCGGTGATCGTGGTGGCCGGATTTCTCGGCGCGGGGAAGACGACGCTGCTCAACCATCTGCTGCGCAACACCCGGGGTGCGCGGATCGGCGTGATCGTCAACGACTTCGGTTCCGTCAACATCGATTCGATGATGGTGGCGGGGCAGGTCGACTCGATGGTCTCGCTGAGCAACGGATGTCTGTGCTGCGCAGTCGATGTCAGCGACATGGATGCGATGCTCGACAAGCTCGCCCACCGCTCGTCCGATCTCGACGTGATCGTCGTCGAGGCGAGCGGACTCGCCGAGCCCCGCAACATGATCCGGCTCGTCGCCGGCTCGGAGAACGAATACGTCTCCTACGGTGGCCTCGTCCTGGTCGTCGACGCGGTGGAGTTCGACGCGACCGCGGAGCAGCATCCCGAACTCGAACAGCACGTGGCGCTCGCCGATCTGGTGCTGCTCAACAAGACCGACCGGATCGACGGCGACGCCCACGACGATCTGCTGACCCGCCTGTGCCGGCTCAACTCCCGCGCCGCCGTCGTCTCGACCGACCACGGTCGCATCGACCCGGCGTTGCTGTTCGACATCCCGGAGCGGCCGGGGCCGCAGCCGGGGGAGCAGCTCACCCTCGACCAGTTGCTCTACGAGCAGAACGACCACGAGCACACCCATCTGCACGACGGCTACGACGCGATCACCTTCGAGTCCGCAGATGCACTGCACCCCCGCGTGCTGGTGGATTTTCTCGAGAACCAGCCCGCGGGGGTGTTCCGTATCAAGGGATACGTGCGAGTTGCTGCCGGATTGGACACCGGCACCTATCTGTTGCACACCGTCGGCGACCACATCCGGTTCGAACCGGCGGGTCGCGGCGACGACGTGCCCGACGGGACGCAACTCGTCGTCATCGGTGCCGATCTGGACTCCGACGACGTACGCGAGCGCCTACGCCGCTGTGTGCCGACCGAACCGGTGTCCGCGGACGCGATGTACGCGATACACCGATTCACGCCCCGCTGAGGCGGAAGGCCGATTCACCCGGCTGACGCGGGAGGCCGGCCCTTCGGCTCAGCGAGCGGCGGAGGTACGGCGCTGGGGGCGACGACGGCCACCGGTGGCAGCTGCAGCGCCCTGACCGGCCGAACGCTGGCCGCCGGCCGCGCGCTGCCCACCGGAGGATCGCTGACCACCGGCGGAACGCTGTCCGCTCGACGAGGAACGCTGACCCGAACCGGAGCCCTGGCGGGGAGCCGACGAACGGCGGCTACCACCGTTGCGCTGCGGACGCGACGGCGCGGCAGCCTGCTTCGGGGCCGGCGCGACGTACGGCGCGATCTCGCCGACGAGCTTCAGCACGTGCTCGGAATCCGCCGTCACCTTGACGGGGGTGACGTCGATGGCGGCCTTGCGCATGATGGCCGCGAGATCCCGGCGCTGGTCGGGCAGGACGACGGTGACGACGTCGCCGGTGCTGCCGGCGCGGGCCGTGCGACCGGAGCGGTGCAGGTACGCCTTGTGCTCGGCCGGGGGATCGACGTGCACGACGAGTTCGACGTCGTCGACGTGGACACCGCGTGCGGCGACGTCCGTCGCCACGAGCACCCGGGCCTCACCCGACGAGAACGCGGCGAGATTGCGGTCGCGGGCGTTCTGGGAGAGATTGCCGTGCAGGTCCACCGCCGGGATGCCGGAGTCGGTGAGCTGCTTGGCGAGCTTGCGGGCCTGATGCTTGGTGCGCATGAACAGGATTCGGCGACCGGTTCCCGAGGCGAGGGCGCGGACGAGGTCCTTCTTCGCATCCATGCCCGCGACGTCGAAGACGTGGTGGGTCATCGCGGCGACGGGGGAGGTGGCCTCGTCGACCGAGTGCATGACCGGGTTCTTCAGGAACCGCTTGACGAGCTTGTCGACGCCGTTGTCCAGGGTGGCCGAGAACAGCAGGCGCTGGCCGTCTTTCGGCGTCGCCGTGAGGATGCGGGTGACGCCGGGCAGGAAGCCGAGGTCGGCCATGTGATCGGCCTCGTCGAGCACGGTGACCTCGATGTCGTCGAGCACGACGAACTTCTGGCGCATGAGGTCCTCGAGGCGGCCCGGGCAGGCGATGACGATGTCGACGCCGCGACGGAGGGCCTCGACCTGGCGCTTCTGCGACACGCCACCGAAGATCGTGGTGACCTTCAGGCCGGACGAATGCGCGAGCGGTTCGATGGCCGCGGCGATCTGGGTCGCCAACTCGCGGGTGGGAGCCAGGATCAGGCCGCGCGGACGGCCGGCCGCCCGGGTGCTCCGCCCGGCGAGGCGAGCAGCGAGCGGGATCGAGAAGGCCAGGGTCTTACCGCTACCCGTACGTCCGCGTCCGAGCACGTCGCGACCGGCGAGGGTGTCGGGGAGGGTGTCCACCTGGATGGGGAAGGGGCTGGTGATCCCGGCGTCGTTCAGCGTGGCGACGAGCGGGCGGGGCACCCCGAGATCGGAGAAAGATGTGGTCATGGAACAGCGCTGCCTTTCGATGCGGCGTGTGTGCACTCGACGGGCCGTGTGCCCGTGGTGCTGTGCGATCGCCGCAAGGAAGGCCGGTGCATCTGTGCGTACTGCATCTGTGCGTGCGGGCCGGGCACGATCCCGGGCCGCCGGTATCCCACGACGGTGGGCGTCGTCGTGACGCCCGAACCATGTCACCCTACCGCACGGGGTGCGTCGGTCCCCTGATGTGACTACAGACCCACCCATTCCGAGGCGCCCTCGGTGAAGTGCTGACGCTTCCAGATCGGCACCTCGGCCTTGATACGTTCCACCAGTTCGGCGCAGGTGGCGAAGGCTTCGGCGCGGTGCGGGGCGGCGACCGCCGCGACCAGCGCGAGATCGCCGATGGTGAGATCGCCCACTCGGTGCACCGCCGCGACCGGGAGCCCGGACTTCATCGCGACGTCCTCGCAGCACCGCCGCAGGAACGCTTCGGCATCCGGGTGGGCCTGGTACTGCAGCGCGGTCACCGACTGTCCACCGTCGTGATTGCGGACGACACCGGTGAAGAGCACCACCGCACCGTGTTCGGCGCCTGCCACCGCGGCGTCCACCACTGCGGGATCGAGCGGTTCCGAGGAGATCCGGGCCAGTAGTTCACTCATGAGCGCCGCCTCCTGCGACTTGTGCCAACAGATGGTCGAGGATCGGGTCGAGGGCGGCGAGACCGTCCTTCACCCCGCCGGGCGAGCCGGGCAGGTTCACGACGACCGTGTGGCCGACGAGACCGGCGACGCCGCGCGAGAGCACGGCGTGCGGGGTGACCTCGAGTCCGCGCTGCCGGATCGATTCCGCGATGCCGGGCAGTTCACGATCGAGCAGGGCGAGAGTCGCTTCGGGGGTCGCGTCGGTCGGCGACGCCCCGGTTCCGCCGGTCGTGACGACCAGGGCAGGGCCGGGACGGACCGCGTCGGCGAGACCTGCGGCGATGTCGGCGTCCGCGTGAACGAGGGGGCCGCGGACCGTGAATCCCTTGTCCTCGAGCCACGACCGGATGAGCGGTCCGGTGCGGTCCTCGCGGGTGCCAGCGGCGACACCGGTCGACGCGACGACTACCGCGGCGGAACGGCCGGTCTCCTCCACGGGCTGTTCATCGGTGCCGGTGGTCTCGTCCCGGCCCGGTGCGTCGTCGCGGGTCCAGTGGCCGCGCTTGCCGCCCTCCTTCGAGATCAACCGCACACCGTCGAGAACGGCGGCCGGATCCACGGCCTTGACCATGTCGTGCAGCGTCAGGCCGGCGACGGCGACCGCGGTGAGCGCCTCCATCTCGACTCCGGTCGGGCCCTTGGTCTTCGCGGTGGCCTCGATCGTGATCGAGGTGTCGGTGAAGTCGAACATCACCTTCACCGACGACAGCGCCAGCTGGTGGCACAGGGGGATGAGCTCCCAGGTGCGTTTCGCCGCCGCGATGCCGGCGATGCGGGCCGTGGCCAGGACGTCGGCCTTGGGCATGTCGTCGGCGCGGACGAGTGCGACCACCTCGGGAGTGGTGACGAGTTCGCCTGCCGCCACGGCGATCCGTGTGGTGTCGGTCTTCGAGGAGACGTCCACCATGCGGGCGCGTCCCTGGTCGTCCAGGTGGCTGAGGTCGGTCACAGGATCCGTACTTTCACGAGGTCTCCGGCTTCGAGGGAGGTGGTGTCGGCGGGGATGTCGAGGAGCACGTCGGCGGCGGCGAGTCCGGCGACGAGATGCGACCCGTGCCCGCGGAAGGGGGTCACCCCGTTCTCGTCGAGTCGCCCGCGCAGGAACTGCCGGCGTCCCGGGATCGACGTGAGATCCTCGGTGAGCGGCAGGCTCTCGCACACGACGGGCGGATAGCCGGCGGCGGCCCGCAGTGCAGGTCGCGCGAACACCTCGAACGAGACGAGCGCGCTGACGGGATTGCCGGGGAAGGTCAGGATCGGCACACCGTCGACCACGGCGGTGCCCTGAGGGCCGCCCGGCTGCATCGCCACCGAGACGAACTGCCCGCCCCGCGGCGCGAGCGTGTCCTTCACGACCTCGAAGTCGCCTTTCGACACTCCGCCCGAGGTGAACACGACGTCGGCGACGCCCACGGCGTGTTCGAGCATCGTCACGAACTCCTCCGGATCGTCGTGGCAGTGGTCGATGGTCACGACGTCGGCGCCGTTGGCCGATGCACTCGCGGCCAGCGCCGGCCCGTTCGAGTTGAAGATCTGGCCCGGCCCGAGTTCGCTCCCGGCCGTGACGAGTTCGCTGCCGGTCGAGATGATCGCGACCCGCGGTCGTGCGCGGACGGGGATCGAGGTCAGGCCGACGGCGGCGAGCGCGGCGATGTGACGGGCAGCGAGGACCGTGCCCGCGGGAAGCAGCAGATCGCCCTTGCGGACATCGGTTCCCGCCTCACGCACATAGGTGCCGGGCGTGACGCTGCGCTCCACGGTCACCGTGCCGACGCCGTCCGAGTCGGGAGTGGTCGCACGAGTGTCCTCGACCGGGACGACGGCGTCGGCGCCGTCCGGGACGGGCGCGCCCGTCATGATCTTCAGCGCGTGTCCCGGTTCGAGTGCCGCGACGGTGTCGCCCGCAGCCAGCACGCCCTGGACGGGCAGGTCGGTGGGGGTCGACGCGAGATCGCCGGCGCGGACCGCGTAGCCGTCCATCTGGGAGTTGCGGAAGGGTGGCAGGTCCAGCGGCGACTCGATGTCCTCCGCGAGGGTGCGGTGCAGCGCGTGCGCGAGCGGCACACGCAACGGGCTCTTCTTCCGCAACGGGTCGAGCAACGCCGCCACGTGCTGTTCGTGTTCCTCCACGGACCGCCTGCCGCTCGTCATGCCGCCATCCTAGGCACACGGGGGCCGTGTCCCGCCGCCGACGACGCGCCGCGTGTGCCCCGTCTGTCCGGATGCGATGTCACGGTCGGCGGTTGTGGGCATACTGGGCTGTATGAAAGCGATGGTCGTATGACAGCGGTGGACATGGGCATCCCGGTCGTGCGCGATCGCGCAGACGACGTGTCCGATCGGCCCGACGTGCCCGAGCTGCTCGATCGCTTCGGGCGCATTGCCCGCGACCTACGTGTGTCCCTCACCGAGAAGTGCTCGTTGCGCTGCACCTACTGCATGCCGGCCGAGGGACTTCCCGAGATTCCGCGCGACCAGCTGCTCACGAGCGCCGAGATCGTGCGTCTGGTGGGCATCGCGACCGGTCGGCTCGGTGTCCACGAGGTGCGCTTCACCGGTGGGGAACCGCTCATGCGCCGCGATCTCGAGGAGATCGTCGCCGGATGTGCGCAGCAGACCCCGGGGCTGCCGATCGCGCTGACCACCAATGCGGTCGGTCTCCGGCACCGTGCGCGGGCGTTGGCGGACGCCGGACTGACCCGCGTGAACATCTCCCTCGACACCATCGACCGCGAGCACTTCGCGCGGCTCACGCGCCGCGACCGGCTCGATTCGGTGCTCGACGGCATCCGCGCCGCGGTGGCCGCCGGACTGGGACGGGTCAAGGTCAACGCCGTCCTGATGCCGGAGACCCTCGAGGGCGCGGCCGACCTGCTCGCGTGGTGCCTCGACGAGGGCGTGGAACTGCGGTTCATCGAGCAGATGCCTCTCGACGCCGATCAGAACTGGGCGCGCTCGCAGATGGTGCCGGCCCAGCAGTTGCTCGACGTGCTCGGGCAGCGGTTCACGCTCACGGAGACCGAACGCGAGGACCCGTCCGCGCCGGCCGAACGCTGGCTCGTCGACGGCGGACCGGCGACCGTCGGCATCATCGCGTCGGTGACGCGGTCGTTCTGCAGCGACTGCGACCGCACGCGGTTGACGGCCGAGGGAACGGTCCGGTCCTGCCTGTTCAGCGACCGGGAGACCGACCTGCGCGCCGCTCTTCGAGGCGGCGCCACCGACGACGAACTCGCCGCGCTGTGGCGCGGGGCGATGTGGAACAAGTGGGCCGGACACGGCATGGACGCGGCGGACTTCGCGCCGCCGCAGCGGAGCATGGGAGCTATCGGTGGCTGAGGTGACGACCGGGATCGAGGTGCGGTACTTCGCGGCCGCAGCGGATGCGGCCGGACGCGAGAAGGACACGATCGACCTGCCGGAGGGTGCCGATCTCGGCGCGCTGCGTGCCGTGCTCGTCGATCGTTACGGCGCCGGCATGGAGCGGGTCCTGTCGGTGGCGGCCTTCCTGCTCGAACCCGGCGATGGTGGTACGGGCGAACTCACCCGGGACCTCGGCCGACCGGCCGGGTCCCGAGTGGACGTCCTGCCGCCCTTCGCGGGTGGCTAACCCTCGCGCCACCAGGTGTCGAAGGGCGCCACGGGCATCACGCGCTTGTGCCGCGTGTCGAGGAACTTGGTCTCGAGGCGCTTGGCGAGGTCGTCGGTGACGTCCTTGCCCTCGAGATAGTCGTCGATCTCGCTGTAGGTCATGCCGAGCGCTTCCTCGTCGGGCAGCGCGGGACGGTCGTCCTCGAGATCAGCGGTGGGGATCTTGATCCAGGTGCTCTCGGGCGCGTCGAGTTCGCGCAGCAGCGCCGCACCCTGCCGCTTCGTGAGACCGGCCAGGGGGGTGATGTCGACGCCGCCGTCGCCGTACTTGGTGTAGAAGCCGGTCACCGCTTCGGCGGCGTGGTCGGTGCCGACCACGAGGTAGCCGAGTTCTCCGGCGATCGCGTACTGGATCATCATGCGTTCGCGGGCCTTGATGTTGCCGCGCACGAAGTCGCGCAGACGGGTCTCGGTGCCGTACAGCGCGCGAGCTGCTTCCGAGGCGGTCGCGTCGGCGCCGGGCTTCACATCCACACCGAGAGTGCGGTCGGCTCCGATGAATTCCAGTGCGACGAGGGCGTCGTGCTCGTCGGCCTGCTTGCCGTAGGGCAGGCGGACCGCGACGAACTCCGCCGTGTGGCCCTCGGCGCGGAGCTTCTCCGCGGCGAGCTGGGCGAGCTTGCCGGCGAGTGTGCTGTCCTGCCCGCCGCTGATGCCGAGCACGAATCCCTTCGCGGGAGTACTGCCCAGGTAGTCGGCGAGAAACTGCACCCGCGCGTCGATCTCGGCGCGTGGGTCGATGGAGGGTTTCACCCCGAGTTCTTCGATGATCCGATCGCGAAGGTTCGTCATCTTCACGACCCTAGCGTTCCCGTGTTACTGCTGCGATACAACGGCGAAGAGGGCGGGGCGAAGAGTGCGGTCGGGCAGACTCTTCGGGGTGAGCACCGGAGACGTCTTCCGCAAACACGACCCGCACGCGCAACCGGATTTCTTCCGGGCCGAGGCGGCCGGTCTGGCCTGGCTCGCCGAGGCCGGTATGCCGGTGGCGGCGGTGCGGTCGGTGAGTGAGCACCACATCGAACTCGAGCGGATCGCCGAGGCATCCCCGTCCGTCGAGGCCGCACGGGAGTTCGGTGCCGCACTCGCCCGGATGCACGACGTGGGCGCCGCCGGTTTCGGTGCGGCACCCGACGATTACGACGGGCAGCTGTTCATCGGCCGCCGCCCCATGAGCCGCACCGTGCACGACACCTGGGGAACGTTCTACGTCGCAGAGCGGGTGCTGCCCTTCCTGCGCATCGCGGTCGAGGCGGGCAGCGTCACCGACCGTCAGCGCCACGACATCGAGGCCGCCTGCGATCTCGTCGCCGCCGGAGCCTTCGACGACGAGGATCCGCCCGCGCGCCTGCACGGAGACCTGTGGAACGGCAACGTGCTGTGGTCGCCGCGCGGCGTCGTCCTGATCGATCCGGCCGCGCACGGCGGCCACCGCGAGACGGATCTGGCGATGCTCGCGCTCTTCGGTTGCCCGCACCTGGGCCGGGTCGTCGACGGCTACGAGTCGGCACATCCGCTGCGTGCCGGATGGGAGCAGCGGGTGCCCGTGCACCAGCTGCATCCACTGGCGGTGCACGCCGCGGGATACGGTGCCGGGTACGGGCGGGAGCTGCACCGGGCGGCACTCGCGACCCTCGAACTCGGAGGCAGTACGTGAACGGGATCCTCGTCGTATCCGCAACCCGCGCCGAGGCGGCGCACGTCCCGGAACGCTACGAGACGGTGATCACCGGGATCGGGAAGGTCGACGCGGCGGTCGCCGTCACCGCGGCGCTCGCGGGGTATCCGGCCGACGCGCGGCCGCTCGTCGTGAACATCGGCACCGCCGGCGCATTGCACACCCACCACTCGGGACTGTTCCTGCCGTCCGCCGCGATCAACCACGACATCAGCAGCGAGATCCTGAAGAGCCTCGGTCACCCCGTGCAGGACGTCGTGCAGATCGACGACGGTGACGGCAGCGTGCTCGCCACCGGTGATTCGTTCGTCTCGGACGCCGAGATCCGCGACGCGCTGTCCGCGCGCGCCGATCTCGTCGACATGGAGGGTTTCGCGGTCGCCTATGCCGCCCGCCGCATGGGTGCGCGGTGCCGGCTCGTCAAGCACGTGAGCGACCGGGCCGACGATTCGGCGCTCGACTGGCCGCAGCAGGTCGACCGCAGCGCGCAGGAACTCGCCCGCTGGCTCGTCGAGCGTTACTGAACGATTCGCCCTCGAACGATCTCAGCCCCCGTCCGTACGTTCGGTGAGGGTGACGGTCACCGCGCTGGTGGTCAGGGTGAGCACCTCCCCGTCGAGAGTCCACCGGGGTGTGCCCGCGAACAGCGTCCGCACCCAGTCGTCGGCGCCGTCGCGCGGGGGAGGACACGCCATTCTCGTGGACGCGAGCGTCCCGGCGCGGATCCTGCTCCCGGACAGGTCGGCGGTGCCGGTGAACCGGTTGCATCCGGCGGACGCCGCGACCCGCTCCCGAGCGGGGAACGACAACTGGAGCGGACCGCCGCCGGGGATCGGCCGCCCCTCGACCTCGGTCGAGACGTAACGGCGACCGATCGGGTCGGACGGCGACGACCCGAACATTCCGCACCCGGACAGCAGCGCACCCAGTGCGAGGACGACGACCACGCGGACTGCTCCCGGCATGGGTCTCACGGTACCGAGGAGGGATCAGCGGGCCGTGAACTCCAGTCCGTCGGTGCCGTTCGCTGCGGTGAGGGTCATCGACGAGCCCTGGACGGTGTAGGTGGTCTCACCTGCGAGCACGTTCAGGATGTGCGTCTCGATGTCGGCGACCTCGGGATCGGCGCAGCCTGCGCGGGTCATGGTGAGCGGTTCGAACAGGATGACATCGTCGCCGACCTCGGCGCTGCCGCCGATCTCGTTGCACCCCGTGTTCCCGGTGAGGGTGCCGTCGTCGGCCAGGGTGAGTGTCGGCGCGGCGTTCTCCAGGGCGACCGACCTGACGACGGCGTCGGCGGTGCGCAGCGAGGTCACCACCCACTCGGTACCGGTGATCGGCAGAGCGGGGTCGGCGACCTTCTCGTCCTCGAGCGAGACCGTGATGTCGTCGCCGGTGAGCGTGAAGGTGTTCCCGTCGAGCGACCAGCGCGGCTCGGCGTCGAACAGCGTGGTGAGCCACGCGTCTGCTCCCTCGCGTTCCGGCAGGCAGGCCATCATCGTGCTCGCCAGGTCCGATGCCTTCACTCGCCCGTCGGCCAGGTCCACGCCGCCGACGAAGCGGTTGCAGCCGGCGGTCGCGGAGATGCGTCCGTCCTCCGGGAACTCGACGACCATCGGTCCGTCGCCCGGGATCTGCGTGCCGGTCACGCTCGTCGAGACGAAGGTGCGGCCGGTGAGGTCCTCGGCGGAGTTGCCGTCGGTTGAATCCGACTCGGTGGTGCACGCGGCAGCGATCGCCGCCAGGGAGACGACCGTGAGCACCCGGAATGTGCGAATCATGCCGTTACGGTACGGCGCTCGACCCGTTTTCGTGGATACCTCGGCCGGTCACGACACGGTGTGCCAGTTCGGCCCAGTTGTCGGCGAGTCGGCGGAGCGGATGTCCCAGCTCGCGCCACTGGTGGAGCACGAGGGTGGCCTCGAGCGACGCGACCAGCGAGGTCGCCAGCAATCGGGTGTCGCCGGTGACACCGGCGGCACGCAACAACGCGTCGATGTGGGCGAGCGAGACCAGGTGGGCGGGAGCGGTGTAGCGGGAGTCGGTGGCGGATTCGGCCGCGCGGAGCAGTTCGCCCTGCACCTCGACGAGTTCGATGCGCGCACGACCGAAGGCGATGAGCCGGTCCAGGGGATCGGCGTCCGGGCCGAGCGGCGGCGGGCCGAACAGGAAACCCTGCTGGAACTCGCGCTCGCTGTGGTCGAGGAGCGCCCGGACGAGTCCGGCCCGGGAGCCGAATCTGCGGAAGACGGTGCCCTTGCCGACCCCGGCCCGCGCCGCGACGGCGTCCATCGTCACGGCGTCGACGCCGCGTTCGGCGACGAGCAGCGCGGCGGCGTCGAGCAGACGGGAACGATTGCGCGCTGCGTCGCCCCGTTCGGAGAGTCGTTCGTCCGCCAGAGGGAGGGCCCGGTTGTTCGCCGCAGGCAGCGCCCGACCGTCCGCGTGCGGGAGGGGGCGAGTGTTCACAAGGTCACACTCTAGCGGGGCGGGGAATAAAGCGGACCGCGGTCCGTTTAACATTGCGTAGTCAACCACTTCGACCCGAGGATGTTCCCATGACCCGAGTTCTCGCCCTCGTCGGCAGCCTGCGTGACGGCTCCGTCTCCCGCCAGCTCGCCGAGACTGCCGCTGCGGTCGCTGCCGAGAACGTCGAGGTGACCCTCTACGAGGGCCTCGCCGACGTTCCCTTCTACAACGAGGACCTCGACGGCGAGGCTGTCCCCGCCGCGGCCGTGGCCCTGCGTGACGCCGCTGCCGAGGTCGATGCCGTGCTGGTCGTCACTCCCGAGTACAACGGCACCGTCTCCGCGGTGCTCAAGAACGCCGTCGACTGGCTGTCGCGCCCCTACGGTGCCGGCGCACTGAGCGGCAAGCCTGTCGCCATCGTCAGTCAGTCGCCCAGCCAGAACGCCGCGAAGTGGGCGCTCGAGGACGCGGTCAAGGCCATCGGGATCGCCGGCGGCACGATCGTCGAGGGCGGCTCGCTGTCGATCGGCGAGACCTTCGGCAAGTTCGGTGGCGTGCACGCCAAGGAGCACGCCGAGACCGCGCAGCAGATCGCAGCGGTCGTCACCGCCCTGGCCGACGCCACCAAGGTGCTCGCCAACGCCTGATCGAGACGTCCGTCGGCCCGGCGGACCGTCCGACACCCCCGGTGCCGGAGACCCGCNGGTCTCCGGCACCGCGCGTATCCGCAGGGTCCGGCCGAGCCGCGGACGCTCCGCTCGTCGCATCTCGACGGTTCGACGACGCCTGCAGCGGGAATGCCCCGAACACAGCCCACTGTTCGGAGGTTTGCCCATGACAAGCGGGGACACGAGGACCGATACCGGCCACCGACCCGATCTCGACATAGTTCTCCACGTCGACGGGGTGGAGCGTCGCGTCCCGATCGACGTCCGCACCACCGTGCTCGACGCACTGCGCGACCGCCTCGGGATCACCTCCCCGAAGAAGGGATGCGATCTCGGTCAGTGCGGAGCGTGCACCGTACTGATCGACGGCCGGCGCACCCTCTCGTGTCTGGCCCTCGCCGCCTCGCACGACGGCGCCGAGATCGTCACCGCCGCCGGACTCGGCGATGGGGAGATGCATCCGCTCCAGGCGCAGTTCATCGAGGACGACGCCTTCCAGTGCGGCTACTGCACCCCCGGCCAGATCTGTTCGGCCGTCGGCATGCTCGACGAATTCGCCGACGGGGCACCGAGTCACGTCACGGCCGATCTCGAACAGGCACCCGAACTCGACGACGACGAGATCCGGGAACGCATGAGCGGCAATCTGTGCCGCTGCGCGGCCTATCCCAACATCGTCTCGGCGATCCGCACCGTCGCCGCCGGCGACAGCCGAATCGGTGCCGGCGACAGCCGACTCGATACGGAGGAGACGCGATGAGTTCTCTCCGTTACGAGCGACCGGCAGATCCCGCCGCTGCCGTCGCCGTCGTGCACGAGACACCGGGTGCGGTCTTTCTCGCGGGCGGCACGAATCTCGTCGACCACCTCAAACTCGGCGTCGCGACCCCCGATCTTCTCGTCGACGTCTCGCATCTTCCGCTCGACACCGTGGAGGAGGCGGCCGACGGGGGAATCCGGGTGGGCGCCAATGTCCGCAACAGCGACCTCGCGGCGCATCCCTTCGTGCGGCGCAACTATCCGGTGCTGTCGCGCGCACTGCTCGCCGGTGCCTCACCCCAGCTCCGGAACACCGCGACCACCGGCGGCAACCTGCTCCAGCGCACGCGGTGCTCGTACTTCCGGGACGTGAGCACCCCCTGCAACAAGCGCGAACCCGGCAGCGGCTGCTCCGCCATCGGCGGATACACCCGCTACCACGCGATCCTCGGCGCCTCGGAGCGCTGCGTGGCCACCCATCCTTCCGATATGGCGGTCGCCCTGCTCGCACTCGACGCCGAAGTCCTCGTCCTCGGCCCGGACGGTGAGCGCGCCATCGCGGTGGAGGACTTCTACCGACTCCCGGGCGACACACCCGAGCGCGACACCGTGCTCGAACGCGACGATCTCATCGTCGGCGTACGGATCCCCGCAGCGCAGAGTTCGCTGTCCACCTATCGCAAGGTGCGCGACCGGGCGTCCTACGCCTTCGCGCTGGTCTCCGTAGCGGCCGAGATGACCGTTGCGGACGGGACGATCACCGGGTGCCGCATCGCATTCGGTGGGGTCGCCCACCGGCCCTGGCGGGCACACCGCGCGGAGGAAGCACTTCTCGGGCACCAACCCTCCGACGAGGTCTTCGCCACCGCGGCCGAGGCCGAGCTCGCCGACGCGAGCCCCCTCGACGGCAACGTCTACAAGATCCCGCTGCTGCGGCGAACCGTGGTGGCGACCCTGCGCGAACTCGACGAACGGGAACGAGGTGAATCCGCATGAGCCCCGAGCCGATCCGAGCAGGTGGGCGCTCCACCGCGCGAATCGACGGACCGGCGAAGGTCGCCGGGACGGCGCCGTACGCCTACGAGCACCCGGTCGACGACCCCGCCTACCTCGTACCGCTCACCTCCACCATCGCCCGTGGACGCGTCGACCGGATCGACACCGCCGCCGCCGAAGCGGTGCCGGGGGTGCTGAAGGTCCTCACTCCCTGGAACGCCCCACGTCTCACCGAGGAGGCCGAGGGCGAGTACTCCGTCCTGCAGACACCCGACGTGCTGTACCGGGGCCAGATCATCGGCGCGGTCGTCGCGGAGAGCTTCGAGATCGCCCGGGAGGCATGCTCGCTCCTGAAGGTCGAATACAGCGAGGAACCGCACGACGCGCTCTTCCGCGCCGACCATCCCGACGCGTACACACCCGAGACCGTCAACGGCGGCTACGAACCCGACACCGAGCGAGGGGACGTCGACGCGGCGTTCGCCCGCGCCGAGACGGTCGTCGATCAGTGGTACTCCACCCCCGAGGAACACAACAACCCGCTCGAACCGCACACCGTCGTCGCGATCTGGCGGAACGACGTCGTGCCGTCGAACGGTGAGACCGACGCACACACCCTGACGCTGTACACCTCGACGCAGCATCCGCACGGTGTCGTCGAGACCCTCGCGCCGGTCTTCGGTCTCGACGCGGCCCGGATGCGGGTGGTCTGTCCGTACATCGGTGGGGGATTCGGTTCCAAGGGCGGTCCTCACGCGCACGACGTCCTCGGCGGACTCGCGGCGCGGGCCCTGCCGGGGAAGGCGGTCAAGTTCGCGGTCTCCCGACCCGATATGTTCGGTTACGTCGGTTACCGCGCTCCGACCGCCTCGCACATCCGGCTCGCGGCCGACCGCGACGGCAGGCTCACCGGTCTCGTGCACGAGGCGTTCGCCCAGTCGTCCCGGGTCACCGAATTCGTCGAACAGGCGGGGGTGCCGCTGCGCAATCTCTACGACGTCGCCAACGCCCGTACGTCGCATCGCGCGATCACCCTCGACGTGCCGGCGCCGTTCTGGATGCGCGCTCCCGGCGAGGCGCCGGGCATGTTCGCCGGCGAGGTCGCGATGGACGAGCTCGCCGCCGAACTCGGGATCGACCCGATCGAACTGCGCATCCGCAACGAACCCGAGTCCGATCCGGAGACGGGAAAGCCGTGGTCGTCGCGCCGGCTCGTCGAATGCCTCCGCGAAGGAGCACAGCGATTCGGATGGGATCCGTCCGACCGCGAACCCGGCACCCGGCGGCAGGGCAACACCCTGATCGGTACCGGCATGGCGGTCGCGACCTATCCCCACATGGTCAATCCCGGTTCGGAAGCCCAGATCCGGCACCTCGGGGAGGGGCGCTACTCCGTCCGCATCGGAGCCACCGACCTCGGTACGGGTGCGTGGACGACCCTGACCCTCATCGCAGCCGACGCACTCGGATGCCGACCGGAGGACGTGGACCTCGAGATCGGCGACAGTGCACTGCCCAACGGCACGGTGGCCGGCGGATCGTCGGGCACCTCGTCCTGGGGTACCGCGATCGTCACGGCCGCAGAGCAATTCGGCAAACGCTTCGGCGACGACCCACCGGTGGGTGCCGAACTGTCCGCGTCGGCAGCCGAGAACCGCGAACTCGAGCACTACACCGCGCAGTCCTTCGGTGTGCACTTCGCCGAGGTGTATGTCGACGCCGACACCGGCGAGATCCGGGTGCCCCGGATGTTCGGTCTGTTCTCCGTGGGACGGGTGATCAACCCACGTACGGCGCGTTCGCAGTTCATCGGCGGGATGTCGTTCGGGATCTCGATGGCCCTGTTCGAGGAGAGCATCCGCGACGCGCGTTTCGGGCACGTCGTCAACCACGACCTGTCCGAATACCACGTGCCGACACACGCCGACATCCGTGGGATCGAAGCCGATTGGCTCGACGACGAGGACCTGCACGCGACACCCATGGGGTCGCGGGGGATCGGTGAGATCGGGATCGTCGGCAGCGCCGCGGCGGTCGTCAACGCCCTGTGGCACGCGACCGGAGTGCGGGTCCGGAACCTGCCGGCCCGCCTCGACGACCTACTGCCCGGCCTGCCCTGACGCGTCGGACCGGTAACAGACCAACAGCCAGCGATTGGTGCCGGCCTGCCGCCGGTACCGAAGTTCGTCGAGCGCGGCGAGGGCGATGGCAAGTCCTCGACCGCGCTCGGCGAGGACATCCGGAAGTTCGACCGAACGCAGATCCACCCGGGCCGGGGCGCCGTCGTCGACGAACACGGCCTCCAGGCGCTCCGGATGGAGTTCCAGGGTCAGCGTCACCGAGACCGCGTCTCCCCGGCCGGCATGCTCGATGATGTTCGCGCCGATCTCGGCGACCGCGATCTCGAACTGCATGCGGTCGGACTCGTCGAGCTCCTCGGCGGCGAACATCTCGGCGACCAGGTTCATGATCCTGTCGAGGGTGCCTTCACTCGTCGTGGCCGACAGCTCCCACCGCATCGAGGGGCCCTGGTCCGGTTGCATTTCCGGTGGCCGGTCAGTCGCCATCGAACGCCGTGTCCGCGGAATCGTGTGTCGTCAGCACCCGGTCGAGCCGGGTGAGCGCGAGGACGCTCTGTACCTGGGCGGTCGGTGCGGCGATCCGCAGGTCGCCGCCCGCCTGACGGGCGGCCTTCAACCCGGAGACGAGTGCGCCGAGACCGGAGGAGTCGATGAAGTCGGTCCGGCTGAGATCCACCACGAGCCGGCTGGATCCGTTCTCGACGAGACCATGTAGCTGCTCGCGAAGGCGCGGTGCCGCAACCATGTTCAGGCGGCCCGTGGGCTGCACGACGGTGCTCGTTCCCACCTGGCGGGTTTCGTAGTGGCTCATCGATCTCCTTTGCTTTCGGGTCCACGGTAGCGAGCCGCTTGGATCACCACCGAGAGAATGAACAGGTCGAACACGACCCAGACGAGGTTCGCGGTGACTCCCAGCACCGAGATATCGCCGAGGAACAACCGCACGGTGCCGATGATCGCTGCGACCACCAACAGCGCCATGACGAGCAGCTGCTGCCGGAACAGATACCACGGGACACCCTCGCCCCCTTGGCGCGTCTTCGGAGTGACCGCGAAGTCCAGCGGCTTGTCGAAATACACGTTGAGGAAGGCGGTCCAACACGCCCTGATCCACACCGGGAACAAGGCGAGGCTGTACTGCTGGCCACGCCAGGTCGGCGTCCCGCGGCCCACGATGAAGAACAACAACTGACTCAGGATGAGGAACGGGACGAGTCGCGCGAAGAAGTCGAGGCTGAACGCCTCGACCGGCAGGACTCCGAAGACGAGATAGATCACCGGCGCCGCGAAATAGGCGAGGGCTGCGAATCCGGAGAGATAACTCCACATCGTCGACCAGTACATCAGGCGCTGCGCGACGGTCATGCCCTTCTGGACGAGCGGGTTCTCCCGGAGCATCACCTGGATCGTGCCCTGCGCCCAGCGAAGTCGTTGGGTGACCATCGTCTTCGGATCCTCCGGGGCCAGCCCGTAGGCCAGGATCTCGTGGTGGTAGACGGACTTCCAGCCGGCGCCGTGCAGGCGCATCGAGGTGGCCATGTCCTCGGTCACGGAGATGGTCGCCAACGCGAGCATCGGTTCGGCCTCCTCCGCGCGGTCGACGTCGACCGCGCGGATCATCGCGCGGATCGATTCGAGCGCACCGAGCGGCGACCATTCGCGATCGGCCAGGCGTTCGAGCACGGTGTCGTCGATGGTGAGCGCGTCGGTACCGTGTGCGTCGAGCGCGGCGATCTCCTCGAGATCGGCGCGGATACCACCGAAGTCGGCGTCGACGATGCTGCGTGCAGCGGCGTCGACCGTCTGCTGGAAGCGGAAGGTGACGTCGGCGAGTGCCACACCGGTCCGGAGTTCGCTGCGTGCCGTGCGCACGGCACGGCGCACCGAGTCGAGTGCCGCGGCCACATCGGGCTGATCGGCGGGCACTTTCCGGCGCGCGCGATCGACCACCTTTCCGGCGGTACGCAGGGTGCGTTCCACACCGTCCTCGACGGCCTGGACGTAGCCGGCGATGCCGAGCTGCATGAGTGCTTCACGTCGGAGGATCGCGTTGGACCCGCAGAAGAAGGCCGCGTTCCAGCCGTCCTTGCCCTGCTGGATCGGGCCGTAGAACAACGGGGCCTGACTGCCGAGTGGATCGGAGTCGGGGACATTGGTGAAGTACTGCGGGGTCTGGACCAGCGCCATGCTCTCGTCGGTGAAGTATCCGAGTGTGCGGTCGAGGATCTCGGGTTCGGGCACCTGGTCGGCGTCGAGGATCAACAGGAACTCGCCGTCGGAGTGCAGCAGGGCGTTGATGAGATTGCCGGCCTTGGCATGACGGGGCTTGTTCGTCCAGCTCGCCGAGCGTGTCATGTAGTCGACACCGAGTTCGGCTGCGGCCGCGGCGAGTTCGGGCCGGGCTCCGTCGTCGAGGATCCACGTCCGGTGCGGATAGCGGATCCGCTTTGCTGCTGCGGCGGTGCGCAGCACCAGGTCGACGGGTTCGTTGTAGGTGGTAATGAAGACGTCGACCGTCATCCCTTCGGGTGCCGCCGGCGGCTCGGGGCGTCTCCTCAGCCGCCACATCGTCAAGGCGAAGAGCAAGGAGTCGATCAGGCTGTATGTCTCGGCAAGCACCAGTGGCACCGCGATCCACCAGGCGTCCCAATTCACCGAGAACAACCAGCGCCAGACGATGTAGTTCAGACCGACGACGACCGTGAGGACGATGAGGACACGCAGGAACGGGGACGGGTAGCCCTCTTTCGTGACGGCGTTCACAACACCTCGTTCCGTCGTATCGCGACGACCGTGACGTCGTCGAGCGGTGGTTCGCTCTCCGTCAAGGCTTGCGCAGCGTCCACCAGTGCCTCCGGGGTGGTATGAGCCGCAACGAATCGGCACAGTGCCGCAGGGTCGCTCTGCTCGTCGAGCAGGTCGAGGAGACCGTCCGAGCAGACCACGAGAGTGTCGCCCGGATTCAGCTGCGCGGTTGCCGATATCCACGTGGTCTCGGGGAGTATCCCGAGCGGAGGGCCGCCGCCGTGGAGCGGTTCGACCTCGCCGTCGGCACGCCGGATCGCGGCCAGACCGTGGCCGGCATCGGCGAACTCGATGTGCCCCGTCGAGAAGTCGATCGCGGCGACGAAGGCGGTGACGAACGTCCCGGTGTGCTCGAAGTCCTCCGCGAGGTGTTCCGCGGCGACCGACAGCGCCAATCCGGTCTCGAGGACACCTTCCGGCCGCCCGAACCGGTCGAAGACTCTTCCGACCCCGCGCAGCGAGGAACGTACGGCCGACGACAGTATCGCAGCACCGAGTCCTTTGCCCATGACGTCGGCGACGGTGATCACGACCCCGTCGCGGAGTCGGTAGTGGTCGAAGAAATCGCCGCCCACCATGTAGGCGGGCAGGCACACCGTGGCGATCCCGTAACCGGGAAGATCCGGGAGCGGCCGGGGCAGGAGTTGCCGCTGGATCTCGGCGGCCCGCTCGAGTTCGTCGGAACGATCGAGTTCGCGTTGAGCCCACTCGGCCAGCTCCGCGAATGTGTCGAGCTGATCCGGATCGAGGCTCCTCTCCTCGGTGTCATAGATGCAGAAGGTGCCCACGGGGTGACCGGTGGGGCCGAACAGGGGATAACCGGCGTAGAACCGGATCCCACCCTCACCACCGATACCGGGGATGTCCATGAAGGCGGGATCGGTTGCGGCATCGGGAAGGACGAGTGCGGGGTCGTCCGGCCGCTCGTACGCCCGCGCGATGGTGGTGCGGCACACCGTCCTCTCGCGAGGAACTTCGGAGAGTTGCAGTCCGAGGATCGACTTGAACCACTGCCGGTCGTGGTCCATCAGCGACACCGACGCCATGGGGACGCCGAACACGCGGCACGCCATGCGGGTGATTTTGTCGAAGCGCTCCTCGTGAGGGGTGTCGAGCAGCTCGAGCCGCTCGACGTCGCGCATGCGCTCGCCCTCGAGATGGTCGGGGAGCAGCGGCGCCTCGGATGTCATCGTGCGGTGTGTCTCCTGTGCAGAGCGTCGTCCAGGGCCGCCGCGCACTCGGCCGTGCTGGTCAGGCGCCAGTCGGTTTCCTTGTTGTGATGGAACCACACGAACGTCGTCACCGCGGGGTGACTGTCCAAGTAAGCCACCAGATCCCGGATCCAGTCCGGCTTCGACCCACCGGCCTCCGCGCTCGCGACCTCGGTGACTGCGACTGGACGCTCCGGGGCGAGCCGACCGAGCTCGTCGAAGGTCGGTCCGAACAGATCCTCGGGGGACTGCCAGCGACTCCACTGCCGGGTGGTGCCCCAGTTGTAGCCGTCGACCCCGATGACATCGACGTAACCGTCGCCCGGATACAGGGGGGCGATGGGGCTGCTGCCCTCGTGCGGGACGTTGACCGTCCAGATCCAGCGCACGTTGACGGCTCCCTTGGAGGCGAACAGGTCGTGCACATGCCGCCACGCCGCGACGTAGGTCTCCGCTGAGGTACCGCCGGCGGGACCCCAGGGGTACCAGTCCCCGTTCGGCTCGTGCGCGAAGCGCAGGAACACGGTCCCGTCCCAGGCGGCGAGCTCGTCCGCCCATCGGTAGAGATGGTCGTCGTGGATCCCCGCGGCGATGTCGGTCATCGAGATCGACGTCCGGTCGTACGTCCCGTCGTCGCGCTGCAACCAGGGCTCCCACGTGACGATCGGGTCGGCGCCCGAGGCGCGCACGATGTCGAGGGCCCCGAGGGGTGGCGGGGAGAGGAAGTCGACGAACCACAGCACCGCGCCGGGGGCGGTGCCGACCGCCCCGGTGACCGCGCGGTACTCGTCGACGGCCACCGGGCCGCCGGGGGTGCTGATGCCGAAGCGGGGACACGCGGTGCTCGTCTCGTCGAGCGGGGCGGAGATCGGTTCGCACTCACGGCGCGAGTCACAGGCGGCGCACAGGGACAGTGCCAGCAGTGCGGCAAGCATCGCGCGAACCGGGTGCACGAGGAGTCATTCTTCCCGCCCGGAGCTCCCCGCGCAGGCCCTCCGGAGGGTGTTCTCGCGGTGACCTCGCGAAGTTGTCGGTGGTGCCCGCCACACTGTGCTCGAGGTCTCTCTCGGACGCGCTGCGGCGACACGCCGAGACACGCCCGAAACGCCGTGGAGGGAGGGTCGCGACCTGGGAATATCACCTTTGTAAGTCACAACATCCTGGGTTCTGTGTATCCGACGGACACAAGGTGTAGTGTCTAGACCGCTGGAGGGCCACAAGTGCCGACGATCTCTCGGGGAAGCGGGATCGGACGGATGAGTGGGCTTCCGGGTAACGCACAGCAGTCAGTCGTCAGGCCGCCCACGGCCGTCGGAAAAGGGGCATTCATGAACATCACCGTCTACACCAAGCCTGCCTGCGTCCAGTGCACCGCCACCTACCGCGCCCTCGACAAGGCCGGCATCGAGTACGACGTCGTCGACATCAGTGAGAACCCCGAGGCCCGCGACTACGTCATGGCGCTGGGATACCTCCAGGCGCCCGTCGTCGTCGCCGGCGACGACCACTGGTCGGGCTTCCGCCCCGACCGAATCAAGGCGCTCACCGTCGCTGCCTGAGCCCGGGCCGCGTTCGCGGCGGCCCGATCGTCGTCGTCTCCGGGCGGACGTGTTCTTCCGTGTCCGCCTCGGGCCGGTCTTCGCAATCGAATGAAGAGTGGTGACTACCGATGGCTTCGCTGGGGTCGATCCCGGGAACATCGCTGGTGTACTTCTCGAGTACATCCGAGAACACCCACCGATTCGTGCAGAAACTCGGGATTCCGGCCAGCCGTATCCCGCTGCACGATCGTGAGGGGAATTTCGAGGTCCACGATCCGTACGTGCTGATCGTGCCGACCTACGGTGGCGGGACGACCGCCACGGGCCGTGATACCCGCTACGTTCCCAAACAGGTCATCCGATTCCTCAACAACGAGCACAATCGGGGCCTGATCCGCGGTGTCATCGCGGCGGGTAACACCAACTTCGGCGACTCGTACTGTTTCGCGGGAGACATCGTCTCGCGCAAGTGCAAGGTGCCGTATCTGTACCGGTTCGAGTTGATGGGCACGACCGACGACGTCGAGCGTGTCCGCGACGGTCTCGCCCGATTCTGGGAGTCCGTTCTCCAGAACGCCTGAGCCACATCCGTATCCGTATTCGACGCGCGTCGCGGACGTGACTGCGCGGCCGTTTCCTAACTCCGACAAGTGGGGACAGCACTGTGACCATTACCGATCCCGCTCCCGCCACGAGCGCACACCTCGACGATTCGATCAAGGATCTCGACTACCACGCGCTCAACGCGATGTTGAATCTGTACGGCCCCAACGGCGAGATCCAGTTCGACAAGGATGTGGCCGCCGCCCGCCAGTACTTCCTGCAGCACGTCAACCAGAACACGGTCTTCTTCCACAACCTCGACGAGAAGCTCGACTACCTCGTCGAGGAGAACTACTACGAGCACGAGGTGCTCGAGAAGTACTCGCGTGCGTTCGTCAAATCGCTGTTCGACCATGCGTATTCGAAGAAGTTCCGGTTCCCGACCTTCCTCGGTGCGTTCAAGTACTACACCTCGTACACGCTCAAGACGTTCGACGGCAAGCGTTACCTCGAGCGCTTCGAGGACCGCGTGTGCATGGTCGCACTGACGCTGGCCGACGGCGACGAGATCCTCGCCCGTCACCTCGTCGACGAGATCATCTCCGGTCGTTTCCAGCCGGCCACCCCGACCTTCCTCAACTCGGGCAAGAAGCAGCGCGGCGAGCCCGTCTCGTGCTTCCTGCTCCGCATCGAGGACAACATGGAGTCGATCGGCCGCTCCATCAACTCCGCACTGCAGCTGTCCAAGCGCGGTGGCGGTGTCGCCCTGCTGCTCAGCAACATTCGTGAGCACGGCGCCCCGATCAAGAAGATCGAGAACCAGTCCTCCGGCGTCATCCCGATCATGAAGCTGCTCGAGGACTCCTTCTCCTACGCCAACCAGCTCGGTGCCCGTCAGGGTGCCGGTGCGGTCTACCTGCACGCGCACCACCCCGACATCTACCGTTTCCTCGACACCAAGCGTGAGAACGCCGACGAGAAGATCCGCATCAAGACCCTCTCGCTGGGCGTCGTCATCCCCGACATCACGTTCGAGCTGGCGAAGAAGAACGAGGACATGTATCTGTTCTCGCCGTACGACGTCGAGCGCGTCTACGGCAAGCCCTTCGCCGACATCGACGTCACCGAGAAGTACTACGAGATGGTCGACGACAAGCGCATCCGCAAGTCGAAGATCAAGGCGCGCGAGTTCTTCCAGACCGTCGCCGAGTTGCAGTTCGAGTCGGGCTACCCCTACGTCATGTTCGAGGACACGGTGAACCGGGCCAACCCGATCGCCGGAAAGATCACGCACTCGAACCTGTGCTCGGAGATCCTGCAGGTCTCGACCCCCTCTGAGTTCAACGACGACCTGTCCTACAGCCATGTGGGCAAGGACATCTCGTGCAACCTCGGCTCGCTGAACATCGCGAAGACGATGGACTCGCCCGACTTCGCGCAGACCATCGAGGTCGCCATCCGCGGCCTGACGGCCGTCTCCGACCAGACGACGATCTCGTCGGTGCCGTCGATCGAGCGGGGCAACAACGAATCCCACGCCATCGGCCTCGGCCAGATGAACCTGCACGGCTTCCTCGCCCGGGAGCACATCTTCTACGGGTCCGAAGAAGGCGTCGACTTCACGAACATCTACTTCTACACCGTGCTGTTCCACGCCCTGCGTGCGTCGAACAAGATCGCGATCGAGCGCGGCTCGTACTTCAAGGGCTTCCCGGAGTCGAAGTACGCCTCGGGTGAGTTCTTCGACAAGTACACCGATCAGGTGTGGGAGCCGGCCACCGAGCGGGTCCGTCAGCTGTTCACCGAGTCGAACATCGCGATCCCCACGCAGCAGGACTGGCGCGAGCTGAAGGAGTCCGTGCAGAAGCACGGCATCTACAACCAGAACCTGCAGGCGGTTCCGCCCACCGGTTCGATCTCGTACATCAACCACTCGACGAGCTCGATCCACCCGGTCGCGTCGAAGATCGAGATCCGCAAGGAGGGCAAGATCGGGCGTGTCTACTACCCGGCGCCCTACATGACGAACGAGAATCTCGAGTACTTCCAGGATGCCTACGAGATCGGCTACGAGAAGATCATCGACACCTACGCTGCCGCGACGCAGCACGTCGACCAGGGGCTGTCGCTGACGCTGTTCTTCAAGGACACCGTCACCACCCGCGACGTGAACAAGGCCCAGATCTACGCGTGGCGCAAGGGAATCAAGACCCTGTACTACATCCGCCTGCGGCAGATGGCGCTCGAGGGCACCGAGGTGGAGAACTGCGTCTCCTGCATGCTGTGATCCGTTCTCCACGACAGTCCTTGCACCAGCACACAATTCAGGTAGGTAACCGATGACTGCAGCAGCACACTCGCCGGCCGACGGCGTGCGCGTCAAACTCATCGATCGCGTCTCCGCGATCAACTGGAACCGCGTCCCCGACGACAAGGACGCCGAGGTCTGGGATCGCCTCACCGGCAACTTCTGGCTCCCGGAGAAGGTGCCCGTCTCCAACGACATCCAGTCGTGGGGAACGCTCACCGAATACGAGCAGGAACTGACGATGCGGGTCTTCACGGGCCTGACGCTGCTCGACACCATCCAGGGCACGGTCGGTGCGGTCTCACTCATTCCCGATGCGGTCACCCCGCACGAGGAAGCGGTGCTGACGAACATCGCGTTCATGGAGTCGGTGCACGCGAAGAGCTACTCGCAGATCTTCTCGACACTGTGCTCGAGCCGCCAGATCGACGACGCCTTCCGGTGGTCGGAGGAGAACGAGCACCTGCAGCGCAAGGCGCAGATCATCCTCGACTACTACAAGGGCGACGACCCGCTCAAGCGCAAGGCCGCCTCGACACTGCTCGAGTCGTTCCTGTTCTACTCGGGCTTCTACCTGCCGATGTACTGGTCGTCGCGGGCCAAGCTCACCAACACCGCCGACATGATCCGCCTGATCATCCGTGACGAGGCCGTCCACGGCTACTACATCGGCTACAAGTACCAGCGCGGCCTCGAGACGATCACGCAGGCCGAGCGCGACGAACTCAAGGACTGGGTCTTCGAACTGCTCTTCGAGCTGTACGACAACGAGACCCACTACACGGCCGACCTCTACGACCAGGTCGGGCTCACCGAGGACGTCAAGAAGTTCCTGCGCTACAACGCGAACAAGGCGCTGATGAACCTCGGCTACGAGGCGCTGTTCCCGAAGGACGAGACGGACGTCAACCCGGCCATCCTGTCGGCGCTGTCGCCGAACGCCGACGAGAACCACGACTTCTTCTCGGGCTCCGGCAGCTCCTATGTGATCGGCAAGGCCGTCGTCACGGAAGACGAGGACTGGGACTTCTGACGTAGACGTTCTCCGTCACCGGCCCGAACGCATCGATCCCGCACACCGGCGCAGGAGCGCCCGTGTGCGGGATCGCGTGCTTTTCGCGGCCCGGCCCGTCCCCGATAGCATCGCTCCTCGTGACCGAGACAAGAGAAGCGTCGGGCTCGCCTCGGCCGGTGACAACCGAACGCGCGCCGTCGGGCGGGCGGTCGGTCGAGCAGCGGACCCGTCTGTGGGCGGTGCTCGCCGCCGTCGTGGGGATTGCCGCATCCATCGCGATGCCGTTCCTGCCCGTGACGCAGACCACTGCGACCATCGACTGGCCGCAGAGCGGGAGCAATGCCGGCATCTCGGCGCCGCTGGTGTCCTACGCACCGGTCGACCTCGACGCCACGATCGAGTGCCGGTCCGTGCGCGACGCGCTGCCGGACGGCGGCACCGTCTTCTCCACACTTCCCGCAGGAGCCCCCGACCGCGAGCGCTACGGGCTGATCGCCCGTGTCCAGGCGGCCGGTGACGACGGGCCGGCGATGTTCGAGGTGATCTCCCGCAACACGCTGCTCGCCTCGGCACCGGTGGACGACCTGTCCGGGGACTGCTCGGTCACCCTGTCCTCGAACTCCGAACGCACCGTCGCGGCGATCACCGGCTCGGCCGCGGCGTCGGGGGAGCGGACCTTCGACCGCGACCTGCGACCCCAGCTGGTCGGCATCTTCACCGACCTGCCCGGTCCCGCACTCGACGGCGTCTCGGTCACCGCGACCGTCGACACCCGCTTCACGACGTCGCCGACGGTGCTGAAGATCGTCGCGATGATCGTCGCGGTGGTGGCCACGGCACTCGCGCTGTGGACACTGGCCCGGTTCGACCGCGCCGACGGTCGTCGCCACCGCCGCCTGTTGCCGGCGTCGTGGTGGTCGTTCACCCGCATCGATGCGCTGGTCGTCGGAACGTTGCTCGTCTGGCACGTCATCGGGGCGAACACCGCCGACGACGGTTACCAGCTCGGGATGGCCCGTGCCGCGGGCGAGGCCGGGTACATGGCGAACTACTTCCGGTGGTTCGGTGTGCCCGAAGCACCCTTCGGCACCCCCTTCTACGACGTTCTGGCCCTGATGACCCAGGTCTCGACGGCGAGCATCTGGATGCGGTTACCGGCACTGACCGCCGGAATCCTGTGCTGGTGGGTGCTCAGCCGCGAGGTCGCTCCACGGCTCGGCGTCGCGCTACGCCGCAACCGGCTTCCGTTGTGGACCGGGGCGCTGGTCTTCCTGGCGTTCTGGCTGCCGCTCAACAACGGTCTGCGCCCCGAACCGATCGTCGCGACGGGCGTCGTGCTCACCTGGTGCTCGGTCGAACGCGCGATCGCCACCCGGCGTCTGCTGCCCGCGGCGGCCGCGATCCTCGTCGCCGCGCTCACCGTGACCGCGGGACCGTCGGGCATCATCTGTTTCGCTGCGCTGATCGCCGGTGCCCGCCCGATCGCCCGCATCCTCCATCGGCGTGCGCAGACCCTGGGATGGCTGCCGGTTCTCGTGCCGATGATCGCGGCCGGACTGGTGATCCTGGTGCCGGTCTTCGCCGACCAGACCCTCGCGGCGGTGCTGGAGATGCAGCACGTGCACGGCGTCGGCCCGAACGTGCCGTGGTTCCAGGAGTATCTGCGCTACCAGTACCTGCTGCAGATCACCGTGGACGGCTCGCTGGCCCGCAGGTTCGCGGTCTTCACCCTGGTGCTGTGCCTGGCGGTGGCGATCGTGGCGATGCTGCGCCGCGGTGGGCACATCCCCGGCACCGCGCAGGGGCCGTCCCGCCGCATCGTCGGCATCACCCTCGGGGCGCTGGTGCTGATGATGTTCGCGCCCACCAAGTGGACCCACCACTTCGGTATCTACGCCGGTCTGGCCGCCGCGGTGGCGATGCTCGCCGCCGTGGCCACCGGGCCCGCGGTGCTGCGTTCGCGACGCAACCGCGCCCTGTTCGCCGCGGCGGTGTCGTTCGTGGTGACCATGTCGTTCATCGGCCCCAACGGCTGGTGGTACGTCTCGAGCTACGGGGTTCCGTGGTGGGACAAGCCGCCGTCGGTCGCCGGATTCGGTTTCTCCACCGTCTTCTTCGCCGTGACCGTCGTCGCGTTGCTGCTCGCCGCGTGGTGGCACATCCACCCCGTCGCGTCCACCCGCACCGACACCCCGTCGCGGTTGTGGGCGGCGCCGCCGTTGACTGTCGCCGCCGCAGCGATGGTGCTGTTCGAGGTGCTGTCACTGGCCAAGGGCGCGATCTCGCAGTACCCGGGTTATTCGGTGGCACGGTCCAACGTCGACACGCTCACCGGCAACTCGTGCGCACTCGCGAACGACGTGTTGCTCGAAACGAACCCGAACGCTTCGTTGCTCACCCCCATCGGCGCCGACGCGGCCTCCGCTCTCGATGCCGGGGGAGGGGACGGGTTCACGCCGGGCGGTGTCGCGCTCGATCTGACCCCGGACGACGACTCGGCTTCGGCCGGCACCGCCAACACCGTCGACACGAACGACGACCAGACCTCGACCGGCGGTACCGGTGGCACCGGCGGCGGTACCGGCAGAGTCGGAATCAACGGCAGCACCGTCGCATTGCCGTTCGGCCTCGATCCGGCGACCACACCGGTGCTGGGCAGCCACGGATCGTCGCTCGGTGACGTCACGAGTGCCTGGTTCCGGTTGCCCGAGCCCGACGCGACCGGATCGCGCGGGGATCTCGTCACCATCGCCGCGGCCGGCCGGATCTTCTCCGTCGACGCCGACGGTACCGAAACCTACGGTCAGCGACTCGAACTCGAATACGGGACCACCGCGGCCGACGGCAGCGTGACCGCGCTGGGACGGGCGTTGCCGATCGACATCGGTCCGTCGCCCTCGTGGAGGAATCTGCGTGTCCCGATGGACACACTGCCGGGCGAGGTCGACGCGGTGCGGATCGTCGCCTCCGACAACGACCTCGCGCCCGAACAGTGGCTGGCGTTCACCCCGCCGCGCGTGCCGCAGACGCAGACCCTGCAGCAGGTCGTCGGGAGCGACACACCGGTCCTGCTGGACTGGGCTGTCGGTCTCAACTTCCCGTGCCAGCGGCAGATGGTGCACCGCAACGGCATTGCCGAGATCCCCGAGTACCGGATCCTGCCGGACCGGATCGGTGCCATTTCCACGGATCTGTGGCAGGACCACAACGGTGGCGGTCCTCTCGGTTGGACCGACCAGTTGTTGCGGGCCCGCACGATCCCGTCGTATCTCGATCACGACTGGGACCGCGACTGGGGAGCGATCGAGCAGTACACACCGATCGATCCGTCGACGGAGACCGCGGAGCTCGACACCGCCACGGTCACGCGCAGCGGTCTGTGGAGCCCCGCTCCGATCAACACCGCCTACTGACGGAACCACGCCTCCGCACGACCGGCGAGGGCCTTCCCGAGCCGCAGACGCGACGTCTCGGTGAGCGGCTCGGGAAGGTCGTCCGGCGCGAACCACGCCACCTCGAGGTTCTCGTCGTCGGCGACGCGTGCATCCCCGCCGGTCGCGCGGAGCAGGAAACACACGTCGAGGTACTGCGCGACGTCGCCGTTGGGATAGGTGATCGGTGCGGTGACGTCCACGCTCGTCAGCCGCACGATCTCGGCGGCGACACCCGTTTCCTCGAGCACCTCCCGAACCGCGGCGACGGCGGGCTCCTCACCGGGTTCGAGGATGCCGGACACCACGGCCCACATGCCGTTGTCGGCGCGGCGGGTGAGCAGGACGCGGTCGTCGTCCGTGACGATCGCGCTCACCCCCGGCAGCCACAGGGGAGCGGTTCCTACGTGTGAGCGGAGCTGGACGACGAAATCGGGTATCGGCACGCCCTCGTTTCTATACCGGCAGGCGTGCTGCCGCCGGTCGAGCCGGCGATCAGTTCGAATATCCGTTGAGGGTGTACGTCAGGTCGGTGAGGATCGCCCGCGCGGCGACCGGTCCGGGGGTCGACCACACGTCGTCGGTCACGGAGAACAGACGGTTGTCGCGCACGGCCCCGAGGTCGAGCCACTCGTCGGTCTGCATGTAGTCCTTGCCGGCTTCGAGCCCGTCCTCACCGGCGAAGCGGACGAAGATCACATCGCCGTCCGCCGGGGCCGGGTCCTCCGTGTCGACGGCCTGCCACGGTTGTCCGTCGATCACCGCGAACCGCTGGGCCGGGGGCCGGGCAGCGCCGACGTCGCCCAGCACCTGTCCCGCGAACGACGCGGTGCCCTCCACCCTGGGGCCGTCGGCCGTGAACCGGACGATCGACGCCTGTGTCTGGGACGACACGAGCTCGCGGCCCAGATCGCGCGCGGCCGTCGCGTAGTCGTCGAGCACGCGACGTGCGGCCTCCGTGCGCCCGAGCGCCTCACCGACCCGCACGAACTGTTCCCTCCAGAAGACCGGATCGGACCCGACCAGCACGGTGGGTGCGATGCCGCTGAGGGAGGCGTAGACGTCCGGGGCGGTGGAGGAGCCGAGGATCATATCCGGCTGCGCGCGCTCGATCGCCGCCACATCCGGGTTGCCTGCGGCACCCACGGGCGGGAGTTCGCCGATCCCGTAGCCGAGATATTCCGGCCGGCCGGTGACCTCGGCGCTCGCTCCCACGACGCGCTCCCACAGGCCCAGGGCGCACACCGCGTCGAGCGCCGCGGGGTCGAGGACGACGATCCGCTGCGGGTCGGCAGGCACATCCGACCGGCCTGCGGTGTGCAGGACCGGTCGGGTGCCGGTGGTGGGCTGTCCCGGATCGAGCGGGGAGGGGAGTGCGCACGCGGTCGACGTGTCCCGGTCGATGCCCACGACCGACGCACCGGCGATGCGGGTCGTGGTGCGCACGATCTCCGATGCGTCGTCGTCGGGAGGTGTGGAGCATCCGGCCAGGGCTGTCGTCACCGCAGCGACGGCTGCGACGAGCACTGCTCGTGACCGGTGCACGGAAAACACGTCGGACCAACTCCTGTAGGACGCTGCTCGGATCGGACGGCTCAGGCTATCCGGTCGTGTGACGGTCGACGCCGAAGGTGTCCGCGAGGTCGTCGAGGATGCGGTGCGCACCCTGGATGCTCACCGGCATCATCCACACGCTGTCGTCGACCTCGACCTTCCGTCCCTGCAGGTTCTCCCACAGCGGATTGGTGACGAAGGGTTCGGCCGCCGCCTGCGCCTTGCCGTCGCCGAGGTCGTAGGTGGTGACGAAGATGACGTCCGCCTCGGCCTCGGTGATCAGTTCGGGGCTGATGGCATTCATGATGCTCGACGGATCCGACGGATCGGGACCCTGGCTCGCGGGGCGGGCGAGACCGGCGTCCTCGAGCACGATGCCGCTGAACGAGGTGGTGCGGTACAGCCTGGCCGTCGGTTCACCGGCGAAGCGCACGATCGAGATCGTCGGGTTGCCGGCCTTTTCGTTGATGTCCGCACCGATGGCCGCGGCGCGCTCCTCGTACTCGGAGATCTTCTGCTCGGCGAGGTCCTCCTTGCCGATGGCCTGCGCGACGAGACGGATGTTGTCCTTCCACGTCGGTCCGGTCGACTGGGAGAAGACGGTCGGGGCGATGGCGGACAGTTCCTCGTAGTTCTCTCCGTCGCGCACCTCCGCCGAGAGGATGAGGTCGGGTTCGAGCGCGGCCACCTGTTCGAGGCTCACATCCGCGGTCTTGCCGACGGACACGGCGTCGGTCGCGTACTGCCGCGAGTCGCCGAGATAGTCGGGGAACTCGTCGGTGCGGTAGTCGACGTACCCGACGAGAGGTGCCTCGAGGAGGAGCACGGCGTCGGAGTAGCTCGTGTCGAGCGCGACGATGCGGGTCGGCTCACTCTCGATCGTGGTGGAACCGCGGAAGTGTTCGACCGTCCGGGGGAAGCCGGCGGCCGGGTCGGACGCGGTGTCGGTGGACGCGTCGTCGGAGGTGTCGGCCGAACTGCAGCCGGCGACGAGCAGTCCGGCGGTAAACAGTGCTGCCGCGAACCGGACGGGGCGGGAGGAGAGAACGGGCACGGGTCGTCCTTCTGTCATACGGGGGGGAAGTGCACCCTAACCCGAGCTGTTCGCGCGTGGTGAGGTCACCTGTTGTCGTCCCTGCGTGTGAAGTGCAGCACAGGCTCCGATTGTGGTTGTCGGCTCCGCTCCAGGTAGCCTCGCGAGTCGAGTACGACAGTGAGTAGGACCCGGAGGGCGACCGTTTCGGGCAGGGTCTACGATTCGATGAGCGCAAGCCAGAGACCGTTCGCCTCCAGCCCGAGGTCGAGCGCGCATTCAGGAGGATTAGTGACTGCCGTAGCGCCCCAGCCAGTCCCAGAGATAGCTGCAGCAAGGCCGTACCCGCCGCGGCAGGGACCCAAGGGTTCGTTCATCTACAAGATGATCACGACCACAGATCCCAAGATGTTGGGGATCATGTACATGGTCACCTCGTTCGCCTTCTTCCTCATCGGCGGCCTGATGGCCCTGCTGATGCGCACCGAGCTCGCGGTCCCCGGCCTGCAGTTCCTGTCGAACGAGCAGTTCAACCAGCTGTTCACCATGCACGGCACGATCATGCTGCTGATGTACGCGACGCCGGTCGTGTTCGCCTTCGCGAACTACATCCTGCCGTTGCAGATCGGCGCCCCCGACGTCGCCTTCCCGCGCCTGAACGCCTTCAGCTACTGGCTGTACCTGTTCGGCGCGACGATCGTCATGCTCGGCTTCGTCACCCCCGGCGGTGCCGCGGACTTCGGTTGGACGGCGTACACGCCGCTCACCAGTGAGATCCACTCCCCGGGTGTCGGTGCCGACTTCTGGATCCTCGGCCTCGGCGTGATGGGTCTGGGCACCATCCTCGGTGGCGTCAACTTCATCACCACCGTGGTGTGCATGCGTGCACCGGGCATGACCATGTTCCGGATGCCGATCTTCACCTGGAACATCCTGATCACCAGCCTGCTGATCCTGCTCGTGTTCCCGCTGCTGACCGCTGCCTTCATGGGCCTGTTCGTCGACCGTCACCTCGGTGGCCACATCTACGACCCGGCCACCGGTGGTGTGCTCCTGTGGCAGCACCTGTTCTGGTTCTTCGGTCACCCCGAGGTGTACGTCATCGCGCTGCCGTTCTTCGGCATCGTCTCGGAGATCTTCCCGGTCTTCTCCCGCAAGCCGATCTTCGGTTACACCGGTCTGGTCTACGCCACGATGGCCATCGCGGCGCTGTCCATCGCCGTGTGGGCGCACCACATGTACGCCACCGGCGCCGTGCTGCTGCCGTACTTCTCGTTCATGACCTTCTTGATCGCCGTCCCGACCGGTGTGAAGTTCTTCAACTGGATCGGCACGATGTGGAAGGGCCAGATCACCTTCGAATCGCCGATGCTGTTCTCGGTGGGCTTCATCGTGACCTTCCTCTTCGGTGGTCTGACCGGTGTCATCCTCGCGAGCCCGCCGCTGGACTTCCACCTGCACGACTCGTACTTCGTGGTGGCGCACTTCCACTACGTGCTCTTCGGCACCATCGTGTTCGCGACCTACGCCGGCATCTACTTCTGGTTCCCCAAGATGACCGGACGCATGCTCGACGAGCAGCTCGGCCGCTGGCACTTCTGGCTGACCTTCATCGGCTTCCACACCACCTTCCTGGTGCAGCACTGGCTCGGTAACGAGGGCATGCCGCGTCGCTACGCCGACTACCTGCCGTCCGACGGGTTCACCACCTTGAACACGATCTCCACCATCGGTGCGTTCGTGCTCGGTGCCTCGACGCTGCCGTTCCTGTGGAACGTCTTCAAGAGCTACCGCTACGGCCAGGTCGTCACGGTCGACGATCCGTGGGGCTACGGCAACTCGCTCGAGTGGGCCACCAGCTGCCCGCCCCCGCGGCACAACTTCACCGAGCTGCCGCGGATCCGCTCGGAGCGTCCCGCCTTCGAGCTGCACTACCCGCACATGGTCGAGAAGATGCGCGCCGAAGCGCACGTCGGCCCCGGCAGCGACAAGCACAACGTCAACGTCCTCGAGGGTGCCGACCGTACCCCCGGCGACCATCCGCGCGCCTGAGCGCAGATCGACGATCGACCGAAGCCCCACCCGTTCCCCGGGTGGGGCTTCGGCCTTTCCGTGGGTCCGGACCCGCGAACGGGAGCGACGGTTCGACCTGCAACAATGAACGAGCGAGCCGGTACGCGCGTGCGTCCGTGTGTACCTCGACAGACAAGCGATCGGAGACGTAGTGGCGTCTGACAGCACGGTGCTGGTGACCGTGACCGGACCTGACCATCCCGGCGTGACCTCGGTGCTCTTCGCAGCGCTGACACGGCACGACGTCGACCTCCTCGATGTGGAACAGGTCGTGATCCGCGGCCGGCTCACCCTCGGTGTCCTCCTCGTCTGCCCGACCGATGTCGAAGCGATGCAGGACGAGGTCGAGTCCGCGATGGCCACCATCGGCATGCACGCCGACGTCCAGATCGGTGCCGAACGCGGCGCCCGCACCGTCTCGACCCACGCGGTCGTCGTGCTGGGCAGCCCGGTCAGTGCCAAGGCGCTGCGATCGGTGGGCCGCACCCTCGCGGCCCAGGGCGCGAACATCGATTCGATCCGCGGCATCGCCGACTACCCGCTCACCGGCCTCGAACTGATGATCACCGCGCCCGACACCAGCGTCGAGGCCGACGCCGCCCTGCGGCACGCCCTCGTCGAACTCGCCGCGGGCCTCGACGTCGACATCGCGGTGGAGCGCGGCGGTCTCGCCCGTCGTTCCAAGCGCCTGATCGTCTTCGACGTCGACTCCACGCTCATCCAGGGCGAGGTCATCGAGATGCTCGCCGCGCACGCCGGTGTCGAGGACAAGGTCCGCGAGGTCACCGAGGCTGCGATGCGCGGTGAGATCGACTTCGCGCAGTCCCTCGAACAGCGCGTCGCGACCCTCGCGGGTCTGCCGGCCAGCGTCATCGACGAAGTTGCCGAGCAGCTCGAACTCACTCCCGGTGCCCGCACCACGATCCGGACGCTGCGCCGGCTCGGCTTCCGCTGCGGCGTCGTCTCGGGCGGCTTCCGTCAGGTCATCGACCCGCTCGCACACGAACTCGAGCTCGACTTCGTCCGCGCCAACACGCTCGAGATCGTCGACGGCACGCTCACCGGACGAGTGGTCGGCGACATCGTCGACCGCGCCGCCAAGGCACGCGCCCTCCGCGAGTTCGCCGACGAGGCGGGCGTTCCGGTCGAGCAGACCGTCGCGGTCGGCGACGGTGCCAACGACATCGACATGCTGTCGGCCGCGGGCCTCGGCGTGGCATTCAACGCCAAGCCGGCCCTGCGCGAGGTCGCCGACACCGCACTGTCGTATCCCTACCTCGATGCGGTGCTCTTCGTCCTCGGTGTCACCCGCGAGGAGATCGAGGCGGCCGACCGCGTCGACGGAACCCTGCGGCGCGTCCCGATCGACGGCAGTGTCTGAGCTGCACTCCGACTTCGCGGACGCGGCACCCGAGCCGGTCTTCGAGGCCGCATCCGATCGGGTCTTCGACCCGGCATCGGATCCTGGTTTCGCCGAGCGCCACGGCGTACTCACCCGCGGCTACGGGCACCGACCCGACCCCGACGATCCGGCGAAGGTGCAGGCGATGCCGATCGTGCTGCACATCCCCAAGGTCGATCCGCCTGCCCGCAGCGCGGTGCTCGAGGCGGCCGCGACGGCCACGGTGGCACTGTGTTTCGACCCGAGGGTCGGTCCCGGCCCGGACGGTGAACCCGGTCCGTGGCAGGAGTCCTTCCTCGCGTGGAACGACGCGCGGATCCGGAAGGTCGCCCGCCGCGCCCGTGGAGCGCACTGGCGTGCCGCGCAGGACGTCGACGGTGTCACCGTCGACCACGCCGGTGCCCAGGCCCGGGCGTTCGTGCCCGGCCCGGTGGGGGAGCTGGACCCGCGTATCTCGCGCCTGCAGATCGGTGGCACCGACCTGCCCCACGACGATCCGCCCCCACCGGCGGACGGCGTTCCGATCCTCTGGGTGCAGAAGGACCTCGAGATGACCGTCGGCAAGGCGGCCGCGCAGGTCGGCCACGCCGCGATGTTGTTCGCCGGAGCACTGGACGTCGACACCGCACGCGCCTGGGCGACCGACGGATTCCCGTGTGCCGTCCGCGATGCGGACGAGGACACCTGGCGCGAGCTGCTCGCCCGCGTGGAGGCGGGCACGGCCGTCGCGGTCCGCGATGCGGGCTTCACCGAGGTGGCTCCGGGTTCGATCACCGTGATCGCGGTGCCCGGCACGGTCAACGCACGAGCCTGACCTCGACCAGCGTCGTGCCGGGAAGGACCATCTCGGCCCCGTCGGGCCGGAAGCCGTTGCGCCGGTAGAAGGTGTGGGCGCGAGGGTTGTCCTCGGCCACCCACAGCTGCGCCGGTTCCGCGCCCACGACCGCGTCGAACAGTGCCTGTCCCGCACCGCATCCGTGGTGCTCGGGCAGCACGTACAGGGTGTGGAGCTGGAGCGCGCGAACGGGAGCATCGTCGCCGATGGGGTCGCCCGCCGACGCGAACCCGACGATCCCGCCTTCGATTTCCGCGACGCGCACGCGCAGGGTCTGCGGACGGCGTCGGAGGATCGACCGCCACAACGCCGCGTTCTGCTCGAACGCGTGGTGGTCGTAGAACGACGCGGGAAGCAGGTGGCCGTAGGTGGCGCGCCACGTGACGTTCCGGACGCGCGCGATCGCCTCGGCCTCGTCGGGAGCGGGAACACGCACGCGGAATCCAGCCGCGCCGTGAATCATTCGCGCTCGAAGGGTTCGTCGTCCGCGATCCGGAAGATCAACACCGTCGGACCGTCGACCGGGTACGAACTTCCCACCCGCATCGGGGAGGTGTCCGCGGGTCTGCCGTCGGGGGCACTCGAATCGAAGACACACACGATGTCGCCGCGATACCACTCGGGTCCGGCGAGGGTCACTGCGGCGGCGTCGCCCGAATGCAGAACGAACAGGCCACTGCTGTCCTCGAGAGTGACGCCGGTGCGGGTCACGGTGCCGAGTTGCGAGCCGTCGACCCAGCCCTGCAGCGTGCGGCGACTGTCGTCGTGCCACGCATTCTCGTCGAGTTCGATCCCCTCGATGCCGAACCACACCAGATCGGGATAGCCCACGGACCGGGCGCGGCCTTCGAAGAAGCGTCGCTGCCGCAGCACCGGGACGCGCTTGCGCAGGCGGAGCAGTTCGCGAACGTAATCCGTTCGCGCACGGTCGGAGGCCGCCCAGTCCAGCGGCCAGGCGTCGCGGACGGGAACGTCCTCGGGGACGCAGTAGGCGTTGTTGTTGCCGTTCTGCGTGTGCCCGAACTCGTCGCCGGCGAGCAACATCGGTGTGCCCGTCGACAACAGCAGCGTCGCGAGCATCGCTCGAATGTGCCGGTCGCGGGCGGCGAGGATCTCCGGATCGTCGGTCGGCCCTTCGACTCCGTGGTTCACCGACTCGTTGTTGTTCGACCCGTCCCGGCCCTCCTCACCGTTCTCGTCGTTGTGCTTGCGCTCGTACGAGACCGCGTCGGCGAGGGTGAAACCGTCGTGGGCGGTGACGAAGTTGACCGACATCCACGGCTGCCGGATGTTCCGGTCGTAGAGGTCCTCCGAACCGGTGAGCCGCGACGCCATCTCGCGGATCCCGGAACGTCCCGCCCAGTAGCGGCGCACGGTGTCGCGGTAGCGGTCGTTCCATTCGGCCCACTGTGCCCCGAAGTTCCCGAGCTGGTAACCGTGCGCGGTCGCGTCCCACGGTTCGGCGACGAGCTTGACGTCGCAGAGGACGGGATCGGTGACGATCGCGGTGAGCAGCGCCGCCCGCGGATCGAACGCCCCACCGCGCGGACGGGCCAGCGCACTGGCGAGATCGAAGCGGAAACCGTCCACCCCCATCACGTCCGCCCAGTACCGCAGGCTGTCGCACACCATCCGCACGACGATCGGTGAGGACGCGTCGAGGGTGTTGCCGCACCCGGTCAGGTCGACATCCCGCCCGTGCGTGTCGAGCAGGTAGTAGCCGGGTGCGTCGAGACCGCGCCAGGACAGACTCGGACCGTCGACCGATGCTTCGCACGTGTGGTTGTAGACGACGTCGAGCAGCACCTCGAGCCCGGCGCTGTGGAAGGCGTCGACCATCGTCCGGAACTCGGCGATCTCGTTGCCCGCAGTGACGGCGTAGGCGGGATGCGGCGCGAAGTACGAGGCGGTCGAGTAGCCCCAGTGGTTGCGCATCCCTCGCGCACGCACCGACGGCTCGGTCACGAAGGCCTGCACGGGCAGCAGTTCGACGGTCGTCACCCCCAGCCCCACCAGATGGTCGATCACCGACCGGTGGGCGAGCCCGAGATAGGTGCCGCGCAGCTCCGGCGGCACGAGCGGATGACGAGCCGTGTACGAACCGACGTGCAGTTCGTAGACGACGGTGTTCTCCCACGGCACGCGGGGTTTGTCGTGCATGGGTGTCAGGACGGGGGTCACCACCGACAGAGGTGTGTGGCCGAGGGAGTCGGTGCTCGACATCGCACCGAACGGGTCGCCCTGGTGGGGGATCAGCCGGTCCGGATCACCGACGTCGCCGACGATCCGGCGGGACCACGGGTCGAGCAGGATCTTGTGCGGGTTGGTGCGCAGCCCCCACTGCGGTTGCCACGGCCCGTAGGCGCGGTAGCCGTACCGTTGTCCGGCGCCGACGCCGGGGACCACCCCGTGCCAGACCCCGTAGGTGCGGTCGGGCAGGTCCACGCGGTGTTCGCTCCCGTCGTCGTCGACGAGGCAGACCTGGACGCGGTCGCTGTGCGGGGCGTGGACGGCGAAGCGTGTCCCACCGTCGACCGGGGTGGGGCCGAGCGGGAAGGCGGCCCGGTCGGGGAGCGCGACCGAGCCGGACACGACAGCAGATTCGGATGCGGAGGACGACACGGGAACCGATCCTGCCGCGTTTCGGGCTCGGGCGTAAGAGAAGATGGTCCGCGTGGCACAACCTGATCCCGATTTGCTCATCGAATTCGACGACGTAGTGGTCCGACGCGGCGGAAACGTCCTCGTCGGTCCCGTGACCTGGAAGGTGGAACTCGACGAACGTTGGGTGGTTCTCGGACCCAACGGGGCAGGAAAGACCTCGCTGCTGCGGATCGCGGCGGCCGAGACGTTCCCCACTTCCGGCACCGCGCACGTCCTCGCGGAGACGTTCGGAAGGACGGATCTGTCCGAACTGCGACCCCGGATCGGATTGTCCTCCGCGGCCCTGGCCAACCGGGTGCCGAACGACGAGAAGGTCACCGATCTCGTGCTCTCCGCGGGCTACGGCGTTCTGGGCCGGTGGCGCGAGCAGTACGACGACATCGACACGAGCCGCGCGGTGGAAATGCTCGAGAGTCTCGGTGCGGAACATCTCGCCGACCGCCTGTACGGGACGTTGTCGGAAGGCGAACGCAAGCGTGCGCTCATCGCCCGGGCGCTCATGACCGATCCCGAACTGCTCCTGCTCGACGAGCCCGCGGCCGGTCTGGACCTCGGCGGTCGCGAGGAACTCGTGGCCCGGCTCGGCACGCTCGCGGCCGACCCGGATGCCCCCGCGATCGTGCTCGTCACCCATCACGTGGAGGAGATCCCGCCGGGCTTCACGCACGCCCTGCTCCTGAAGGAGGGTGGTGTGGTCGCCCAGGGCCTGCTCGACGATGTGATCACCGCCGAGAACCTCAGCGCGGCGTTCAGCCAGTCCATCTCGCTCGACAAGGTCGACGACCGGTTCTTCGCCCGCCGCACCCGCCAGGCAGGTCGGCACCGCAGGTAACTCCGGGTCGGTGGTGCCGGGACCGATCGGTTAGGTTGAGGCCATGTCCAACGATCGCTCGGCATCCACCTTCGATCCCACCGCGGTGCCCATCCGCGACGCGTCCACCGTGATGCTCGTGCGGGACTCCGCGCGCGGCGTCGAGGTGTTCCTGCAGCGTCGTGTCGTCGGCATGGACTTCGCCGGCGGCATGACCGTCTTCCCCGGCGGCGGTGTCGACCCCTCCGACACCGACGCCGAGGTGCGGTGGACCGGCCCGGACGTGGCCTGGTGGGCCGAGCGGTTCGGTATCGGCGAGGCGCAGGCACGCGCGCTGGTACTCGCGGCCGTGCGCGAGACCTTCGAGGAGTGCGGCGTGCTGCTCGCCGGCCCCACCGCGGATTCGGTCGTGGCCGACACGGGCGACTACGCCGAGGCGCGTCGTCTGCTCGAAGCGCGCGAGCTGTCCTTCGGCGACTTCCTGGAGAAGGAACAGTTGGTGCTGCGCGCCGACCTGCTGCGTCCCCAGGCGAACTGGATCACCCCGCTGGGGGAGCGGCGCCGCTACGACACGCGCTTCTTCGTCGCTGCGGTACCGGAAGGACAGCGGGCCGACGGCAACACCAGCGAGACCGATCTGGTGCAGTGGCAGACCGCGGAGGAGGCCCTCGCCGACTGGCGGTCGGGCCGGTGCATCCTGCTCCCGCCCACGTGGAGTCAGTTGTCGATCCTGTCCGGCTTCGCCACGGTCGCTGACCTCATGGCGGCGGACCCGGTCATCGAGCCGATCCTGCCGATCATGAGCCGCCGAGACGGTGCGGTCCACATCGCGTTCGACGGCGACGAGGGCTACTACGAGGTCGGTACTCATCCGTGGGCCCAGCGCTCCGACATCTAGGCTGAGGACCATGGCTGAATTCGTGACCCTCGACGTCTCCGACGGCATCGGCACCATCCGTCTCGACCGCCCCCCGATGAACGCATTGAACCGGCAGCTCCAAGAGGAGATCCGGGCCGCTGCGCGCGAGGCGACCGTCCGATCCGACGTGAAGTCGGTGATCGTCTACGGCGGCGAGAAGGTGTTCGCGGCCGGCGCCGACATCAAGGAGATGGCCGACCTGAGCTACGTGCAGATGAGCGAGATCGTCGACGACCTGCAGTCGGCCCTCGGCTCGATCGCCGACATCCCCAAGCCCACTGTCGCCGCGATCACCGGTTACGCCCTCGGCGGTGGCCTCGAGCTCGCCCTCGGCGCCGACCGGCGCATCGTCGGCGACAACGTCAAGCTCGGCACGCCCGAGATCCTGCTGGGCATCATCCCCGGTGGCGGTGGCACCCAGCGACTGGCTCGGCTCGTCGGCCCGGCGAAGGCGAAGGATCTCGTCTTCACCGGTCGTTTCGTCGGCGCCGACGAGGCCCTGTCGATCGGTCTGGTCGACGAGGTCGTCGCCCCCGACGACGTCTACGAGGCTGCGCGTCGCTGGGCCGGGCAGTTCACCGGTGCCGCCTCGCGCGCGCTCGCCGCTGCGAAGGCCGCGATCGACCAGGGCCTCGACACCGATCTGGATACGGGTCTGAAGATCGAACAGCACGTCTTCGCCGCGCTGTTCGCCACGAAGGACCGCACCATCGGCCTCGAATCGTTCATCGAGAACGGGCCGGGCAAGGCGAAGTTCGTCGGTGAGTGATGCCGACCGGCACCTGCACTTGTCTACAGCTTACCCATGAGTAGGATCACCGCATGACTGCCAGCAGGACCGACGGGGTCGACCCCGCGCCGAATCCGCACGCCACTGCCGAAGAGGTCGCAGCCGCGCTCGAGGACACCAAGCTCGCCCAGGTGCTCTACCACGACTGGGAAGCCGAGACGTACGACGAGAAGTGGTCCATCTCGTACGACGAGCGGTGCATCGACTACGCCAAGGGCCGGTTCGTCGCCGCGGCCGGCGATCAGCCGCTGCCCTACGAGCGCGCACTCGAACTCGGCTGCGGCACGGGTTTCTTCCTCCTCAACCTCATGCAGGGCGGGGTCGCGAAGACCGGTTCGGTGACCGACCTGTCGCCCGGCATGGTGAAGGTCGCGCTGCGCAACGCCGAGAATCTCGGGCTCGACGTCGACGGCCGCGTCGCCGACGCCGAGACCATTCCGTACGACGACGACACCTTCGACCTCGTGGTCGGACATGCCGTGCTGCACCACATCCCGGACGTCGAGCAGTCGCTGCGCGAGGTGCTGCGCGTGCTCAAGCCCGGCGGCCGGTTCGTCTTCGCCGGTGAGCCCAGCACGATCGGCAACTTCTACGCCCGCATGCTCGGCCGGGTCACGTGGGAGGCCACCACCAACATCACCAAGCTGCCCTTCCTGCGCGACTGGCGTCGTCCGCAGACCGAGCTCGACGAGTCCTCCCGGGCGGCCGCCCTCGAGGCCGTCGTCGATCTGCACACCTTCGATCCTTCCGATCTCGAGAAGCTGGCCTCCTCGGCCGGAGCCGTCGAGGTCGAGGCGTCGAGCGAGGAGTTCGCCGCGGCCCTGCTCGGCTGGCCGGTGCGCACCTTCGAGGCCGCCGTCCCGCAGGAGAAGCTGGGCTGGAACTGGGCGAAGTTCGCCTTCGGTGGCTGGAAGACGCTGAGCTGGGTCGACGAGAACATCCTCAAGCACGTCGTGCCCCGCAGCTTCTTCTACAACGTCATGATCACCGGTGTGAAGCCCGGCAAGTAGTTGGGCTACGACTTCACCCTCGCCGACGTCGAGTACCTGACGTCGGACGACGGCCGCGACGCTCTCGCGAGCGTCGCCGACCGGGAACTGTCGACGCGTACGCGTCTTGCCGACATCGGCTGGGCGCGTACGCGTTTCGGTGATCGTGCCGGAATGCTCGTCGAAACCGTCCTCCTGCGGCGCAAGGCGGAGGCGAAGATCGCCGGCGGCGCAGGGTGGGTGCTCACCGACGACGCTCTGCAGCAGTCGACGCCCACGCGTGTCGCGGCCCACCGCGCCCGACGGTTGCGCGGCCACACAGTGCACGACGTGACGTGTTCGATCGGCGCCGAACTCACCGAACTCGTCGGGGTCGCCGAGACCGTGATCGGCAGCGATCTCGACGACGTGCGTCTGGCGATGGCCGCGCACAACGTCCCCGGGGCGTACCTCCTGCGTGCCGACGCCCTGCGTCCGGTCACACGAGGCACCACGGTCATCGCCGATCCCGCACGCCGTTCGGGCGGGCGACGAACTCACGATCCGGCGGCGCTGCAGCCACCGCTGCCCGACCTCCTCGACGCCTACGCGGGCCGCGATCTCGCCGTGAAGTGCGCACCGGGACTGGATTTCGATTCGCTCGACTGGGCCGGTGAGGTCGAGGTCGTCTCGCTCGACGGCGGAGTCCGCGAAGCGTGCCTGTACTCGCCGGGACTGAGCACTCCCGGTGTGCGCCGACGGGCTGCGGTACTGCGTTCGGACGGAACCGGTTTCGAGATCACCGACGCCGCGGACGACGACATCCCGGAACGGGAGCCGGGGGAGTGGATCGTCGACCCGGACGGTGCGATCGTGCGTGCCGGACTCGTCCGCCACTACGCCGCAGCCCACGGACTGTGGCAACTCGACCCGCGGATCGCCTATCTCACCGGCGACAGCCTGCCCGACGGAGTACGGGGTTTCCGGATCGTCGAGCGTCTGAAGTACAGCGAGAAGACGCTCCGTCAGGCACTCGTCCGCCACGATTGCGGCGCGGTCGAGATCCTCGTGCGGGGCGTCGACGTCGACCCGGCGGTGTTACGTCCGCGCCTGAAGCTGCGCGGGTCGGCATCGCTCAGCGTGGTGCTCACCCGTATCGGCCGGACGCCGGAAGCCTTCGTCTGCACGCCGTCGCGCTGACCGCCCTCACCCGGGCGGCTGTCCTCACACGGACTGCGGTTCGCGCAGCACCACCACGTCGCCGTCGAGGGTCGTGATCACGAACTCCCCGCCCGGGCCGACGCCGGTGCCGACCGGCAATCCGGTGGCGGGATCGAGCGGTTCCTCCTCGAGCGTCGCGCCGTCCGCGAGATCGAGCACCGCCGCTGCGAGACCCCGATCGCCGTCGACGACCACATAGGCCCGGCCGTCGGCGGTCACCGCCGGCGCACCGTACGGGGTCACGTCCGCCCGTTCCCACTCGACCTCGACGCTGTCGCCGGCGTCGCGCAGGGCCGTCAGCGGGGCGCTGCCGTCGGCCGACGCGAGGAGCAGCAGTCCGTCCTCGGTGACGGCGGGACCGAGCGCCGTGGGACGGCCGGTCTCGTGGGTCCATCGCGCTTCGCCCGTCTCGGCGTCGAGCGCCCACAGGGCACCCTCCCCGTCGTGGACGTAGACGGTCGAACCGTCCGCGGACAGAACCGGACTCGTCACCGCACCTCCGGGGAGGTCGGGTACCGACCACTCCTCGGACACCACGGCGTCGTCACCGGCCGTGTAGCGCACCGCCACGAGCGCAGACCTGTCCGCACCCGGACGCCACACTGTGACGAAGACGCGGTCGGTGGAGGTGTCGACGGCCGGGGTGGTGGCGACCGGGCAGTCCGCCGAGCCACCGAAGCAGGCGGGCAGACCGTGATCGCTCGCGAGTCGCGGCAGGTTCTGTCCGTCCTCGACGGTCGGCACCGGCACGAGATCGAACAGCGGTGCCTCGAGGTGTCCCGTCTGCGGGTCGACGACGTTGACCTGACCGAAATGCGTGACCACCAACAAGCTTCCGTCGGAGGTGAACTGTGCGCTGCGGGGGCTGCCGCTCACGGGAATGCGCCAGCGACGCTGGCCGTGCTCGTTGAACGACAGCAGTCCGCCGTCCTCACCGACGTAGATGTTCGCGACGCCGTCGGAGACGGGCGTGATCGTGGTGACGGCCGGGGCGAGACGCGTGCACCAGCGTTTACGGCCCGTGTCCATCTGGAAGGAGAACAGATTGCATCCGGCTTCCGTCGCGGCCGTCACCGAGACCTGGCCGTTGGCCGCGATGCCGGCGGGGGAGCCGACCGGGCCGCCCAGCGGACGCGTCCAGCCGGGCGCGAGGTCGTCGACGCTCTCGGCGGTCGCGGTGTTGCTGTTGCGGGCATCGGAGTGCCGTCCCGGCCAGCCACCACTCGACAACACGTCGTCGGTGCCGGCCCCACCGCCGCACGCGCTCAGCGCGAAGACCACCGTCAGCGCCGGGACCGCGGTCCGCAGGACACCCCGCATCACTCAACTCCTCCACAGGCGAACGATTCGACGTGTCAGCGTATCGGGCCGGGGGTCGTGAGCCGCGAACGAGGCGGACCGTAGGCTGCCCCTATGACGAGCATGTGGGGTGCACCTCTGACGGCGAGGTGGCGCGGGTCCCGTCGCAGGGATCCCGAACAGGCACGATTCCTGACGCTGTCCTCTCTGAAGTGGGTGCTGGACAACAAGGCGTACACGCCCTGGTACCTGGTCCGGTATTACCGCCTGGCGAAGTTCCGGCTGGCCAATCCGCACGTGGTGCTGCGCGGCATGGTCTTCCTGGGCAAGAACGTCGAGATCCACGCGACTCCCGAACTGTCGCGCCTCGAGATCGGCCGCTGGGTCCACATCGGCGACGGCAACGCCATCCGCTGCCACGAGGGCTCGCTCCGGATCGGCGACAAGGTCGTCTTCGGCAAGGACAACGTCGTCAACACCTATCTCGACATCGAGATCGGCGCGTCCACGCTGGTCGCCGACTGGTGCTACATCTGCGACTTCGACCACCGCACCGAGGACGTCACCTACCCGATCAAGGACCAGGGCATCGTGAAGAGCCCCGTCCGGATCGGTCCGGACACCTGGATCGCCGCGAAGGTGACCGTGCTCCGCGGCACCCGGGTCGGCCGCGGTTCGGTGCTCGGAGCGCACGCGGTCGTCAAGGGCGACATCCCCGATTTCAGTATCGCGGTGGGTTCGCCCGCCAAGGTCGTGAAGAACCGTAAGGTGGCGTGGGAGAGCGCCGCTGCCGAGCGTGCCGCCCGGGAGGCGGCGCTCGCCGATATCGCACGGAAGAAGTCGGGAGACACGCCCGCGGACGTGCACCAGTAGCGACGCGGGCCGGACACTGTCGGGGGACAGCAATGGAGTACTCGGAGTATCGGAGTCACGACGCGACCGGCCTCGCCGAACTCGTCGCGACAGGGCAGGTGTCGGCGAGCGAACTGCTCGAGACCGCGATCGCGCGGCTCGACACGGTCGAACCGACACTGAACACCGTCGTCCGCAGGCTCGACGGCAAGGCCCGTGTCCGGGCACGCGAACCGCTCGACGGTCCGTTTGCCGGGGTGCCGTTCCTGCTCAAGGATCTGGGGCAGGATCTGGCCGGTGAGCCGACCTCCTGCGGTTCCCGCGTCCTCGCGGACCTGCCGATGGACGAGAACTCGGTGATCGTCGACCGGTGGCTCGGAGCGGGCCTGGTCCCGTTCGCCAAGACCAACACCCCCGAGTTCGGGGCGAAGGGCATCACCGAACCCGAGGCCTTCGGGGCCACCCGCAACCCGTGGGATCCGTCGGTGACGCCGGGCGGGTCGTCGGGTGGTTCCGCTGCCGCGGTCGCGGCCGGGGTCGTCCCGGCCGCCGGAGCGAGCGACGGAGGCGGCTCCATCCGCATTCCCGCCGCCTGCTGCGGGCTCCTCGGGCTCAAGCCCGGTCGCGGACTCGTGCCCACCGGTATGCGCGGCGGGGAACCGCTGCACGGGGCGGCCACCAACGGGGTGATCTGCCGGACGGTGCGCGACGCCGCTGCCTTCCTCGACGTCATGGCGGGTCCGTATGCGGGTGGGCCGTATCTCGTCGAGCGTGCGCAGTCGTACGCGGAGGCCGCGCGCTCGGCGCCGAAGCGGTTGCGGATCGGATACGAGACCGCGTCACCGATCGGGACGCCGGTCGATCAGGAGGCGAAGGCCGCGGTCGATGCTGCCGTCGCGGTGCTCGAGGAACTCGGCCATCACGTCGAACCCGCCTCGACGGGTATCGACGAACGGCGCCTCGCCGAGGACTTCCTCACCATGTGGTTCGCCACGGCCGCCGCGGAGGTCGCCGAGGCCTGCCGTCTCACCGGAGCGCGACCCGAGGACTTCGAGTTCGACACCCGCATCATCGCCGCCGTGGGCAAGGCGACCTCGGCGTCGGACTACATTGCAGCACATGCCCGCTGGGCCGAGTACGCGAGCGGTCTCGCGCAGTTCCACGAACGTTACGATCTGCTGCTCACGCCGACACTCGCCTTCCCGCCGTCGCGCATCGGCGAACTCGACACGCCCCGCTGGATGCGGCGTGCCGGTGAGGCGCTCCTGCGGACCCGCACCGCGTGGATCGCGACCCGGGCCGGTTTCATCGACCGGGTGGTGGACGACAATCTGGGCCGCACTCCCTACACGCAGCTGGCCAATATCACCGGGCGCCCGGCGATCTCGGTGCCGTTGCACTGGACGGCGTCCGGTCTGCCGCTCGGGGTGCAGTTCGTCGGCCCACTCGGTGGGGAGGGCCTGCTCCTCGCCCTCGCAGGCGAACTCGAACAGGCCCGGCCGTGGTTCGATCGGCAGCCGCCGCTCGCTCCCGCCGAGTTGCGCACCGCGTCCTGAGACGGGAGTCGACTCAGGATCGGCGCAGAGCCTTCCGATACACGACCGTCTCGCACGGAACCGCAAGAGCCGGAACGAGTTCCGGATGGCGCGTATCGAGGGGCGCGGGTTCCTCCGGCACGTACCCGAGCCGGGTGTAGAGCCGGTCGAGGAACACCTTCGACTCGTGTGAGGTGTCGCGCGGACGGATCACCTCGAGTTGCATCGTCTCGAAACCTCGCTCGGCGAACTCCGTCTCGACGGTGTCGATCAGGAGGCGGCCGACGCCGGTGCCGCGGACTTTCGGGTCGGAGGCGAGCATCCCGAACTCGGCCGTCGTCGCGTCGACCGGAGTCACGCGGATGCAGCCGACCACCCGGCCGTGCGAGCGGGCGATGCGGATGCTGCCCTCCTGCGCGTACCGGGTGATCTCGTCCGTGTCGGTCCGTGTGGTGCCCGGTACCCACATGCCGTCCTCGGCCACCGCGTAGACGGCGTTGAGCAGTTCGGTGACGGCGACGATGTCGGATTCATGCGGTTCGAGGCGCTCGACCTCGACCGTGTGCTGCTCGTTCATCCGCGATCCGGGAGTGGACGTTGGGGAATCGTGGGGCGTGCGAGTGGGTGACGCACCCGCCGCTTCGCCGACGAGTAGACCTGCGCTGTCTCCTCGGCGACGCGGCGCCAGTCGAAGTCGTCGGTCAGTCGTGCCCGGGCGGCCCGCGCACGTACCTGCGCGGCCTCGGGATCGTCGAGGGTCTCCCGGACGGCCGAGACGAGTCCGGCCACGTCGCCGGGCCGGAACGACAGTCCGGTCACGCCGTCGACCACGGCTTCGCCCAGGCCACCGGCGGTGGAGGCGATGAGCGGGGTACCCGCCGCCGCGGCCTCGAGGGCGATGATGCCGAACGGCTCGTACCGGCTCGGCAGCACGATCGCGTCGGCGCCGTGCAGCCAACCGAGCAGTTCGGTGTGGTCGAGGTTGCCGAGGAAACTCACCGAGCGCGCGACGCGGTGCACGCGTGCCTGCTCGCGCAGCCACTCGAACTGGGTGCCCTCACCGGCGACCACGAGGGTCGTGCCGGGATGCGAGCGGCGGATGCGGGGGAGCGCGGCGATCGCGTCCTGCACACCCTTCTCGTATTCGAGGCGGCCGACGTACAGCAGTCGTGCCGGCCCGGGACGCGGTTCGCGTTCGCGGTACGACCAGGTGGTGATGTCGATGCCGTTGCGGATCACCGAGATCTCCGGCAGATCCGGACCGTACAACTCGGTGACCTCGTCGTGCATCGACGCCGAACACGTGATGAGACGGTCGGATTCGTTGGCGAGCCACCACTCGACGGAATGCACCTGCCGGTTGATCCGGCCCGACAGCCAGCCGCTGTGGCGACCGGCCTCGGTCGCGTGCAGGGTCGACACGAGCGGCACGTCGAAGTACTCGGCCAGCGCGATCGCCGGGTGGGCGACGAGCCAGTCGTGGGCGTGGACGACGTCCGGATACCAACCCTCGCCGATACCGCCACGGCTCAGTCCGATCCCGGCGCGGACCATCGCGTGGCCCATCGCCAAGGTCCAGGCGATCATGTCTTCGCCGAAGTCGAAGTGGGGTGCGTCCTCCGCGACCGCGACTACGAGCACGCCGTCGGCGATGTGGCTGATCGTGGGGTGGGTCGAGGCATCGGTTCCGGTCGGGCGACGTGACAGCACCACCACTTCGTTGCCCGCCGCGGCGAGTTCGGTGGCGAGGTGGTGGACGTGTCTGCCCAGGCCGCCGACGACGACGGGTGGGTACTCCCATGAGACGAGCAGGATCTTCATTGCGGGCCTCCGTGGCGTCCGGGCAGTCGTCGGGCGTCGAGTCCTGGGAAGAGATTGTCGGCGCGGTTCCATCCGTCGGCCAGACGCTGTGCCGTCTCGGTGCGTCCGGAATCCACCGCCTCGGCGATCTCACGCAGGGCGTGGGCGTGTTTGTGCGCGCGGTCGCGGGCGTAGGCGGCGGCAGTGTCCTTGCTGACCATGAACGCCCAGTCGCTGGAGACCGTCAGCAGCGCTTCGCGCACCATCTGGTCGTGCACGCGGTTGCGGAGCGCGACCGACGACGTGCTCTGCTCGCGGGACTTGTCGATGCTGTCGAGGGTCGTGCGCACCACCTCGTCGTTGAGACGCACGAGATCGGCGACCTGGTCGCCGGCCCAGACCCGCCAGTCCTTGCCCGACCCCCACGACGAGTTCTCGAGATCGACGGAGGCACCGACATATCCGCGGTCGCGCGCATCGGCGAGGGTACCCACCTCGATGCCGGCCTCGGGAAGAGCGCGGAGCAGTCGTTCGAGGAAGATCGGGCCCTCGAACCACCAGTGACCGAACAGTTCCGTGTCGAAGGCCGCGACGACGAGTGCGTCCCGGCCGATGCGGTCGGATTCGCTGCGCAGTCGCTGCCGGACGGTCTCGACGAAGTCGGCGACGTGCCGGTCGACGGCCTGTGACGCGAGTTCGGGGTCGTAGGGGGCCTTCTCGTGGGAGGGCACCGTGCGGCCCGTGACGCGGGACGGCTTGAGTCCGGTGTCGTGGCAGTAGGTGTGGAAGTCGCGGTAGGCGGAGTGGCCGGGATAGCCGGACTTCGGCGACCACACGCGATACGAGACTTGCAGGTCGCGGCCGAAACATACGACGTCCGAGTCGCGGACCGTGCGGCCGAGCGAGGTGTCGCCGCGCAGCGCGGGACCGTCGACCATGAAGTGCTCGACTCCCGCTGCGGCGTAACCCTTCTCCATGCCCGGGGTGTAACCGCATTCCGGACCCCAGATGCCGCGCGGGCGATGGTTCCAGCGGGCGTGCGCGTCGGCGAGACCCTCGGACAGGGAGAAGGCGCGCAGTCGCGGGTCGAGGAGGGGCTGGAACGGATGGGCGAGGGGGCCACCGAGCAGTTCGATCGCGTCGGCGTCGATCAGTTGTCGCACGACGGGGGATCCGCCGTGGCGCCAATGGGTTTCGAAGTCCTCCAGTGCGGCAGTGGCGGCGCGGTGCTCGCGGGCGCCGAGCGCGCGGTAGGACTCCTCCCGCATGCCGGCGGCCTCGTGCGCGCGCAGCTGCCAGTTGCCGAGCCAGTGGTGCATTCCGGCGAGGCAGTGCGGGTCGTCGAGTTGCGCGGCCAGTACCGGGGTGATGCCGAGTGTGAGCATCCGGGTCCGGCCTTCGGCGGCGAGCCGCCGCAGGACGTCGGTGACGGGCAGATAGGTCGCTGCCCACGACTGGTAGAGCCATTCCTCGCCGACGGGCCACCGGCCGTGATGGGCGAGCCACGGGAGGTGGGAGTGGAGGACGAGCGCGAACATGCCGGGTTCGCGAGATGATGCGGCACTCACGGAGCGGTGTCCTTCGCTGCGGGGTCCTTCACGGCGATCGCGACGAGATCGAGGCTGGCGTCGATGTTCTCGGGGACGATGGTGAAGTCGTCGGTGGAGACCATGGCGACGTCGGCGGTGAGATCGTCCGGCCACGGTTGTCCGGCGAGGGCGCGTTCGATCTGGGCATCGATGAACGATCCGCTGTGCTTGGCATCGAGTGCGCGCAGCGTGGGGCCGTGGTGCACGCCGGTCATGAGTTCGACGCGGAAGCCGGCGTCCTCGAGAAGTTCGGTCAGTTCGGCGGCGTTCAGCTCACGGGTGTGGAAGGGGTTGAGCGGGGTGTCGCGGCCGGGGGAGAAGGTGATGCGGTTGGGAGTGCTGATCAGCAACTCGCCGCCGGGGGTGAGAACGCGGTGACATTCGCGTAGGAACTGTGTCTGATCCCACAGATGCTCGATCACCTGGAAGTTCACGACCGTATCGACCGATTCGTCCTCGAGGGGAAGTTCGGCGAGATTTCCGTGCCGGATGTCCACGCGGGGGTAGCGCGCGCGGATGTGTGCGACGGCGCTCTCGTCGTAGTCGAGGCCGATCACGCGCGTCGCCACGTCGGCGATCATGTCGGCTCCGTAGCCTTCGCCGGCACCGGCCTCGAGCACGGTCCGGTTCCCACAACGGGAGAGAAAGTGCTGGTAGACGACCTCGTGACGTCGGAACCAATAGTTCTCCTCGGCGATGCCGGGGACCGTCCGTTCGCCGGTGAGGGGGAGGGTGTGCGCGTCATCGGCGCGGGCGGGGGTGTCGCTCACCGCCACGACATTAGACCTCTCCCCGGAGGGGTGGTCTCCGGTGTTCCAGATCACAGGTTTCGTCGTCCTTTCGTACGGCTATGGTGAACCGGGAATCCCGTCAAGTTACTGGCTGGTAACTTAGCGGCTGATAATCTATCGCACACGCCGTGCGAAAGACACGAGTGCTCGGTTCAGGCAGCGCCTTGCCGACCAAAGGCAGCTACACACAGGAGGTCGACGCAGACCCATGACGAACATCGTCGTTTTGATCAAGCAGGTCCCCGACACGTGGTCCGAGCGCAAGCTCAGCGACGGCGACTACACGCTCGACCGTGAGGCCGCCGACGCCGTGCTCGACGAGATCAACGAGCGCGCCGTCGAGGAAGCTCTGCTCATCAAGGAGCGCGACGGCGGCGAGGTCACCGTTCTGACCGCGGGCCCGGACCGCGCCACCGACGCCATCCGCAAGGCGCTGTCCATGGGCGCCGACAAGGCGATCCACCTCAACGATCCCGCCATGCACGGCTCCGACTCGATCCAGACCGCGTACGCGATCGCCGCTGCACTCGGCCAGATCGAGGGTGTCGAGCTGGTCATCGCCGGTAACGAGGCCACCGACGGTCGCGTGGGCGCCGTGCCCGCGATCATCGCCGAGTACCTGGGCCTGCCCCACCTGACGCACCTGCGCAAGCTCACGATCGCGGACGGCAAGGCCTCCGGCGAGCGCGAGACCGACGAGGGCGTCTTCGGCATCGAGGCTCCGCTCCCCGCCATCGTCTCGGTCACCGAGAAGATCAACGAGCCCCGCTTCCCCTCCTTCAAGGGCATCATGGCCGCCAAGAAGAAGGAAGTTCAGACCCTCACCCTCGCCGATATCGGTCTCGATCCCGAGATCTTCGGTGTTGCGAACGCTGCGTCCACCGTCACCGGTGTGACCCCGAAGCCCCCGCGCACCGCGGGTGAGCGCGTCACCGACGAGGGCGACGGCGGCAGCAAGATCGCTCAGTACCTGGTCGGCCAGAAGATCATCTGATCGCGCCCCGCGACAACATCTGACATATCTAGGAGAGAAGTAGTAATGGCAGAAGTACTCGTGCTCGTCGAGCATGCCGAGGGCGCGCTCAAGAAGGTCAGCACCGAACTCATCACCGCCGCGCGTGTGCTCGGCGAGCCCTCCGCCGTCGTTGCAGGTGCCCCCGGCACCGCCGACGCGCTGCAGGACGCCCTCGCCGCCGCCGGTGCGGTCAAGGTCTACGCCGCCGAGTCCGAAGACGTCGACAACTACCTGGTGACCCCGAAGGTCGACGTCCTCGCGTCGCTCGTCGAGTCCACCAGCCCCGCCGCCGTCATCACCGCCGCGTCCGTCGAGGGCAAGGAGGTGTCGGGCCGCCTCGCCGCCCGCATCGGCTCCGGTCTGCTCGTCGATGTCGTCGACGTCAAGGCCGACGGCTCCGCCGTGCACTCGATCTTCGGTGGCGCGTTCACCGTCGACGCCAAGGCCAACGGTGAGGTCCCCGTGATCTCCATCCGCCCGGGTGCCATCGAGGCCAAGCCCGAGGCTGCCGCCGCCGAGCGCGTGGCCGTCGAGGTTCCGGCCCAGGAAGAGAACGCCGTGAAGATCGTCTCGCGCGATCCGATCGTCGGCGGCGACCGTCCGGAGCTGACCGAGGCGTCGATCGTCGTCTCCGGTGGCCGCGGTGTCGGTTCGGCCGACAAGTTCTCCGTCGTCGAGGAGCTCGCCGACTCGCTCGGTGCCGCCGTCGGTGCTTCCCGCGCCGCCGTCGACTCGGGCTACTACCCGGGCCAGTTCCAGGTCGGTCAGACCGGTAAGACGGTCTCCCCGCAGCTGTACGTCGCGCTCGGCATCTCCGGCGCCATCCAGCACCGCGCCGGCATGCAGACGTCGAAGACCATCGTCGCCGTCAACAAGGACGAAGAGGCTCCGATCTTCGAGATCGCGGACTACGGCGTCGTCGGCGACCTGTTCAACGTCGCTCCGCAGCTGACCGAAGAGGTCAAGAAGCACAAGGGCTGATCCGCTCCGGCAGATCGATCCCTGCGCGGCCCCGCTCCTTCGAAAGGAGCGGGGCCGCGTGCATTCTGCGGGAGTGTTCATCGGCGATGCATCGCCGCGACACCCCGTCGCCGCCGACGCGCCTCCCACGGTCGTTACACCTTGGGGCATGACCACATCGCCGGTGCTGTACCGCCCGAGTGGATTCACCGCTCCCGTCCTGTCCGGCCCCCGCTACTCCCTCGTCGTGTCGACCGAAGCGTCGGATCGCCTGGCTGCGCAACGTCTTCGGTACCGGGTCTTCTCCGGTGAACCCGGCTTCCGGATCCCCGATGCGGGGGACGGATCCGACGCCGACCGGTTCGACGAGTTCTGCGACCACGTGCTGGTGCGCGATCGGGTCACCGACGACGTCGTCGGCTGTTACCGGATGCTGCCGCCCGAAGCCGCCCGCGAGGCCGGTGGGTACTACACCGCCACCGAATTCGATCTCTCCGCACTCGACCCACACGGGCGCGGCCTGGTGGAGATGGGCAGGGCCTGCGTCGATCCCGCCCACCGTTCCGGGTCGGTCCTGACCCTGATGTGGGCCGGCATCCTGCATTATCTCGAGGCGACCGGACACAACGAGGTCGTCGGATGCGTCTCGGTGCCCATGCGCACGACGCCCGACGAACCCGAGGCATCGAACGTCCGGGCCGTGCGCGACCTGCTGCTCGAACGACACGCCGTCGAACCCGCAGCGCGGGTCCGACCGCTGAATCCCGTGATGGTCGACGGCCACCCGCTCGACGAGATCGTTCCGTTGCCGCGCCCGGTCGTCCCGCCGCTCCTGCGCGGATACCTGCGGCTCGGTGCCCGGATCTGTGGTGAACCGGCCCACGACCCGGACTTCGGGGTAGCCGACTTCGTCGCGGTCCTCGCCGTGGACCGGGCGGACACCCGTTATCTCGCCCGCCTGCGCGCGGCCGCCGAGCGTGCCGAGCGGGGGCCGTGGTGACTCGGGCCGGTACGACACCGGTGCACGCGTGGATGCCGTCGAGTCCGTGCGGGATCCGGTGCCTGCCGGACAGGACGGACCGTGTGGGTCTGCCGACGGTGTGGTTGCGCATCGCGATCGTCACGGTCGTGCTGATGATGGTGCCGCTCCTGCCGGCCGGGCGGATGATTCCCGCGACGTGTCGGGAGAGCGCGGTGCGCCGCAGTGCGCGCGTGTTGTTGTGGTGCGTAGGCATCCGTCCGACGATCGACGACCGGCGTGACCGGCGGGCGCACGCAGGGGGCGTGCTCGTCGTTGCGCCGCACGTCTCGTGGACGGATGTCCTCGTCCTCACCGCGGTCGCTCCCGCGGAGTTCGTCGCACGAGCGGATCTGCTCGACTGGGGTCTGCTGGGCGCACTCGCACGCCGGATGCGTGTCATCACCATCGAACGGGAACGATTGCGACTGCTGCCCGACGTGATCGAGCGAGTTCACACCCGCCTGGTGGAGGGTGGACGCGTCGCGGTCTTCCCCGAGGGCACGACCCGATGCGGCCGGTCCCTCGGCGGTTTCCGCCCCGCACTGCTGCAGGCGGCCGTGGACGCGCAGTGCCCCGTCCAGCCCGTGGGCCTGCGATACGGCGAGCGCGGGGGAGAGCTCACCGCCGTGCCGGCCTTCGTCGGCGACGAGACGATAGGTTCCTCGATCCGGCGGATGATCCGGAACCGCGGTGTCGTCGTCGAAGTCGTGCTCGCTCCGCTCGAACATCCGGGTCGGGACCGGCACGATCTCGCAGCCCGATGCGCCCGCGCGGTCCGTGACGAGCGCCCGGTCGAGGCCGTGACGTTCCTGCCGGTCGGCGGCTCACCGGTCGGTGGAGCGGCACGGACGGTGGACGCCGCCTGACGGGCGACCCCCTGAGCGCGGCGGGCACCTGCGCCGACCCGCTATCCTGGATCGGTCATGACCTCGCCCGCCGCCGGTCCCTCCGGTACCTCCACGACCGTCTACCTCGATCACGCCGCGACGACGCCGATGCTTCCTGCGGCCGTCGAGGCGATGACGTCGGTCCTCACCACCGTCGGAAACGCATCCTCCCTGCACGGATCGGGGCGCGCAGCGCGCCGGCGCGTCGAGGAATCGCGGGAGTCGATTGCGGCCGCCCTCGGCGCCCGACCCTCCGAGGTGATCTTCGTCTCCGGTGGCACCGAGGGCGACAATCTGGCCGTCAAGGGCATCTATTGGGGACGCCGCGCCCAGGACCCCCGGCGTCGCCGGATCCTCGCGAGTGCGGTCGAACACCACGCCGTGCTCGACGCCGTCGAATGGCTCGTCGAGCACGAGGACGCCCAAGTGACGTGGCTGCCGGTGGACGGGTCCGGCCGCGTCGATCCCACCACGCTCCGCGAGGAACTCTCGCGCCACGCCGACGAGGTCGCCCTCGTGTCCGTGATGTGGGCGAACAACGAGGTCGGCACCGTCATGCCGATCACCGAACTCGCTGCGGTCGCCGCCGAGTTCGACGTCCCGATGCACAGCGACGCCGTGCAGGCGGTCGCGCATCTCCCGGTCGACTTCACCGCGAGCGGACTGGCGGCACTGACCCTGGCCGCTCACAAGTTCGGTGGTCCGCAGGGAGCGGGAGCGCTGCTGCTCGGCAGGCAGGTACCGTGCGTGCCGCTCGCCCACGGTGGGGGCCACGAACGCGACGTGCGGTCCGGGACGCAGGACACCGCGTCCATCGTGGCGATGGCCGCCGCGCTGCGCGAGGTCACCTCGGATCTGCCCGGCCGCACCGCCGAACTCGCGCACCTGCGCGATCTTCTCGTCGCGGGTGTCGAGGCGGCGATCCCCGACGCGATCCTCAACGGTCCTCGCGAGGCCGGACGACTGCCCAGCAACGCGCACTTCACGTTCCCCGGATGCGAAGGGGATTCGCTGCTGATGTTGCTCGACGCGGCCGGTATCGAATGCTCGACCGGTTCGGCGTGCACCGCCGGGGTCGCGCGGGCGAGTCACGTACTCGTCGCGATGGGGGCGGACCCGATCACGGCACGCGGTTCGCTCCGATTCTCGTTGGGGCACACCACAACCCGCAGTGACATCGACAAACTGATCGAAACTCTCCCTTCCGTGGTGGACAGGGCTCGCGCCGCCGGACTGGCGAGCGCCGGTGGACGAGGAGGTGACCGGAGATGAGGATTCTTGCGGCAATGAGCGGCGGTGTGGACTCGGCGGTCGCCGCCGCCCGCATGGTCGAGGCCGGACACGACGTCGTGGGAGTGCATCTCGCGTTGTCGACCGCGCCGGGCACACTGCGCACCGGCTCGCGCGGATGCTGCTCGAAGGAGGACGCCGGCGACGCCCGCCGCGCCGCCGACGTGCTCGGAATTCCCTTCTACGTCTGGGATTTCGCAGACCGCTTCAAGGAGGACGTGATCGACGACTTCGTCGCGTCCTACGCCGCCGGCGAGACCCCGAACCCGTGCCTGCGCTGCAACGAGAAGATCAAGTTCTCGGCGCTCGCCGACCGTGCCGTCGCGCTCGGCTTCGACGCCGTCGCCACCGGTCACTACGCGCAATTGAACGACGGGGTGCTGCGTCGCGCCGTCGACGCCGACAAGGACCAGTCGTACGTGCTCGCCGTGCTCACCGCGGAGCAGTTGTCGCGCGCGGTGTTCCCCGTCGGCGACACCCCCAAGAGCCGGATCCGCGAGGAGGCCGCCGAACGCGGACTCGCGGTGGCGAACAAGCCCGACAGTCACGACATCTGCTTCATCCCGTCGGGCGACACCCGCGCCTTCCTCGGGGCCCGGATCGGTGTGCGTCCCGGCGCCGTCGTGGACGACCGTTCGGGTGAGGTGCTCGCGCAGCACGAGGGCGTGCACGGTTTCACCATCGGCCAGCGCAAGGGACTCGGTATCGCCGGGCCCGGGCCGGACGGCCGCCCCCGCTACGTCACCGCGATCGAACCGGAGAGCGGCACCGTCCGGGTCGGCAGCGCCGAACAGTTGAAGGTCGAGTCGATCCGGGCCGAACGCGCCGTGTGGACATCCGGCACCGCTCCTGTCGGACCGATCGAGTGCGTCGTCCAGGTCCGCGCCCACGGTGGCCTGGCCCCGGCCGTCGCCGAAGCGGTGGGTCCGGGCATCGAGATCTCGCTGCGCGAACCGCTCACCGGTGTCGCCGCCGGTCAGGCCGCCGTGCTGTACCGGCCCGACGCCGCGGGCGACATCGTCCTCGGCAGCGGCACCATCACGGCAGGGGACCGGTGACCGCACCTGCCACCGGCCGCGAGGTGTGGTCCGGTCTCGCGACAGGCATCGGTTCGTGGCCCGGGACGGACCCGCGTGAGGCCGCGGCGGTCGTCGTCGGCGAACTCATGGATCTGCCCCACCTCGTCGAACTGCCGGCACGCGGCCTCGGTGCCGACATGATCGGGCGGGTCAGCGCCCTGCTCGTCGACATGTACCTCGACACCTCGACCACCGGCTACCGCCTCGTGTCGCGACGCGGCGGCGTGGCCGCCCGGGCGCGCGACCTGCTCGCCCAGGACCTCGACGCGCTCGAAGAGGCCTGGGAACGCGCCGGACCGGCCGCCGACCGTCCCGTGAAGGTGCAGGCCGCCGGGCCGCTGACCCTCGCCGCTCACGTCGAACTCGCCACCGGACGACGGGTGCTCACCGACCGTGGCGCCGTCCGCGACCTGGCCGAATCGCTCGCGGAGGGCCTGGCCCGACACGCCGCCGAGATCACCCGCCGGCTCGGGGTGCGCGTCGTCGCGCAACTCGACGAACCGTCGTTGCCGGACGTGCTCGCCGGAACGCTGAAGGGCCGGACCGTCCTCGAGACCGTCCCTGCCGTGCCGGACCCGGAAGCGCTGGACGTGCTCGACACGACGATCCGGGGCACCGGGCTCTCCGTCGCGGTGCACTGCTGCGCGGGCACCTTCCCGGCCGACTTCCTGCGACGCAGCGCTGCCGACGCCGTGGCCTTCGACGTCGGACGCGTGCGACGCTCCGACCTCGACGGACTCGGCGAACTGTTCGACTCCGGCACGGTCCCGATCCTGGGGCTCGTGCCCGCCACCGCATCGGCCTCGACGGGCTGGCGCGAGTACGCGGCACCGGCCGTCGAACTGATCGACCGGCTCGGCTTCCCCCGGAAGGTGCTGCAATCGGTGGCGGTGAGCCCGGTCTGCGGGCTGGCCTCGGCCTCCACGGAGGGAGCACGGGCCGCCCTGCGTTCGCTGCGCGACGTCGCGTCGGCCTTCGCCGAGGAAGCCGACACGCTCTGAGTATTCCGGTCGGTCCCCTCGACTAGGCTTGCAGGCTGTGAGTGAACCGACGGACGCACCCATCACCGCTCCTCCGGAGGCGCGTGAGCGCTGGCAGGATCTCGCCGAACAGGTGCGCGAGCATCAGTTCCGCTATTACGTGCGCGACGCCCCCATCATCTCCGACGGTCAGTTCGACGCGCTCCTCGGCGAACTGCAGGCACTCGAGGAGCAGTACACCGAACTCCGCACGCCGGATTCGCCCACCCAGCTGGTCGGCGGCGGCTTCGCCACCGAGTTCGGTGCCGTCGAGCATCTCGAACGCATGCTCAGCCTCGACAACGTCTTCGACGAGGACGAACTGCGCGCGTGGCTCTCGCGCGCCGAGGCCGAGACCGGCACCCACCCCGACTATCTGTGCGAGGTGAAGATCGACGGCGTGGCGCTCAGCCTCGTCTACGAGAACGGCAAAATCGTCCGCGCGGCCACCCGCGGCGACGGGCGTACCGGGGAGGACGTCACCCTCAACGCCCGCACGATCGACGACGTTCCCGAAAAGCTCACCGGCACCGGCGAATACCCGATTCCGACATTGCTCGAAGTGCGTGGCGAGGTGTTCTTCCGGCTCGAGGACTTCCAGACTCTCAACGCCGGGCTGGTGGCCGAGGGCAAGCCGCCCTTCGCGAATCCCCGCAATTCCGCCGCCGGTTCCCTCCGGCAGAAGAACCCGGCCGTCACCGCGCGCCGGCGTCTGCGCATGTACTGCCACGGCTACGGCCGCATGGAGGGCTTCCAACCCCGCTCGCAATCCGACGCCTACGCGGCCTTCGCGGCCTGGGGCCTGCCCGTCTCCCCGCACACCGTTCGCGTGCAGGGCGCCGAGGCGGTCGTCGAGCGGATGCGCTACTGGGGCGAACACCGCCACGACATCGAACACGAGATCGACGGCCTGGTGGTCAAGATCGACGACATGGGGCTGCACCGCCGCCTCGGTGCCACGTCCCGCGCCCCGCGGTGGGCGATCGCCTACAAGTACCCGCCGGAGGAGGTCACCACCAAGCTCCTCGACATCCGCGTCAGCGTCGGGCGCACCGGACGCGTGACCCCCTTCGCCTACATGGAGCCGGTCACCGTCGCCGGGTCCACCGTCTCGCTGGCGACGCTGCACAACGCGTCCGAGGTGGCGCGCAAGGGCGTGCTCATCGGCGACACCGTGGTCATCCGCAAGGCCGGCGACGTGATCCCGGAAGTGCTCGGCCCGGTCGTCGACCTGCGCGACGGTTCCGAGTACGCCTTCGAGATGCCCACGCAGTGCCCCGAATGCGGTACCACCCTCGCCCCGGCGAAGGAGGGCGACGTCGACCTGCGCTGCCCCAACTCGCGGTCGTGCCCGGCGCAGTTGCGCGAGCGGGTCTTCCACGTCGCGGGCAGGGGAGCGTTCGACATCGAAGCGCTCGGCTACGAGGCGGCCACGGCACTGCTCGAGGGGAAGATCATCGTCGACGAGGGCGACCTGTTCTCCCTCACGACGGAAGATCTCGAACGTATCCCGTTCTTCCGCACCACCAAGGGCGTGCTGTCGAAGAACGGCGAACGCCTGCTGCAGAACCTCGACAAGGCGAAGGAACAGCCGCTCTGGCGCGTGCTCGTCGCCCTGTCGATCCGGCACGTCGGACCTACCGCTGCGCGTGCGCTGGCCACCGAGTTCGGCAGCCTCGACCGGATCCGGGCCGCGTCCGTCGACGAGCTCGCGGCCGTCGAGGGCGTCGGACCGACGATCGCCGCGGCGGTGACCGACTGGTTCACCGTCGACTGGCACGTCGCCATCGTCGACAAGTGGGCGGCAGCCGGCGTGCGGATGGCCGACGAACGGGACGAATCCATTCCACGAACCCTCGAAGGACTGTCGATCGTGGTCACGGGCACGCTCGCGGGATTCTCCCGCGACCAGGCCAAGGAGGCAGTCCTCGCGCGCGGAGGCAAGGCCGCCGGATCGGTGTCGAAGAAGACGGCTTTCGTCGTCATCGGCGACAACCCGGGTTCGAAGGCCGACAAGGCCGCCGATCTCGGAGTACCCGTGCTCGACGAGGACGGTTTCCGTATCCTGCTCGACGAGGGACCGGACGCTGCTCGCGCCTATCTCGAAGGGCGCGAAGGGGAGAACTGAGACGCTTTCCGCCGGCAGGTGCCCTGTCGGCGGATTCTCAGGTGGCCGTTGCGGATTCGGGTTCCTCGGCGCTGCGCCTGCCGAGGAACACCGCCGCGGCGAGCAGGAAGCAGATCGCCCCGACGAATGTGCCGACGTTGGCCAGGCTCGGGTCGAGAGTGTTTCCGTCGTCGAGGACGAACGAACCGACGGCGGAGACCCCGAAGGCGATCGATCCGAGCATGTTCAGCCACCCGCTGATCCAGTCCTTCGAGCGCGGCGCCCAATGCGAGCCGGACCGCCAGAGGATCGCGCACGCGATAGCGCTCGACACCAGGAAGCACAGGGACCCTTCGAGATTGGGGTTCCACACCAGGTGCATCTCACCCTTGACGGTGTGGGCGTGCAGGGCTGCTCCCGTGCTGACGTTGAACAACAGTGTCCCGATGAACTGGATCAGCGACGCGAGCCAGTCGGCGCGGATCGCCGGGTTGCCCTTGTCGGAAACGGTGGCCGGCCCACTGAGCATCAACTGGACGAATGCTGCACCCGTGAAGAACCAGGAACCCACGAAGAACGAAGTATTTGCACCGGCGGTGCCGAGAAGCGTTGCAATTCCGGGTGCCGAACCCAATGCGAACAGGGCGGCCCCGATGGCGAATCCCCAGGACTGCATGCGCAATGTCGGGTGAATCAGCATTGGCGCAGTATAAGTCGGAGATCGGAAATTTGTGCGTTTTCGGAAGAAGCTATCCGATCGGATAGGTGCTGTTCAGAATGCTTTTTCGAAAAAGGGTGAACGGGTGGGGTGAATTGGTTCGGGATCCTTTCGGTTGGTCGGAAGTCGTGTTCGATGCGCGTTAGCGTCCCAGCCATGACGGAAACCGGCAAGTCCCCTCATCGAATTCTTTTTCGTAATGTGCGAGTTTTCGACGGAATTTCCGGAGAGCTCGTCACCGGCGACGTACTGATCGACGGAGACCGCATCGTCGCCGTATCCGAATCGCCGATCGGCGACGAACCCGGCCGCGAAACCGACGTGATCGACGGCGGCGGACGGGTCCTCATGCCCGGCATGTCCGACGCGCACGTCCACCTCGTCGGCAACGCGAACTCCTACATCGACATGGTGATGGGCAGCGAAGCACACATCGCGCTCAACGGCCTCGCCGAGGCCCGCAACATGCTGCTGCGCGGCTTCACCGCCGTCCGCGACATGGCCGGCGACACCGGCAGCATCAAATCGGTGATCGACCGGGGACTGTTCGACGGACCCCGCATCTACCCGTCCCAGGCCGCGATCTCGCAGACCTCCGGGCACGGCGACTTCGGCTTCGTCTACGAATGCCCCACCGCCCTCGGCGGAAATCAGGCCCGGGCCGAACAGATCGGCTTCATGCGGGTCGCCGACGGTGAGGACCGGGTCCTCGCAGCCGTGCGCGAGCAACTCAAGAAGGGTGCATCGCAGATCAAACTGATGGTCGGCGGCGGAGCGGCGTCCATGTACGACCCGCTGTACACCGTCCAGTTCATCGACAGGGAACTGCGGGCCGCCGTCCAGGCCGCATCCGACTACGGCACCTACGTGGCCACCCACGTCTACAACGTCACCGGCATCCGTCGCGCGGTCGCGGCCGGGGTGAAGTCGATCGAGCACGGCCATCTCGCCGACGAGGAGACCGTCGCACTGCTCGCGGAGAAGGAGGTGTGGTTGTCGATGCAGCCCTTCGCGCTCGGCGACCACCACTATCCCGATCCGGATCGTGCGGAGAAGGACAAGCAGATCTGCACCGGCACCGACCAGGTCTACGAGTGGGCACAGAAGCACGGTGTGAAGACGGCCTGGGGAACCGATCTGCTGCTCGAACCGCAGATCGCGCCGCGTCAGAGCGAGATGGCCGCGCGGCTCGGCGACCACTACAGCAACCTCGACGCGCTGAGGATGCTCACCTCCGGCAACGCCGAACTGTTTCGGCTCGCAGGCGAACGCGATCCCTACCGTCAGGCCCGATGGGGTGTGATCGACAAGGGCGCCTGGGCGGACGTGCTCCTCGTCGACGGCAACCCGCTCGAGGATCTGAGTCTGATCGCCGATCCGGCAAAGAACCTGTCGGTCATCGTGAAGAACGGTCACGTCGTCAAGAACAGCCTGTGACCGTGGCGGCGCATCGGACACGGCACCACGCCCCACTCGCTCGGCGCAAGGACGGTCGGTGACTCATTACGGACAGCACAGCGACGCAGAGGCATGGGACGAGTTGTCGGACGAGCAACTCGAGGATCCTTTCGTCGCGGACGGAAACTACGGCGGAACACCGGTGGGCGCAGCCGAACCGGATGATCTCGAGACCCCGCCGTACGGGACTCCGGTCGTGCAGCGGGCAACCGCACGGCAGACGCCGGGCACACTCGTGTCGGCGCGCGGGATCGAACTCCACGGACCGTGGGGACATGTCTTCGGCCCCCTCGACCTGGACCTCGACGCCGGGGGAGTGACGGTTCTGGCCGCGCAGGCCGGTGCTGCGCGGACCGCGCTGCTCATGGCTCTGTGCGGACGGATGCGACTGACCCGAGGATCGCTGACGGTTCTCGGCGAAGACAGACCGCAGAAGATCATCGCGCGGTCGGCGATCGCCTGCATGAACGAGCTCGACGAGGTACGCCCATCGGTCACCGTGCGCGATCTCGTCACCGAGCAGAAGCGGTGGGATTCCCCCTGGTACCGGTTCGTTCCGCGGGTCCGTGAGGACGGTGTCGCCGAGATGTGCGAGGAGATCTTCGGCGACGTACCGCTGCCACCGCTCGAGGCGTTCGTCGACGATCTTCCCGAACTCCAACAGTTGCTCCTGCGGATCTCGGTGGCGAACACCCGGCGTCCCCCATTGCTGGTGGTCGGCCGGATCGATCGGATCGCCGACGACGTCGAGCGTGCCACCCTGCTCGACCGGCTCGTCGCACTCGGCGAGAACCAGTCGGTGATCATCGGCGACGTGAACCCCGTCGAACCCGGTGTCCGGGTGCGAGCCGTGGTGGACATGCACGATCTGCTCGGACCCGGTGACATCGGCGTCCTGACGAAGAGGAAGTGACGAGTGCTCGCAGGCGTCTCTCTCGGTAGCGACTCGAAGCGATATTTCCGCGGCACGATGCCGCGCATCGCGATCGCGACGATCATTCTCATGCCATTGCTGTACGGCGCCATGTACCTGTGGGCCTTCTGGAACCCGTTCGGTGCGGTGAACAAGATTCCCGCGGCGATCGTCAACAACGACACCGGTCGTTCGTCGACGGGGGAACAGGTCGACGCCGGCGATCAGGTCGTGAAGTCCCTCATCGCATCCGGCCAGCTCGATCTGGCGGAGGTGTCGGAAGAGGACGCCGTCGCGGGTCTGGCCGACGGAAAGTACTACTACACCATCACGATTCCGGAGAATTTCACCGAAGCGGTCGAATCCCCCAACGGCGACAACCCGGAGAAGGCGAATCTGGTCTTCACTTTCAACGATGCGAACAACTATCTCGCGACGATCATCGGGCAGGACGCGTCCGAACAGGTGATCGGACAGGTGAACTCCACGATCGGTGCCCAAGGTGTCGGGACCGTGCTCACCGGTCTCGAGAGCGCAGGCTCGGGTCTGAAGCAGGCCGCCGACGGTGCCGGGCAGCTCGCCGACGGCATCGACACGGCCAAGAGCGGCGCGGACCAGCTCGCCTCGGGATCGCAGGAGCTCGCGACGAACATGGTCACGGCGCGAGACGGGTCGGCGCAGCTCGCCGCCGGCGCGAACGAACTCGCGACCGCGATCGACGGCGTGGCGGGTCCGCTGCTCAGCGCGCTCGACAGCGGTGCCCTCTCGGGTGTCGCCGGACAGGCGGCGGAGCTGCGGGCCTCGCTCGACGCCCTCGAATCGCGGGTACCGCAGACCACGCAGTCGACGGTGAACCAGGCCGTACAGCAGGTCGTCGACATCCTGAACCGGAGCTCCGATCCGGTCGTGCAGCAGGCGATCACCGCGTTGACACCGCTGACGGCGCAACAGGCGGCCTCCGATGCCGACGCCCTACGCGCTGAGATCATGCGTCTGCAGGCAGACGCCGAACAACTCGAGTATCAACTCGGCAACCCGAACAGTCCGCTGCAGGGAGCCCTGGCGACGTTGTCGAACGGGGGACTGGCGGCGGAGGTGAACCGACTCCGCAGCGGTGTCGACGAACTGAGCTCCGGTGCCGCCACGCTGAACTCCGGTCTCGTCCAACTCACCGACGGCAGTGTCCAGTTGGCCGACGGAGCAGGAGAGCTGTCCTCGGGGATGGTCGAGTTGCAGTCGGGTTCGCAAGAACTCGCGCAGGCCTTGAGCCAGGGTGCCACCCAGGTGCCGAGCTGGACGGACGAACAACGCACCGCCACCGCCGAGACGTTGTCGACTCCGGTTGCTCTGCAACAGAACTACACGAACGAGGCACCCACCTTCGGTACCGGTTTCGCCCCGTTCTTCCTGTCGCTCGCCCTGTTCGTCGGCGGCATCATCACCTGGATGCTGCTCACCCCGTTGCAGTCGCGGCCCACCGTCGCGGGACTCGGTGCCTACCGTACGGTCCTCGCGTCGTACTGGCCGGCTCTGCTGGTGGGCATCCTGCAGGTGGTCGTGATGTACACGGTCGTCCATTTCGGCGTCGGACTGGACGTGAAGCACGTGGTGGGGACGATCCTGTTCCTGATGTTGATCTCCGCGACGTATCTGGCCATGATCCAGGCATTCAACGCGATCTTCGGCGTCGCCGTCGGTCGGGTGGTGACCTTGGCCTTCCTGATGCTGCAACTGGTCTCGGCCGGCGGTATCTACCCCGTGCCGACCACCGCGAAGCCGTTCCAGTACATCCACCCGTTCGACCCGATGACCTACACCGTCAACGGTCTGCGGCAGCTCACCGTCGCCGAGAACATCGATTCGCGATTGTGGACCGCAATCGCTGTCCTGGCCGGAATCCTGCTCGTATCGTTGACCCTGAGTGCCCTGTCGGTCCGGCGCAACCGCCGCTACACGATGGAGAGGCTGTACCCGCCGATCGAGGTGTGAGGACCGCCCGAATACCCCGACGTCCACCGGATCGGACGAGTGTTCGATGCGCGAAAAATGGAGGTAGCCATGTCAGATCCCACCGCTCCGAGCGAGACACTCGCACCCGCCTACACGGGCCGGCTCGGTACCGACCCGATTCCCGCTCTGAGACTCCCGAAGTCGGAAACCGAACCCGAAGCGGCGTACCGGTTCATTCACGACGAGCTGATGCTCGACGGCAGCTCACGGCTCAACCTGGCCACCTTCGTCACCACGTGGATGGATCCGCAGGCCGATCGCCTGATGGCGGAGACGTTCGACAAGAACATGATCGACAAGGACGAGTACCCGGCGACGGCGGAGATCGAGACCCGGTGCGTCAACATGGTGGCGGCACTGTTCCACGCCGAGGATCTGTCTCCCTCCGATCCCGCGTCGGCGACGGGTGTCTCGACGGTCGGATCGTCCGAGGCCGTGATGCTGGCCGGTCTCGCTCTCAAGTGGCGCTGGCGTCAGGCACGGCAGGCGGCCGGCAAGGATGCGACCAAACCGAACCTCGTGCTCGGCAGCAATGTTCAGGTGGTATGGGAGAAGTTCTGCCGCTACTTCGATGTCGAACCGAAGTACCTGCCGATGGAGCCCGGCCGCTACGTCATCACCCCGGAACAGGTCCGCGACGCGGTCGATGAGAACACCATCGGGGTGGTCGCGATCCTCGGCACGACCTTCACCGGTGAACTCGAACCCGTCGCGGAGATCGCGGCGGTGCTCGACGAACTCGCCGGTTCCGGTGGTCCCGATGTGCCCCTGCACGTCGACGCCGCCAGCGGTGGATTCGTCGTCCCGTTCCTCCATCCGGAACTCGAATGGGACTTCCGAGTACCGCGCGTGGTATCCATCAACGTCAGTGGCCACAAGTACGGCATGACCTATCCGGGCATCGGCTTCGTGGTGTGGCGGTCGAAGGAACACCTGCCCGAGGATCTGGTCTTCCGGGTCAACTACCTCGGCGGCGACATGCCGACCTTCACCCTGAACTTCTCGCGCTCGGGTAATCAGGTGGTCGGGCAGTACTACAACTTCATCCGTCTCGGCGTCGCCGGGTACACCCAGATCATGGAGTCCCTCCGCGACACCGCACTGATGTTGTCGCAGATGATCTCCGAGATCGACGACATGGAGATCATCACCGACGGTTCGGCGATCCCGGTGCTGTCCTTCCGGGTGGTGGGAGATCCGGGATACACGGTCTTCGACATCTCCCACGAACTGCGGGCCCGCGGATTCCAGGTTCCCGCCTACACGATGCCGGCCGACGCCGAGGACATTGCGGTGTTGCGCATCGTGCTCCGTGAGGGATTCAGTCGCGATCTCGCGTACAAGCTCGGCAAGGACATCGCCGAGGTCGTCGAATATCTCCGTAAGGGGGTCGGCCGCGGCCACACCGACCAGGCATTCGCACACTGAACGATGTCACGGCGGGGGAGAAGCTCACCGAGTTTCTCCCCCGCCGGCGTGAAAACCGTTCGTGGACCGCGTGAACGGAGGTGCGGAATTACTCCGGTGTGATTCTCGACGCGTGAACGGAATTCCGGTGAAACCCGTCATTTCACCTGCAGGCTGCTAATATCTGCACATATCTGTGAGTCCGTTTCGGGGACGATGCTGCCCGGATGCGAAAGGGATAGTGGACGTGCCGAGAACGATGCCCTTGTCTCGTCGCCGATTGTTCTCCGTTCTGTCTGCACATTCCGAACTCGTCGTGCTCGTCGGTGGTCCCTTCTCGGGCAAGACGACACTCGTCAACACGTGGCTGGCGACCGACCCGTGTCCCGAGATGGTGCCCGTCGTGGTTCCCGAACCCGCGCACGATGTCACACCCGAGACGTACTGGGCGACGGTGGCGTCGTCGCTGTGCAACTCCCTCGGAATCGACGAACCCGTTGCAGCGGAACGCTCCTTCGACACGGTGTGTTCGGTACTGGTCCGGCACGCCCGACCGGTGATGTTCGTGCTCGACGGCGTCCGGTCGGTCGAGTCGATCGAGGACCGGGTCGGGCAGTTGCTGCAACTCGGTCCGCAGGTGCGGGTCGTGGCCACCAGCAGAGCTGCGGGATCGTGGACCGAACATGTCGACGGACACCCGCGCAGGACGATCGTCGGCGCCGACGACCTGGCGTTCACCGTGGACGAGACCGCTGCACTGTGTCGCCTCTTCGGACTCGCACGCGACGAACGCACCATCGAGTGGATCATCCGCCGGACCGAAGGATCAGCCGCGTTCGTCGCGGCGGTGTGCGCGACGTTGCGCGCCGAGAAGCCGCACCGGGCCTACGGCGCCGACGCCCTCGTCGACTCGGCAGTAGATCTCGTCGTCATGCATGTGGTGGCGGCGGAGTCCTCACCGGCACTGTCCTCCCGCTCGGTCCTCGTCTCCGCCGCACCGAACACGGTGACCCGGACGTCGATCTCGGCCCTACCGCACATCTCCGACAGCGACGCCTTCCTTGCCGCACTGGTCGAATCGGGACTGATCGAGGCCTGCTCGGCGGACGACGGCTCGACGGACGACGAGACCGGTTGGTGCTATCCCGAGGTCGTCCGAAGGTCACTCCTGCGGGTGGGCAACGCGGAATACCCGGACGAGTTGTGGGATGCGCAGTCGGCTCTCATCGACCACTGGCTGCAGCGCGCGCGTCCGGACATCGCCCTCGAACATGCCGTGGAGCGGCGCGACTGGCAGTGCGCGATCGGCATCGTCGAGAAGAACTGGGTGGCACTCTACGGGAGCGGATCACTCCGCTCCCTGGGGGTCGTGCTGCTCGAGTTGCTCCCCGACGACATGACGGCCGACGATCGCACCGTCGCATCGCTGCGAACGATCACCCGTGCCCGGAACGGCTCGGAAGAGCCGAGGGAGTGGACATTCCCGCAGTCCTTCGAAGCGGTCCTCCGCCTCGGAAGTCTCCGGATGCAGGGTTCCTACGACGAGGCGATGGAGGTGTGCGACGGCCTGGCCACCGAACCCGTGCCGGATTTCGAGACGCTCGACACCGCGACCCGGCACGCCCACGGACTGAGGTACCTCAACTTCGGCACCGTCTACCTCCTCGGCGGACGCACCACCGATGCCGGAACGATGCTGCGCCACGCCCACACGGCGGGGCGAGGGGTGTTCGTCGAGCGGGAGGCCGCAGGCAAACTCGCGCTCCTCGAAGCGCTCCGGGGCCGGACGCACGAGGCCACCCGGTGGATCGAGGAGGAACGCCGGCATCCGCCGATCCTGGGAGAGGCCGAGGTCCTCGTCCGTACGGCGGGTCTGGCCGCCGCCGCGCTCGTGGCACTCGACCGGCTCGACACCGGCACGGCCTTCCGCGCGCTCTCCGAGCTCGGCACGCCCCGCCACACGGAAGAGCTGTGGGCGTCCGTCCTGTACGCGCGCGGTCGACTGGCGTTGCTGAGTGGTGTGCCCGCCGACGGCCTGCTGTACATAGATTCGGAGTTGCAGCACTTCTCCCATCGCCTCATCGGTATCTCCGCGCTGTTGGTCGATGCCGCGCGTGCCGATCTGCACCTCGCGCTCGGGGAGGCCGGCGCGGCGCGCGAGTTGCTCGCCGGGTCGACGCATCCCCTCACGGCTCCGGCCCGTGCGCGATTGCGGCTGCTCGGCGGTGATCCCGGAGGTGCCGAGGTGATCGTGCATCGCGGGGATGCGGCCCGTGAGCACTGTCCGGCCGTCGGTGCGGAACTCGCCCTGATCGGCTCGGTGGCGGCGCTGCGACTCGGTCGCCGCACCGACGCGCGACGGCATCTCCAGCGGGCCGTCGTGCTGGCGGAACATGCAGGAGTGACGCGGCCGTTCCTCGGTGTCCCACCGTCGGCCGTGCGCGACATCCTGTCCCTGGGTGTCGAACTGCCGATCGATCTCGACTCGGCGATGGCCGAGTACGGCATCTTCCGCGAGATCCGTGTCGTCGTACGGCTGACTCCGCGCGAGCGCGCGGTCCTCGACGCATTGCTCGCCGGCGGGACGGCGAGCACGATCGCCAAGGAACAGTTCGTCACCCTCAACACCGTCAAGACCCAGTTGCGTTCCCTCTACCGGAAACTGGGCGTGCATTCGCGTGAGGAAGCGATCGCGCAGGCACGCAGGCTCGTCGTCGGCTGAATCCTGTCCCAGACCCTCGGGGGACTATCGGAGGACGGTGCCGACGATGCCCGCGAAGTAACCGATGCGTGCGATCTCGGACGGACGGAACTCCGGTCCGCCGGGACGGCCGAGGACGAGGACGCGTTCGGGCGAGCCGAGGGGAGCCGCCGCGAGCATCGTGTCCATGTCGCGCCAGAGCTGCGGCACCCACTCACCGTCGTGGTCGAGCAGGGTGGCCTCGGCGAGAGGCATCCAGGGGACGCCGTCGAGGTGGGTCTCCGGCGAACCCGGGCTCCCCGCGATGCGGAAGACGCCGTTCGGGCCGACTCCGAGCACGGTCGCCCAGCCCACACGAAGCACCCGGGGAGCGCCGTCGACGAGGATCTGGATGCGGTCGTCGCGGGCGGCGGCGACGTGATCGATCAGTTCGAGTTCGCGATGGGTGTCGAGGATTCCGGCGTAGGGACGGATCGAGTCGACCGTCACACCGGGCAGGGCCTCGGCCGCGGTGAGCAGCGTGTCGGGGAGCTTGCCCGGCTCGACGTCGACGACGAGATCGTCGATCGCGAAGTCCGTGCCGCGTTCGACGACGTCGAGCGACAGGATGTCGGCGCCGACCGAACCGAGTGCCAGGGCGAGCGAGCCGAGGCTGCCGGGACGATCGGGGAGCCTGACACGCAAGAGGTACGACACGTGAGTCCTTTCCCCAGTCGGTTTCGTGCCGTCGACGAACGCCGCATCGACGGCACGTGGTGCGCCGGCATCCGCATGCCGGCCCAGGGGCCCGTGTCGACCTCTGGCAGACCACATCCTTGCACCCCGTCGACGGCGTCAGGGACGGTGCAGACCCGAAAATATGCCGACCCCACCGAAAATCCCCGGTCGCGACGGGGCATGTCACACGAACGCAACACAGCGTTGCGAAGCTGGCAACATCGGCGGGCCGGATGCGTCGCCGACCGCGCGACGAGTGATGTCGCCCGAACCGCGTGCGCCGTCGCTTCCAGGACGCATTACCCTGGACAGGACGTTCACTCTCCATCGGAAAGGGGCCATTCACGGTGCCTGCCATCTCCCGTGACGAGGTCGCGCATCTCGCCCGGTTGTCCCGGCTTGCGCTGACCGATGCCGAACTCGACGAGTTCGCCGGTCAGTTGGATTCGATCCTCAACCACGTCAAGGCGGTGTCGGAGGTGGCCGCGGACGATGTGGCTCCCATGGCGAACCCGAACGCCGTCACCAACGTGACGCGACCCGACGTCGTCGTCCCCGGTCTCACGCCCGAGCAGGCGCTCTCCGGTGCGCCGGCCGTCGAGGAGGACCGCTTCTCGGTCCCGCAGATCCTGGGAGAGGGCGAATGAGCACGGATACGACACGCCTCGACGCCGCGACCCTGGCGTCGAAGATCCATGCCGGCGAACTGTCGTCGGTGGAGGTCACCCAGGCCCACCTCGATCGCATCGCCGAGGTGGACGGCGAGTACAACGCCTTCCTGCACGTCGCCTCCGAGCAGGCGCTCGCCGCCGCGGCCGAGGTCGACCGTGCTGTCGCCGCAGGCGAGAAGCCGGCCTCGGCGCTCGCCGGTGTGCCGCTCGCGCTCAAGGACGTGTTCACCACCACGGACATGCCCACCACGTGCGGTTCGAAGATCCTCGAGGGCTGGGTCTCGCCCTATGACGCGACGCTCACCACGAAGCTGCGCGAGGCCGGGATCCCCATCCTCGGCAAGACCAACATGGACGAGTTCGCGATGGGTTCGTCCACCGAGAACTCGGCCTACGGTCCCACCCGCAACCCGTGGGACACCAGCCGTATCCCGGGTGGCTCCGGTGGTGGTTCCGCTGCGGCGCTCGCGTCGTACCAGGCCCCGCTCGCGATCGGCACCGACACCGGTGGCTCGATCCGCCAGCCCGCCGCCGTCACCGCCACCGTCGGCACCAAGCCCACCTACGGCACGGTCTCGCGGTACGGCCTGGTCGCCTGCGCGTCGTCGCTCGACCAGGGTGGACCCTGCGGCCGCACCGTCCTCGACACGGCACTGCTGCACGAGGTCATCGCCGGGCACGATCCGCGCGACTCGACGTCGGTGAACGCCCCCGTGCGTCCCGTCGTGGAGGCGGCGCGCCAGGGTGCGGCCGGCGACCTGAAGGGCCTGAAGGTCGGCGTGGTCAAGGAGCTGCACTCCGACAGCTACCAGCCCGGCGTGCTCTCGTCGTTCGATGCGGCGGTCGAGATGCTCACGAAGCTCGGCGCGGAGGTCGTCGAGGTGTCGTGCCCGCACTTCGAGTACGCGCTCGCCTCGTACTACCTGATCCTGCCGTCGGAGGTCTCCTCGAACCTGGCCCGCTTCGACGCCATGCGGTACGGCATGCGCGTCGACGACGGCACGATGAGCGCCGAGCAGGTCATGGCCGCGACCCGCGCCGCCGGTTTCGGCAAGGAGGTCAAGCGCCGCATCATGATCGGTACCTACGCGCTGTCCTCCGGCTACTACGAGGCCTACTACGGTCAGGCCCTCAAGGTCCGGACCCTCATCGCGCAGGACTTCGAGAAGGCCTACGAGCAGGTCGACGTTCTGGTCTCGCCCACGAGTCCGTTCACACCGTGGAAGCTCGGCGAGAAGGTCGACGACCCGCTGGCGATGTACCTGTCCGATCTGTGCACGCTCCCGACCAACCTCGCGGGACACTGCGCGATGTCGGTGCCGTCCGGTCTCTCGGCGGACGACGGTCTTCCCGTCGGCCTGCAGATCATGGCCCCGGCTCTCGCCGACGAGCGTCTGTACCGGGTGGGTGCGGCCTTCGAGGCGGCACGAGGACCCATCGTCGCCTGATCCTCTCCACACCACGACCCGCCGTGCCGTTCGTCGGCCGGCGGGTCGCGGTGTATCCGGGCGCCGATCCATCCGGATGCGATCTATCCGTGGGCGGAGGTGCACCGCGCCTGATCGTCGCCGTAGCGGTGCCCGTGACCGGGTGGGGCCTCGAGCGAGGTGAGCAGGTCCACCGTCGTGTTCACGAACGACACCACCGGCAGCCACCGCGGGATCGGGGCATCGGCGCGCGCATGCGACAGATCCGGCGGCGACCACAGCAGCGACGGCCGCCACCACACCACAGGGTCGGAGGCGTTCGCCCGGACACTCGCGCCGGCGGTGCGGACACCCGCGGGCGGCCCCGCGAGGAACAGTGCACACGGCTCCGGTTCGTCGTCGAAGACGGCGCTCGCGCCGGTCGCGCCCAGGGACTGCCCGTAGACGTGCAGGGCGGGACGTTGCTCGTCGGGCAGCGTGGACAGGTGTGCTCGCAGTGCGGTGACGAGCGCCCGGGCCTCCTCCTCCGCGGCACCGCGGTCGAGGACGAAGGTCGCCCAGCTCGGCATGTCCGAGTACTGCTGGGCGACGATGGCGACGTCGTCGCCCCACCGGTGCTCGAAGCCACGGACCGCAGCGGCATCGACCCAACCCGAGCCGGTCGGCACGGCCACCACGAGATGCGGTCGGTCGAAGGCTCTCGACCGTCGGAGTTCGTCCACTGCGAACTCCGCGCGCGCAGACGGATCCGGCGCGGCCGACAACGGCACGTAGATCCGGATCGGGGACCCCTCGGCGGGCAGGGACACGAACTTCTGCCCCTCGCGCCCCAACCGGTTCCACGACACGGCCGACCCCGCGCCACCGGACAGGCCGGCCGGCAGGGCGGTGGAGGAGGCGGCGCCGATCGTCTCCCCGGGGGAGACGACAACCGTTACGGCACCGATCCCCAACGTCACCAGGGCGACCGCCGTCACCCGGCGCCGCGACAGGAGACGCACGAGGCGCGGAACGGCGAGCAGCGCCGCCGCGACCACGATTGCGACCGTCAGCGCTTCGAACCAGTAGCGCTGGTTCAGGGGAGGGACCGACATCGCCTCCCGCACACCGTTCTGCCAGCGATGCGCACCGGCTGCCGCGACCAGCAGGACGGACCCGCCGACGAGCGCGACCGGCACACGCAGTTCCGGCCTCGCGGGTCGCGGAGGTCGCCCGGCCCGCCGTCGCGCGGCCATGACGATGCGAAGCACCGCCAGCGCGATCACCACTGACAAACCTGTGACGACGCCCTGTACGACCGACTGTCGCGGCAGCAGGGGAGGGGCGAGGGAGATCACCGTCGCGAGAACCACCGTGAGGACCGTCATCGCCGCACCTTTCGTGCCGTGAAGCCCAGGGCGACCGAGCCCGCAGCGACGGCCAGGGCCCACGGCGATTCCGCGACAGGCGTCCGGTGACCCTGTCGCCACGAATTGAATTCCACTGCTGCAGAAGAGATTCCTGCGACCGGCATGCACGACGCGATGTCGGGTTCGGAACGACAGACGGTGTCGAGATGTCGCGCGAACAGCCCGTCGAGTTCGCGCCGGGCATCGGTGACCAGCTCGCCACCGGTGATGTGGGCGTACCGCAGGAGGTCGTATCCGAAATCGTGGACCCGGCATGCCGATTCGAACGCCGCCGGCACCGGAACCGGCGTGGAGCAGTCACCCTCCGGATCGGCGAGGACGGTCGTTCCGTCCGCCCACTGTTCGACGATCGGCGTGTACCCCATCACGGCGGTGAAATCGGTCGGCAGGGACGACAGTGCTCGCTCCGCGTCGTCGGCGACGAGCGCCGTCACCGTCGCTGCGGTCGCGGCGTCTTCCGTCGGGGGCGCGGCGGAGTGGGCGAGCGCCCCCGGCACGGCGGCATATGCCGCGGTGGCGAGGAAGGCGACCGACGCGACTCGGACCACTGCGGATTTCACTGTCATGCCGGCGACGCTAGGAACGCACAGCCCTCCATCGGACCCCGCGCCGGAGCGATCTCGAGCAGGCCGGCACCACCTGCAGAGCTACGCGGATCTCACCCCCAGGTATGAGGACAGTCGAGACCGAGGCTCATAGCGTGGGTGAGGTGAAAGAGCTTGCGAAATCCGGCGTGAGAACCGCGGGACGCCTGGGCCGGGGACGGTGGAGCGTCGTCACCGTGGTCACCGTGACGTTGATCCTCTATGCGATCGCGTGGCCGACGCTGCCCCTGACACACGACATCTCCCCGCCGCTGTTGCCGCTGATCTCGGGGATGGCGGTGTTCCCGTTCCTCCTCGTGCTCGTCCGGCCGGCTCTGGGGTGGGCGGCGGCCGCGGCGGCCGGACTCGTCATCCCGATAGCGTTCGACCTGGTTTCCGGCTACGACTATCCGTGGCAGGTCGTGCACATCCTGGTGATGCTTGCGCTGGTGTTCGCCGTTGCGATCCGCGAGGAGATCCGCCTCGTGCTGGTCGTGTGGGTCGCGACCGTCCTGTTGTTCGCGGCGTTCGTTCCCGGCCGCAACGGCTGGGGATGGGGCATCGGTATCACCGCCGTCGTCGTCTTCGGGTTGCTGGTGCGCTGGCTGCTGATCTCCCGACGGCAACTAGCCCGGGAGGAGGAGGTCAGCGAGCTCGAACGTGCGCGTCGCGCCATCCTCGAGGAGAAGGCGCACATCGCACGCGACCTGCACGACATCGTCGCCCACCACATGTCGATGATCGTCGTGCAGGCACAGAGCGCCCCTTATCGGCTTCCGGACGTGAACGACGACGTGCGCGCCGAATTCGACGCCCTCGGTGCGACCGCGCGGGAAGCACTGAACGAGGTCCGCACCCTGCTCGGGGTCCTCCGCAGCGACGGGCAACTCCCCGAGCACGAACCCCAGCCGGGTCTCGACCGCATCGACGACCTGTTCGAGTCCTCGCGTCGCGCGGGGATGTTGCTCGAGACCCGAATCGACGGAGTGCCGGGGCGTGTCTCCGACGGTGTCGGCCTGACGGTCTACCGGATCCTGCAGGAGTCGCTCGCGAACGCGGCCCGGCACGCTCCCGGTGCCCGCGTGTGCGCGCGGCTGCTGTGGGAGCCGGCGACCGTCACGGTGGAAGTGACCAACGGACAGTCGTCGGTCGACGACCTCGTCGCCACCGTTCGTCCGTCGGACCGCAGCGGCGGCAACGGAATCCTGGGCATGGTCGAACGCGCGTCCGTCGTGGGCGGACAACTCGTCGCCCATCCCCGGCCCGGAGGAGGTTTCGAGGTCCGAGCGGTCCTCCCGGTGCTGACCGGGGCCTAAGGTGGGTGCCGATGACCGAACCGCACCCTCCCATCACCGTGTTCATCGCCGACGACCAGGCCATGGTTCGGCAGGGCTTCGGAGCACTGCTCGGAGCTCAGCCCGACATCAGCGTCGTCGGCGATGCCCCCGACGGTCGAGCGGCCGTCTCGGAGGTCGCGCGCCTGCGACCCGACGTCGTCCTCATGGACGTGCGCATGCCCGAGATGAACGGTCTCGACGCGGCGCGGCACATCCTCGCCGACACCCGTGAGCCGCGGTCGAAGGTGCTCATGCTCACCACCTTCGATCTCGACGACTATGTCTACGAGGCGCTGGGGATGGGAGCGAGCGGGTTCCTGCTCAAAGACGCGCCGGCCGACGAACTCGTGCGGGCCGTGAGGGTGGTCGCCGACGGACAGGCACTGCTCGCGCCGACCGTCACTCGCCGCCTCATCGCCGACGTCACCAGCCGGCGCCGGCCGGCGAGAGGACGCGACCGCGTCCTCGATCCTCTCACCCCGCGCGAACTCGAAGTGCTCGAACTGATCGCGCACGGCCTGTCGAACACCGAGATCGCGGAGCGGTTGTTCGTCGCCGAACAGACCGTCAAGACCCACGTCGGAAAGGTGCTCGGGAAGCTGCATCTGCGCGACCGCGCGCAGGCCGTGGTGCTCGCCTACGAGTCCGGTCTCGTCACACCCGGCTGAATCGGGCTGCCGTCGCGACTGCGAACGGGCAGGATTGGCACTGCAGCACCGGTCCGGGCAGTACCGGTTCTGCGGTACTGGTCCATCCGACGGGAGGTAGTGCGTGACGAGGATCGGAATTCTCACCAGTGGCGGGGACTGTCCCGGTCTCAACGCGGTCATCCGCGGAGCGGTGCTCAAGGGGACCGAGGTGCACGGACAGGAGTTCGTCGGATTCCTCGACGGCTGGCGCGGTCTCGTCGAGGGCGATGTGATCCCGTTGGACCGCAGCCGTGTTCGCGGTCTCGCCCAGCAGGGAGGCACGATCCTCGGCACGAGCCGGTTCGGCCCGTACCAGGGACCTGACGGCGGGGCACAGAACATCCAGAAGACCCTCGACCGCCTCGGGATCGACGCCGTGATCGCCATCGGGGGAGAGGGCACCGCCGCAGCCTCGAAGCGGCTCTTCGGTGAAGGGATCCGCATCGTCGGTGTGCCGAAGACGATCGACAACGACCTCAGCCACACCGACTACACCTTCGGTTTCGACACGGCCGTCGAGATCGCGACGGTGGCGATCGACCGCCTCCGCACCACCGGCAACTCCCACAAACGCTGCATGGTGCTCGAGGTTATGGGCCGGCACGCCGGATGGATCGCACTGCACGCGGGCACCGCGGGCGGCGCACACGCCATCCTCATCCCGGAACACCCCGAGAGCCTGGAACAGATCTGCGAGTGGGTGATGAGTGTTCGCAACCGCGGGCGCTCGCCGATGGTCGTCGTCGCCGAGGGCTTCACACTCCCCGAGATGGAGGAGGCATACTCCACCAAGGGACTCGACGGATTCGACCGGCCGCGCCTCGGTGGGATCGCGGAGGTGCTCGCGCCGCTCATCGAGAAGCACACCGGCATCGAGGCCCGCGCGACGGTCCTCGGGCACATCCAACGAGGCGGTGTCCCCACGGCATTCGACCGGGTGCTCGCCACCCGACTCGGCATGGCGGTGACCGATCTCGTCGCCGAGGAGGACTGGGGGCACATGGTCGCACTGCACGGCACCGACATCGCCCGGGTCGATTTCGACGAGCTCGCCGAACCGAAGTACGTGCCCGACGAGCGCTATCAGGAGATGCGGATCCTGTTCGGGTGAGGCCGCGCGTCGGCACTCCCGGCGCCGTCTAAAATCGACACCATGACTGCCTCCGTGTCCGCTGACCTGCTCGCCTACGACGACGTGCTCGCGAAGTTCGAGCCCGTGATGGGCATGGAGGTGCACGTCGAGCTGCACACCGCCACCAAGATGTTCTGCGGCTGCCCGACCGCCTTCGGCGCCGAGCCCAACACGCAGGTGTGCCCGGTCTGCCTCGGTCTGCCGGGGGCACTGCCCGTCGTCAACCAGGCTGCCGTCGAGTCCGCGATCCGCATCGGCCTCGCGCTGAACTGCTCGATCACCCCGTGGGGTCGCTTCGCGCGGAAGAACTACTTCTACCCGGATCAGCCGAAGAACTACCAGATCTCGCAGTACGACGAGCCGATCGCCACCGACGGATATCTCGACGTCGTGCTCGACGACGGCACCACCTGGCGCGTCGACATCGAGCGCGCGCACATGGAGGAGGACACCGGCAAGTCGCTGCACGTCGGTGGCGCCACCGGTCGCATCCACGGTGCGAGTCACTCGCTGCTCGACTACAACCGCGCCGGTGTGCCGCTCGTCGAGATCGTCACCAAGCCGATCGTCGGTGCCGGCGAGCGCGCCCCCGAGGTCGCCCGCGCCTACGTCACTGCCCTGCGCGACCTGCTCAAGGCCCTCGATGTCTCCGACGTCCGCATGGACCAGGGTTCGATGCGGTGCGACGCGAACATCTCGCTGATGCCCATCGGCGCGAAGGAGTTCGGTACCCGTACCGAGACGAAGAACGTCAACTCCCTCAAGTCCGTCGAGGTCGCGGTGCGCTACGAGATGCGCCGCCAGGCGGCCGTGCTGGTCTCCGGTGGTGAGGTGATCCAGGAGACCCGGCACTTCCAGGAGGCCGACGGCACCACCTCGCCCGGTCGCCGCAAGGAGACCGCCGAGGACTACCGCTACTTCCCGGAGCCCGACCTCGAGCCGATCGCGCCCGACGCCGCCTGGGTCGAGGAGTTGCGCGCGACGCTGCCCGAGCTGCCGTGGCTGCGCCGCGCCCGCATCCAGGCCGACTGGGGTGTCTCCGACGAGGAGATGCGCGACCTCGTCAACGCCGGTGCGCTCGATCTCGTCATCGCGACCACCGAGGCCGGCGCCCCCGCCTCGGAGGCCCGCTCGTGGTGGGTCGCCTACCTGGCCCAGCAGGCCAACACCCGCGGTGTCGAACTCGCCGAACTGCCCATCACGCCCGAGCAGGTCGCCCGCGTCATCGCACTGGTGGCCGACGGCAAGCTGACGAACAAGCTGGCCCGTCAGGTCGTCGACGGTGTGCTCGCCGGTGAGGGCGAGCCCGACGAGGTGGTCGCCGCTCGCGGTCTCGAGGTCGTGCGCGACGATTCGGCGCTGCAGGCCGCGGTCGACGCCGCTCTGGCCGCCAACCCCGACATCGCCGACAAGATCCGGTCCGGCAAGGTTCAGGCGGCCGGCAAGATCGTCGGCGACGTCATGAAGGCCACTCGCGGACAGGCCGATCCGGCGCGCGTGAAGGAACTCGTCATCGCCGCGTGCAGTTGATCTTGCGCGGCTAGAGTAGCGGCGCATGGACGCTGCTGTAGCCACCTCGCTGTTCTGGATCGCCGTCGCGGCGGTGCTGGCACCGCTGATCGCCGGCGCCGTTCCGCGTCGGCTGGTCCCCGAGGTCGTGCTGCTGCTGGTGGCCGGTGTCCTCATCGGTCCCTACGCGCTCGACCTCGCGGAGACGGGCAGCGAGATCGGTATCCTGCGCGAACTCGGCCTGGGGATGCTCTTCCTGCTCGCCGGATACGAGATCGACCCCGCCGAGCTGCGCGGGCGGGGTGGGCGTCGCGCGATGTTCACCTGGTGCGTGTGCATGTTGTTGGCTCTCGGCACCGTCGCCGCACTGGGAGCGGCGGGTCAGGTGCACGCCGAGATCGCCGTGGCGATCGCGCTGACGTCCACGGCGCTGGGGACGCTCCTGCCGATCCTCGCCGACCGCGGACTCGTCGCAACCCCACTCGGACGCTCGGTGCTCAACCACGGGGCGTTCGGAGAGCTGCTGCCCGTCGTGGCCATGGCGACCCTGCTCGGTGCGCGCGGCGCACTCGGCTCGCTGATCGTCCTGCTGGCGTTCGCGGTCGTGGCCGTCGTCGTCGCCGTGCTGCCGACCTGGATCCTGCGGGAGGGCTCACGGTTCACCCAGTTCGTCCGGCTCGGTTCCGACACCACCGCCCAGATCCCGGTGCGCCTGACGATGCTGCTGCTCGTCGGACTCATCGCCGTCGCGGCCGTCTTCGATCTCGACATCATCCTCGGTGCCTTCGCGGCCGGTTTCATCCTGCGCCGCACGATCCCGGCGGGCGACGAACGGCTCGAGAAGAAGCTCGATGGTCTGGGCTACGGCTTCCTCATCCCGATCTTCTTCGTCACCTCGGGCATGGCGATCGACGTCGGTGCCGTCGTGAGTGCCCCGGGGATCCTGCTGGCATTCCTCGGACTGCTCGTCCTGGTGCGGGGTGTGCCGGTCTTCGTCGCATCGCGCCTCGAACGTGACGAGACCGGAAAGCGGATGTTCGGAACCGCGGAGCAGTTGCAGATCGCCCTGTACTCGACGACGGGTCTTCCCCTGATCGTCGCGGTCACGGGCGTGGCGGTGAGTGCCGACCAGATGTCGAACGCGAGCGCGTCGATCCTCGTGGCGGCGGGCGCCGTCACCGTCCTCGTGCTCCCGATGCTCGCGGGACTGCTCCACCGCACCGAACCGGTGGAGACGCCGGAGCGGGCGTGATCAGTCGAATCCACCGCCACCGGCCGGGAACTGGATGCGGACGACGCGGTCGTCGTTCGGTCCCGGTTCGGAACCGGACTTGTTGACCGTCGAGACCCACAGCAGGCCGTCGGGCGACGACGCGGCGCCGCGCAGCATGCCGTAACGGTCCTCCGCTGCGAGGACGGGCGACGCCGTGACCGCTCCGGTGCCCGGATCGGTGGCGACGACCGCGACGGCCTTCGCGTCGGTGAGCGAGATCGCGATCCCGTCGGGGGCCGCTGCGCACCCGGCGACACCGGGCCGCTCGGGCCACGTCCAGGCCGGGCCGGTGCCGGTCGAGCCGTCGACCCCGATCCGCTGGAGCCGGTCCTCGAGGGGAGTGCGGTCGGTGACCCACAGATTGCCGTTGGGGTCGCGGCACACATCGCCCGCGGTGCCGATGCCCGACAACATCACCGACGGGGCGGGTGCCGCGCCGGGGGCTGGGAGCGGCAGGTTCAGGAGCTTGCCGGACAAGACGTTCGGATCGTTTGCGGCCGCTGCGTTTCCGGCGTCGCCTGTCAGGACGGCGAGTTCGGTGGGTGAGACGAACTCGATGGCGCCGGAGTTGCCCGTCGCGCCGCGGGGGATCCCCGTCAGCACGTCCTTGGGAGTGTCACCCGCGGCGATGCGGACCACGCGGTTGTCGGAGGCCGTGGTGATGTAGGCGTAGAGCAGTCGGTCCTCGGCGAAAGTGGGGGAGAGCGCCACGTCCAGCAGCCCACCGTCCCCGGAGCCGTCGACCGGGATGGTCGCGATCTCCACCGGCTCGGTCTCCGGGGCGACCTGCAGTATCCGGCCCGTCCGACGCTCGGTGACGAGCGCGGAGTTGCCGTCGGGCATCGTCACCAGGCCGCCGGTGACGTCGAGGCAGGTCGCGATCACGGACGGATCGGGGTCGACACAGGGCCCCGGTGGCTTGGGGGAGGCGCTCGGCGTCGTCGTCTCGGTGGGGTCCTGGGGTCCGACGCCCGGTCCCGGGTCGAAGGTGGGCTCGGGAGTGAACGGGGTCGACGCGGAGTCGTCGAAGCGGGCGCAGGACGGGACGGCGAGGACTCCGACGGCGAGCACCGCCGCTGCCGCACGTACGCCCCACGAACCCGTCCATCGCGTACCCCGTGTCATGCCGCAAACGTTACCGGCACGACGCGCGCACCCACGGATGCCGGGTGCGGGGACGGTCACGGGCATAGGCTGAGGACGTGGCCGACAACAAGAACGGTGGCATACCGGACGCGGGTTCGAATCCCTACGGCGACCAGCCCGACGAACACACACTCGAGATGCGCCGACCACGCGAGTCGTATCTCGGATCCGACGATGACTTCGGCGCAGGCGGAACTCCCCTCGGCAGCGACGCCTACGCCGCTCCCACCGAGCAGATGTACCGGCCGGAGCCGGTCTACGGTGCGGATACGGGCGGCGCGGTGGTCGCCGGAGAACAGGCCCCGGCGAAGGTGCGCCGCGGAACGCTCGACCTCGGTCTGTTCGTCCTGCGTGCGGCGGTCGGGGCGATCCTCGTCGCCCACGGACTGCAGAAGCTGGTGGGTCTGTGGAACGGGCCTGGACTCGACGGTTTCGAGTCGTTGCTCCGCGATGCGGGATACCAGCAGCCCGCCGTGCTCGCGATCGTCGGCGCGGTCGGTGAGATCGCGGCCGGAGGACTGCTCGTCCTGGGTCTGCTCACCCCGTTCGCCGCTGCCGCGATCGTCGCGATCATGGTCAACGCGGTGCTGTTCAAGCACGAACTCGAACCGGGCGTCCAGTTCTTCGCCGCCGAATCGTCGGGCTTCGAATTCGAGGCCCTCCTCGTCGCCTGCGCGGTGGCGATCACCCTCACCGGACCGGGACGCATCGCGATCGACGGGCGACGCGGGTGGGCGACGCGTCCGTTCCTGGGCTCGTTCGTCGTGCTGCTGCTGGGTGTGGCGGCCGGCGTGTGCCTGTGGATCTTCGGACGCTGAGACACGGCAAGCCGGACATTACGAAGGGCGAGGGCCCCGC
>NZ_JBLWIU010000024.1:398869-409942 GCF_048381395.1 Rhodococcus shunpengi
GATGATCGCGGGGCCCTCGCCCTTACTGTCGTCAGGTGTTACGGCACGCGCCGCACGGCACCCTTGTCGGCGGAGGTCGCCAGAGCGGCGTAGGCGCGCAGTGCCTTCGAGACCGTGCGATCACGGTCGACGGGCTGCCACGGACGCTCGGAGGCCTCCATCTTCGCGCGACGGTCCGCGAGCACCTCGTCGTCGACGAGCACCTCGAGGGTGCGGGTCGCGACGTCGATGCGGATCCGGTCGCCCTGCTCGATCAGGCCGATCACACCACCGGAAGCGGCCTCGGGGGAGACGTGCCCGATGGACAGACCGGAGGTGCCGCCGGAGAAGCGGCCGTCGGTGATCAGGGCACACACCTTGCCCAGACCGATGCCCTTGAGGAAGGAGGTCGGGTGCAGCATCTCCTGCATGCCGGGGCCGCCGGCCGGGCCCTCGTAGCGGACGACGACCACGTCGCCGGCCTTGATCTTCTTGCCGAGGATGACCGAGACGGCCTCCTCCTGCGACTCGACGACGTAGGCCGGGCCCTCGAAGTGGAACAGGTCCTCGTCGATACCGGCGGTCTTGAGGATCGCGCCGTCCGGTGCGAGGTTGCCGCGCAGTACGCACAGGCCGCCCTCGACGGTGTATGCGTGCTCGATGTCGCGGATGCAGCCGTTCGCGGCATCGGTGTCGAGCGACGACCAACGGTTGTCGGTCGAGAACGGTTCGGTGGTGCGCACACCGCCCGGGGCGGCGTGGAACAGCTCGAGGGCCGTCTCGGACGCCTTGCCGGAACGGATGTCCCAGGTGTCGAGCCACTCGTCGAAGCTCTTCGTGTGGACCGTGGAGACGTCGGTCTCGAGCAGGCCACCGCGGCGCAGCTCGCCGAGGATCGCGGGGATACCGCCGGCGCGGTGCACGTCCTCCATGTGGTAGTCGGAGTTCGGGGAGACCTTGGCCAGGCAGGGCACCCGGCGGCTGATCTCGTCGATGGTGGACAGGTCGAAGTCGACCTCACCCTCCTGCGCGGCGGCGAGGGTGTGCAGCACGGTGTTCGTGGAACCACCCATCGCGACGTCGAGCGCCATCGCGTTGCGGAAGGCGGCCGGGGTTGCGATGTTGCGCGGCAGCACCGACTCGTCGTCGTCGCGGTAGTAACGCAGGGCCGCTTCGACGATCGTGGTGCCGGCGGTCTCGAACAGTGCGCGGCGCGCCTCGTGGGTGGCGAGGGTCGAACCGTTGCCGGGCAGCGCGAGACCGAGGGCCTCGGTGAGGCAGTTCATCGAGTTGGCGGTGAACATACCCGAGCACGAACCGCAGGTCGGGCACGCGCTGCGCTCGACCTCGTCGAGACCCGCGTCGTCGACGGCCTCGCTGGCGGAGGCCGAGATGGCGGTGATGAGGTCGGTGGGGGCGTGGGCGACGCCGTTGACGACGACCGCCTTGCCGGCCTCCATCGGACCGCCGGAGACGAAGATCGTCGGGATGTTCAGGCGCATCGCGGCATTGAGCATGCCCGGCGTGATCTTGTCGCAGTTCGAGATGCACACCAGCGCGTCGGCGGTGTGCGCGTTGACCATGTATTCGACGGAGTCGGCGATGATCTCGCGGCTCGGCAGCGAGTAGAGCATGCCGCCGTGGCCCATCGCGATGCCGTCGTCGACGGCGATGGTGTGGAACTCGCGTGCCACGCCGCCTGCTTCGCGCACGGCCTTCGCGACGATCTCGCCGACGTCCTTGAGGTGGACGTGACCGGGTACGAACTGCGTGTAGGAGTTCGCGATCGCGACGATCGGCTTGCCGAAGTCGGAATCGGTCAGGCCGGTGGCGCGCCACAGGGAGCGCGCTCCCGCGGCGTTTCGTCCGACGGTGGTGGTGCGTGACCTCAACGGGGGCATGGGCTGACTTCCTTGACGGTGGCTGTGTGCGCAATCGGCCGGGCCGCGTGCGGTCGCCGGGCTGGGGCGGATCCGGGCAGCGGCACCGACGAATCTACTCGCGTGCGTCCGGATGCACCTATTCGCACCCGGTCGCGAGGATCAGGAGGAGCGGTCGTCCTTCTTCTCGACGGTGACTGCGTCGTCGGTGGTTTCGGCGTCCGAGCCGGCTTCGGCGGCCGCCTCCTCGCGGTGTGCCTTCTCCTCGGCGCGCTGTGCGGCCGCATACGGATCGGGGATGCGGCCCCCACTCGCCTCCGACAACTGCGGCAGCCGGCCGAAGGTGACGACCGGCAGTGCGACCTCGCTGCCGTCGGTGAGCCGCGCGCGGGCCCAGCCCCGCTTCGGGAACCGAAGGCCGTCGAGTTCGTCCCACTTCAGGTTCGTGGTCTTGAAGGTCGCCCGCGCGACGATGCCCTCGGGGCCGACGACGGTGCGTACCCGCACGACCCAGGCGGCGACGAGGAGCGGGATGATCAGCGTCCATGCGAAGGCCTCCGGCCACGCCAGCGCGGGCGAGGCGAGGGCGAGGAACAGCAGAGCGCACGCGAGGAACGACAGTCGCGAGATCTGGATGACCTGCGTCGCCGAATCGGGCGTGTGGGATGATGGAGTCGGTGGCACGGGCTGCTGGGAAGATGACACCTCTACATCTTCGCACTGCAGCCGCGGCATCTCACATTCTGGGACAGTGAACCGCACCAAGTTGACTGTCTGGACACCATGCGCCTACCGTCGAGCGCGTGAATCAGAATGGGTTGCTCGTAATCGGCCGGCGCGTCGTCGCCTGAGCCGCATTTCGCAACTCGCCCACGACGCGCCACCCTCGTACAGCAGACTTGCTGACGAGGGTTTTTTGTTGCCCGGAGCCAGAATCAGAGGAATTCGCAGTGAGCGCACCAACCGCACGGCCTCAACCCTCGCCGCGAAAGCCGGGGTCCGCCACCCCGACTCCCGCAGCTGCCGCAACGCAGCCCGCCAACCGACGCCAGGTCGCCCCCGAGCGGGTCACCGGCGCCCAGTCGGTGGTCCGCGCACTCGAGGAACTCGAGGTCGACACGGTATTCGGCATTCCCGGCGGCGCGATCCTGCCCGTCTACGACCCGCTCTTCGATTCGCGGCGCGTGCGCCACGTGCTCGTCCGTCACGAGCAGGGCGCCGGGCACGCTGCCACCGGTTACGCCCAGGCCACCGGCAAGGTCGGCGTGTGCATGGCCACTTCCGGTCCGGGCGCGACGAACCTCGTCACCCCGCTCGCCGACGCGCAGATGGACTCCGTGCCCGTCGTCGCGATCACCGGTCAGGTCGGTCGTCCGCTCATCGGCACCGACGCCTTCCAGGAAGCCGACATCTCCGGCATCACGATGCCGATCACGAAGCACAACTTCCTGGTCACCGACGGCGCCGACATTCCGCGCATCCTGGCCGAGGCGTTCTACCTCGCCTCCTCGGGCCGCCCGGGCGCGGTCCTCGTCGACATCCCCAAGGACATCCTTCAGGCACAGACCACCTTCAGCTGGCCGCCGGAGATGCACCTGCCCGGCTACCGCCCGGTGACGAAGCCGCATGGCAAGCAGGTCCGCGAGGCCGCGCGACTGATCGCCGACGCGAAGAACCCGGTGCTGTACGTCGGCGGCGGTGTCATCAAGGCCGAGGCGTCGGCCGAACTGCTCGAGCTCGCCGAGCTGACCGGCATCCCGGTCGTCACGACGCTCATGGCCCGCGGTGCGTTCCCCGACAGCCACAACCTGCATTGCGGCATGCCCGGCATGCACGGCAACGTCGCCGCGGTCGCCGCGCTGCAGAGGAGCGACCTGCTCATCACCCTCGGTGCCCGCTTCGACGACCGCGTCACCGGTCAGCTCGACTCCTTCGCGCCCGATGCCAAGGTCATCCACGCCGACATCGACCCGGCGGAGATCGGCAAGAACCGGCACGCCGACGTGCCGATCGTCGGTGACTGCAAGGAGGTCATCGTCGAACTGCTCGAGGCCATCCGCGCCGACCTGGCGACCGGCACGAAGCTCGACTACACGGCATGGTGGGCCTACCTCGACGACATCCGTCGCACCTACCCGCTGAGCTACGACCGTCCCACCGACGACACCCTGTCGCCGCAGTACGTCATCCAGGCCGTCGGCAAGCTCGCCGGTCCCGACGCGATCTACTGCGCAGGCGTCGGTCAGCACCAGATGTGGGCGGCGCAGTTCGTCGCCTACGAGAAGCCGCGCACGTGGCTCAACTCGGGCGGTCTCGGCACCATGGGTTACGCGGTTCCTGCCGCTCTGGGCGCCAAGATGGGTCGTCCCGACACCGAGGTGTGGGCCATCGACGGCGACGGCTGTTTCCAGATGACCAACCAGGAACTCGCGACGTGCGCCGTCGAGGGTGTGCCGATCAAGGTCGCGCTCATCAACAACGGCAATCTCGGAATGGTCCGGCAGTGGCAGACCCTCTTCTACGAGGAGCGGTACTCGAACACCGACCTGGCGACGCACTCGCTGCGCATCCCCGACTTCGTCAAGCTCGCCGAGGCCCTCGGCTGCGTGGGTATCCGCGTCGAGCGCGAGGAGGACGTCGAGCCGGCGATCCGCCGGGCACAGGAGATCAACGATCGTCCCGTCGTGATCGACTTCATCGTCGGCAAGGACGCGCAGGTGTGGCCGATGGTCGCCGCCGGCACGAGCAACGACGAGATCATGGCGGCCCGCGATATCCGGCCGCTGTTCGACGACGACGCCGCTGCCGACGACCCCGCCGTCATCCACGAGACCATCGACGCGCTCGAAACCCGCAGCGAGAACGCTGCGGCCCAGGAGGAGACCAAGTGAGCACGAGTCACACCCTCAGTGTTCTCGTCGAGGACAAGCCGGGCGTACTCGCCCGAGTCGCATCGCTGTTCTCGCGACGCGGCTTCAACATCGAATCCCTTGCCGTCGGTGGCACCGAGGTGCCCGACATCTCGCGGATGACGATCGTGGTGACCGTCGACGAGTTCCCGCTCGAGCAGGTCACCAAGCAGCTCAACAAGCTCGTCAACGTCATCAAGATCGTCGAGCAGGAGGGAGAGGCGTCCGTCGCCCGCGAACTCGTGCTCATCAAGGTGCGCGCCGACGCGAGTGTGCGCACCCAGGTCATCGAGACGGTGAATCTGTTCCGCGCCAAGGTGATCGACGTCTCGCCCGAGTCGCTGACCATCGAGGCGACCGGTACGCGGTCCAAGCTCGACGCGCTGCTGCGCATGCTCGAACCGTACGGAATCCGCGAAATCGTCCAGTCCGGTGTCGTCGCCGTCGGACGCGGTCCGAAGTCCATCACGGCTACCCGTTAGCCTTAACACACCCATACTTGCTGAAAGAGGTAATCACTGTGGCAGTCGAGATGTTCTACGACGACGATGCCGACCTGTCGATCATCCAGGGTCGTAAGGTCGCCGTCATCGGCTACGGCAGTCAGGGACACGCGCACTCGCTGAGCCTGCGCGACTCGGGCGTCGACGTTCGCATCGGTCTGAAGGAGGGCTCGAAGTCCCGGGCCAAGGCCGAGGAAGCCGGTCTCACCGTCGGCACCCCCGCCGAGGTCTCCGAGTGGGCCGACGTGATCATGGTCCTCGCTCCCGACACCGCCCAGGCGTCGATCTTCACCAACGACATCGAGCCCAACCTGAAGGACGGCGACGCGCTGTTCTTCGGCCACGGTCTCAACATCCACTTCGGTCTCATCACCGCTCCCGAGAACGTGACCGTCGCGATGGTCGCCCCCAAGGGCCCCGGCCACCTCGTGCGTCGTCAGTTCGTCGACGGCAAGGGCGTTCCCGCGCTCATCGCCGTCCACCAGGACCCCAAGGGTGAGGGCCAGGCGCTCGCGCTGTCCTACGCCAAGGGCATCGGCGGCACCCGCGCCGGCGTCATCAAGACCACCTTCAAGGAAGAGACCGAGACCGACCTCTTCGGCGAGCAGGCCGTGCTCTGCGGTGGCACCGAGGAGCTCGTCAAGACCGGCTTCGACGTCATGGTCGAGGCGGGCTACGCCCCCGAGATGGCCTACTTCGAGGTTCTCCACGAGCTCAAGCTCATCGTCGACCTCATGTACGAGGGTGGCATCGCCCGCATGAACTACTCGGTGTCCGACACCGCGGAGTTCGGCGGCTACCTCTCCGGCCCGCGCGTCATCGACGCCGGCACCAAGGAGCGCATGAAGGAGATCCTGAAGGACATCCAGGACGGCACCTTCGTCAAGCGTCTCGTCGCCAACGTCGAGGGCGGCAACAAGGAGCTCGAGGGTCTGCGCAAGCAGAACGCCGAGCACGGCATCGAGGTCGTCGGCAAGCAGCTGCGCGACCTGATGAGCTGGGTCGATCGCCCCATCACCGAGACGGCCTGACAGCCACCCGATCCGGTCACGGCGGCCCGGTACCCCTACGGGGGTGCCGGGCCGCCGTCGTCGGTGCGGCGTGAGCGATGTCGCATCCACGAGCCGGGGCGGCGGAGGATACTTGGCTGATGTGGCTCCGCGCCGCGTTCGGGCGGCTCCCGGGTGTCGCCACCGCACGGTCCTACCGGCGGGGGTGGCTGCGGAGCGATGTCACGGCGGGCCTCGCGCTCAGCGCCCTGCTCGTCCCCACCGGCATGGGATACGCCCAGGCCGCGGGACTACCGCCCTACACCGGCCTCTATGCGACCGTCGTGCCGATGCTGGTGTATGCAGTGGTCGGTCCGTCCCGGATCCTCGTGCTCGGGCCGGATTCCGCGCTCGCCCCGCTCATCGCGGCAGCGGTGATCCCACTCGCCGCCGACGGCGATCCGCAGCGCGCGGTCGCCCTCGCCGGTGTGCTCGCGCTCCTCGTCGGAGCGATCCTCCTGGTCGGCGGGATACTCCGCCTCGGATTCCTGACCTATCTGCTCTCCACACCGATCCGGATCGGTTTCCTCAATGCGATCGCGATCATCGTCATCGTCGGGCAGCTGCCACTCCTCCTCGGCACCTCGGACGACGAATCCGGCGTCGTCGCCGAGATTCTCGACATCGTCGACGACGTCTTCGAGGACGGTGTCGAGCCGGCCGGATTCCTCCTCGGCGTCGGCACCCTCGCCGTCATCCTCGTGCTGCAGAAGATCGTTCCCCGCATACCCGCGGTGCTCGTCGCGGTGATCGTCGCCTCGGCGGCGGTCGCGGTGTTCGGGCTCACCGATCGGGTGGAGATGGTGGGGGCGTTGCCCTCCGGGATCCCCGCCCCCGTTCTCGGCGGTATCGAACGGGAAGACGTGATCGAACTGTTCGTACCCGCCGTCGCCGTCGCCGTCATCGCATTCGCCGACACCGCGGTGTTGTCGCGCTCGTTCGCGCTGCGACGGGGCGAGGACGTGGACGGCAGCTCCGAGATGCGCGCCCTCGGTGTGGTGAACATCGCAGCCGGTGCGACGGGCGGATTCCCGATCTGCGGTAGCGGCAGCCGCACTCCCGTCCTGGAACAGGCCGGAGCGCGTACCCAGTTCGCGGGTGCCGTCGGAGCGGTGACGGTCGCGATCTTCCTGCTGGTGGCCCCGGGAGCGACGGCGTACCTGCCGCAGGCGGCGCTCGGTGCAGTCGTGATCGTCGCGGCGAGCGCGCTCGTCGACGTGAGGGCGCTCGGTCGCCTGTGGCGGGTCAACAAGATCGAATTCTGTTTGTCCTTCGCCGCATTCGTGGCGGTCGGTCTCGCAGGTGTGCTGAAGGGTGTGCTCGTCGCGATCGCACTGTCGCTGGCGGCCGTCGTCGTACGCGCGTGGCAGCCCCACCGGACCGAACTCGTCGAACTCGAGGACGTCGCCGGATATCACGATCGGGAGCGGCATCCCGAGGGTCACCGGATCCCGGGTCTCGTGCTCGTGCGGTTCGACGCCCCGCTGTTCTTCGCGAACGGTGTGATCCTCACGAAGTTCGTCCGCGAACTCGTCCGCGAACGCGAGGACCGCATCGAGTGGGTGGTTCTCGCGGCCGAACCGATCACCGATCTCGACATCAGTGCCGTCGAGGAGATCGAACGCCTCGACGACTATCTCGCCCACCGGGGGATACGGCTCGCCTTCGCCGCCATGAAGGGTCCCGTCAAGGACAAGTTGCACCGGATGCAGACGGGGAATCGCTTCCGGGACGGTCGATTCCACCCGACCGTCCGCACCGCCGTGGTGGCCTTCCGGCACCGGAACCAGCCCGGCATCGAGCGCAGTGTGCTCGACGCACCCCCGCGGGACGTCGTCCCGCCCCCGCGGAAGGATGGGCCCGCACCACCGTGATCCCGATCCCGGTGGCCCCGTGGGAAGGGCTGGGGCACTAAACTGTGGGCGGTCGCGGGTGCCCATGCATGCTGTCGGGCGCGAGCGCCGTCGACCACTCACACATTCACGACACAGGGAGTCCGCACGTGAGCCAGAATGGCCGTCCAGTAGTCCTGATCGCCGACAAGCTTGCGCAGTCGACCGTCGACGCGCTCGGTGACGGTGTCGAGGTGCGCTGGGTCGACGGCCCCGACCGCCCCGCCCTGCTCGCGGCCGTGCCCGAAGCCCAGGCGCTGCTGGTCCGCTCCGCGACCACCGTCGACGCCGAGGTGCTCGCTGCGGCGCCCAACCTCAAGATCGTCGGTCGCGCCGGTGTCGGCCTCGACAACGTCGACATCGCCGCTGCCACCGAGCGCGGTGTGATGGTCGTCAACGCGCCCACCTCCAACATCCACTCCGCCGCCGAGCACGCGGTCGCGCTCCTCATGTCCGCGGCGCGTCAGGTTCCCGCCGCCGACCGCACCCTGCGTGAGCGCACCTGGAAGCGGTCGAGCTTCAACGGCACCGAGATCCTCGGCAAGACGGTCGGCGTCGTCGGTCTCGGCCGCATCGGCCAGCTGTTCGCCCAGCGTCTCGCGGCGTTCGAGACCCACGTCATCGCGTACGACCCGTACCTGCCGGCCGCCCGCGCCGCACAGCTCGGCATCGAGCTCGTCGACATCGACGAACTCGTCGCCCGCGCCGACTTCATCTCGGTGCATCTGCCCAAGACCAAGGAGACCGCCGGCCTGATCAACGCCGAGCGTCTGGCCAAGGCCAAGGACGGCGTCATCATCGTCAACGCCGCCCGCGGTGGCCTGATCGACGAGGACGCGCTGTACGACGCGCTCGTCGAGGGCAAGGTCCGCGCCGCCGGCCTCGACGTCTTCGAGACCGAGCCGTGCACCGATTCGAAGCTGTTCGACCTCGACAACGTCGTCGTCACCCCGCACCTCGGTGCATCCACCGCCGAGGCCCAGGACCGCGCCGGTACCGACGTCGCCAAGAGCGTGCTGCTCGCCCTCGCCGGCGAGTTCGTGCCCGACGCCGTCAACGTCTCCGGTGGCCCCGTGGGCGAAGAGGTCGCACCGTGGCTCGAGCTCGTCCGCAAGCTCGGCCTGCTCGCCGGCACCCTCTCGCCCGAGGCCGTGCAGAACGTGCAGGTCGTCGTCAGCGGTGAGCTCTCGGCCGAGAACACCGACATCCTCGGCCTGGCCGCCCTCCGCGGCCTGTTCTCCGCGAGCAGCGACGAGCCCGTCACCTTCGTCAACGCCCCCAAGCTCGCGGAGCAGCGCGGCGTGACCGTCGAGGTCGAGAAGGTCAGCGAGGCCACCACGCACCGCAGTGCCGTCGAGGTCCGCGCGGTGTCGCCGGACGGACACGTCACCTCCGTCGCGGGTGCGCTCACCGGCCTGCAGCAGGTCGAGAAGATCGTCAACATCAACAGCCGCAGCTTCGACCTTCGCGCCGAGGGCCACAACCTGATCGTCCACTACCAGGACCGCCCGGGTGTGCTCGGAACGCTCGGCACCGTGCTCGGCAACGCGAGCATCGACATCCAGGCCGCGGCACTCAGCCAGGACGCGGAGGGCCCCGGCGCCACCGTGATCCTGCGTGTCGACCGCGTCGTCGGCGACGCCGAGGTCGGACAGATCACCGAGGCACTCGACGCTCGCGTCGCCCAGGTCGACCTGTCCTGATCCTTCGGTTCTCCATCATTCGGTGGCCGCGACCGTCTNNNNGTCTGCACGGTCGCGGCCACCGTCGCACAGGAAGTGAGTAGTGCTCATGAAACTTGCGGTCATCCCCGGTGACGGCATCGGTGTCGAGGTCACGGCGGAAGCGCTCAAGGTGCTCCGCGCCCTCGTCCCGAATCTCGAGACGACCGAATACGACCTCGGCGCCCGCCGGTACAACGCGACCGGCGAACTCCTGCCCGATGCCGATCTCGCCGCGATCCGCGAGCACGACGCGATCCTCCTCGGCGCCATCGGCGATCCGTCGGTCACGCCCGGAGTCCTCGAACGCGGTCTCCTCCTGAACATGCGGTTCGCGCTCGACCACCACGTCAACCTGCGTCCGTCGCGCCTGTACCCGGGCGCGAAGTCGCCGCTCGCCGCCGACCACGACATCGACTTCGTCGTCGTCCGCGAGGGCACCGAGGGCCCGTACACCGGCAACGGGGGAGCGATCCGCGTCGGCACCCCGCACGAGATCGCCACCGAGGTCTCGGTGAACACCTGGTTCGGCGCCGAGCGCGTGGTCCGCTACGCCTTCGAACTCGCACAGACCCGCCGCAAGCACGTCACGCTCATCCACAAGACGAACGTGCTGTCGAACGCGGGTGCCATCTGGACCCGCGCCGTCGAGACCGTGGGCAAGGAGTTCCCCGAGGTCACCACGGCCTACTGCCACATCGACGCCGCGACCATCTACATGGTCGACGACCCGTCGCGCTTCGACGTCATCGTCACCGACAACCTGTTCGGCGACATCATCACCGACCTCGCCGGCGCCGTCACCGGTGGTATCGGCCTGGCCGCGAGCGGCAACATCGACGCGTCGGGCGCCAACCCGTCGATGTTCGAGCCCGTCCACGGCTCGGCACCGGACATCGCCGGCAAGGGCATCGCCGATCCCACTGCGGCGATCCTGTCCACCGCCCTGCTGCTGCGCCATCTCGGGCGCGAGGAGGACGCTGCACGCGTCGAGCGGGCCGTCGAGGCCGACCTCGCGAACCGTGGCACCGGTCCGATCGTGACCACCGAGATCGGCGATCGGATCGCGGCTTCTCTCTGATCTCTGAGCGCGGATTCTCTCTGGACACGGAGTTCTTCGGCACAAACGCGCGTGGCGCC
>NZ_JBLWIU010000024.1:409962-418663 GCF_048381395.1 Rhodococcus shunpengi
CCGGCGCCACGCGCGTTTCGCGTATCAGTCCTTCGGTACCACCGGGACCGCCGCTGCGGGAGCGATGGCGGCCAGGGCGAACGCCGCGGGGAATCCGACCGCGGCGATGAGCCCACCGAAGACCGGTCCGACGGCCGCGGCGAACACGAACTGTCCGGTGTTCTGGATCCCGAGTGCGCGGCCGCCCCAGAACGGGCCGGCGATCTCCGCGACGGCAGTGAACGCCAACCCGTTCGGCGCCGAGGTCAGGATCGACGCGACGAGCAGGACACCCACCGCGATCGCCGAATCGGTCCACGCCGTGACGGACAGCGCGACCATCGACACGACGACCGATGCGGCGACGAGGCGCATCGGTCCCAGCCTGCTGCCCACCCGATCGGACCAGGCCCCGGTGACGACACGCCCGAGGGCGCCGAGGATCTGGGCAGCGGTGATGACGAGACCGGCACCGACCTCGTCCCAACCGCGGTCGGCGATGAGCCAGACCAGTGCGTAGGTCCACACGACGTACTGCGGCACCACGAGCAGGATCGACGCGAGATGGATCCGCGTGAGCGACATCGAACTCCGGTACGGATTGCCGAGCACGCCTGCGCGCTCGGCCTCCGCCCGCCCGGGTCGCGGCGGATCCACCACGCCGACCGCGCAGGCGACGGCTGCGAGCCCGCACGCGAGCATGGGAAACGCGAGTGCCCAGGCGATCCCGTGGTCGCCCGCGAGCGTCGGGATGACGAGTGCGCCCGCGGCGACACCCAGCGGCACCGACATCTGCCGGATGCCCATCGCGAGGCCGCGCTGGTGGGGCGGGAACCATCCGACCACCACGCGTCCGCTCGCCGAATTGGCGCTCACGGCGCCGGCTCCCGCACACATCAGCAACAGGCCGAGCAGTGCGGCGGAGGCGGTGTGGGACAGGTCCAGCGAGGTGGTCGCGCTCGCGAGCCCCATCGCGACGGCCGCGATCCCGAGCCCGGCGGCCAGCGCGAGACGTTCGCCGAATCGGTCGGCGATCGCGCCCCACACGACGAGCGTGAACACGCCGCCGAGGATCGGTGCGCCGGCGAGGGTTCCGGCCTGGGCGAGGGTGAAGCCGCCTTCCTGGTTCAGAGTCGGGATGAGGAAGGCGATGCCGTTGATGACGGTGGCCTGGGAGGCCTGTGCGAGGACGCCGAGGGCCAGGATCAACCATCGACGCCGACCGATGTCCGGAGTGTCCATGAGTCCCGCTATCTGAGAAAGCCGTACCGTTATGTGAAATCCGAGTCGGACTCTATACCCGCGGCACCCGGGCGTCGATCGCAGTGAGCGCGCACCGATAGACTCCGGACATGCGCCTTGGTCGAATTGCCAGCCCGGATGGTGTCGCGTTCGTGAGCATCGAAGGGGAGGGGGAGTCCGCGACGGCGAAGGAGATCGCCGAGCATCCCTTCGGGAACCCCACCTTCACGGGCCGGAGCTGGCCCCTCGCCGACGTGCGGATTCTCGCTCCGATCCTCGCCACCAAGGTGATCGCGGTGGGCCGCAACTACGCCGCCCACGCTGCCGAGTCGGGCAACGAGGTCCCCGACGAGCCGATGATCTTCCTCAAGCCCAACACGTCGATCGTGGGCCCGGGCGCTCCCATCGTGATTCCGCCCACCACGTCGCTCGTCCACCACGAGGCCGAACTCGCCGTGGTCATCGGACGCCCCTGCAAGGACGTCCCCGCCGCGAAGGCCCGGGAGGCGATCCTCGGCTACACGATCGCCAACGACGTGTCCGCGCGCGACCACCAGCGCAAGGACGGACAGTGGGGCCGGGCCAAGGGCCACGACACCTTCTGCCCGCTCGGCCCGTGGATCGAAACCGACATCGACGCTTCCGATCTCGAGATCTCCGCGGAGGTCGACGGACAGACCCGCCAGCGCAGCCGCACCTCGAAGATGGTGCACGACATCCCGAAGCTCGTCGAGTGGATCTCCGGTGTCATGACCCTGCTGCCGGGCGACATCATCCTCACCGGCACCCCCGAAGGCGTCGGACCGATCGAGCCGGGCAACACCGTCTCGATCACCGTCGAGGGCATCGGGACGCTCACGAACCCCGTCGTCGCCAAGGGATCCTGACCGGAGCTCGCAGCGGGGCGGATAGCCTGGGATGGTCTCCCGTCGATCCTCAACCCTGAGCGAGTCATGACCACCAGCGAAGTACGCGTACGTTTCTGCCCGTCACCGACCGGAACCCCGCATGTGGGTCTGGTGCGCACCGCCCTGTTCAACTGGGCTTTCGCGCGTCATCACGGCGGCACCTTCGTGTTCCGCATCGAAGACACCGACGCCGCACGCGACACCGAGGAGTCGTACCAGGCGATCCTCGACGCCCTCCGGTGGCTGGGTCTCGAATGGGACGAGGGCCCGGAGGTCGGCGGACCGTACGAGCCGTACCGGCAGTCGCAGCGACGCGACCTGCACCTCGAGATCGTGCAGAAGCTCGTCGACGCCGGTGAGGCCTACGAGTCGTTCTCGACGCCGGAAGAGGTCGAGGAGCGGCACAAGGCCGCCGGCCGCGATCCGAAGCTCGGCTACGACAACTTCGACCGGGACCTCACCCCGGAGCAGCGGCAGGCCTTCCTCGACGAGGGCCGCAAGCCGGTCGTGCGACTGCGCATGCCCGACGAGGACCTCACCTGGAACGACCTCGTCCGCGGGGAGACCACTTTCAAGGCAGGCTCGGTGCCCGACTTCGCGCTCACCCGCGGCAACGGCATCCCGCTCTACACGCTCGTCAATCCCGTCGACGACGCGTTGATGAAGATCACACACGTCCTGCGCGGCGAGGACCTGCTGTCGTCGACCCCGCGCCAGCTCGCGCTGTACGCGGCGCTGCAGCGCATCGGCGTCACCGATTTCACACCCGAGTTCGGCCACCTGCCGTTCGTGATGGGGCAGGGCAACAAGAAGCTCTCCAAGCGCGACCCGGAGTCGAACCTCTTCCTGCACCGCGATCGCGGTTTCATCCCCGAGGGCCTGCTCAACTACCTCGCCCTGCTCGGCTGGGGTCTCGCCGACGACCGCGACGTGTTCTCCCTCGACGAGATGGTCGCGGCCTTCGAGATCTCCAAGGTCAACTCGAACCCGGCCCGGTTCGATCAGAAGAAGGCCGACGCCATCAACGCCGAGCACATCCGACTGCTCGAGCCGGAGGAGTTCGCGGCGCGGCTGAAGTCCTATCTCGTCGAGCACGGCCGGATCGGGGCCGACGTCGACGAGGCGCTCTTCCGGACGGCCGCCGACCTCGTACAGACCCGCATCGTCGTCCTCGGGGACGCATGGGACCTGCTGAAGTTCCTGTTCGTCGGCGAGGCCGACTTCACGCTCGACGAGGCGTCCGCGGCCAAGAACCTCAAGGAGGACGCCGCGCCCGTACTCGACGCCTCCGTCTCCGCCCTCGAGGGGCTGTCCGAGTGGACCACGCCGGAGATCGAGGAGGCGCTCAAGAGCGCACTGATCGAGGGTCTCGAACTCAAGCCGAGGAAGGCTTTCGCTCCTGTGCGGGTCGCGGTGACGGGCTCGCACATCAGCCCGCCGCTCTACGAGTCGATGGAACTGCTCGGCCGTGAGCGCACCCTTGCGCGCCTGCGTGCGGGACGGGCTCGTATCGCCTGACCCCTCGCCGGTTGCTCTCGGCCCGTCGTCGGCACCCGCCGGCGACGGGCCGAGCTCGTTCCGAGCTCGATTTCGGGCCGTCGAGCTCGTTCCGAGCTCGATTTCAGGACTCTGACCAGCCGATTTGTAGTTGGTGGCGGGGTTGGTGCTAATCTTCTTCTCGGTTCGGAACGGAGGCCACAACGCCGCAGGGCAGGCCGAAGGAACAGACCATTGGGGTATGGTGTAATTGGCAACACAGCTGATTCTGGTTCAGCCATTCTAGGTTCGAGTCCTGGTACCCCAGCTGAGACGCGGCGGTTTGCCCGCAACGTCTCGGCCAGCTATGCTGGCTGAGCTTCCTTCGGGAAGCGAAGAGAAGAAGTTCCATAGGCCCCCGTCGTCTAGCGGCCTAGGACGCCGCCCTCTCACGGCGGTAGCGTGGGTTCGAATCCCATCGGGGGTACAACGGACTACCCACCGATCTCCGGGTCGGTGGGTGTTCTTCTCTCGGAGGTATCGATTCGTCGATTCCTCGGAAAGTTCCAGGCCCCCGTCGTCTAGCGGCCTAGGACGCCGCCCTCTCACGGCGGTAGCGTGGGTTCGAATCCCATCGGGGGTACAACAACGAAGGCTCTCCGATCATCGATCGGAGAGCCTTTCGCGTATGTGCGGTCAGTGCGCAGCGGACGGAAGATAGGCGGCCGTCGTGCCGCCGATCTCCATGGCGGGCATCCCGAGCTTGCGGTGATCCCACGAACGCACCCGCGCGGGCACCACCCGGACGGCCACCCGCTTGTGCATCATCTGCTCCACCGCGGGGCGCGCTTCGTCGGTGTACGGGGCGGTATACCGCTCCCACACATCGCGGCACACCTCGAACAGGCGGTCGTGGTCGTCCAGGATCTCCGCGCGCCCCTCGATCGAGACGCCGCGCAACTGGTCGTAGGTGTCGCCGGCCTCGACGAGGACGGTCACGCGATCGTCGCGCCGGAGGTTGACGACCTTCTGTGATTTCGCCTTCGTCTCGAACCAGATCTCCCCGTCGAGCACCGCGTACCACATGGCGACGAGGTGCGGGGTGCCCGTCGGTCCGAGGGTCGCCAGGTTCGCGACCCGGCTGCGGCGGAGGAACTCGTCGATCTCCGAGTCCGTCATCGTGATGTCTGCGCGGCGGTTGGTTCCCATGCGAAGCACTCTGGCACAGCGTGGGGCCGCACGGCTGTCTTCCTCCCGTCCCGCCCGTGTCCCTCCTGGGCTCCACACGGGAGGGACACGGTCATGCGGTCGGCCTCAGAGACGCTTCTGGAGCGCTTCTGCGGCGGCGAGGAGGTCGGCTGCCCAGCGGGCGCCCGGTCGGCGGCCCATGCGGTCGATGGGGCCCGATACGGAGATCGCGGCGATCACGCCGCCGGTGTTGTCGCGCACGGGTGCTGCGACCGACGCCACACCGGGTTCGCGTTCGGCGGCGCTCTGCGCCCAGCCGCGGCGGCGGACCTCGACGAGCACGCGTTCACCGAAGGCCGCGTCGGGGAGGATGGCGCGCTGGGTCGCCGTATCGGCCCACGCGAGCAGAACTTTCGCGCCGGAGCCGGCCGTCATCGGAAGGCGTGCGCCGACGAGGACGGTATCGCGCAGACCGGTCGGCGGTTCGAGAGCCGCGACGCAGACCCGCTGGGTGCCCTCGCGGCGGTACAACTGCACGCTCTCGCCGGTGATCTCGCGCAGGCGGGGGAGGACGAGCGAGGCGGCCTCGACGAGCGTGTCGCCTGCGCCCGCGGACAATTCGGCCAATCCGGGGCCGGGGCGCCACTGTCCGTCGCTGTCGCGCATGAGGAGACGGTGGACCTCGAGGCCCACGGCGAGACGGTGCGCCGTGGCACGGGGCAGGCCGGTCCGCGCGCACAACTCGTTGAGGTTGCACGGCTGTTCGGCAACCGTATGGAGGACTGTCATCGCTTTGTCCAGCACTCCGATCCCGCTATGCTGTCTCATAGGTCGATACCTCCGTCTCGCATAATGGGAAGCATATCGCATACCGAGAACGGTGGGGACGACGCCATACGCGGCCGGACAGCCCCCGGGATCCCGCGTTCGTCACGTACGACAAGGTGGAGAAGATGGCTGGAAAGACTCTGGCGGAAAAGGTGTGGGACCAGCACGTGGTCGTGCGCGGTGAAGGAGAGGGATCGGCGCGACAGCCGGACCTGATCTACATCGACCTGCATCTCGTACACGAGGTGACCAGCCCGCAGGCCTTCGACGGTCTGCGGCTGGCCGGACGCCCGCTGCGGCGTCCCGATCTCACGATCGCCACCGAGGACCACAACGTCCCCACGGTGGACATCGACAAGCCGATCGCCGACCCGATCTCGCGCACGCAGGTCGAGACCCTGCGTCGCAACTGCGAGGAGTTCGGTGTCCGTCTGCACCCCATGGGCGACCTCGATCAGGGCATCGTCCACGTGGTCGGCCCGCAGCTCGGTCTCACGCAGCCCGGCATGACGGTGGTGTGCGGCGACAGCCACACCTCCACCCACGGCGCCTTCGGCGCACTGGCGATGGGTATCGGCACCAGTGAGGTCGAACACGTCATGGCGACACAGACGTTGTCGCTGCGTCCGTTCAAGACGATGGCCATCAACGTCGACGGCACCCTCGCGCCGGGAGTGACGAGCAAGGACCTCATCCTCGCGATCATCGCGAAGATCGGCACCGGCGGCGGACAGGGCTACGTCCTCGAGTACCGCGGCGAGGCGATCCGCGCCCTGTCGATGGAAGCGCGGATGACCATCTGCAACATGTCGATCGAGGCGGGGGCCCGAGCCGGCATGATCGCCCCCGACGAGACCACCTACGAGTTCATCAAGGGTCGCCCGCACGCCCCGAAGGGCGCCGACTGGGACGCCGCCGTCGAGGCGTGGGAGCAGCTGAAGACCGACGACGACGCGGTTTTCGACGCCGAGGTCCACATCGACGGCAGCGCTCTGACGCCCTTCGTCACGTGGGGCACCAACCCGGGCCAGGGCGCTCCGCTCGGGTCCAGCGTTCCGGTACCCGCGGAGATCGCCGACGAAACCGAGCGGTCTGCAGCGGAGAAGGCGTTGCGCTACATGGATCTCGAACCGGGCATGCCGCTGCGCGATGTGAAGATCGACACCGTCTTCGTCGGCTCGTGCACCAACGGCCGCATCGAGGATCTGCGCGCCGTGGCGGATGTCCTGCAGGGCCGGAAGGTCGCCGACGGCGTCCGGATGCTCGTCGTGCCGGGTTCGATGCGGGTGCGCGCACAGGCGGAGGAGGAGGGTCTCGGCGAGATCTTCACCGCCGCAGGCGCCGAGTGGCGGCAGGCCGGGTGCTCGATGTGCTTGGGCATGAACCCCGACCAGTTGGCGCCGGGCGAACGCTCCGCGTCGACCTCGAACCGGAATTTCGAAGGACGGCAGGGCAAGGGCGGACGGACGCATCTCGTCTCGCCGGCCGTGGCCGCCGCAACCGCGGTGCGGGGAACGCTTTCCGCACCGGCGGATCTGGACTAGACCACAGGACCGACGAGGAGAATTTTCGATGGAAGCCTTCACCACTCACAAGGGCATCGGCGTCCCGCTGCGCCGCTCCAATGTCGACACGGATCAGATCATCCCGGCCGTGTACCTGAAGCGCGTCACCCGTACGGGATTCGAGGACGGTCTGTTCGCCGCATGGCGCAACGACCCGTCCTTCGTCCTCAACACCCCGCCCTTCGACCGCGGCAGCGTTCTCGTCGCCGGACCGGATTTCGGCACCGGCTCCTCGCGTGAGCACGCCGTGTGGGCGTTGTCGGATTACGGATTCCGGGTCGTGATCTCGTCCCGCTTCGCCGACATCTTCCGCGGCAACGCCGGAAAGGCCGGTCTGCTCGCCGCTCAGGTCTCGCAGGACGACGTCGAACTGCTGTGGAAGCTCATCGAGCAGCAGCCCGGACTCGAACTGGAAGTGGATCTCGAGAACCGGACGGTGACCGCCGGAACCACAGTGGTGCCGTTCACCATTGACGACTACACGCGGTGGCGTCTGCTGGAGGGTCTCGACGACATCGGATTGACATTGCGCCAGGTAGACGCGATTTCCGAGTACGAAAAGTCAAGGCCGTCATGGAAACCGAGTACCCTTCCGGCGCCCTGAAAACACCCCCCGAACGCGCCTTCTCCGGGCCCGGTCCGACGCTCCCGTCGGGCCGGGCCCGGAGGTTATTTGCATGAGAATCCGCGTGGCACATAGACTCTTGCCCGTTTGCGGGTCTACCGTGGACTGGAGTCGGTCTGACGGTGGACCGTGTATGTGCGGAGGAAATCAATGAACAAGGCAGAACTGATCGACGTTCTGACCGAGAAACTCGGTTCGGACAGGCGCACCGCCACCGCGGCCGTCGAGCACATCGTGGACGCGATCGTTCGCGCCGTGCACGACGGTAAGAGCGTCACCATCACCGGATTCGGTGTCTTCGAGAAGCGTCGCCGGGCCGCTCGTGTCGCGCGGAACCCGCGCACGGGTGAGACGGTCAAGGTCAAGCCGACCTCGGTGCCGGCCTTCCGTCCCGGCCAGTCCTTCAAGAACATCATCGCGGGCACCCAGAAGCTTCCGGCTTCGGGTCCGGCCGTGAAGCGCGGTGCGGCCGCAGCGGCCAAGAAGACCGCGGCAGCGAAGAAGGCGGCCAAGAAGACTGCGGCCAAGAAGACCACGGCGACCAAGTCGACCGCGGCGAAGAAGACCACCGCAGCGAAGAAGACCACGGCGGCGAAGAAGACCACCGCCACCAAGTCGACTCCGGCGAAGAAGACCACGGCAGCCAAGAAGACCACGGCGGCCAAGTCGACTCCGGCGAAGAAGACCACCGCCACCAAGTCGACCGCGGCGAAGAAGACCACCGCGGCCAAGAAGACCACGGCGGCCAAGTCGACTCCGGCGAAGAAGACCACCGCCACCAAGTCGACCGCGGCGAAGAAGACCACCGCGGCCAAGAAGAGCCCGGCCAAGAAGACCACGGCCCGCAAGAGCACCAAGAAGTAACACCCACCCGCGATGCGGCTCGCACA
>NZ_JBLWIU010000024.1:418724-507517 GCF_048381395.1 Rhodococcus shunpengi
ACATCCGGTGGCCGCCGTCGTGTGTACTCGGTCAGATGCTCTCGTCGTCCGCCGGCGGTCGGCCCGTGGGAAGAGGGCTGTCGATGTGGTCGGCCGCGACGAGACGATCGCCGCGCAGTGACAACACCCACATGCTCGCCTTGCGGTTCCGTGCCGGAGGCAGCACGAGACCGTCGCGCTCGGCCCACCACTCCAGCAGCGGCGGGATCACTTTGCCCTGACTGGAGATCACGGGAGTGCCGGGACCGGACGCGATCTCCAGCGCCCGCTTGCGGCCGCGGTCCGGATCGGCGCGGTACTCCTCCTCCGACAGGGCCGGCTCGATGGCGATCTCGAACCCGTTCCGGGAGGCGAAGGGTTCGACCGTCGCGATGCACCGCGTGCGGTCGGCGGACACCACGCTGTCGCCGCCGAACGCCGTCAACTGCGGAACGAGAGCCTCGGCCTGTGCCCGTCCGGACGCATCGAGGGGCCGGTAACGGTCGTCGCCCTTGTACTTCTTGCGACTACCCGCCTTGGCGTGCCGCACGATCAGCGCCGTGGTCGTGTCCAGCGGCACCCGGCGGAACCGGCGCAGGATACTGCGGTCCATCGGATAGGACAACAGATCGAATGCCTCTTCGGGGGACACCCAACGCAATTCGTCCACCTCGGCGTTGGGCGCGAACTGCCCGTCGAGGCACCGCGCGGCCCAGTAGTCCACCCGTTTGAGTTTGCGGTGCCCCGGCACGGGGTAGACGACCTTCCCGAGACTACTGCCGAGTGCGGCGCGGAATCCGGTCTCCTCCTCGATCTCCCGCACCGCGGCGACCACGGCCGTCTCACCCGCGTCGAGCTTGCCCTTCGGGAAGGACCAGTCGTCGTAGCGTGGGCGATGCACGAGCGCGACCTGTGCATCGCCCGGAGCGTTCTCGTCGACAGGACGCCACAGGACGGCGCCCGCCGCGAAGATGTTGGCCTTCACGGGCTTGTCGCGTGATTCGGTCAACGTTCCCTCCACCTCAGGACGCACGGCTACGCATGAGTTCGACCTGGTGGTCGCGGGCAGCGGTTCCCGGCTCGGGGGACGCCGTCCAGGTGCCGTCGCCCTCGAGAATCCAGCAGCGGGTGACCGGGTCGAGCGCGGAATCGAAGATGCCGTCCAACTGCGCTGCGAGCCGGGTGTTCTTCACCTGCACCATCACCTCGACGCGACGGTCGAGGTTCCGGTGCATCATGTCGGCGCTGCCGATCCAGTACTCGTCGCTGCCCCGGAAATGGAACAACCGCGAATGTTCGAGGAACCGCCCCAGAATCGAGCGCACCGTGATGTTCTCGCTCAGGCCGGGCACGCCCGGCTTGAGGGCACAGATCCCGCGCACGACCACCTCGGTCCGTACCCCCGCCCGCGACGCACGGTAGAGCGCGTCGATCACCTGCTCGTCGACGAGAGCGTTGGCCTTGAGCCGGATCCCACTGGGGCGACCGGCTGCGTGGTGCTCGATCTCACGCTCGACGCGTTCGATGATGCCCTTGCGGACTCCGTGCGGTGCGACGAGCAGATTGCGGTACTGCGCCTTCCGGGAGTATCCGGTGAGGGTGTTGAACAGGTCGGTGAGGTCGGCGCCGATCTCGGGTGACGACGTGAGCAGGCCGACGTCCTCGTAGAGACGGGCGGTCTTCGGGTTGTAGTTGCCGGTGCCGATGTGGCAGTAACGGCGGATCATCGAACCCTCGCGCCGCACGACCAGACAGGTCTTGCAGTGCGTCTTGAGACCCACGAGTCCGTATACGACGTGGACACCGGCCTGTTCGAGCTTGCGCGCCCACTTGATGTTGGCCTGCTCGTCGAAGCGTGCCTTGATCTCCACGAGCGCGACGACCTGCTTGCCCGCCTCGGCGGCGGCGACCAGGGCGTTGACGATGGGGGAGTCACCCGACGTCCGGTACAGGGTCTGCTTGATCGCGAGGACCTGGCTGTCGGCGGCGGCCTGCTCGATGAACCGTTGCACGCTCGTGGAGAACGAGTCGTACGGATGGTGGACGAGGATGTCGCCCTCGCGCAGGGTGGAGAACACGCTCTTCGGTGTCTCACGCTCGCCGAAGGCGGGATGGGTCGCCGGCACGAAGGGGGCGTCCTTCAGATCCGGCCGGTCGACGGCGTGCACCTGCCACAGCGACGACAGATCGAGCAGACCGGGCAACTGGACGACGTCCACCCGATCGACGTCGAGTTCGCGCAACAGGAGGTCGAGCATGTGCTCGGTCATGTCGTCCGACACCTCGAGCCGCACGGGAGATCCGAAGCGCCGCCGGGCGAGTTCGCGTTCGAGGGCCTGGAGTAGATCCTCGTCGCGGTCCTCCTCGACCTCGAAGTCGGCGTTGCGGGTGACGCGGAATGCGTGGTGCTCGACGATCTCCATGCCCGGGAACAACACGTCGAGATGGGCGGCGATCAGCTCCTCGAGCGGGAGGAAGGCCGGCAGTCCGTGCGACGAACCCGCACGATCGACCCGGACGAACCGTTCGACGTTGTCGGGCACTTTCACGCGCGCGAAGTGTTCACCGGACGACTGCGAATCCTTGACCGTGACAGCGAGGTTGAGGGACAGGCCGCTGATGTAGGGGAAAGGGTGGGCGGGATCGACGGCGAGCGGCGTCAGGACCGGGAAGACCTGGTCGGCGAAATACTGTGTCAATCGTCGGCGTTCGTCCTCCGTCAGATCCGCCCATCGGATGATCGAGATGCCTTCGGCCGCCAGGGCGGGCATGACCGAGTCGAGGAAGACCTGCGCGTGGCGACCGGCGAGTTCGCGCGTGCTCGACGCGATGAGCGCGAGCTGGGCGCGCGGGGTCAGTCCGTCCGCGGACCGGACCGACAACCCCGTCTCGGCGCGACGTTTCAGCCCGGCGACCCGCACCATGTAGAACTCGTCGAGATTCGACGCGAAGATCGCGAGGAACTTGGCGCGTTCGAGCAACGGCTGCGAGGTGTCCTCCGCGAGCGCGAGAACGCGGGCGTTGAAATCGAGCCAGCTCTGTTCGCGGTTGAGATAGCGGTCGACGGGAAGGGTGTTGTCGTGATCGGTCCTCGACTGCAGTCCCGTCGCGGCCGGAGGGGCGCTGGTGGCGGTCGCCACGCGACCGGCAGGTCGTGCGGCACCGGACGGTGCCGCGTGCTCGGAACTCGTGGGATCGGGGGAATCGCCGTTGGTCACCAGTTCATTGTTGCAGAGCGACGGCTCCCTGCAGCGCTGTCGCACCGATGGCGCAGCGGGAACTCGACCGTGTCGAGCACGGCCGCGGTGGCCCGTCCGACGCCGAGTCGCAGTGCGGCGGCGAGATCGTCCGGTGTGTCCACATCGAGTCGCAGTCCGGGGAGGGCGTCCGGTACCGGATACGCACCGGCATCGATGTGGCGACCGGCCGATCCCGGACCGAACGACAGTGGCGGCAGCGTGCCGCTCACGCAGTGCAGCAACGCCGTCGTACCGCTCGCCGTGTGGTCGACGACCACGGCCGTTCCGGTCCGCCGCGCAGTCTCGCGTGCGAGCGCGAATTCCTCGGCCCGCAGGGACGGAAGGTCGGCCTGCAGCGCCACGAGTTCGGCGCCGGGTGCGTGCTCCCGCGCCCGGCGGGCCGCTGCGAGCAGTGCGGAGTTCAGTGGGTCGGGGGAGTCGGGACGCACCGGGTCGGGAAGGACGTCCGCGCCGCAGTCCAGTGCGGCGGCCGCGACCCGCTCGTCGGCGGTGACGACGATGACCGTCACGTCTCCGGCGGACAGGGCCGCCGTGACGGTGTCCTGCAGCATCGCGAGCACCAGTGATTCCCGTGCCGCCGGGTCGAGGACGTGCGAGAGCCGCGACTTCGCCAGGCCGAGGGCCTTGACGGGAACGAGCACGTGCGTCGCGGGCATTGCCCGATTGTGCCATCAGTGATCGACGACACGATCGTGCGAGGTGACGAACCGCACGACCACCGCTGCGACCGGCGTCGTGCGGTCCGTCCTCCGACCCGGCGCGGCGTCGGTGGCGCCTGCGCGATACTGGGTGCGACCGTGGGTGGTGACCGCCCGGACCGAACCGGTCGCGACCGCCCGCTCCGGGCCGATCGCGACCGGCGGGTGCCGGGCATCGGACGAGAGTGAGGATCGCGTGACCACAGCAGCAGTTCTGGGCGCGGGTTCGTGGGGGACGGCGTACGCCAAGGTGCTGGCCGACGCCGGAACGGACGTGACGATCTGGGCGCGGCGCGAAGAAGTGGCGCGCGGCATCGCGGAACGACACGAGAACTCCGACTATCTGCCCGGTGTGCAACTGCCGCACTCGCTGAAGGCGACGGCCGATCACCGGGTGGCCGTCAAGGGTGCCGATTTCGTGGTCCTCGCCGTCCCGAGCCAGACCCTGCGCACCAATCTCGAGGCGTGGAAGGCGGATATCGGACCGGAGGTCACACTTCTCAGTCTCGCCAAGGGAATCGAGAGCGGCACCCTGATGCGCATGAGTCAGGTGATCGGTCAGGTCACCGGCGCCGAGCAGAATCGGATCGCCGTGCTGTCCGGACCCAACCTCGCCCGCGAGATCGCCGAGGGGCAACCGGCCGCGACCGTCATCGCGTGCCCCGACTCCACCCGCGCCATGGAGATCCAGAAGTCCTGCGCCACAAAGTATTTCCGTCCGTACACCAACTCCGACGTCATCGGCTGCGAGATCGGCGGCGCCTGCAAGAACGTCATCGCCCTCGCGTGCGGCATGGCCGCCGGGGTCGGGCTCGGTGAGAACACCGTCGCGAGCATCATCACCCGCGGTCTCGCCGAGATCACCCGGCTCGGAACCGCCCTCGGAGCCAAGCCGGCCACGCTCGCCGGTCTCGCCGGCGTCGGCGATCTCGTCGCCACGTGCACGTCCCCGTTGTCCCGCAACCGTTCGTTCGGCGAACGCCTCGGCCGCGGCGAGTCGCTCGAGAGCGCACAGGAGGCCACCCACGGTCAGGTGGCCGAAGGGGTCAAGTCGTGCACCTCGGTCCGCGCCCTCGCAGCGAGCTACGACGTCGAGATGCCGCTGACCGACGCCGTGCACCGTGTGTGCCACGAGGGCATGTCGGTGCCGGACGCGATCGGGCAGTTGCTCGGGCGCCGGATCAAGCCGGAATGAGCGGCATGACGGGCGATTCGACACGTTGTGTGAAGGCGGTTGCACACGAGGGTGTTCCGGGCTCTCCGCTGCAGGCGGGGCCGGTCTTCGCCGCACCGTATCTACTCGGGGAAGACGAACGCGACGACGTCGACACCTATGCGCGTGCTTCGAATCCCGGTTGGCGCGCACTCGAATCGGCGCTCGCGGACCTCGAGCACGCCTCGGCCGCCCGCGTCGTCGGCTCGGGAATGTCGGCGATCACGGTCGCCCTGCGATCGCTCGTGACCCCGGGCGGCACGGTCGTCGTCCCCTCCGACGGCTACTACCAGGTGCGCAAGTTCGCCACCGAATATCTCGCGCCGCACGGTATCGACGTCCACGAACTCTCCGTCGACGAATTCGGCGACGGCTCCCTGCAGCGGGTGCTCGACGGTGCGGGCCGGGGTGCGGTGGTCCTCGCCGAGACGCCGTCGAATCCCGGTCTCGACACGGTGGATCTGCGTGAGACCGCGCAATCGTGCCGTCGCACCGGGGCATTGCTGCTCGTCGACAACACCACCGCCACCCCGCTCGGACAGCTCCCGCTCGACCTCGGCGCCGACGTCGTGGTGGCCAGCGGAACGAAATCGCTCAGCGGACACAGCGATCTGTTGTTCGGATACATCGCCGTCGCCGATCCCGACCTGCTGCCCGCGATCGACCGGGAACGACTGCTGTCGGGAACCGTGCTGGGACCCTTCGAGACCTGGCTCGCGCACCGCAGCCTCGGCACCGCCGGACTGCGCTTCGAACGGCAGTGCGCCAACGCGCTCGCCGTCGCCGGGATGCTGCTCGAGCACCCCGCCGTCACGGACGTCCGTTATCCCGGACTCGCCGGCGACCCCGCCCACGCCGTAGCAGCCGGCCAGATGAGCCGCTTCGGCCCCCTCGTCACGTTCCGGCTGCCCGGCCGCGACGAGGTGCACCGCTTCGTCCGCGCGGCCACGCTCGTCGCACCCGCCACCAGTTTCGGCGGTATCCACACGACAGCGGATCGTCGCGCACGCTGGGGCGACGCGGTGCCGGAGGGATTCGTCCGGTTGTCGTGCGGAATCGAGGACACCGCGGATCTGCTCGCCGATCTCGACGCGGCGCTGAGGGAGACGACACTGCACTGAGGGGGACCGGGGCCGGCGGAGACATAGCAGGGGTCCGATCCCACTCGCGCAGGACTCGCCCGTCACGTGGAGATCGTCAACCGGTACCGTTCGACACGTGAGTACGCCCCGAACCCGGGTGGCCGTCGTCTTCGGTGGTCGCAGCAACGAACATTCCGTCTCCTGCATCTCGGCAGGGAGCATCCTGCGCAACCTGGATCCGGAGAAGTACGAGGTCGTGCCCATCGGCATCACTCCCGAGGGCGCATGGGTCCTCGGCGACGCGGACCCCGCCGGCCTCGCCGCGGCCGGTCGCGAACTGCCCGTCGTCGCCGGTGACGGCTCCGATCTCGTGCTCACCGCGGACCCCACCCGCAGCGGCGACATCGTCGCGCTCGACGAGGGCTCCTACGGCCGGGTGCTCGCATCGGTCGACGTGGTCTTCCCGGTCCTGCACGGCGCCTACGGCGAGGACGGCACCATCCAAGGTCTGCTCGAACTCGCGGACATCCCGTACGTCGGTCCCGGGGTTCTTGCCAGCGCCGCCGGGATGGACAAGGAGTTCACCAAGAAACTGCTCGCGGCCGAAGGCCTGCCCGTCGGCTTCCAGATCGTCCTGCGTCCCGGCACCGCGAACCTCACCGAGGAGCAGAAGAACCGCCTCGGCCTGCCCGTCTTCGTCAAGCCCGCCCGCGGCGGATCGTCGATCGGCATCAGCCGCGTGGCCGACTGGGCCGCCTTCGACGACGCCGTCGCGAAGGCCCGGCAGCACGATCCCAAGGTCATCGTCGAGTCCGCGATCATCGGCCGCGAGGTGGAGTGCGGCGTGCTCGAGTTCCCGGACGGCGACGTTCGCGCGAGTGTCGTCGCCGAGATCCGCATGCCCGACACCTCCGGCGACCACGAGGCGTTCTACGACTTCGATACGAAGTACCTCGACGACGTCTGCGAGTTCGACGTCCCGGCCAAGCTCGACGAGGAGATCTCCGACCGGATCCGCGAGCTCGCGGTCCGGGCGTTCCGGGCCCTCGACTGCCACGGTCTGTCCCGCGTCGACTTCTTCGTCACCGAGGACGGACCGGTGATCAACGAGATCAACACGATGCCCGGTTTCACGTCGATCTCGATGTACCCGCGGATGTGGGAGGCCACCGGCGTGGAGTACGCCGAGCTGCTGTCGATCCTGGTGGAGACGGCGCTCGCGCGGGGGACCGGCCTGCGCTGACGGCACACGGCCTGTCGGCTTCCATCAGGACCCGACTAGGCTGGATACATGACTGCCGTGACCCCCGACTCAGCTGCGACCGACGCCGGCACGGACACCCGTGAGGCCGTCCACGAGGCCGCGCGTCGCGCCCGCGTGGCCTCGCGTCGTCTCGCGTTGCTCACCACCACCGAGAAGGACGCGGCTCTGCACGCCGCGGCCGACGCTCTGCTCGCCGCCGCCGACACCGTCCTCGCCGCGAACGCGGAGGACATCGAGGCCGCCCGCGCCGGTGGCACCGAGGAGGCCATCCTCGACCGGCTGCGCCTGACCTCCGCCCGGATCGACGGGATCGCCGCCGGCCTGCGCCAGGTGGCCGGACTGCCCGACCCGATCGGCGGCGTGGTCCGCGGCTCGACGCTGCCGAACGGTCTCGAGCTGCGCCAGGTGCGCGTCCCGCTCGGCGTGGTCGGCATGGTCTACGAAGCACGGCCCAACGTCACGGTCGACGCCTTCGGTCTCGCCCTGAAGTCCGGCAACGCCGCGCTGCTGCGCGGTTCGTCGTCCGCGGCGCGCTCGAACGCCGCGCTCGTCGACGTGCTGCGCGCCTCGCTCGAGAGCCGGGGCATCCCCGCCGACGCCGTACAGCTGCTGCCGAGCGCCGACCGCTCGTCGGTCACACATCTGATCCAGGCCCGCGGCCTGGTCGACGTCGTGATCCCGCGCGGTGGCGCCGGTCTGATCGCCGCAGTGGTCCGCGACGCGACCGTCCCCACGATCGAGACGGGCACCGGCAACTGCCACGTCTACGTCCACTCCGCGGCCGATCTGGAGATGGCGGAGAAGATCGTGATCAACGCGAAGACCCGCCGGCCCAGCGTGTGCAACACCGCCGAGACGATCCTCGTCGACAAGGCGATCGCCGACACCGCCGTCCCGAAGCTCCTGCAGGCATTCCAGCAACACAGCGTGACGGTCCACGGCGACCTGCCCGGCCTCGTGCCCGCGACCGACCAGGACTGGTCCGACGAGTACCTCTCGCTCGACGTCGCCCTCGCGGTGGTCGACGACCTCGACGCCGCCGTCGACCACATCGACCGTTACGGCACCGGCCACACCGAAGCGATCGTCACCTCGGACCTCGCCGCTGCGCGGGAGTTCACGACGCGCGTGGACGCCGCAGCCGTTATGGTCAACGCTTCGACGGCGTTCACCGACGGCGAGCAGTTCGGATTCGGCGCGGAGATCGGCATCTCCACCCAGAAGCTGCACGCTCGCGGCCCGATGGGTCTGCCCGAACTGACGTCGACGAAGTGGGTGGTGTGGGGCGACGGCCACACCCGCCCCGCCTGATCGAGACCGGCCCGACGAAAGGAACCAGCGTGGATCGTGCGCTGCCCGCCACCCCGCCGATCTTCGCGGACGTCCAGGACGTCGTCGATCGCCTCGCCGGGACCGGATATCTCGCCGACAAGTCCACCGCGACCGCGGTGTTCCTCGCCGATCGCCTCGGCAAGCCGTTGCTGATCGAGGGACCCGCGGGCGTGGGCAAGACCGAACTCGCCCGCGCCGTCGCCGAGACCTCCGAGGCCGAACTCGTGCGCCTGCAATGCTACGAGGGCGTCGACGAATCCCGCGCGCTGTACGAGTGGAACCACGCCAAGCAGATCCTGCGCATCCAGTCGGCAGGGGCGACCGCCGCGGCGGGGGAGTCGTGGGACCGCACCAAGGAGGACGTCTTCTCCGAGGAGTTCCTGCTGTCGCGGCCGCTGCTCACCGCGATCCGCCGCGAGGATCCCACCGTGCTGCTCGTCGACGAGGTCGACAAGGCCGACGTCGAGATCGAAGGTCTGCTGCTCGAGGTGCTCAGCGACTTCGCGGTCACCGTGCCCGAACTCGGCACCATCCGGGCCACCCGCAAGCCGTTCGCGGTGCTCACCTCGAACGCCACCCGCGAGTTGTCCGAAGCGCTCAAGCGCCGGTGCCTGTTCCTGCACCTGGACTTCCCCGACGCCGATCTCGAACGGCGCATCCTCGCCAGCCGGGTCCCCGATCTGCCCGACGCGCTCGCCGAACAGCTCGTGCGCACCGTCCGGGTGCTGCGCGGCATGCAGCTCAAGAAGGTGCCCTCGGTGGCCGAGACGATCGACTGGGGTCGCACCCTGCTTGCGCTGGGTCTCGACACCCTCGACGACACCGCGCTGCGCAGCACGCTCGGCGTGATCCTCAAGCACCAGTCCGACCAGGTCCGCGCTGCCGCCGAGCTCCGGCTGAACTGACATGGCGGCCGCGCACCTTCCCGGATCCGGGGCGCCCCCGGCTCCCCACGGACTGCCCGGGCACCTGGTCGGATTCGTCGAGGCGCTGCGTCGCCGCGGCATCGCGGTCGGGCCGTCCGAGACGGTCGACGCCGGACGGGTCATGACGGTGCTCGATCTCCTCGACCGGGAGGCCCTCCGCGAAGGTCTCGCGTGCACCCTGCTCCGCCGGTCCACGCACCGCCCGACCTTCGATGCCCTGTTCGACCTGTGGTTCCCACCCGCGATCGGACGTCGCGAGGCCACCGGCCCGCAGGTGAGCATCCCGCGCACCCCCACGGGGGAGGTCGACTTCGAGGCCCTGCGCGACCTCATCGCCGAGTTGCTGTCCGACGAGTCGCCGGAGGCACTCGAGGCCTCCGAGATGCTCGTCTCCGCCATCGTCGAGGAACTCGGCCAGTACGCATCGTCGAACGGTCCGTCCTTCTCGGCCTACCAGGCGCTGCGCGACGTCTCCCCGGACACCCTGCTCACGAAGATCCTCGAGGGACTGCTCGGCAACGGCACCCGCGAGGAACGCGACGACGCTGCCTACGAGAGCGAGGTCGCGCGGCGCACCGCCGCCCAGCGCATCGCCGATTTCCGGGCGATGGTCGAACGGGAGACCCGCCGGCGCACCGCCGAGCAGCTCGGGCGCGAACGCGTCGAGAAGTACGGGGTGCCCAAGCTCGCCGAGGAGGTCGACTTCCTGCGCGCGTCCGACGCGGAACTCGTCGCCCTGCGCCGCAGCGTCATGCCGCTCGCGCGTCTGCTCGCGAGCCGTCTCGCCGCGCGCCGCCGGCGCGCTCGTGCCGGCGCCATCGACCTGCGGCGCACCCTGCGCAAGTCCATGTCCACCGGTGGTGTGCCCATCGATCTGGTCAACCGCAAGCCCCGTCCGGCGCGTCCCGAGCTCGTCGTGCTCTGCGACGTCTCCGGTTCCGTCGCCGGTTTCTCCCACTTCACGTTGCTGCTCGTGCACGCCCTGCGCGAACAGTTCTCCCGCGTGCGCGTGTTCGCGTTCATCGACACCGCCGACGAGGTCACGCACTATTTCAATGCGGGGTCCGATCTGGGCGAGTCCATGTCGCGGATGCTGAAGGAAGCGGAGCTGATCACCTACGACGGTCACTCCGACTACGGACACGCCCTCGGCAGCTTCGCCGAGAACCACGCCCACGCCCTCACCAGCCGCAGCTCGCTGCTGATCCTCGGGGACGGCCGCACGAACTACCGCAATCCGAACCTCGAAGTCCTCGAGCATCTCGTGTCCGTCGCACGGCACGCGCACTGGCTCAATCCCGAGCCGAAGGGACAATGGGGTTCGGGGGATTCGGCCGCCAGGGTCTACAGCGAGGTCGTCACGATGCACGAGTGCCGGTCGGCGCAGCAGCTCGCAACGGTGGTGGCGAGTCTGCTCCCCGTGTGAACCCGTAAGCTGGACAACCGTGCATCAGCCAACGGATCGGCCCTCGGCCCCCAGGCGCCGCCTGGGCGTCATGGGTGGAACGTTCGACCCGATCCATCACGGACACCTCGTGGCGGCCAGCGAGGTCGCCGCGAGCTTCGACCTGGACGAAGTGATCTTCGTGCCCACCGGGCAACCCTGGCAGAAGACCGGGCGCGACGTCAGCCCCGCCGAGGACCGTTACCTGATGACGGTGATCGCGACCGCATCCAACCCGCGGTTCTCCGTCAGCCGCGTCGACATCGATCGACGCAAACCCACCTACACCGTCGACACCCTGCGCGACCTCAGCGAGCAGTATCCCGACGCGGATCTGTACTTCATCACCGGCGCGGACGCCCTGGGATCGATCCTGTCCTGGCAGGACTGGCAGACCCTGTTCGACCTCGCCCGCTTCGTCGGGGTGTCCCGGCCCGGATACGACCTGCACGCCGAACATCTGGCACCGCATCTGGACGATCTCCCGGCCGAGGCGGTGAGCCTGGTGGAGATCCCGGCACTGGCGATCTCCTCCACGGACTGCCGCAGGAGGGCCCGCGAGAACCGTCCCGTCTGGTATCTGGTGCCCGACGGAGTGGTGCAGTACATCAGCAAACGCCGGCTCTACCGCACGAATACGCACCTCGACGGAGATCCCGTCCCGGTGTTCGACGGAAACACCCCCGGCACCATCGAGAGAAAGAGCACGCAGTGAGCGCAACGGCAGAAGCCACGGAGATGGCCCGAATCGCAGCCCTGGCCGCCGACGAGAAACTCGCCACCGACGTCGTGGTGCTCGACGTGTCCGAGCAGCTGGTGATCACCGACTGCTTCGTCATCGCGTCCGCACCCAACGAGCGTCAGGTCAACGCCATCGTCGACAACGTCGAGGAGAAGCTGCGCCTGGCCGGCCACAAGCCCGTCCGCCGCGAGGGCACCCGCGAAGGACGGTGGACCCTGCTCGACTACGTCGACGTCGTGGTGCACATCCAGCACGAGGACGAGCGCAACTTCTACGCCCTCGACCGCCTGTGGAAGGACTGCCCGACCATCGAGGTCGACGGTGTGGGTGGCCCCCGTTCGGCGATCGACGCCGCCGACTCGCCGGAGGACGTGTGAGCCGTCCGGAGGAGGGTGCGCAGAGCCCGCGGGTGCGGCAGCTGGTGCTGCTGCGCCACGGCCAGACCGAGTACAACGCCACACGGCGGATGCAGGGGCAGCTCGACACCGATCTGTCCGAACTCGGCCGCCGGCAGGCGCTCGCCGTCGCCGACGTGATCGCCCGGTTCGATCCGCTCGCCGTCGTCTCGTCCGATCTGCGCCGCGCCTACGACACCGCGACCGCGCTCGGTGACCGCATCGGTCTGCCGGTCGCGATCGACACGCGGCTGCGCGAGACGCATCTCGGCGAATGGCAGGGCCTGACCCACACCGAGGTCGACGCCGTGGCCCCGGGCGCGCGCAGCGCGTGGCGCGCCGACGCGACCTGGACACCCCCGGGAGGCGAGAACCGCGTCGACGTGGCGCGGCGCAGCATCGCCGTCATCGGCGAACTGCTCGACAAGTACGAGGACTGGAACGATCGGCCCATCGTGCTGGTCGCGCACGGGGGCCTGATCGCCGCGCTCACCGCGGCCCTGCTCGACCTGCCGGTCGACCGGTGGTCCGTCCTCGGCGGTCTCGGGAACACCGGCTGGGTGCAGCTCAGCGGATACGGAGAGGTGCCGTCCTGGCGCCTGGACGTGTGGAACGCGTCGGCCATGGTGGCGCCCGATGACGTCCTCTGAACCGACGCCGATCGAGACCGACGCCGCCCCGCGGCGCCCGGTCCTGCTGGTGATCGGCGACTCGCTGAGCTACTACGGCCCGAAGGGCGGCCTGCCCGCCGACCATCCGCAGATCTGGCCCAATCTGGTCGCGGCCGAACTCGGCTGGGACGTCGAACTCGTCGCCCGGATCGGGTGGACCACACGCGACGCGTGGTGGGCCATGACCCAGGACCCGCGGGTGTGGGCCGCGATCCCGCACGCCGGAGCCGTCGTCCTGGCCGTGGGCGGGATGGACACCCTGCCGTCCCCGCTGCCCACCGCACTGCGGGAAGGCCTGCGTTACATCCGCCCGCCGGCCCTGCGTCGCGCGGCGCGTACCGCCTACGGGTGGTTGCAGCCGCGACTGTCGCCGCTCGGTCGCCCGGTGGCGCTCCCGCCCCGGGTCAGTGTCGAGTACCTCGAAACGATCAGGGACGCACTGGCGTACATGCGACCCGACCTGCCCGTCATCGGCACCCTGCCGTCGGTGCACCGCAGCGAGCAGTACCGGTCGGTGCATGCCGGCCGGCTCCCCGCGGCACGCGCGATCACCCACTGGGCGGCCGAGAAGTCGGTTCCCCTCGTCGATCTCGCCGAAGCGGTGCGGGAGAACGTCTTCTCCGACGACGCCAACCCCGACGGGATCCACTGGGGTTGGGAAGGACACCGCCGCGTCGCCGCCGCTGTCGGTGACGCTGTCCGGATCGTGCATCGGGATGCGGAAGTCCCGGTGGAGGGCCTACGGTAGGCGTCGTGTCCGTCGTCGTCGTCACAGATTCGTCGAGTTGTATCGACCCCGAACTGGTCCGTCGGTACGACATCCGAGTGGTGCCACTGCACATCATCGTGGGCGGACGCGACCTTCGCGAGGGCGTCGACGAGTTGCCGGAGGACCTGTCGACCGTGACCACCTCCGGCCCCTCGCCCGCCGAACTGACCGACGCCTACACCGAGGCGCTCGAGGCCAGCGGGGGAGACGGCGTCGTCGCCGTGCACCTCTCGCGTGTGCTGTCCGGGACGTGGGACGCCGCCCGGCACGCCGCCGAATCGCTGGGCGACCGGATCCGGCTCGTCGATTCGCGGAACACCGCGATGGGTTCGGGTTTCGCCGTCCTCGAAGCGGTGCGCGCCGCCCGGGCCGGAGCCGATCTGGTGAGGGTGTACGAGCGGGCCGTGGAGGTCGCGGCGTCCGCCCGGACCCTGCTCGTCGTCGACCGGCTCGACCACCTGCGCCGCGGTGGCCGGATCGGCACGGCCACCGCGCTGTTGGGTACCGCGCTCGCGATGAAACCCGTGCTGCACATCTCCGACGGCAAGCTCGTCCTGCGGGAGAAGACCCGCACGATGACCAAGGCGATGGCCAAGCTCGTCGACGGAGCCGCAACCGATGTCGGCGACGAACCGCTCGTCGCGGTGCACCACCGCGGGGCACCCGAACGGGCGCGCAGCCTCGCCGATCAGCTCGCGCAGCGTCTTCCGGAAGGTACCGAGATCGTCGTGTCCGAACTCGACGCGGTTCTCGGCGCGCACGTCGGACCGGGCGCGGTCGGTGTGGTCGTCGCGTCCGCGGCGACCGGTGTCTCCGAGGACTGACCACCTACACCACCTCCCGGCCCGGACCATGCCGGTAGAGGCCCGATCCGGGCATTCATCCACAGGGGTGGAGGTCATCCACAACCCCGGGCGGATCGGCGCCGATACCGAATCCGGCGGTCGCGGACGCGGTTAGCGTCGCGGCATGGCGAGCAGTGACCACCGTGATCTCGCGCGCACCCGCCTCGGCGCGATCACACGTTCCTCGGCGATGCCTGCGGAACCGCCCTGGACCGACGACACGCCGACGAACGACCACCCCTGGGCGGACCCCGACGACGGCGACGAACCCGTCCGCAGCGGTCCCGGCCGGGAACGCTTCGTCGATCGGCTGGCCGCTGCGCGATGGGACACGGGACGACGAGGGACCGCTGCTCTCTCCGCGATCGGAGTGCTCGCCGCCGCAGTAGCCCTCGTCGTCGTGTGGCGCGACCGGCCGGTCCCCGAACCGGTACCGCCGCTGCCGAGGGTCGAAGTCGTGGACACCGCAGAGCCGTCCGCCACGAAGGAGACGGACACGGCACAGCCGGATTCCGCCGAGTTCGTCGTCAGCGTCGTGGGTGCGGTGACACGGCCCGGACTCGTGCGGTTGCCGGCGGGATCCCGTGTGGCCGACGCGCTCGACGCTGCCGGCGGTGCCCTCGACGGTGCCGACCTCATCGGCCTCAATCTGGCCCGGCGGGTCGCCGACGGTGACCAGATCGTCGTGGGAATCGCCCCGCCCCAACCTGTTCCGCAGGCCAGTGGAATCGTCGGGGCGCAGGCACCGGGCGATGCTCCACCGGAGGCAGGCGGGCTGGTCAACCTCAACACCGCCGACGAGACCGCGCTCGACGCGCTGCCGGGAGTCGGCCCTGTGACGGCCGCGGCGATCGTCTCGTGGCGTGACACCAACGGACCGTTCACGGACGTCGAACAACTCGGTGAGGTCGACGGGATCGGACCGGCGCGCCTGGCCAGGCTGCGTGAACTGGTGACGGTGTGACCGTCCGGAACGACGGGTCCGACACCGCAACGGTTGTCGATGCCCGGTTGGTGCCGTGCGCACTGGCCGCGTGGGCCGTGACGCTTCTCGGGTTGTACACGGGATGGCGGATCGTCACCGCCGTGGCGGTCGCGGCCGTCGTCGGATGCGCCGTGACGGTCCGTCTCGTCGGGGCCGGTCGTATCCCTCGCGGAGGTGCGCGGATCCTCCTCGCCGCACTGGCCGTCGTCGCGGGATTCGGGCCGGCCGCCGGGCTCCGGATGTGGGCCGCCGACCAGCACCCGATTGCCTCCGCAGCGGAGAGGGGAGCGTGGGCCGGCGTCGTTCTCGTCCCCACCGACGACCCACGACGCATCCGGGCCGCGGCCTTCGACGACACACCCCGGGTACGCATTCCGGCACGGCTCGAGCACGTGACGGTCGGTGGACGGTCCATGGACACCGGGGGATCGGTGGTGGTGTTCGCGCCGGCCGACTCGTGGAGAGATCTCCTGCCCGGCCAGTCGGTCACCGCACGTGTGCGGGTCGCGCCGAACACCGGGCCGGGCACCACGGTGGCGGTGCTCCGCGCGGAGCGGGCGCCGACGGCTGTCGGCCCGCCACCGGTGTGGCAGCGGTGGGCGGGCACGGTGCGCGACCGCCTCGCGCAGGTGAGTTCTGCGGTGCTTCCCGCCGACCGGGCCGGCTTGCTGCCCGGTCTCGTGGTGGGCGACACGACGGCGCTGACCGACGAGGTGCGCGAGGACTTCCGGGTTGCCGGATTGACGCACCTGACGGCCGTGTCCGGAGCCAACGTCAGCATCGTTCTCGGAGCGGTACTGCTCCTCGTGCGCGCGGTGGGACTCGGCCCGCGTTCCGGCGCCGTCCTCGCCGCAACGGCTCTCGTCGCCTTCGTCGTCGTGGTCCGTCCGTCGGCGAGTGTGGTGCGCGCGGCGGCGATGGGATCGATCGGGCTGCTGGCGTTCGTGACGGGCCGTGAGCGACAGGCACTTCCCGCCCTGTGCACCGCGGTGGGCGTGCTGCTCGTGCTCATGCCCGACCTCGCAGTCGATGTCGGGTTCGCGCTGTCGGTGTCCGCGACGGCGGCGCTCATCGTCGCCGCGCCGCCCGTCGTGACCCGACTCGTCGATCGCGGGTGGCCGCGTCCCGTCGCGGAGGTCACGGCGATGTCGCTGGTCGCGTTCGTGGCGACCGCACCTCTCGTCGCGGGGGTGAGCGGGACGGTGAGCGTCGTGTCGGTCGCGGCCAATGTCCTCGTGGCCCCGGTACTTGCGCCACTGACGGTCCTCGGCTCACTCGTCGCGGTGGCCGCCTCCGTCGTCCCGTGGCCGGGGGAGGTGCTCGCGCGCGGCACCGGGCCTTTCCTGTGGTGGCTGATCACGGTGGCCGATCGGGCGGCGTCGTTGCCGTCGGCCGAGTTCGAGGTGCCGGACGGACCGGTGGGAGCACTCGTCGCGGCCGTGCTGGTCGCTGTGGTGTGGTCGGTGGCTCGTCACCGGCGGGTGCGGATCACGGCTCTCGTGATCGCGGTGGCGGTCGCGGCGGTGTGGCTTCCGGTGCGGATGCTGCGACCGGGCTGGCCCGGAGCCGAATGGGTTCTCGTCGCATGCGATGTCGGCCAGGGCGATGCACTGGTCCTGGCGACGGGGGACGGACGCGCGGTCGTCGTCGACACCGGCCCCGAACCGGAACCCGTCGATCGGTGCCTGCGCCGGTTGCGGATTCGCCGCGTCGCACTGCTCGTCGTGTCGCACCTGCACGCCGACCACGTGGGCGGAGTCCGCGGTGTCCTCGAAGGGCGCTCGGTCGAGACGGTCGTAGTCGGGCCGGGCGCTGCCGGTGACGGTGCGGCGGACGTGCTCGGTCCGGCAACCGAGATCGGTGTCCCCGTGCGGGAAGTGGGCGCCGGCGCGGTTCTGCGTGCAGGCGATCTCGACATCCGGGTGGTGGGTCCGGCCGGACGCGGGACGGGCGGTTCCGAGAACGACGACTCGCTCGTGTTGACGGTCGATACCGTCGTCGGTCGGGTTCTGTTGCCGGGCGACGCGGAGGAGGCCGCGCTCGACGCACTCGTGCGGTCGGGCACCGATGTGCGTGCGGACGTGCTGAAGGTGCCGCATCACGGCTCGCGCACCACACCCGCACGGTTCCTCGCCGCCGTGCGGCCGAGCGTCGCCCTCGTCAGCGCCGGACGCGACAACCTGTTCGGGCATCCCCATCCCGAGATCGTCTCCACCCTGAGCGGGATGGGAGCGCGGGTGCTGCGCACCGACCTGCACGGCGACGTCGCAGTCGTCCGTGCCGGTTCCGGGGCGCTCGCGGTGGTGTCGGACGTGCGTGGCACGATCGAACCGTGAGCGACGCGTCCCTGCATCTGGTCCTCGGTGAGGAAGAACTGCTCGTCGACCGTGCCGTCGCGCAGATCGTGTCCGATGTCCGCACGCGCAGCGGAACTCCCGGCGACCTCCCCGTCTCCCGGCTCCGCGCCGGCGACGCGGGTGTGCCCGAACTCGCCGAGCTGCTGAGCCCGTCGCTGTTCGCGGAAGAACGCATCGTGATCCTCGAATCCACGGCCGACGCCGGGAAGGACGCCGCGGCGCTGATCCTCGACGTCGCAGCCGATCCGCCTCCGGGCGTGACACTGGTGATCCTCCACAGCGGCGGCGGTCGCACCAAGGCGATGGTGCCCGCGCTGCGCAAGTGTGGCGCCGAGGAACACATGTGCGCTGCTCCCGCGAAGGCGGGGGAGAAGGCCGCGTGGGTGCGCACGTTCGTCCACAAGGAGTTCCAGGCCGCGGACGTACGGGTCTCGGGCGACGTCGAACAACTCGTCATCGAAGCGGTGGGATCCGACCTGCGCGAACTCGCCGCTGCGTGCAGCCAGCTCGTGGCCGACACCGGCGGCAAGATCGACGCTGCGGCCGTGCGGCGCTACTACTCGGGCAAGGCCGAGGTGTCGGGATTCGACGTGGCCGAGAAGGCCGTGGCCGGCGACACGGCCGGTGCGCTCGAAGCGCTGCGGTGGGCGATGCACCGCGGTGTCGCCCACGTGCTGCTCGCCGATGCCCTCGCCGACGCCGTGCACACCATCGCCCGGGTCGGCTCCGCCGGTCGCGGCGACCCGTTCTCCCTCGCGTCGTCGCTCGGTATGCCGCCGTGGAAGGTGAAGAAGGCCCAGGCACAGGCGCGCACATGGGCGCCGGCGTCGATCGGGACCGCGCTCACGGTGGTCGCTGCGCTCAACGCCGACGTCAAGGGAGCGGCCGCCGATCCGGACTACGCTCTCGAGCACGCCGTGCGGGTCATCTCCGAACTGGCGGCCTGAGCCGTCCGCGCCGATCCCGCTTCAGGGGCGGCGTCATGTCTGCCGTTCAATGCCACGAAGGCCGTCCCCGGCGGGGGACGGCCTTCGTGAAGCAGAGCCTGCGTCTACTACCTCGGAGCGATGAACTCAGAGCTTGTTGGCAAGCTTCGCGAGAGCAGACTTCTTGTTGGCGGCCTGGTTGGGGTGGATGACACCCTTGCTGGCAGCCTTGTCGAGCTGACGGCTGGTGGCGACGAGGAGTTCGTTGACCTTGTCCTTGTCGCCGGCGGCCGCAGCCTCGCGGAACGAACGGATCGCCGTACGAAGCGACGACTTCACCGACTGATTCCGGAGTCGGTTGCGCTCGTTGGTGCGAATCCGCTTCACCTGGGACTTGATGTTGGCCACGCGTAAAATCCTGTCGTCTTGCTGGTAGCTGGTAGGAAAGCTCTGGGTGCATCTGAGCACCGATGGACAAGGTTACCAAGAACGGATCGCAAAGCCCAAACCGGCCGTCGAATCACCCTTCTCACCGGCCTGATCGTTTCGGCCAGGACGACGCGCACCTGACTGTTGTTGTTGCGTGCCGCCGCGGGAGGGCATCTACATGGGCGGACACGCCACGGCGCACGATGTCGTTGTCGAGGTCACGGCGCTTGCGTAATCTCCCTCACAGCGCGAACGGCGAGTTCGCGGCTGCGGTGCATCGACTCGAAGTGTTCTACCACCAGGTTCCGCCTGCGTGCGGGACCGCGAACATCGAGGTGACCCATGGAACCCCCACGCGATCCCGAGTCCCGAATCGACGAAGATCTCGCACGCCAGACATCCCTGGAAATCAGAGACCCCGGTGAGTTCTCCGATCTGCGGAAATACGTAGCGGAGGCGATCGGAACCTTCCTCCTGGTGTTCTCCGCGGTGGGTACCGCGGTGTTCGCCGGAACCTATGTCGGCCAGCTCGGCGTCGCATTGGCGTTCGGCCTGACCCTGCTGTTCCTCGTGTACACCATCGGCCCGATCTCCGGGTGTCACGTGAACCCGGCGGTGACGCTCGGGCAGCTCATCGTCGGTCATGTGACCCCGGTGCGCGCCGTGGGTTACTGGATCGCGCAGGTCGTCGGCGGTCTGATCGCCGGTCTGACGCTCTACGCGGTGGCGTCGTCGCTTCCGAGCTACGACCGTGCCGCCGACGGGCTCGGGGCGAACGGCTGGGGCGCGCACAGCCCCTCGGCGGTGCACGGCCCGCTCGGCGGTGTGCTCGAGAACGGCTACGGTATCGGCGCGATGATCGTCGTCGAGGTCCTGCTCACGGCCGTGCTGGTGTTCGTGGTGCTGGGCGCGACCGATCAGGTCGCCGACGCACCGATCGCCGGCATCGCCATCGGCTTCACCCTCGCCGTGATCCACCTGATCTCGATCCCGATCGACAACACGTCGGTCAATCCCGCCCGCAGCCTCGCCGTCGCCTTCTACCAGGACGGTGCGCTGGGGCAGCTGTGGGCGTTCATCGTGTTCCCGCTCATCGGCGGCGCGCTCGGAGCCCTCGTCTACACCTTCCTCTTCGGACGGCGGTACGGGCTCCGGGCCTCCTGAGATCCTGCGTTCGGGGCGCGGCCCGGTTCAGCTCCAGCCGAAATCGGTGCGGAGCCGGGCCGCGACCTGATCGAAGCGTGCGCGGGGAAGGACCGCGCCCTCGCGGCGGATGCCGTCCTCGGGGACGTCGAGCACGCGATCGAGGCGCACCCAGCTCGGGCGGTTCTCCGCGTCCCACGGTCCGGAGCCGATTCCGAGCCAGTCGCGGTGACCGTCGCGGTCGGAGTTCGACGACAGCATCAGTCCGAGCAGCGTCGAGTCGTCGCGGCCCACGACGAGCACCGGGCGGTCCTTGCCCTGCGTCGGATCTTCTTCGTAGGCCACCCAGGTCCACACGATCTCGCCCGGATCGGCGCGACCGTCGAGGTCGGGGGAGTACTCGAGGCGGCGGGCACGCTGCGCCGTCGGCGTGGTGCGCGACGCCACCGGGCGACCGGGGGCCGGACGCTTCGTACCGGACGGGGTCTTCGCAGCACCCGGCTTCGGCGCCGCCGTCCGGTCCGCGCCGGGCTTCGGTGCCGCGGTGGTACCGCTCCCCGAGGTTCCGCTCGCTGCGCCGGCCTGGCCGGCCGCGTTCAGCGCGGCGCGCGCCTTGTCGAGCGCCCCGGACTGCTGCAACTGCTGGTAGATCTTCGGACCCTGCTCGACGGCGAGACGACCCAGCTGCCTGCCCAACTTCTTCCATGTACCGGCCACGGGAACCGAGCTTAACCGGACCTGACCCGGGCGAAGTCCCGGCCGCCACCCGACTTGGATATTCTGCAGGGTGACCGCGGTCTGCAGGCCGCTGCCAGTCCGAGTCAGGAGCACGACATCAGCACCTTCGCCGACACCACGTTCACGGACCCCGCAAAGATCCGGAACTTCTGCATCATCGCGCACATCGACCACGGAAAGTCGACGCTCGCGGACCGGATGCTGCAGCTCACCGGGGTGGTCGAGGAGCGGCAGATGCGCGCCCAGTACCTCGACCGCATGGACATCGAACGCGAGCGCGGCATCACGATCAAGGCGCAGAACGTACGTCTGCCGTGGAAGCTCGACGGCGAAGACTATGTGATGCACCTGATCGACACCCCGGGCCACGTCGACTTCACCTACGAGGTCTCCCGCGCGCTCGAGGCGTGCGAGGGCGCGGTCCTGCTCGTCGACGCCGCGCAGGGCATCGAGGCACAGACCCTCGCCAACCTCTACCTCGCGCTCGACAAGGACCTGACGATCATCCCGGTCCTCAACAAGATCGACCTGCCCGCGGCCGACCCCGACCGCTACGCCGGTGAGATCGCGAACATCATCGGCTGCGAGCCGTCCGACGTGCTCCGGGTCTCCGGCAAGACCGGCGAGGGCGTCCCCGAACTCATCGACGCCGTGATCCGCCAGGTGCCGCCGCCGGTCGGTGACGCCGACGCGCCCGCCCGCGCCATGATCTTCGACTCCGTCTACGACACCTACCGCGGCGTCGTGACGTACGTGCGTGTGGTCGACGGCAAGATCGTGCCCCGCGAGAAGATCAAGATGATGTCGACGGGCACGACCCACGAACTGCTCGAGGTCGGCATCGTCTCGCCCGAACCCAAGGCCACCGCCGGTCTCGGCGTCGGCGAGGTGGGCTATCTCATCACCGGCGTGAAGGATGTGCGCCAGTCGAAGGTCGGCGACACCGTCACCACCGCCCGCAACGGTGCGGAGGAGCCGCTCACCGGCTACCGCGAACCGCGCCCGATGGTGTACTCCGGCCTGTATCCGGTCGACGGTTCCGACTACCCGGTGCTGCGCGACGCGCTCGACAAGCTCCAGCTCAACGACGCTGCGCTCACCTACGAGCCCGAGACGTCCGTCGCCCTCGGATTCGGCTTCCGTTGCGGCTTCCTCGGTCTGCTGCACATGGAGATCACCCGCGAGCGCCTCGAGCGCGAGTTCGGCCTCGACCTGATCTCCACCGCTCCCAACGTCGTCTACCGCGTCGTGCTCGAAGGCGGCCAGGAAGTCGTCGTGACGAACCCGTCCGACTGGCCCGAGGGCAAGGCGCGCGAGATCTACGAACCGATCGTCAAGTGCACCATCATCGCGCCGAGCGAGTTCATCGGTTCGATCATGGAACTGTGCCAGTCGCGGCGCGGTGAGCTCGGCGGCATGGACTACCTGTCCGAGACCCGCGTCGAGCTGCGGTACACGCTGCCGATGGCCGAGATCATCTTCGACTTCTTCGACTCGCTGAAGTCGCGCACCCGTGGCTACGCCTCGATGGACTACGAGGAGGCCGGCGAGCAGGAGGCCGCGCTGGTCAAGGTCGACATCCTGTTGCAGGGCGAGGCCGTCGACGCGTTCAGCGCGATCGTCCACAAGGACGCCGCTGCCGCCTACGGCAACAAGATGACGACCAAGCTCAAGGAACTCATCCCGCGGCAGCAGTTCGAGGTGCCCGTCCAGGCCGCGATCGGCTCGAAGATCATCGCCCGCGAGAACATCCGGGCGATCCGCAAGGACGTTCTCGCCAAGTGCTACGGCGGCGACATCAGCCGTAAGCGCAAGCTGCTCGAGAAGCAGAAGGAAGGCAAGAAGCGGATGAAGACGATCGGCCGCGTCGACGTGCCGCAGGAAGCGTTCGTCGCCGCGCTGTCGTCCGAGGCCTCGTCCGACAAGCCGAAGAAGTAGTCGTCCCTGCTGCGACGCCCACCGGAAGGATTCGCGTGCTCGACACCTGGCTCACCCGTGAACTCGGAATCTCCGTTCCTCTGCTGGGTGCGCCCATGGGTGGCCGGGCCGGTGGGCGGCTCGCGGGCGAGGTGACGCGGGCCGGCGGCCTCGGCCTCATCGGCGCCGCCCGCTACAACACCGCCGAGTGGATCGAGGGCGAGGTGCGCACCGCCCGCGAGATCGGTGGTGGGCCTGTGGGATTCGGTCTGATGACCTGGGCGCTCGCCGACGACGACAGCCTCCTCACCGCAGTGCTCGAGCACCGGCCGCAGGTGGTCACGCTCTCGTTCGGCGATCCCGCGCCCTACGTCGAGCGCGTCCACGAGGCCGGGGCCGTCGTCCTCTCGCAGATCAACACGATCGACGATCTGCGGGTGGTCGAGGCCGCGGGTGTCGATGCGGTGATCGCGCAGGGCCACGAGGCCGGTGGGCACACGGGCCGGATCGGTACCCTCCCGTTGTTGCAGGAGGTGCTCGAGTCGACGTCGCTGCCCGTGCTCGCCGCAGGCGGCATCGCCACGGGTCGCGGTCTGGCAGCAGTGCTCGCAGCCGGTGGGCAGGGCGCTCTGGTCGGGACGGCGCTGCTCGCCAGCCCGGAGACCGTCGGCCCCGACTACGCCCGTGGGCGACTCGTGGAGGCCGGCAGCGCCGACACCGTCTACACCGATGTTTTCGACAAGGCCCGGCACCAGCCGTGGCCGGCGCGCTGGGGCGGACGTGCCCTGCGCAACGCCTTCACCGACGAGTGGCACGGCCGGGGCGCCGACGAGGACGCCCTCGCCGCGGCGTACACGGGCGACGATCCCGACATCGGTGTGGTCTACGCGGGGGAGGCTGCCGGTCTGGTGCGGTCCGAGCGACCCGCGGGCGAGGTCATCCGGGGTATCGCCGAGCAGGCGGAGACCCTGCTGTCCCGCTTCCGCTGAGGACGGCATCGGCACACGGACGTCCCCACTCGAGTTAAGGTGAGCCTTACCTGAAACGGAGGTCGCCCATGCATCGAGTCGTTCTCTCCGCGGTAGCGCTCGTACTGTTCGCCGTCCCGAGTCTCGTCGCGTGTTCGTCGGACACCGAGGAAACCGCGACCGCCGGCGGCGAGACCGTCACTGTCGAGCACTCCTACGGCACGACGACGATCGAGGGCACACCCGAGCGGATCGTCGCGACCTCCAGCCAATGGCTCGACGCCCTCGTCGAACTCGGAGTGCAGCCGGTCGCGTACTACAGCGCCGGCTCGTACGGCGACGATCGCGGCCTCTACCCCTGGCAGACCGACGTCTCCCCGGATGCGGTGGCGCTGAGTCCGACGGCGGAGACGTCGGTGCCCGTCGAGGAGGTCGCCGCTCTCGAACCCGATCTGATTCTCGGCGCGTGGCAGATCGTCTCGCAGAACGACTACGACACGATCTCCGCGGTCGCGCCGACGATCGGACCTCTCGGCGATACCGGCGTGGACCGCTGGGACGAACAGGTGCGCGTGCTCGGTGAGGTTCTCGGCCGCACCGAGGACGCCGAGCGGATCATCGCCGACCGCAACGCCGAGATCGAGGAGGCCGCTCTGCCGGGACTGGAGGGCCGGACCGCCGCGTTGTCGCAGTACGTCACCAACGAGCAACAGGTCGTCGTGGTCGCCGATCCGGACGACGGTGCCGCTGCGCTGTTCACGCAGCTGGGCATGACGCTGCCGCCGACGCTGGTCGCGGAGGGCGGAGCGTCCCAGGGGCGGGTTGTGCTCGGCCCCGAACGCGTCGACGCTCTGGTGGCCGATCTGCTGATCATCCTGCCGCGCGGCGGAACCGAGCAGGACCTGATGGCCCTGCCCGGATTCGACCGGCTGCCCGCCGTCACCGGAGGCGGTCTCGCTGTCGTCGACTTCCCGACGGTCGTCGCGTTCAACACGCCCTCGTCGCTGTCGATCGACTATGCGCTCGACGTGATCCGGCCGCAGCTCGAGGCGGTCGCGAACGCCTGAGACCGGCTCACGGCCCGAGATGCGCGGGCCGGAAGTTGCCCGCCCCGATCTCCCGCTCGGCGCGGATGACGTGGACGACGGCATTGATGAGCGCCAAGTGGGTGAACGCCTGCGGGTAGTTCCCCAGATGGCGTCCGGTCTCGGTGTCGATCTCCTCGGCATAGAGCTTCAAGGGGCTCGCGTAGTCGAGCAGGCGCTGGCACAGTGCGGCCGCCCGCTCGACCTCACCGATCTCGACGAGCGCCGAGACCAGCCAGAACGAGCAGATGGTGAACGAGCCCTCCTTGCCTGCGAGTCCGTCGTCGGTGGTCTCCACCCGGTAGCGCAGCACCAGCCCGTCCTCGGTGAGTTCGTCGGCGATCGCCAGCACCGTGGCCCGCACCCGGGGGTCGTCCGCGGGCAGGAAGCGCAACAAGGGGATCAGCAGCGCCGAGGCGTCGAGCGAGGGGTGGCCGTACCGCTGGGTGAAGACACCGCGTTCGTCGACGCCGTGTTCGAGGACGTCGGCCTTGATCTCCTCGGCGATCGCCGCCCACTTGCGGGCGTAGTCGGGGCGGCCCTGCAGCTCGGCGAGTTTCGCTCCGCGATCGAGGGCAACCCAGCACATGACCTTCGACGATACGAAGTGCTGGGGCTCGCCGCGCACTTCCCAGATGCCGCGATCGGGCTTGCGCCAGTTGGCCGCCGCCTCCTCGACCTGCCGCCGCAGGGTGTGCAGCAACGTCTGGGGGAAGTGTCCGCGGGACTTTACGTGCAGGTACACCGAGTCGAGGAGCGTGCCCCAGATGTCGTGCTGCTGTTGGTGATAGGCGTCGTTGCCGATGCGGACCGGGGTGGCGCCGTCGTAGCCGCTCAGATGCCCGAGGGTCGACTCCGGCAGTTCGCGCTCGCCGCCCACCCCGTACATCACCTGGAGCGGATAGCGGACGCCGTCCGCGTCGCGCGAGACGTCGAGGATGAACGAGAAGAAGTCGTCCGCCTCCCGGTCGAATCCGAGGGTGTACAGACCCCACAGTGCGAAGGTCGAATCGCGTACCCAGGCATAGCGGTAATCCCAGTTTCGCTCTCCGCCAGGTGTTTCCGGAAGAGATGTCGTCGACGCGGCGAGCAGCGCTCCGGTCGGGCTGTAGGTCAGTCCCTTGAGCGTGAGCGCGCTGCGCTGCAGGTAGGTGCGCCAGGGGTGGTCGGGGAAGCGGCCCGTCGTGATCCATTCGCGCCAGTAGTCCTGGGTGGAGACCATCTTGGCGACGGCCTCGTCGAAGGTGTGCGGCATCGGACAGTCCGCCCACGACAAGGCGACGAAGGCCGTGTCGCCCTTGTGGAGTCGGCGTCGCGCGCGGACCTCGCGGTCCTCGATACCGAGGCGCAGATCCGTCGTCATGCGCAGCGTCGGATGCTCGTCCGGTGCGTTCCGGCACACCGCGGTGGCCTCCTCGTAGACCTTGCCGGTGTACCGCCATTCGGTGCGGCCCCGGTGGTAGTCGAAGGCGGGTTCGCAACTGACGTACAGATCCACCGTCCCGTTCACACAGCGCACCGTCCGCAACAGCATGTGCTCGGCCTCCCAGTCGGACGGCGTCCGGCGGTGCGTGGTCGAGCGCTCCTCGACGTCGTACCAGGGCGCCATGACCAGCGCGTCGCGCACGATCATCCAGCCCGTGTCGGTCTGCCAGGTCGTCTCGAGGACCAACCCGCCCGGCAGGTATCGGCGTGCCGCGGGAACGGTGCGGTCGTGCGGCGACAACCGGAAATGACCTGCGCTGCGATCCAGCAACGAACCGAACACGCTGGGGGAGTCGGGTCGCGGCACGCACATCCACTCCACGGTGCCGTCACGCGCGATCAGGCAGGTGCTCTCGCAGTCCGAGAGGAATGCGTAGTCGTCGATGGGCGGGAACACGCTCCGTCGGAAGGGTGACCCCGACAGCGGTGAGGAGTGGTGGTGATCCATTCCTCCATGATCACTGCGGGCCGGGCGGATCGCAGTGCGGTTGCCGAACCTACTAGGGTGTAGGCAATGGATCGGGTGGCTTCGTGGTGGGACGGCTTCGAGCTGTGGCTCGCGGGCCTGTCCTTCGTCCCCCAGGTGGCCCTCGTGCTGGCGGTGCTGGTGCCGGCCTGCTTCGGGGTCGCATGGCTGCTCGATCGGGCGATGGCCGGTGTCTTCGCACTGCTCGGCCGCGGAGAGACGGACTCGCCCGCCACGACGACGGAGGATTGCTGACATGCCGCGTTCGCGCGTGACCCTGGCGCTGATCGCGCTGCTGATCATCGTCGTCGTCGCATGGCTCGTCTCCATGTGAGCACGCCGCTCGCGCATCCGGTTCGGTGCTCGACGCCCGGTGTCCGAATCGTCGATTTCGGTCGACCCTCGACCTCTGCTAATCTCTGCCGCGTGTCCGCGACCACTCTGCCCCGCATCCGCCACGAGTTGGCGTTGATCGCTGTGGGCATGCCTTCGGTCGCCGACATCGACTGTTGTCGCTGAACCCTTCTTCTCTCCGCGGTCCCCATCTTCCGGGCCCTCTCGTCCGTCGGTGCCGCATCCTCGCGAATCCCGGCCGGTCCGATTCCGGCAACCCCTCGTCCGGTGCCGGTCGCGTTCATTCCCCTCGAAACAGCCCCTCAGGAGGCTCGTCATGAAACGTTCCAGGTTCGTCGTCGCGGCGTTCGCCGCGGTCACCGCCCTCTCCCTCACCGCCTGCGCCGGCGGTTCGAGCGACACCGTCGGAGCCGAGAGTGGTGGCGACGGGTCCGGCGGCACGATCAACCTCTACGCCTACGCCGTGCCCAAGGTCGGATTCGATTCGCTGATCCCCGCATTCGAGGCGACCGAAGAGGGCGAGGGTGTCGTCTTCCAGCAGTCCTACGGCGCCTCCGGAGACCAGTCCCGCAAGGTGCGCGACGGCGCCGAGGCCAACTTCGTGAACTTCTCCGTCGAGCCCGACATCACCCGCCTCGTCGAGGCCGGTCTCGTCGACGAGAACTGGAACGACAACGCCTACAACGGGATTCCGTTCGGATCGGTCGTCACCATCGTCGTCCGTGAGGGCAACCCGAAGAACATCCGCGACTGGGACGACCTGCTCCGTCCGGACGTCGAGGTCGTCACCCCCAACCCGTTCAGCTCGGGTTCGGCGAAGTGGAACCTGCTCGCGCCCTATGCCGCGAAGAGCAACGGCGGCGCCGACCCGCAGGCCGGCATCGACTACGTCACCGCATTGGTCACCGACCACGTGAAGGTGCAGCCGAAGTCCGGTCGCGAGGCCACCGAGACCTTCCTGCAGGGCACCGGCGACGTGCTGCTGAGCTACGAGAACGAGGCACTGTTCATCGAGCGCAACGGCGACCCCGTCGAGCACGTCACCCCGCCCGTCACCTTCAAGATCGAGAATCCCGCAGCGGTACTGAAGAACGCGAAGGACGTCGAGGTCGCGCAGGCGTTCAACGACTTCCTGTACACCCCCGAGGCGCAGCGCCTGTGGGCCGAGGCCGGCTTCCGGCCCGTCGATCCGACCGTCGCCGAGGAGTTCGCCGACGAGTTCCCGCAGCCGGAGAAGCTGTGGACCGTCGCCGATCTCGGTGGCTGGGAGACCGTGAACGAGGAGCTGTTCGCCGACAGCACCGGCACCATCGCGGTGATCTACGACAACGCGACGAAGTAGAGCGCGCGCGTGACCATCTCGGAACACACCGCCGGGTCGGGAGATTCGTCTCCCGCCCCGGCGGGTTCGCGTCGCGGGCCGTCCGCCGCGGCCCCCGCCCGACGGCGTCGCCGGATGTTCACCGGCGCCGTCGGGCCCCTCGGTATCGGCATCGCCACCCTGTGGTTGAGCCTGATCGTCCTGCTTCCCCTCGCGGCCCTGGCCTTCCACTCCGTCTCGGACGGTCTCGGGACCTTCGTCGATGCGATCACCGCTCCGGCCGCCCTGGCGACCCTGCGGATCACCGTCGTCGTCTCGCTGGTCGTCGCGGCGATCAACGCGGTGATGGGCACGGTGATCGCCTGGGTGCTCGTCCGCGACGAGTTCCCGGGGAAGAAGTTCGTCAACGCCCTCATCGATCTCCCCTTCGCCCTGCCGACGATCGTCGCGAGCATCGTGCTGCTCTCGCTGTACGGGCCGCAGAGCCCGATCGGTGTGCAGCTCAACGCGACCGAGCCGGGACTGGTGGTGGCGCTGGCATTCGTCACGCTGCCGTTCGTGGTGCGCTCGGTGCAGCCGGTGCTCATCGAGGCCGACCGTGAGGTCGAGGAGGCCGCCGCCTCGCTCGGAGCCGGCAACTTCACGATCTTCCGCACGGTCGTGCTGCCCGTGCTCGCACCGGCCGTCCTCGGCGGCACCGGCCTGGCGTTCGCCCGTGCCATCGGTGAGTACGGCTCGATCGTGCTCATCGGCGGCAACATCCCGTACAAGACCCAGGTCGCGTCGCAGTACATCCAACAGCAGATCGAGATCGACCGGCCGGTCAACGCCGCCGCGGTCTCCGTCGCGCTGCTGGTGATCGCCTTCGTCGTGCTGTTCGTCCTGCGCCTGGTCGCGAACCGGGGGCTGCGCCGAGAGGAGGACGACCGGTGAAACCGTCCGTCGCATCCCGACTGTCGCTGCGCTTCGTCGCGCTCGCCTATCTGTTCGTGCTGCTGCTCGTCCCGATCGGGGTGATCCTCTACCGCACCTTCGAGAACGGCATCGTGGCGTTCGCCGAGTCGATCAGCACTCCCGCCGCGATCTCGGCGCTGAACCTGTCGCTGCTGATCGTCGCGATCGTCGTTCCCGTGAACGTGATCTTCGGCATCGTCGTCGCGCTGGCCCTCGTCCGCGGCAGATTCCCGGGGAGAGGACTGCTGCAGGCCGTCGTCGACCTGCCCTTCGCGGTCTCGCCCATCGTCGTGGGTGTCGCCCTGATCATGCTGTGGGGCGCCAACGGCTGGTTCGGTGCCGTCGAGGATCTCGGCTTCAAGGTGATCTTCGGGCTGCCGGGCATGGTGCTCGCGACGATCTTCGTGACGCTGCCGTTCGTCGTGCGCGAGGTCGAACCGGTGCTGCGCGAGATCGGGGAGGAGCAGGAGCAGGCCGCCGCGACCCTCGGTGCGAACACCTGGCAGACCTTCTGGCGGATCACGCTGCCGGCGATCCGCTGGGGCCTGACCTACGGCATCGTCCTCACCGTCGCCCGGGCCCTCGGCGAGTTCGGCGCCGTCATCATGGTCTCGTCCGGCTTCCCCGGCGTCTCCCAGACCCTGACGTTGCTCGTGCACGCCCGGTACATCGACGACCACAACACCTTCGGCGCCTACAGCGCCGCGACCCTGCTCATGGCCATCGCGGTGATCGTCCTGCTGCTGATGACCCTGCTCGACCGGAAGAGGAGCACCGAATGATCACCGTCACCGGGGCGCGCAAGAACTACGGAGACTTCGCCGCACTCGACGACGTCGGCATCGACATCCCGTCCGGCTCGCTCACCGCCCTGCTCGGACCGTCCGGTTCGGGGAAGTCGACACTGCTGCGTTCGATCGCCGGCCTCGAGACCCTCGACGCGGGCACCGTCCACATCGCCGGCAAGGACGTCACCGGCGTCACCCCGCAGAAGCGCGACATCGGTTTCGTGTTCCAGCACTATGCCGCGTTCAAGCACATGACGGTGCGCGAGAACGTCGCCTTCGGACTCAAGATCCGCAAGCGACCCAAGGACGAGATCACGAAGCGGGTCGACGACCTGCTCGAGATCGTCGGGCTCGGGGGGTTCCAGCGACGCTATCCGGCGCAGTTGTCCGGCGGCCAGCGTCAGCGCATGGCCCTCGCCCGTGCCCTCGCCGTCGACCCGCAGGTGCTGCTGCTCGACGAACCGTTCGGCGCCCTGGACGCGAAGGTCCGCGCCGACCTGCGGACCTGGCTGCGCCGCCTGCACGACGAGGTGCACGTGACCACCGTGCTCGTCACGCACGACCAGGAAGAGGCGCTCGACGTCGCCGACCGCATCGCGGTGATGAACGCCGGACGCATCGAACAGGTCGGAACGCCGGAGGAACTCTACGATCGCCCGGCGAACAGCTTCGTGATGTCGTTCCTCGGGACGGTGTCCAAGCTCAACGGCGTGCTGGTGCGGCCGCACGACATCCGGCTCGCCCGGCGACCCGCGCTCTCCGACACCTCCGGCGGTTCGGTCGGTGTCACGCGGGCGACCGTCGAGCGTGTGGTCCGGCTGGGCTTCGAGGTCCGTGTCGAACTACGCAACGACGCGACCGGTGAGCAGTTCACGACGCAGATCACCCGCGGCGAAGCCCACGACCTGGGTCTCGTCGCGGGCGACACGGTCTACGCGCACGCTCCCGCCGCGTCGGAGACCGCCCCGCTCGGTACCGCCGCGCAGTAACCGAGCGGGGGACTCGAGGGTCACGCGGGTCGGCTCAGTGGGCCTCGGTCTCCGACCGGTGGTGGGCCCGGCAGATCATGACCGGACAGCAACTGTGGTGGATGAGTCCCTGGCTGCTCGAGCCGACCACCGCAGCGGCCAGCGGACTCCGGCCGTGGCTGCCCACCACCACGAGCTGGGCGCTCTTGGATTCCTCGAGCAGGACGATGTCGGGCTTGCCCCGCTCGACCCGGTAGGAGACCTCGACGTCGGGGAACCGCTCGGTGTGCCCGGAGGTATGCGACTTCATCTCCTCCCTCCGGTGCTCGACGTAGGCAGTCCAGTCCGTGAACCGTGATCCCTCGCCGTAGGTGAGCGTGGACTGCTCTGTCCACGTGTGGATCGCGACGAGCGGTGCCTCGAGCGCCGCTGCGGTCGCGAACGCGTGCTCGACGGCCTCCGCACTGACCTCGGTGCCGTCCACGCCGACGACGACCGGACGGCCGTCGGGTGGCTGGAATCCCTCGCGGCTGCGCCACGTCACCACCGGGCATTCGGCGTGGTTGGCGACCGACACGACGTCGGAGCGCCGCACCATCGACTGCCATTCGGTGGTGGTGGTGTGACCGAGGACGATCATCCGTGCCTCGCGCGACAGGTCGGTGAGCACGCGATCCGGCTTGCCCGACGGGGTGGACCGCCGGACCTCCACCCGGTCGACTGCGCCACGAACGGCTGCTTCCGCGGCGGTGAGAACGGCCTCCGACGGGTCGGTCCCGTTGTCGGAGGTGGGGGGATGAACGTGCACCAGGTCGATCGGTTCGCCGAGACGTCGGGCGACGCACGCGGCCCACCGGGCCGCATCGAGTGCGCTGTCCGATCCGTCGATGCCGACGACGATTCCGTGACCGACATTGGCTGTGCCCATGCTGCCTCCTCGCGTCACCGTCCAGTGTGGTACGGATCACAGGCTGCGCGCCAGCCCTGCGCGCCTCGGCACGCCGGAGCACGACCTCCCGGCAGTTAGTCGCCGACGGCGTCCTTGCCGCGCTGGACGATCTTCGGGTCGGCCGGGAAGACGATCTGACGGTCCTTGTCGTCGTACTCGAACTGGTTCAGGAAGAACCGCATCGCGTTGATCCGGGCCCGCTTCTTGTCGTTCGACTTGATCGTCGTCCACGGGGCGTGATCGGTGTCGGTGCGACGGAACATCTCTTCCTTCGCCTCGGTGTACTGGTCCCACTTGTCGAGCGATTCGAGGTCCATCTCCGACAGCTTCCAGCGGCGGACGGGGTCGAGCTGGCGAATCGCGAACCGCGTGCGCTGTTCGTTCTGCGTGACCGAGAACCAGAATTTGGTCAGCGAGATCCCGGCGTCGACGATGAGCTGCTCGAACATCGGGATCTGAGTGATGAAGCGTTCGTACTCGTCGTCGCTGCAGAACCCCATGACGCGTTCGACCCCGGCACGGTTGTACCAGGAGCGGTCGAACAGCACGAGCTCACCGGCGGTGGGGAAGTGCTGGATGTAGCGCTGCATGTACCACTGGCCCTGCTCGCGGTCGGACGGCTTGTTGAGCGCGACGGTCCGGGCGTGCCGGACGTTGATGTACTCCTGGAACCGCTTGATGGTGCCGCCCTTGCCGGCGGCGTCGCGACCTTCGAACACGATGATGTGCTTGGACCCGTTGTCCTTGGCCCACGACTGGAACTTCAGCAGTTCGATCTGCAGGAGGTACTTCTCGACCTCGTAGGTGGCGCGGTCCATCCGGGTGTCGTACGGATAGTTCTCCCGCCAGGTGTCGACGGCCCGGCCCTCGATGTCGATCAGATCGGGGTCCTCACCGTGGTCGTCGCGCACCGAATAGCCCTCCGTGCGGAGCCGGTCGATGTAGCGACGGAGTTCGTTCTGCACGCGAGGTCCTCCCGGATCACCGATGTCGTCGAACGACGACTGTGACTCCGTTGTAGCGGAGGAATGCGAATCGTGCGTGAACTCGGGCGGAGAGTCGGACGCGACTCAGGCGACGCGCAGTCCGCGCCGGCGGTGCACGGCCTCGGTGTAGCGCTGGGTGATCACCCGCGCGACGGCATCGTGCCGGGTGAGGGTCTCCGCGACCCGCACGTGCCCGAGACTCTCGGCCTCGGCGCAGGCGCGGTCCCACAGCAGTCCGGGGGCGAGGATCCACGGCGTCAGCACGACGGTGCGTGCGCCGCGGGAGGTGAGATCGGCGAGGGTCGTTCCGACCGACGGGCCGGTGGTGGCGAAGCACGCCGCGGCCTGCGTCCACGCCGTCCCGGCGAGGATGCGGGGCACGACGAGTTCTGTCGCCCGGTTCGCTTCGGGGCGCCGCGATCCCACCGCGCACACCGCGACACCGACGGACGGATCATCGACCGACACCCCCGTGGCCGTGATCAGGTCGCGAGCCGCGTCGACGAGGAGATCATCGTCGCCGAGGATCGGCGAGCACAGCACCTCGAGCAACGGATGACGTTGCTGCGCCTCGTGCAACAGGGCCGGCAGATCGACCCGCGCGTGGAAGGCGCTGCCGAGCAGCAGTGGCACCACCGCGACCTGCCGATGCCCGTCCGCGGCGAGCGCGTCGAGGACCTGCCCGACCGAGGGGGTGTTCAGGTCCAGGAACGCGAGTCGCACGTCCAGACCGGGGTTCTCGGCCCGGACGGTGTCGAGCGCGGCAGCCACGGCCCGCGCCGAACGCGGGTCGCGGCTGCCGTGCGCGACGGCGACGAGCGGCATCATGCCGGGACGCGGTCCCCGAGCTCGATGTCGGCGAGTCCGTCGCCCACGAGACCCGCAGCCAGGGTGTTGCCCCCGGCCGGATCGATGAGCAGGAAGCTGCCGCTACGGCGGTTGACGCGGTAGTCGTCCGCGGCGATCGGCTCGGCCACACGCACCGTGATGCGCGCGATCTCGTTGAGCTCGATGCTGTCCGGGCTCGGGACGGAGGAGAGGTTCTGCTCGTCGAACCGCTCGTCGATCGTGCCGACGATGGCCTGCGTGGTGCGGGTGCCGTGCTTGAGCAGCAGCCGGGCGCCGGGACGCAGCGGCTTCTCGGCGAGCCAGCACACGGTGGCCTCGAACTCCGACAGCGGCTCGGGTGCCGCCTCCGGGGTGGCGATGATGTCGCCGCGGGAGACGTCGACGTCGTCGGCGAGCACCAGGGTCACCGACCGGCCGGCGTGCGCGACATCGAATGCGCCGTCGGCACTGTCGATGCGCTCGACGGTGGTGCGGACACCGGACGGCAGCACGACGACCTCGTCGCCGGGGCGCACGGAGCCTGCCGCGACCTGACCGGCGTAGCCGCGGTAGTCGGGGAACTCGGCGGTGCGGGGACGGATCACGTACTGCACCGGGAAGCGCAGACCGGTCTCGTGCCGGCCGTGCACGTCGGCGTCGACGGGGACCGACTCGAGGTACTCGATGAGGGTCGGGCCGTCGTAGTAGGGGGTGTTCTCGCTGCGCACCGCCACGTTGTCGCCGTGCAGCGCGGAGACCGGGATCTCCTGCACGTCCTCGGGGGCCCAGCCGAGCGAGCTCGTCAGTTCGCCGAACTCGGCGGAGATCTGCGCGAACACCGAGGCCGGATCCTCGACGAGGTCGATCTTGTTGACCGCGAGGACGAGCTTCGGCACACCGAGCAGGGCCAGCACGGCGGCGTGCTTACGGGTCTGCGAGACGACACCCTTGCGCGCGTCGACCAGCAGGACGACGAGCTGTGCGGTGGACGCACCCGACACCGTGTTGCGGGTGTACTGGACGTGACCCGGCGTGTCGGCCAGGACGAAGCTGCGCTTCGGCGTCGCGAAGTAGCGGTAGGCCACGTCGATGGTGATGCCCTGCTCACGCTCGGCGCGCAGGCCGTCGACGAGCAGCGACAGGTCGGGGGTGTCGAGGCCGCGGTCGACCGACGCGCGGGTGACGGCGTCGATCTGGTCGGCGAGCACGGACTTGGTGTCGTAGAGCAGCCGGCCCACCAGGGTGGACTTGCCGTCGTCGACCGAACCGGCGGTGGCGAGGCGCAGCAGCTGCGTGTCGCTCTGCACGCTCCGCTCGTGAAGGTCGCTCATGATCAGAAATAGCCCTCTCGCTTGCGGTCTTCCATCGCCGCTTCGGAAACCCGGTCGTCGCCGCGGGTGGCGCCGCGCTCGGTCAGTCGTGATGCCGCGACCTCGGCGAGGATTTCCTCGTTCGTGGAGGCCTCGGACAGGATCGCGCCGGTGGTCGATCCGTCGCCGACGGTGCGGTAGCGCACCGAACGCGTCTCGAGCTCTTCGCCTTCGGCCGGACCACCCCAGACACCCGGGGTCATCCACATGCCGTCGCGGCGGTAGACGGGACGCTCGTGCGCGTAGTAGATGCTCGCCAGTTCGACGTTCTCGCGGGCGATGTAGCGCCAGATGTCGAGCTCGGTGAAGTTGCTCAGCGGGAAGACCCGCACGTGCTCACCCGGTGCGTGCTTCCCGTTGTACAGATTCCACAGCTCCGGACGCTGACGCTTCGGATCCCACTGGCCGAATGCGTTGCGCAGCGAGAAGATCCGCTCCTTGGCGCGCGAACGCTCCTCGTCGCGGCGGCCGCCGCCGAAGACGGCGTCGAACCGGTTCTCCGAGATCGCGTCGAGCAGCGGCACGGTCTGCAGCGGGTTGCGGATGCCGTCGGGACGCTCGGTGAGCCGGCCGTCGGCGAGGTAGTCCTCGACGCTCGCGACGTGCAGTCGCAGGTTGTACTTCTCGACGACGTGGTCGCGGAACTCGAGGACCTCGGGGAGGTTGTGGCCGGTGTCGACGTGCAACAGCGCGAAGGGCAGCGGCGCGGGCCAGAACGCCTTGATCGCGAGGTGCAGCAGGACGGTGGAGTCCTTGCCTCCCGAGAACAGGATGACGGGGCGCTCGAACTCGCCCGCGACCTCGCGGAAGACGTGGATCGCTTCCGACTCGAGGGCGTCGAGGGTGTCGAACCGGTTGCCGTCCAGCAGCGTCCGGGTCTCGGTGGGATTCGTATCGGTGAGTGTCATGAGGCGTGCAACCCGCATTCGGTCTTGGCTCGGCCGGCCCAGCGCCCGCTGCGCGGATCGGCTCCGGGAAGTGGTTTGGTGGTGCACGGGGCGCACCCGATGGACGGGTAGCCCTCGTCGACGAGGGGATTGACGAGGATCCCGTGTTCGTCGATGTAGTTCTGCATGTCCTCGTCGGACCATGCCGCGATCGGATTGATCTTCACCAGTCCGAACGCGTCGTCGAACGAGATCAGCGGTGCGTTCGCGCGGGTGGGCGCCTCGACACGGCGGATGCCGGTCACCCAGGCGCGGTAGCCCTTCAGGCTCTCCTTCAGCGGCACCACCTTGCGCAGACGGCAGCACTCGTTCGGGTCGCGAGCGAACAGATCCTTGCCGAGCAGGGCGTCCTGCTCCGCGACGGACTGCTGCGCCCGGGCGTCGACGATGTTCACGCCGTACACCTGCTCCACCGCATCGCGCGTGCCGAGCGTCTCGGCGAAGTGGTAGCCGGTGTCGAGGAACAGCACGTCCACGCCGGGGCGCTGCTGCGCGGCCAGATGGACCAGGACACCGTCCTGCATGTTGGACGCGACGATGTACCCGCTACGTCCACCGTCGGTGGTGGGGGTACCGAAGGTCTCGTCCGTCCACCGCAGGAGTTCCTGCGCCGACGCACCCTCGAGTTCTGCCGCCCCCTGCGCGGCAATACTCCGGAGCTCGTCGATGTTCGTATCGATCGTCATCGCGTCCCTTCCCGATCCGTCTTCGTGTCGACCGCTGCAGCAGTGCCCGTCATCGCAGGTCTGCCTCCTCGGCGCGGACGACCCATTCGCCGAAGCGCTCGCCGGGCGTGCGCTCCTTGACGAAGGTGCGCACCACCCGCTCGATGTAGTCGCCGAGCTCGGCGCTGGTGACCTTGTGCTGGCGCAGCTTGCGTCCGAACTTCGCGTCGAAGCCCAGCGCACCGCCGAGGTGCACCTGGAAACCCTCGACCTGGTTGCCCTCACCGTCGTCGACGAGCTGCCCCTTGAAGCCGATGTCGGCGATCTGGGAGCGCGCGCACGAGTTCGGGCAGCCGTTGATGTTGATCGTCACCGGGACGTCGAGCTGCGCGTTGATGTCGGCGAGACGCTCCTCGAGCTCGGGCACGAGGGCCTGCGAACGCTTGCGCGTCTCGACGAAGGACAGCTTGCAGAACTCGATTCCCGTGCACGCCATGAGGTTCTTGCGCCACGGCGACGGCGAGGCCGGCAGACCCAGCGCCTCGAGCTCGGTGACGAGCTGCTCGACCTTGTCGTCGGCCACGTCGAGCACGATCAGCTTCTGGTACGGCGTGAACCGGATCCGGTCCGAACCCGCACGTTCGGCGGCGTCGGCGACCTTCGACAGGATCGTGCCCGAGACACGACCGGCGATCGGCGCGACACCCACGGCGTTGAGGCCGTTGCGCAGCTTCTGGACACCGACGTGATCGATCGGACGCTCCGGTGCGGCCGGGGCCGGGCCGTCGATCAGCGGACGCTTCAGGTACTCGGTCTCGAGCACCTCGCGGAACTTCTCGATGCCCCAGTCCTTGATGAGGAACTTCAGGCGTGCCTTGGACCGCAGCCGGCGGTAGCCGTAGTCGCGGAAGATCGCGACGACGCCTTCCCACACATCGGCGACCTCCTCGAGCGGCACCCACGCGCCGACCCGCTGCGCGAGCATCGGGTTCGTGGACAGGCCGCCGCCGACCCACAGGTCGAAGCCGGGGCCGTGCTCGGGGTGCTCGACGCCGATGAAGGCGACGTCGTTGATCTCGTGCACGACGTCCTGCTGGCCGGAGATCGCGGTCTTGAATTTGCGCGGCAGGTTCGAGTACTCGGGGTTGCCGATGTAGCGGCGCACGATCTCGTCGATCGCCGGGGTGCCGTCGATGATCTCGTCGAGGGACTCACCGGCGAGCGGCGAACCGAGCACGACGCGGGGGCAGTCGCCGCACGCCTCGGTGGTCTTCAGGCCGACCGATTCGAGGCGACGCCAGATCTCGGGGACGTTCTCGACCTCGATCCAGTGGTACTGGACGTTCTCGCGGTCGGACAGGTCGGCGGTGTCGCGACCGAACTCGGTGGAGATACCGGCGATCGTCCGCAGCTGCGCGAGATTCAGGGCGCCGGCGTCGCAGCGCACCCGCATCATGAAGTACTTCGCCTCGAGCAGGTCGATGTTCTCGTCACCGGTGTAGGTGCCGTCGTAGCCCTGCTCGCGCTGGGTGTACAGACCCCACCAGCGGAAGCGGCCACGCAGATCGCTCTTGTCGATTCCGTCGAAACCGGTTTGCGCGTAGATGTTCTCGATGCGCTTGCGGACGTTGAGCGGGTTGTCGTCCTTCTTCGTCTGCTCGTTGGCGTTGAGCGGCTCCCGGTAACCGAGGGCCCACTGGCCCTCGGCGCGACGCTTGGCGGGACGCGCGCGGCGGGCGGGAGTGGCCGACTCGTCGGCGGGCGTGACGTCGGTGGTCGACGACATACAGGGTCTCCTGATATTCGCTGGAACCGGATCGACGAGCGCAGGAGGGGGCTGACCTCGTGCACGCATGCTTCGACCCGGCGGGATCTGGGATGTGCCGGGGAGTGCCGACTAGAGACAGTCGGCGCAGAGACAAGCGGCGCAAGGCAGACAACAGGATGCGCAGACGCGCTTGAAGTCGACGTGGCGTCGCGCCACGAGTCGCACTCCGTGTCCTGTCATGCGGACCATTGTGCCATGTCACCGGGGCGATTCCGAATTGCGGGCGGTATTTCCACCCAATTTTCGGGAAATGTCGAGGTAGGGGCGTCGCGCGCGGAACCGCCCTTCGGGTCTCTGGAACACTGGAGGGCGTGAACAGCACTGAGATCGGTCGACGCACCGGCACGGAAATCGGTATCGCGGGTCGTCCGGCCGGTCTCGAACTTCCCGCTTCGGCACTCGCCGGCGTGGGGACGCGACCGTTCGGCGTGTACGTGCACGTGCCCTTCTGCGCGACCCGCTGCGGCTACTGCGACTTCAACACCTACACGGCCGGGGAACTCGGCAGCGCGGCCTCGCCGCAGTCCTGGCTCGAGGGTCTGCGCCGCGAACTCGACGCCGGTGCCCGGCTGCTGTCCGAGGCCGGACGACCGGCCCCCGCCGCCGAGACGGTCTTCGTCGGCGGCGGAACGCCCTCGCTGCTCGGCGCGGACGGTCTCGCGCAGGTACTCGACGCGATCCGCGACTCGTTCGGGCTCGCCCCCGGCGCCGAGGTGACGACCGAATCGAACCCGGAGTCGACCTCCACGGAGTTCTTCTCGTCGATCCGCGAGGCCGGATACACCCGCGTGTCGCTCGGCATGCAGTCCGCGGCGCCCCACGTGCTGGCGGTCCTCGACCGCACCCACACACCCGGGCGTCCCGTCGCGGCGGCGAAGGAAGCGCGCGCGGCCGGTTTCGGCCACGTCAACCTCGATCTGATCTACGGCACTCCGGGCGAGCGCGACGCCGACCTCGACGCCTCCCTCGATGCCGTGCTCGAAGCGGGGGTCGACCATGTCTCGGCGTACGCGCTCATCGTCGAGGACGGCACCGCCCTCGCCCGCCGTGTCCGTCGCGGCGAGCTGCCGGCCCCGGACGACGACGTGCTCGCATCGCGGTACGAGCGGATCGACGCGCGACTCGCCGACGCCGGGATGACCTGGTACGAGGTGTCCAACTGGGCGAAGGCCGACGATCCGTCGGCGCGCTGCGCCCACAACCTCGGTTACTGGGACGGCGGCGACTGGTGGGGCGCCGGGCCGGGCGCGCACAGCCATGTCGGCGGCGTGCGCTGGTGGAACGTCAAGCATCCGGCCCGCTACGCGTCGACCCTCGCCGACGGAGCCCTGCCCGTTGCGGGAAGCGAACATCTCACGGCCGAGGACCGGCACACCGAACTCGTCATGCTCACCGTGCGGCTGCGCACGGGCCTGCCGTTGTCGGAGCTCGACGACGGTGAGCGCGTCGCGGCGGAGACGGTGGTCGCCGACGGGCTCGCTGTGGAGCGCGACGATCATCTCGTGCTGACCGACCGGGGCAGGCTGCTCGCCGACGCGGTGGTCCGCACCATCCTGCTCGGCGCGGACGACTGACCGTCCGGTCGCGTCACGCCGCTCCGACCGACCGGTCGCGTCATGCCGCTCCGATGCGCTCCGAGTCGTAGACCGACAGCCGCCCACGGTTCTCGACCACCGACACCCAGCGCTTCTCCGACTCGGTCCGGCCGTCGACGGTGACGAACGTCAGGGTGACGATCACACTCGACGCATCGCGGGGCTCCACGGCATCCACCGAGACGGACCGGATCGTCGGCCAGAACTCCTCGAAGCCGGCCCGGCCGACCTTTCCCGCGTAGTGGGGATCGAACAACGCCCAGGCCTGTTCGGTGTCGTCCGGGAGCAACGCGTAGTAGTCCCGCACGAAGGTCGCCATGCGCTCGAAACTCGGCGGTGACTCCGACGAGGTCGGTTCGGGTGACGTCGATCCGGGTGAGGACGGAACGGTGGAGGGTGTCGAGGTCTCCGCCGGGAGTGGACTCGTGGCACCGGCGGACGGCGAGTCGCCGGTGTCCCGCCCGAGGACGAAGGCGAGCACCGCCCCCACTGCGATCACCGCGGCGGCGACCGCGAGTGCCACGACCGCACCGCGGCGCGGTGCACGCGCCGAAGGTGGGGGAGGAGGCCCCATCGGGGGTCGGTTCGGGAAGGTCGGCGGGCCCGTCCAGCTCGACGGGTTCACCGCGGTCGGCGGGATCACCGCCGTGGGCGGCGGTCCGGGCTCGACCTTCCGGAGCGGGACCGGTGCCCCGCGCGGCGGCCGTCGGTCCATCGTGCTCCGAGCCAGGTCCTCGGCGAGTTCACCGGCCCGGCGATACCGATCCTCGACCCGCTTGGCCATCCCACGTGCGACGACGCCGTCCAGCGCGGCGGGGAGGCCGGGCACGAGGTCGGTCGGACGCGGCGGCGGTTTCGTCAGATGGGAGGCGACGTGCTGGGCGGTGCTGTCGGTGGCGAACGGTGCTCGTCCGGTGAGGCACTGGAACAACACGCAGGTCAGCGCGTAAATGTCGGAACCCGGCCCGGATCGGCCGTCGAAGCGTTCCGGGGCCATGTAGGCGAGAGTGCCGATCGCCCCGGCCTCGCGGGTGAGCGCGGTCTGACCGTCGGCATGTGCGATCCCGAAGTCGATCAGATAGGTATGGCCGCTGGGGTGCAGCACGATGTTGGCCGGTTTGACGTCCCGGTGCACCAGTCCCGCATCGTGTGCGGCGTCGAGAGCCGCAGCGACCTGGCCGATCACGCGCACGGTGCGGTCGAGCGGCAGGGAACCTTCACGTCGTAGGACGGTGCCGAGATCCTCGCCCTCGAGCAGGGCCATGTCGATGTACAGCCGTCCGTCGATCTCACCGAAATTGTGGATCGGGACGATGTTCGGATGGCGGAGCTTGGAGACGGCCGGGGCCTCACGATCGAAACGCGCGCGGTATCCGGCGTCGTCGGCGAGTTCCGGCGGCAGGACCTTGACCGCGACCTGACGATCGGTGACCGAGTCGAATGCGCACCACACCTGACCCATCCCGCCCTGGCCGAGCCGGGTCTGCAGTTCGTAGCGGCCGAACGTCTCGCCCATGCCATTCCTTCCCGGTCGGTGTCCGAGAGCTCGGGCGGTCCGTCGGACGTCGGTCGAAACGGGGCGAATCCACCCCTGATCGGGCTATGCGGGAGACGGGCCCCGAACCTCGGCGCCCGGGTCGGGCACGCCACCGGGAATCAGCACGTCGTACTCGAAGACACGCACGTGCAGCACCGGCCGGTTCCGCAGCGCGGACTGCACGGCACGGTGGAGCCCGTCCTCGAGGTACAGCACGCCCTGCCACTGGACGGCGTGTGGGAACAGATCGCCGTAGAAGGTCGAGTCCTCCGACAACAGCCGGTCGAGTTCGAGCACCTTCGTCGTCGTGACGATCTCGTCGAGGCGCACCTGGCGGGGCGGAATCCTCGACCAGTCGCGCAGAGACAGTCCGTGATCGGGATACGGTTTGCCGTCCCGGACGCCCTTGAAGATCATGCGGACACATTACGGGGGACGCGCCGACGGCGTCGCCTCCGGTTCGGGGTGGTGTCGCACACGTGCCCGACACCTTCGAGGTCGTCGCGCGATTAGACTGGCAGGGTACGGCCCCGAGAGGTGCAGTCCTGCAGGCGGCGGAAACGGAGGTGGCGGGTTGTCGAGTACCGAGGAGCGGAGATTCAAGGTCTTGCGCGCCATCGTGGCGGATTACGTGTCCACCAAGGAGCCGATCGGCTCCAAGACTCTCGTCGACCGGCACAACCTCGGTGTGTCCAGCGCCACGGTCCGTAACGACATGGCTGTGCTCGAAGCAGAGGGATACATCACACAGACCCACACGAGCTCGGGACGCGTGCCCACCGACAAGGGCTACCGCCAGTTCGTCGACAGGATCGCGGAGGTCAAACCGCTCTCGTCGGCCGAGCGCCGCGCGATCCTGCAGTTCCTCGAATCGGGCGTCGACCTGGACGACGTGCTGCGCCGCGCGGTGCGGTTGCTCGCGCAGCTCACCCGCCAGGTCGCGGTCGTGCAGTACCCGACGCTCTCGGCGTCGTCCGTGCGACATCTCGAGGTGGTCGGGCTGACACCGGCGCGGCTGCTGCTCGTGCTCATCACCGACTCGGGCCGCGTCGATCAGCGCATCGTCGAACTCGGCGACGTGATCGACGAGGACGGCCTGTCGCGGCTGCGTGAGCTGCTCGGTGGGGCATTGACGGGCAAGCGGCTCGCCGCGGCTTCCGTCGCGGTCACCGAGCTCGCCGACAACGCACCGGACGATCTGCGCGACGCGCTCATCCGGTGCACCACCGTGCTGGTGGAGACCCTCGTCGAGCACCCCGAGGAGCGTCTCGTGCTCGGAGGCACCGCCAATCTCACCCGTAACGCCGCCGACTTCGACGGCCACGGGATAGTGCCGGGTTCGTTGCGCACGGTCCTCGAAGCCCTCGAGGAGCAGGTCGTGGTGCTCAAACTGCTCGCGTCCAGCCAGGACGCCGGCCGGGTCACCGTCCGCATCGGTGAGGAGACCCAGTTCGAGGAGATGCGCACCACCTCGGTCGTGTCCACCGGTTACGGGGCCGCGGGTACGGTCTTCGGTGGTCTGGGGGTGCTCGGCCCCACCCGGATGGACTATCCGGGAACCATCGCATCGGTCGCCACCGTTGCGAGATATATCGGTGAGGTGCTCGGCGAACGCTGAGCACCGTCCATTTTGCTCTGTAGAACGACGTAAGGACGAGAACCAAACGTGGCACGGGACTACTACGGGACGCTCGGCGTGTCCAAGAACGCGACCGACCAGGAGATCAAACGGGCGTACCGCAAGTTGGCGCGCGAGCACCACCCGGATGTGAACCCCGACGAGTCGGCGCAGAAGCGTTTCCAGGAGATCTCGGCCGCCTACGAGGTGCTGTCGGATCCCGAGAAGCGACGCATCGTCGACCTCGGCGGCGACCCGCTCGAACCCGGTGGCGGCGGTGCGGGCGGCTTCGGCGGCGCCGGCTTCGGTGGTGGCCTCGGCGACGTCTTCGAGGCGTTCTTCGGTGGCGGCGCCGGCGGTTCCCGCGGGCCGCGCGGCCGCGTCCAGCCCGGCGCCGACTCGCTGCTCCGCACCCGCCTGACCCTCGAGGAATGCGCTCGCGGCGTCACCAAGACGGTCACGGTCGACACCGCGATCCTGTGCGACGCGTGCACCGGTTCCGGCACCCACGGCGACTCGAAGCCCGTGCGCTGCGAGACCTGCGGCGGTGCCGGCGAGGTCCAGTCCGTCCAGCGTTCCTTCCTCGGCCAGGTCATGACCTCCCGACCGTGCCCCACCTGTCGCGGTGTCGGCGAGACGATCCCGGATCCCTGCCGCAAGTGCGGCGGCGACGGCCGCGTGCGTGCCCGCCGCGAGATCACCGTCAAGGTGCCCGCCGGTGTCGGCAACGGGATGCGCATCCGACTCGCAGCCCAGGGCGAGGTCGGCCCCGGCGGCGGACCCGCCGGCGATCTCTACGTCGAGGTGCTCGAACAGCAGCACGAGGTCTTCGTGCGCGACGGCGACGACCTGCACTGCACCATCCGCGTGCCCATGGTCGACGCTGCGCTCGGCACCAAGGTGACGGTCGAGACCATCCTCGACGGCCCCACCGAGATCACCATCGATCCCGGCACCCAGCCCGGTTCGGTCTCGGTGCTGCGCGGCCACGGCATGCCGAAGCTGCGCTCGGGTACGCGCGGCGACCTGCACGCGCATCTCGAGGTCGTGGTGCCGAGCAAGCTCGATCACAAGCAGACGAAGCTGCTCGAGGACCTGCGCCGGCACAGCGACCGGGAGCACGTCGAGGTCGTGACCACGGGTTCGCAGAACACCGGCGGCCTGTTCTCGCGCCTGCGCGACGCGTTCAGCGCCCGCTAGGTCGCTCGGGTGGCCGCGACACTGTTCTACCTCGACCCGCTGCCCGACGAGGGGCAGACGGCCGTTCTCGACGGCAAGGAGGGCCGGCACGCCGCGACGGTGCGCCGTATCGCGGTCGGCGAGCGGCTCGTGTTGTCCGACGGTGCCGGTGAGGTCGCCGACGTCGAGGTCACGGCGGTCGCGAAGGACCGGCTCGAAGCGCTCGTGCTCGATCGTCGCGTCGTCGATCCGCCCCGTCCGAGCGTGACCGTCGTGCAGGCGCTGCCGAAATCCGACCGGTCCGAACTCGCCGTCGAACTGGCCACCGAGGCCGGCGCCGACGAGTTCGTGCCGTGGCAGTCGGCGCGCTGCGTCGCACGGTGGGATGCCAAGGCGGACAAGGGTGTTGCCAAGTGGCAGGCGGTCGCGACGTCCGCGGCGAAGCAGTCGCGGCGCGCGCACGTGCCGACGGTCGTCGGCTTGCACCGCACACCCGAGGTCGTCGCCCGGGTCCGCTCGGCCGTCGAGCGCGGCGACGTCGTCGCGGTGCTCCACGAATCCGCCACGATCCCCTTTGCCGATCTGCCGGTGCGCGACGCCGATTCGCTGACGCTGATCGTCGGTCCCGAAGGGGGACTCGACGACGCGGAGGTCGAGACCCTCGTCGACGCGGGAGCGGTGGCGGTCGGTCTCGGCCCCACGGTGCTGCGCACCTCGACCGCCGCGGCCGTCGCCCTCGGCGCGATCGGTGTGATGACCGACCGGTGGCGGACCAGGCCCTTGCACTGAGGGATCGCTTGCGGGTCCCGATTCTCTGTAGCGAAGGAATTTCCTCTCTTGGCTCGTACGAAGATCGCCTACGGCACCCACTCGCAGCAGTTCGGGCACGTCTTCCTGCCCGACCCCGCGACGGTGACGGGGCCCGTTCCCGTCGTCATGGTCGTTCACGGCGGTTCGTGGCACGGCCGCTACCAGCTCACCCTCGGTACCGCGCTGTCCGTGGAACTCGCGCGTCGCGGTGTGGTGGCGTGGAACGTCGAGTACCGCCGTCTCGAGGCCGGTGGCGCGTGGGACGAGATGTCCGCCGATGTGGTCGCGGCGTACTACACGATCTTCAGCGAGGTCGTTCCGCACGCGCAGCGCGGCGGTGTCGAGGTCGATCTCGACCGTGTGAGGCTCGTCGGTCACTCGGCGGGAGGTCAGCTGGCGGTGTGGCTCGCGGGTGAGAGTACATCGGTGCGACCGGAATTCGTGGTCTCGCAGGCGGGTGCGCTCGATCTCGTCACCGCCGGGGAACGTGGTCGTCGCGTGGAGGCGTTCGAGGCGCTCTTCGGTGCGTCCTACGCGGATGCACCCGAGCGTTACCGGTCTGCCTCACCGACGCACCGGCCGCCGATCGGTGTGCCGGTCGCGGTGCTGCACGGCACCGCCGACGAGCAGGTGCCGGTGAGTGTCGCGCACCGTTACGTCGACGCGGCCGACGCGGCGGGCGACCCGGTGTCGCTGGAACTGTTCGACGGCGAGGATCACGTCGCCTTCCTGAACCGGACCACCCGTGCCTGGGCGCGATCGCTCGACCTGCTCACCGTCCGGTCAGTTGCCGATCTCGGCCTCGCTGCCGGCGCGGGTGCGGAGTCCGCGGGGGAGTAGCGCGGTGACCGCCGCGGCGCCGACGAGCAGGACGATGCCGGCGACGAGGCTCGCGGACGAGATCGCCTCGGCGAACGCTGCGGACGACGCGTCGAGCAGCGGTTGTGCGTACGACGCCGCGAACGGGTTCGCCGCGAGTTCTTCCGCGACGATCGCCGCCCCGCCCACCGAATCGCCGGCCGCCTCGATCGCCATCGCGGCCTGATCGGCCATCGGGCCCGTCAGATCCGCGAGCGGCAATCCGTCGAGGAAGCCGGAGATCTCGCGGTGATAGGTGGTCGCGAGGATCGAACCGAGCACGGCGATGCCCAGTGAACCTCCGAATTCCACTGCGGTGTCGTTCAATCCGCCCGCAGCTCCGAGATCCGAGTCGGGGAAACCGCCCATGATCAGGTCGGTGGACGGGGGTGTGGCCAGACCGATGCCCAACCCCAGCAGCAGCAACGAGATCAGGAAGGGCGTGAAACCGGACGCGGCGTCCGTGACGGTCAGTGTAAGGATGCCCGCCGCGGCAGCGACCATGCCCGCGCCCACGAGGATCCGCGCGCCGAGGCGGGGTGCGAGCCGGCCGCTCAGCGCCGCACCCAGCGAGACCGTCACCGCGAGGGGAAGCAGACGCAGGCCGGTCTCGAGCGGGCCGTAACCGAGCACGAACTGGAACTGCTGCGCGACGAAGTAGATGGCGCCGAAGGCGACGAGGAACAGCAACAGCACCGACACGCAGGCTCCGCCGACGGTCCGGTCCGCGACCCGGCGCACGTCCAGCAGCGGCCGGGGGTGACGAAGTTCCCACACCACGAAGAGCACCGCGGCGATCACCGACCCGATCGAGGTGGCGATCACGCCGGTGCCCCAACCGAAGTGGAACCCCTCGATGATCGCGTAGACGATTCCGCCGAGAGCCGCGACCGACAGGGCGCCGCCGACCCAGTCGGTGCGGGTGAGATCGTCCGCCTTCGAGGCCGGCACGAGGATCAGGGCCGCGATCGCGGCGAACGCCGCGATCGGCACGTTGATGAGGAAGGTCGAACCCCACGAGTTCGATTCGAGGAGCCATCCGGCGAGCAGGGGACCGAGCGCGATGGCGAGTCCGGACGTAGCCGCCCAGGCCGCGATCGCACGGGCACGCTCGTGCACGGGGAACATCGCGACGAGCAGCGACAGCGTTGCGGGCATGATCACGGCTGCGCCCACACCCATGACGATGCGCGCGACGATCACGTCGCCGGCGCTGTCGGCGAACGATCCGTAGACCGCGCCGGCGGCGAAGGCGACCAGGCCGGCCAGCAACGCGCGGCGTCGCCCGTACCGGTCGCCGAGCACGCCGAACAGTAGCATCAGCGCGGCGTAGGGGACGGTGTAGCCGTCGATGATCCACTGCATGTCGGCGCTGGTGAGCTGCAGGTCGCGCAGCATGCCGGGTGCGGCGACGATGAGCGAGGTGTTGGCCATCACGACGATGAGCAGGCTCAGGCACAGCACTGCCAGTCCGGCCCAGCGCAGCCGGTAGGGTTCCTTCGCTGCGGTCCCTCCTGCGGGGGTGACGGCAGTGGTCATGGGTTCTCCTCGGGTGCGACACGGGCCGGGACCGGAGCCCCGATCTACACGGTGGTGTGCAAGTTACGCAGCTGCACATCTGTGTGCAACTAAAATGAAAGACAGATCACAGTCGGCGGAAGAGGACGAGAACGTGGAGAACTCGGTCACACGACCGCGAACCCGATTCAATGCGAACCGCATGCGCATACTCGACGCTGCGGTGATGTGCTTCGCCGCCGACTCCGACGCGAGCATGGACGATGTCGCCAAGGCCGCAGGTGTCGTCCGCCGCACCGTCTATGCGCACTTCCCCAACCGGGAAGCCCTCGTCGAGGGGATCGTCGACGACGCCTCGACCGCACTCGCCGAGGCTCTCGACCATCCTGAACCGGACGATCCCGCGGTCGCACTCGCGGTCGTGGCGCTGCGGACCTGGCCCATCGGCGACCGCTACCGCGTGCTGCTCTCGTTCGCGCGCAAGGAGATGGGAGAGCAGCGCATCGCCGAACTCGTCTCCCCGGTGCGCTCGCGTGTCCTCGGACACGTCGAACGCGGCCTCGCGCAGAGCCAGTTCTCCGACTATCTGCCGGCGCCCGTCCTCGTGGGGATGATGGAAGGCCTGACGATGGCCACACTCGAGCAGGCCAATCTCGGGCTGGTGGACGACTCGGGCGACACGATCGTCCTGGGCAACCTCGTGCTCGCCGGGGTCTCACCCGACCGGGCACCCGGGATCCTCGCCGAGGCACGGCGGTGGCTCGCGGAGGCCACCTCAGGCGAAGGCGGAACCGAACCTCGCTGAAACTCGCTGTTGCGGGAGGGTGCGCCTCGTCCGGCGCTAGACTGGCACGAACACGACGACCGTCGTGCAGGAGCCGAACCGAAAGCAGGACGTACCGTCCACGTGAGTGAACCAGACCGACCCCACGAGCCCGCCGAATTCGAACCGACCACGGTCAAATCGAGCCTCGACCTCCCCTCGGAGGCCGCAGCGCCCCTGCTCGGAGCCGCGGACGAGAATCTGATCGCCCTCGAAGCCCTCCTGGCGGCGGACATCCACGTGCGGGGCAACACCGTCACGCTGACCGGAGCGCCCGCCGACGTCGCCCTCGCGGAACGTGCGCTCGCCGAGCTCGTCACCATCGTCCGTCGCGGACAATCGCTCGCGCCCGACGCCGTGCGTCGCACCGTGGGCATGCTCACCCAGGGGCTCTCCGAGTCGCCGGCCGACGTGCTCAGCCTCGACATCCTGTCGCGGCGCGGGAAGACGATCCGGCCCAAGACCCTGAACCAGAAGCGGTACGTCGACGCCATCGACGCCCACACCATCGTCTTCGGTGTCGGACCGGCCGGTACGGGCAAGACCTATCTCGCCATGGCGAAGGCCGTGCAGGCCCTGCAGACCAAGCAGGTCAACCGCATCATCCTCACGCGTCCCGCCGTCGAGGCAGGGGAGCGGCTCGGCTTCCTGCCGGGCACCCTGCACGAGAAGATCGACCCGTATCTGCGTCCGCTGCACGACGCGCTGCACGACATGATGGATCCCGAGGCCATCCCGAAGCTCATGCAGGCGGGTGTCATCGAGGTCGCGCCCCTCGCATATATGCGTGGCCGCACCCTGAACGATGCCTTCATCATCCTCGACGAGGCGCAGAACACCACCGCCGAGCAGATGAAGATGTTCCTCACGCGCCTGGGCTTCGGCTCCAAGATCGTCGTGACGGGCGACATCACGCAGATCGACCTGCCCGGCGGTGCCCGCTCGGGTCTCGCCGCCGCCACCGAGATCCTCGACGGCATCGACGACATCCACATCGCGCGCCTCGACAGCAGCGACGTCGTGCGGCACCGGCTCGTCTCCGACATCGTCGACGCCTACAGCCGTTTCGAGGCCACCACCCGCGACGGCGACGGGATCCCCGGCAACCGCGCCCAGCGTCGCGCGCAGCGGGTGCAGCGTCGATGAACACCCTTGCAGATCAACCGAATACCGTCGTGCAGAAGGAACTCCAGTCATGAGCATCGAGATCTCGAACGAATCGGGAATGGACGTCTCGGAGGAGGAACTCCTCGACGTCGCCCGCTTCGTGATCGCCCGGATGGATGTGCATCCGGCGGCGGAGTTGTCGATGGTGCTCGTGGATCTCGACACCATGGCCGATCTGCACGTGCGGTGGATGGACCTGCCCGGCCCCACCGACGTGATGTCGTTCCCCATGGACGAACTCGAACCCGGCGGCCGCCCCGACGCTCCCGAACCGGGACCGTCGATGCTCGGCGACATCGTGCTGTGTCCGCAGTTCGCCGCCGACCAGGCCGCGAAGGCCGGTCACCCGGTGGCCCACGAACTCGCCCTGCTCACCGTGCACGGCATGCTCCACCTCCTCGGCTACGACCACGCCGAACCGGAGGAGGAGAAGGAGATGTTCGGCCTGCAGAACCAGCTCCTCGCCGAGTGGTACGAGGAGATCCGCCGGGCCGAGCACGAGGCGCGGCTCGCCGCCCGCGACCGGAAGCTGCTGGGCAAGGCCGGTTTCGTCGACACCCCCGAATCATGAGCGGCGACAGTACGAGCCATCGTGATCGGACGACACCGATCGAGGGAGTGACGATCGCGTGAGTACCGTGCCCCTCGTCGTCCTGGCGGTCGTCCTGGTGGTGCTCGGAGGCCTGTTCGCCGCCGTCGATTCCGCGCTCAACACCGTATCCGCGGCGCGCGCCGAGGAACTCGCGAAAGAGGGCCGTCCCAGTGCGCGCCGCCTGCTCGGGCTGCTCGACGATCGGCCCCGCTACGTCAATCTGACGGTGCTGCTGCGCATCCTCTGCGAGATCACCGCCACCGTCGTGCTCGTCGGTGCGTTGCTCGCCGTGCTCGACCGCACGTGGGCGCTCGTCGTGGGCGCTGCGGTGATGGTCATCGTCGACTACGTCGTCATCGGTGTCGGTCCGCGCACGCTCGGACGCCAGCACGCGTACCCGATCGCGCTCGCCGCCACCGGACCGCTGCGGATACTCGGTGTCCTGCTCGGCCCGATCAGCCGGATCCTCATCAGCGTCGGCAATGCGGTCACGCCCGGTCGCGGTTTCCGGAACGGTCCGTTCTCCAACGAGATCGAGCTGCGCGAACTGGTCGACCTCGCTCAGGAAAGCGGAGTCGTGGCCGACGAGGAACGCCGGATGATCCAGTCGGTGTTCGACTTCGGCGACACCACGGCCCGCGAGATCATGGTTCCGCGCCCCGAGATGGTGTGGATCGAGGAGACCAAGACAGCCGGTCAGGCCACCTCGCTCGCCGTCCGCAGCGGGCACTCCCGGATCCCGGTGATCGGCGAGAACGTCGACGACATTCGCGGTGTCGTCTACCTCAAGGATCTCGTCCAGCAGACCTACTACCACCGCGACGGTGGGCGCAGCGTCTCCGTCGCCGACGTCATGCGACCGGCGGTCTTCGTGCCGGATTCGAAGCGCCTCGACGACCTGCTCGCCGACATGCAGCGCGACCGCAACCACATGGCGGTCCTCGTCGACGAATACGGCGGCATCGCCGGCCTCGTGACGATCGAGGACGTCATCGAGGAGATCGTCGGAGAGATCGCCGACGAGTACGACACCGGGGAGATCCCCGACGTCGAGGAACTCGGCGACGACACCTACCGCGTCTCCGCGCGACTTCCCGTCGAGGACCTCGGCGAACTGTTCGACATCGACATCGAGGACGACGAGGTCGACACCGTCGGCGGACTCCTCGGCTACGAACTCGGCCGAGTTCCTCTGCCGGGTGCGGAGGTACGGACCCACGGCCTGTTGCTCCGCGGCGAGGGCGGACCGGACGTCCGCGGGCGGGTGCGTGTGAGCACCGTCTTCGTGCAGCGCGCGACACCCGAAGAAGAACCCACCGATACCGATACGGCCACCACCGAGGAGCATGCATGACCGACACCGACTTCCGTTCCGGCTTCATCTGTTTCGTCGGCCGGCCCAACACCGGGAAGTCGACGCTCACGAATGCACTCGTCGGCAGCAAGATCGCGATCACCTCGTCGCGCCCGCAGACCACCCGTCACACCATCCGCGGCATCGTCCACCGCGACAACGCCCAGCTCATCCTGGTGGACACCCCGGGACTGCACCGCCCGCGCACCCTGCTCGGCCAGCGGCTGAACGACCTGGTGCAGGACACCTACTCCGAGGTCGACGCGATCGGCATGTGCTTCCCCGCCGACGAGAAGATCGGCCCCGGCGACCGCTGGATCCTCGAGCAGGTGCGCCACATGGCGCCGAAGACCCCGGTCATCGGCATCGTCACGAAGATCGACAAGGTGGGCAAACAGCAGGTCGCCGCGCAGTTGCTCGCCGTGTCGAAACTCCTCGGCGAGAACTGCGAGGTCGTGCCGGTCTCCGCGGCCTCGGGGGAGCAGGTCGAGGTCCTCGTCGACGTCCTCGTCTCGCACATGGAGCCCGGACCGGCCTTCTATCCCGACGGCGAGCTCACCGACGAGCCGGAGGAGACCCTGATGGCCGAGCTCATCCGCGAGGCCGCCCTCGAAGGTCTCGGCGACGAGCTGCCCCACTCGCTCGCCGTCGTGATCGAGGAGATCACCGAACGTGAGGGTCGCACCGAGAAGCAGGGCGAGATGCTCGACGTGCACGCCCTGCTCTACGTCGAGCGGCCGAGCCAGAAGGGCATCGTCATCGGCAAGGGGGGTGCGCGGCTGCGCGAGGTGGGCACCGCCGCACGCACCCAGATCGAGAAGCTCCTCGGCGTGAAGATCTACCTCGACCTGCACGTGAAGGTCGCGAAGGACTGGCAGCGAGATCCCAAACAGCTGGGCCGTCTGGGATTCTGACGCCGAGCCCCTACGGGGTGGACGCGGTGATCGGCCGGGCGACCCACATCGACGCGAGGTCGTCTGCGGTCACCACGGTCCCGAAGTTCTGCGCGACCACCGCGACCGAGGCGGCGTGCGCGGCGGGACTGTAGGACGCGGCGCAGTCCTCGACGAGCGAGACCCAGTACTCGTGGAACAGGCCGCTGCGCAGGCTCGATTCGACGCAGATCTCGGTGGCGACGCCGGTGAACAACAACGATTCGATGCCCCGTGACCGCAGGACGCTATTGAGGTCGGTGCCGACGAACGCGCTGAAGCGATGTTTGACGATCACCGGTTCTTCCGGCTCCGGACGGACACCGTAGAAGTCCGCTCCGGCAGTACCGGGTCGGCAGGTCAGACCGGTCCGCGCCGTGCCGGGACCGGTACCGACGCGGCCCAGCCACTGGGGCGTGTCCGTGGTCTCGTCGTGCTCCGTACGGACCCAGACGACGGACACGTCCCTGCGGCGGGCGCGGTCGATCAGTTCCGCCAGCCGCGGTGTCATGGCGACCGCGGCGGAGACGTCGAAGCCGCAGCCGGCGAGAGCGCCGTCGGTGGAACAGAAGTCGTTCTGCATGTCGACGACGACCAGGGCGCAGCGTTGGGGGTCGTAGCGGAAACCGGATTCGTCCACGGGGGTCCTCTCCTCGAAGGTGTTCGGTGCGGATGCGGTGATCACCAGATCACCACCGCGGCGACGGTGGCGACGAGCAGTCCGCTCACCACCGGGATCGCGAGTCGTCGCACGAGATCCCCGACCGGAACGCGGCAGAAGCCCGCGACCACGATCAGCGACGACCAGATGACGAGGGTGCCGCCGCCGGTCCAGGTCGCGGCGTTTTGCGCGAGGGCGGCGAGCGTCGCGGTGTCCATGCCGGCCTGCGGGGCGAGGGCGGCGGCGATACCACCGGTGAGCGGCAGACCGGCCCAGCCGGAGCCGTCCAGGCCGATGAGCAGGCCGATCAGGAGCATGCTGAACGCGGCGAAGAGACCGTTGTCGGGAATGTAGGTCTGGATGCTCTCGACGGTGTCGAACAGGAAGGCCGGTCCGGTGCCGTCCTCGAGTCCCAGGATCGAACCGGAGTAGTCGGGGATGCCGAGGTACACGAATCCGGCCACCGGCAGGATGATTCCCATGGCCTTGAACGCGTAGACCAGGCCGTCGACGAAATGGGTGGCGCAGTGTTCGAGGGTGTCGGCCGGGCGCGTCGTCAGGGTCACGGCGGCCATGAGGACGAGCGCGGTGCCGCCGACGAGCGAGGCACCGGCGCCGTCCGACCACGGCACGAGATCGGTGAAGCGCCCCAGCATCATGTAGACGAGCACCAGACCGAAGGTCGCGGGAACCCCGATAGCCCAGGCGCGTGCCGGGGTGGGGCGGGTGAGGACCGGGGTGAGAGTTCCGGGCAGGTCGATGGCGGCCACGGTGCTCACCGGTGCGGTGTGGTCGGTCCCGGTGTGATCGTTCTCGGGGGTCGGGAGGTCCCCGTTCGGGTGCGGTGCCGGACCTCCGGAAACGGAGCCACCGGTGCCCGGATCGTCCGTCGCAGACACGAGATTCGCGGAGTGGCGCACGATCTCCTTGCGGATGGTGAGGAACCAGGCGAGTACGGCCGCGGTCAGACCCACGATGAGGGACAGGACCAGCGCGCGGTCGGCGATGTCGTCGGCCGGCACACCTGCGCCGCTCGCCGAGATCGACGGTGCGAGACCGATGACGTAGTCGGAGGCGAGTGCCATGCCCTGCCCGGAGATCGCAAGGGCGAGTGCGGCGCCGAGCGGCGGCAGCCCGGCCTTGATGGCCGCCGGGAGCAGCACGGCACCGATGAGTGCGAGGGCGGGTGTGGGCCAGAAGAACAGCGACAGCAGGTAGGTGACGACGAACAGCACGATGTAGGCGACGCGGCCGTTGATCATCCAGCGTCCGAAGGGACGCACCATGGGTTCGTCGGCGCCGATGGTGCGCATCGCCGCGAGCATCGATGTCACGGCGGCGATGACGACGAAGATCTCGAAGAGGGCTCCGCCGGCGGTGAGGGTGGCGCGGAAGACCGCCATGACGGCGGAGGCGACGTTGCCGTCGTAGGCGAGGGCGGTGGCGAAAGTGGCGACGACCGCCGGGATCAGGACGTTCTTGCGTAGTGCCATGGCGACGATCAGGCCGACCAGTCCGAGCAGGAAGACGATGTGCGCGACGGTCACGGGAGACTCCTCGACGTGTGAACATGCGGCGGGCGACGACCGTGGACGGATCGAAGGGCGCCGCGACATCGATGGGCGGCACCGCCGTCGTCGGCCGGAACATGTCGATCTTGAAGAGTCGGACAGGACTCGGCAATCGGCCGACAGACCACTCGCGACGGGAAAGAACTGTGCACACTGCACAATTCGTGACGGGGGTGTTTCGTCACGGAGGCGGATGTGAACGCGTCGTCACGCCGGGGCCGGTGACCGAGGGGAACTCAGCGACGGGTGGCTGTCGCGCCGTGCAGCAACAGCAGGACGGCCTCCGACAGATCCGGCTCCGTACCCGTCGACAGGCGGCGCAGTTGTAGCCCGGTGATGGTCGCGACGACCGTCGGGGCGATCGTCTCCGGATCCGGCACTCCCAACGCCGAAAGGACGGAGACGGTCAACGCGTCGTAGGCACGCCAGCAGCGTTCGGCGACCCGCCGCAGTTCCTCGTCGCGCCCCGCCTGCACGTAGAGCTCGAAGGGGGCGATGCGTTCGGCCGTGAAGGTCAGGTCGTGGGCGACGCGTTCGGTGAGTTCGGCGGCCTCCGTCAGCGACAGGACCCGGGATCGATACTGCTCGGCGAGCTCTCGCAGCCGCTCGGTCTCCTCGTCGACGAAGAACTCGAGCGCGGCGCGCAGCAGGTCGGCCTGGGTGGGGAAGTGGTAGGTGATCGAACCGAGCGAGACCTCGGCGCGCGCCGCGATGCGCCGGTTCGTCACCCCGGCGACCCCGTCGGTGCCGACGAGATACAGGGTGGCGTGGACGATCCGCGAGCGGGTGTCGTCGCGTGTGGTCACCACCAGTGCTCCGGGGTGTGTTCGTGCCAGCGCAGCACCGATTCGAGTTGGGAGGCGAGGGACACCAGCAGCGGTTCGGAGTTCGCCGGGCCGAGCAGCTGGGCACCCACCGGCAGTCGCTCCTCGGTGAAACCCGCGGGGACGTTGATCGCGGGCCAGCCCAGCACGTTCCACGGCCACGCATAGGGGCATGCCCCGGTGATGACCTTGTCGGTCGCCCAGCCGCCGATGCCGTCGATCGCCGTCACCGGCAGCGGCGGTGTGGCGGTGGTGGGGGCGAGCACGACGTCGAACCGGTCGAAGATGCGGCCGACCCGACGGTGCAGTCGCGGTTCGATCGCGCGCGCCGCCCGCAGCGGATAACCGTGCAGGAATCGGCCGGTGCGGGCATTGGCGCGGGTGCGTACGTCGGCGAGGGACGGGTCGGGCAGGCGGTACAGCCAGTCCTCGATACCGGCCATGGATCGCGGGAGGAAGGCGAGGCCGAACGCCATTCCGTAGTCGGGATCGGCGAGGGTCACCTCGTGGCCGAGATCACGCAGTACCGCGGCGAGTGCGGCGATGCGGGTGCGGACGCGGGCGTCGAGGCGGGTGGGTGTCGCGGTGAACGGGATCTTCAGCGACAGAGCGATGTTCAGTCTGCCGGGATCTCGTCCCACGGCGTCGGAGACGGTCAGCGGCGCGCACCTGTGCCGGTCGCCGGGGTGGTTTCCGGACACGACGTCGAGGAGCAGGGCCGCGTCGGCGACCGTGCGGGCGAGTGGGCCGTGCGTGGTGAGTCCGTTGAAGGATTCGGCGTCGGGCCACATGGAGATCCGGCCGCGTTGCGGCTTGATGCCGACGAGATTGGACCACGAGGCGGGGATGCGGACCGATCCGGCGCCGTCGGATCCCAGGGCGGCCGGCACGAGTCCCGCCGCGACGGCCGCGGCGCTGCCACCCGACGAACCGCCGGGGGTATGGTCGCGCGACCACGCGCTGCGGGTGTGCCCGAAGGCGTCGCCGCCGGTGAGCGGCCACTGGCCGAGTTCGGGGGAGTGGGTCTTGCCGACGATCACCGCGCCGGCGGCCCGCAGGCGGCGCACGACCTCGGCGTCGGTGTCCTTCGGGGTGAAGGTGCCGGCGCAGCCGAACATCGTCGTCTCACCGACGATGTCGGTGTCGTCCTTGATCGCGATGGGGACGCCCAGCAGGGGGAGACGCTCGCCGTTCGCGCGGCGCCGGTCGGCCTCGCGGGCCTCGTCGAGTGCGGCCGTGCGGCGCACGACGCGGAAGGCGTTCAGGTGCGGTTGCGACTCGTCGATCCGGCCGAGGCTCGCACGGACGAGATCCGTGGAGGTGGTCTCGCCGCGGTCGAGTGCCTCGACGGTCGCCTTCAGGTCGCGCAGGTCGGTTCGAGCGTCCATTCGTTCCCCCGTTCGTTCGAACGAACAATAACGCGTTCCAGTTCTGGGTGTCGAGTCCCTTCGCGGGTCGTCCCCTGTCACCGCGACATGACAGACTCGGGGAGTGAGGCTTTATCGGGACAACGCGGTGGTACTGCGCCAGCACAAGCTGGGCGAGGCCGACCGCATCGTCACCCTGCTGACGCGCCGGCACGGACTCGTGCGGGCCGTCGCGAAGGGCGTGCGCCGGACACGCTCGAAGTTCGGCGCACGGCTCGAACCGTTCGCCCACATCGACGTCCAGCTCCACCCGGGCCGCAGTCTCGACGTCATCACCCAGGTGCAGACCCTCGACGCCTTCGCGGTGGGCATCGTCGACGACTACCCCCGCTACACCACCGCGTGCGCGATCCTCGAGACCGCCGAACGCCTCGCCGGTGAGGAACGCGCGCCCGTGCCGCGCCTGCACGCACTCACCGTCGGTGCGCTGCGCGCGGTGTGCGACCGCACCCGGCCGCCCGAACTCGTGCTCGACGCCTATCTTCTGCGGGCCATGGCCTACGCGGGATGGGCGCCGGCGATCACCCACTGCGCGCGCTGCGACCGTCCCGGCCCGCACACCGCCTTCCATGTCGCCGCCGGTGGTGCGGTGTGCGTGCACTGCCGTCCGCCGGGAGCGGCCACCCCCGCCCCGGGTGTGTTGGCGTTGCTCGACGCGCTCAACCACGGACGCTGGGCCGACACCGAGGCCGCCGACGCGGCGGTGCGCCGCCAGGCCAGCGGCCTCGTCGCCGCGCACCTGCAGTGGCATCTCGAACGGCAACTGCGCTCGCTGCCCCTCGTCGAGCGCGGTCGCACCGAACCTGCGACGGGGAACCGGGTTGATGACGTCGCCCGGGGTGTCCGGCAGGATGGGGACCGTGATTCGACGACGTACCACGCCCCCATCGCCTGAGCGGGTGATCCGGCCGCCCGACCCGCATCCGTCGGGCGCGCGACCTCCCGTGCTGCAACCCGAGCTGATCCCACAGCACGTGGCGCTCGTGATGGACGGCAACGGTCGATGGGCGCAGGAGCGCGGTCTGCCGCGCACCGCCGGCCACGAACGCGGCGAGGCCGTGCTGATGGACACGGTGTGCGGATGCATCGAGATGGGCGTCAAGTGGCTCTCGGCCTACGCCTTCTCCACCGAGAACTGGAAGCGCAGCCCCGACGAGGTCCGCTTCCTCATGGGCTTCAACCGCGACGTGATCCGCCGCCGTCGCGACGAGATGCACGAGATGGGGGTGCGGGTCCGGTGGGCCGGTCGCCGTCCCCGCCTGTGGCGCAGCGTGATCAAGGAACTCGAGATCGCCGAGGAACTGACGAAGGACAACGACGTCATGACCCTCACGATGTGCGTCAACTACGGCGGTCGCGCCGAGATCGCCGACGCCGCACGGGAGATCGCCCGCCGGGTCGCGGCAGGAGAACTCGATCCCGAACGCATCACCGAGTCGACCATTGCGCGGTACCTCGACGAGCCCGACATGCCCGATGTTGATCTGTTCCTGCGGCCCTCGGGCGAGCAGCGCACCTCGAACTTCCTGCTGTGGCAGTCGGCCTACGCCGAACTCGTCTTCCAGGACACGATGTTCCCCGACTTCGACCGACGCGATCTGTGGGCGGCGTGCGTCGAATACGCCTCGCGCGACCGGCGGTTCGGTGGTGTGAAGTGACGTCGCTGCGCGAGCGGATCGCGGGCGCGCTGACGCCCTTCGTCGACGTCCGCACCCCGTCGTCCGCTACCGACGGCGACGGCTCGTTCGGATTCGACTACGGCGCCGTGCCGTTCGCCCTGCAGGTCGTCACGCTCACCGAAGGACTCGACGTGGTCTCCGTCACCGGAGTGCTCGCGTGGGATCTTCCGCTCGACGACGCCGTGCGCGGTCGGGTCGCGGCCGCCGCCGACGCCCTGCAGTTCGGCTCGGTCCACCTCATCGAACGCGAGACCGACGCCGACGTCGTGCTGCGGTACTCGTTCCCCGCGACCGGTCTCGACGACACGGCGCTGACCACCATGCTGCTGCTCGTGCTCGACGGTGCCGCCGACGCGCGCGGCGCCGTCGCCGGCACCCCCGACCCCAAGGAGAATTCGTGACCACCACCGACATCGACGTCGAGACCACCACCGAGGAGGTCGTCGCCGCAGACGGGGCGCACGCCGTCGCGATCCCGACCGAGGACGACGACGCGCTGCGCGCTGCCGTGGTGGAGACGCTGTCGGAGATTCTCGAGGAAGCTCCCGAGCCCGACGAGGACGGCGAGATCCCGATCTGGATCGACGATGTGCTCACCTACGCGACCGTCGACGCCGAGGGCGGCTTCGTGCTGCTCACCACCTACCTGGTCGAGGGCATCACGGGTCGCACCCGGGCCGCCGAGGTCCTCGGCGACCTGCAGGTCGAGTTCCCCGAGTTGAAGTTCGTCCTCGACAAGGACCGGGTCACCGTCGAACTGCGGGTCGCAGCGTCGCCGCTCGTCCCGATCCATCTCGTGCGGGCCGTCGCGTCGCTCGTGCCGGTCATCGAGCAGGCACGCGCGCTCGCGCAGCGTCTCGGTGGCGAAGCGTCGGTCTTCGACGGTGAGGCCGAGGACGACGAGGAGAACCTGCTCGCCGACGGTTGCGGCTGTGATGACTGCGATTGCGGCTGACGGCCGCGGGCGGTCGGTTCAGCCCTGAGCGAGGGCGCAATCGCGGCAGTTGCCGAAGATCTCGACGGTGTGGCTGACGTCGACGAAGCCGTTCGACTCGGCCACCTCGTGCGACCAGCGTTCGACCTCCGGGCCGTCCACCTCGACCGTGAAGCCGCAGTGACGGCACACGAGATGGTGGTGGTGCCCGGAGGAGCACCGCCGGAACAGCGACTCGCCGCTGTCGGTGCGCAGCACGTCGACGCTGCCGACCTCGGCGAGCGACTGCAGGGTGCGGTAGACGGTCGTCAGGCCGATGCCCTCGCCGCGCTTGCGCAGCTCGTCGTGAAGGTCCTGGGCGGACCGGAATTCCTCGGTGTTGTCGAGCAGGTCGACGATGGCGCTGCGTTGACGGGTCGAGCGGACCCCCACGAGAGGTTTGCGGGTGGAGGTCACTGCGATCGTCCTTCCTGGGCGTGAGCGACGGCGTCGACGACGATGCGGGCGAGATGGTCGTCGGCCAGGTGGTAGAGCACTTCGCGTCCCGAGCGTTCGCCGCGCACGACGCCGGCGGTCTTGAGCACGCGGAGATGCTGGCTGATGAGCGGCTGGGTGACGCCGAGGGCGCCGACGAGCTCGTGCACGCAGCGGGCCGACTCGCGCAGTTCGAGCACGATCGAGATGCGGACGGGTGCCGACAGTGCGCGCAGCAGCTCACCGGCCGCGATCAGGGCGGCGGGGGAGACATCGACCGGGGACGGCAGGGCGTCGCTGCCGATCGGGCCGCGGGCGCGCTCGCCCGTGCTGCACTCGCGTGGATCGGCGTCGATGCTCACGGGGCTCCTCGGGGCGGGGACGGCCGCCGGTCGGCGGGCCTTATTGCAAATCGATTCCATTTTGATATGCACAGTTGTGCATGTCAACCGGCGCGAATTCGAGCTGCGAACGAGGAGCGATAGGCTTACAGATCGACGCATGCTGCGAAAACCCGCATCGAAGATGGAGAAACCGAGTGGCACCCAAATCCAAGATCGATACCGTCGCCAACCTCGCCAAGCGCCGGGGCCTGGTCTATCCCTGCGGTGAGATCTACGGCGGCACCAGGTCCGCGTGGGATTACGGGCCGCTCGGCGTGGAGCTCAAGGACAACATCAAGAAGCAGTGGTGGCGCAACATGGTCACCAGCCGCGAGGACGTCGTCGGCCTCGACTCGTCGGTGATCCTGCCGCGTCAGGTCTGGGTCGCCTCCGGCCACGTCGGTGTCTTCAACGACCCGCTCGTCGAATGCCTGAGCTGTCACAAGCGCCACCGGCAGGACCACCTGCAGGAGGCCTATGCCGAGAAGAACAAGCTCGACGACCCCGATGCCGTGCCGATGACCGAGATCGTCTGCCCGGACTGCGGCACCAAGGGCCAGTGGACCGAGCCCCGCGACTTCAACATGATGCTCAAGACCTTTCTCGGCCCGATCGAGAGCGAGGAAGGCCTGCACTACCTGCGCCCCGAGACGGCGCAGGGCATCTTCGTGAACTTCGCGAACGTGCTCACCACCTCGCGCAAGAAGCCGCCCTTCGGCATCGGCCAGATCGGCAAGAGCTTCCGCAACGAGATCACGCCCGGCAACTTCATCTTCCGCACCCGCGAGTTCGAGCAGATGGAGATGGAGTTCTTCGTCAAGCCGGGCGAAGACGAGCAGTGGCACCAGTACTGGATCGACTACCGGATGAACTGGTACACCGATCTGGGCATCAACAAGGACAACCTGCGCCTGTACGAGCACCCGCTCGAGAAGCTGTCGCACTACTCGAAGCGCACCGTCGACATCGAGTACCGCTTCCACTTCCAGGGCAGCGAGTGGGGTGAGCTCGAGGGCGTCGCGAACCGCACCGACTTCGACCTGTCGACGCACTCGAAGCATTCCGGCACCGACCTGAGCTTCTTCGATCAGGCCACCAACGAGCGCTACACGCCGTACGTCATCGAGCCGGCGGCCGGCCTGACCCGTTCGCTCATGGCCTTCCTCGTCGACGCCTACACCGAGGACGAGGCACCCAACGCCAAGGGCGGTGTCGACAAGCGCACCGTGCTGCGCCTCGATCGCCGTCTCGCGCCGGTCAAGGCCGCCGTGCTGCCGCTCAGCCGCAACGCCGACCTGAGCCCGAAGGCCAAGGACCTCGCCGCGAAGCTGCGTCAGAACTGGAACATCGAGTTCGACGACGCCGGCGCCATCGGCCGCCGCTACCGTCGCCAGGACGAGATCGGTACCCCGTTCTGCATCACGGTCGACTTCGACACCCTCGAGGACCAGGCCGTCACGATCCGTGAGCGCGACACCATGGCGCAGGAGCGCGTGAGCCTCGACCAGGTCGAGGGTTACCTCGCGCAGCGCCTGATCGGCTGCTGACCGATCCGATCGACGCAGATGCCCTCCGGTCCATCGGGACCGGAGGGCATCTGTCGCTTCGTAGCCGGGTGTTCCGTAACGGTCAGATCGCCGAGCGCCGATCGATGTACTCGAAATACCCGCGGCCGGAGATCTCCTCGCCCCGCCAGGTCGCCGACCACGCGAAACCGGTGACGAATCCGGTGCCCAGTCCGTAGGTGAACGGGGAGTCCATGATCCCTTCGAGATCCAGCCAGGGACGACCGGCGGTGTCCTTCACCAGGAACCGGGTCCGGCTCGGCACCGGCATCGGGATGCCGTAGGGAGTCGGCTCGGGTTCGTCGCGCAGTTCGAGTATCTCGAAGCCCACGTCCCGGAAACGGGTTCCGTAGCCGCTGCGGGTGCGCAGGATCGCCGTCGTCATGAAGGGCCGGCCACCGACCGCGTAGCGGCTCAACAGGATCTGGGTGTCGGTGTCGAGATCGACGATCTGGTAGACGAAATGGTCGAGCGGAGCCTTCGCCGCGGGCGGCAGGGGAGTGGAACGCATCAGATACGGGCTCGGCATCGCGCCGTACTCGAACGAGCACAGACCCTCGGCCGTGACGCTGCGACCCTCGTGGGTGAAGGTGCCCTCGTATTCGGTGAGCAACCCGAAGTGCTTGTAGAGCGGGCTGCGGAAGAACCACGAGACCGTGTTCGTGTTGGTCAGTGTCAGCGCGACATCGACCGTTCCGAGCCGGCCTACGAGTTCGTAGTGGGGGTAGCGTCCGGTCAGGGTCAGATCGTCCCCGAACTTCACCAGCGACCCGTCCGGGGAGGACACGAAATCGTCGCCCACGGTGTAGTTCCCGAAGTGCGCGGGATGCGACGCCGCCGTGCCGGCGACCACGGCGGCGTTGCGGCGCGGCGATGCCACGAACGCGTGGTCGTTGTCGAAGGCGAGCGACCCGGTCGCGCCGATCAGCGACATCATCGAGAAGAACCGGTGCGGCTCCGGAAGATCCGGGATCATGACGCCGTAGTGCACCCAGCCGAACCGGCGCGAGTCGACGTGCGGGCGCAGGATGTCGGGTTCGGAGAACGGTTTTCCGTCGGACGACGCGGCGGAATCCAACAGTCGGACGGTCGATCCGAGACCGGCACCCAGTGCGCGTGCTGCGATCGGGCGCATGGTCTAGAAGCGTCCTCCGCTCGATCCGCCGAAGCCGCCGCCCCCGAAACCACCGCCGCCGAAACCGCCGCCACCGAAACCGCCCCCGCCGAAGCCACCGCCGCGGCCGCTGTTGAGCACGCTGTTGATGAGGATGCCGCCGAGCACGGCGCCCGCGACGTTGCCGCCCGAACCGCCGCGGGGCGGACGGTGCTGGTTGTTCCAGCGCTGCACGTCGTTCTGCGCGCTGCGCAGTGCCTGCGCGGCCAGCGACGCGGCGGACCGCGCGTACTGGATGGCGGCCGCCGGATCGGACTCGGCTGCCTGCTGCGCGGCCTGCAGGTGCCGCTGCGCCTCCGACAGGCGGGTGCGCGCCTGGGCACCCACGACGCCCCGGCGCGTCCCGATGAAGTCGGCCGCGGCAGTGACCTGCGCTTGCGCCGCACTCAGATCCTGCTGGAGGCGGCGACGCATCTCCTCGGCCTGCTGCTTGGCCTGGCGCGTCCGGGCACGCAACTCGTCGAGACGCGCATCGGCCTCGACGACCCGCGTGAAACTGCCCAGCGGGTCGGTGTGCTGCTCGGCCCGAGCGTGGTCGAGGGCTTCCTGCACGGCCTTCAGGGCGTCGACGAGTTCGGGGCCGCCCGCGTCGAGCAGTTGCTTCGCGTCGGCGACGCCCTGTTCGGCGTCCTCCACCGCGGCGGGGAGCGTCGCGATCGCGCGCCGGATGTCCTCCGCCGCATGGTCGAGCGCGTCGAGCAGCGTCGCGGCGTGCCCCAGCGCGCGTTCGGCCTCGCGGATCGCGCGCACGGCGTCGCCCTGCTCACCGACCGGTCGCGCCACCGCGGTGCGGCCCTGGTCGATCGCGTTCTCCGCGAACGAGATCTCCTCCCGCGCCAGCGAGACGTTGTCCACCACCGGGGTCAGGGCGCCCGCGGGGAACTCCGAGTGCAGCTGTCCGAGGATCCGCTCGGCCTCCGGAATGCGGGCCTGCAGCGCGATCGCGCGCTGCGTGAGTCCGTCCAGCCGGGCCGGGGCGTCGAGCAGCAGGTTGCGCATCTTGTCGAATGCCTCGACCTGCGCGTCGAGTTCGCGGTTCGCCTGCCCGCACGAGGAGACGAGCTGCACGAGCATGTCGCGCTGCTGTTCGGGCGTCTCGGGGATGTCGTCGTCGAGGCGCTGACGGATCTCGAAGGCGTTCGCCAACGCGACCTGTGCCTGCCGGTGTGCGCGGTCGAAGGGAGCCACCGCCGAATCCCCGAACTCGCCCCGGGCGAGCTCGAGCGCCTCGGCGCTGGACCGCACCGCGTTGTCGGTGTCCACCAGCAGGGTCTGCGCGTACTGATCGAGACCCTCGATCGGCAGACCGCGCAGGGCCGTGGTGTCGGCCGGATCGATCTGCGCGGCCTGTGCGGCACCGGCCTCGGCGCGCTTCTTCTTCGACCGCCGGTTGTAGGCGTAGACACCGGCACCGCCGGCCGCGATGACACCGCCGCCGACGAGCAGCGTCGTCACCGGAGCAGCCGACGGCGTGAGGGCGTTGCTCAACCCGTCGGCCGCGCCCACGGCGGCGCCCGCCCACTCGCTGTTGCGCAGGGCCGGCACGACGTCGGACGAACTGATCCGGTCGCGTTCGCTCTCGGAGATCTCCGATCCCGTCGGTGTCCACAGCGCGAACTCGCGGTCGTCGGTCGCGACGGCCAGCAGCGCGGTGTCGGGACCGAAGTTGCTCGCCTGCGCGGTGGCCTGAGCCCAACTGTCGTAGTCGCGCCCGTCGAAGCTCGACACGTAGGTCACCCACAGCTGCAGACCGTGCTCGTCGTAGAGGGTGTTCGTCGCTTCCTGGATCCGTGCGACGTCGGCGTCGTCGAGCACGCCCGCGGTGTCGGTGATCGGCTGGGGGAGCCGCGAAGGTGGCTCCGCGGAGGCCGCCGCGGGAAGGAGCAACCACGCGGCCACTGCCAGCAGGGCGGGGACGAATGCGAGCGCGGACCGTGCAGGTCGCCGGACCTGTGCTGCAGGTCGCCGGAGCTGTGCTGCAGGTCGCTGGAGCGGTGCGGCCGATACGTGTGCCATGGAATCGAATCTAGTGGCTGCGGGGTGAGGACGGGGTCGGCGCGTCGTCCGGTCGACGCGTTCTCGTTCGCTGGCAGAATCAGGGGGTGAGCACCGCATCCCGCCGCACCGGCACCACCGCGACGTACACCGGGGACGACCTCGGGGTCGGCGCGCGCATCGCGCGCTGGCTCCGGCGACTGATCGTCGGGGTGCTGCTCGCCGCCGTCCTCGTCGTCGGCGGCACGGCGCTGCGGGTGTGGCAGGTCGCGCGGATCGACGACCGCACCCCCGCCGACGCCATCGTCGTGCTCGGTGCCGCGCAGTATTCGGGCACACCGTCGTCGGTCTTCGAGGCACGCCTCGAACAGGCCCTCAAGCTCTACGAAGCGGGAGTGTCGCCGCGGATCGTCACCGTCGGCGGCAAGCAGGAGGGCGACCTGTTCACCGAAGCCGCGGCGGGCAAGAACTATCTCGTCTCGCGCGGGGTGCCCGCCGAGTCGATCGTCGCCGTCGAGGAGGGTTCGGACACACTGCTCAGCGTCGAGGCCGTCAGCCGCGAGATGTCGGATCTGGGTCTGTCGTCGGTCGTGCTCGTCAGCGACCCGTGGCATTCGCTGCGCACCCGGACCATGGCACGCGACGCCGGTCTCGACGCCTGGACCGCTCCCACCCGCCAGGGTCCGGCGGTGTTCACCCGCGAGTCGCAGCTGCACGGCATCGCCCGCGAGACCGGCGCGTTGATCTGGTACCAGATCACCCACTTCTCCGCCGATTTCCCCTACACGGCGCAGCAGTGAGGCGGAACGTAGGGTCTTCGGTGACGGAAGGCAGTGTGATGCAGGGCTACAGCGAACACGATCTCGAACGGCGCGTCGCCGAGCCGCGCAAGACCTCGGCGCTCGCCGGGTCCGAGGGAGCGGCATCCGAGCGGACCGCCTTCGCACGCGACCGTGCGCGCGTGCAGCACTGCGCGGCCCTGCGCCGCCTGGCCGACAAGACACAGGTCGTCGGCCCCCGCGACGGCGACACCCCGCGCACCCGTCTGACACACTCGATGGAGGTCGCACAGATCGGCCGCAGCATCGCCGAAGGACTCGGCGCCGACCCCGATCTCGTCGACCTCGCCGGCCTCGCCCACGACATCGGGCACCCGCCCTACGGGCACAACGGCGAGCGGGCGCTCGACGCGGTCGCGGAGTCCTGCGGCGGATTCGAGGGCAACGCGCAGAACCTGCGCATCCTCACCTGCCTCGAACCGAAGATCCTCTATCCGGACGGCTCGAGCGCCGGTCTCAACCTCACCCGGGCCTCCCTCGACGCGACGCTCAAGTACCCGTGGACGCGTCCGCGCCCGGGCGCGAAGTTCGGCTCGTACGACGACGACGCCGAGGTCCTCCATTGGATCCGCGAAGGTGCACCCGAGCGCCGCAAGTGCCTCGAGGCGCAGATCATGGACTGGTCCGACGACGTCGCGTACTCGGTGCACGACCTCGAGGACGGCGTGATCGACGGTCGCATCGACCTGCGGATGCTCGACGAACCCGACGATGTCGCCGGGCTCATCGAGGTGGGTATGCGCGAGTTCTCGGGTCTCGACCCGGCCGAGCTGACCGAGGCGGCCAAGCGGTTGTCCTCCATGCCGGTGGTCCGGGCCGTCGGCACCTTCGACGGCACCCTCGCCTGCTCCGTCGCGCTCAAGAAGCTGACCAGCGAGCTGGTGGGCCGCTTCGCCAACGCAGCGATCCTCGGGACCAGGGAGGCGACGGAGGGCCGACGCGTCACCCGGTACGACGCCGACCTCGTGGTCCCGCCGATCGTGGTCTCGGAGGTCGCGTTGCTCAAGACGATGGCGTTGCAGTTCGTCATGTCCGACCGCGCCCACCGCACCCGCCAGGAATCGCAACGCGAACGCATCCACCGGGTCGCCGAGTGGCTGCTGCGCACCGCGCCGGTCGGCCTCGACCCGTTCTTCGTCGCCGCATGGAAGGCCGCGCCCGACGATGCCGCGAAGGTGCGGGTCGTGGTCGATCAGATCGCCTCGTGCACCGAATCGCGCCTCGAACGGATCGACCGCGACAGTCTCGCCGCGCAGGCGAGCTGGGGCTGACACCGACGTTTGCACCCTTTCACGGACACAAGCACGAGGTCGGCGCGGTGCATCTGTCCGCGGGACGCGCTGACGCACTCGCCGGTGTGGGTTGTGCCGGACCGTCGTGCCGGGCAGTCTGCCGGGCGGCTTAGACTCGTCTCGTGGCCGGCCGTATTTCAGACAGAGACATCGCGGCCATTCGCGACCGCGTGCGCATCGAGGACATCGTCGGCGAGTACGTCGCACTCAAGCGCGGGGGCGCCGACTCGCTCAAGGGCCTGTGCCCTTTCCACGACGAGAAGTCTCCGTCCTTCCACGTGCGGCCCAATCACGGGCACTACCACTGCTTCGGCTGCGGTGAGGGCGGCGACGTCTACTCGTTCCTGCAGAAGATCGAACACGTCAGCTTCGTCGAGGCCGTCGAACAGCTCGCCGAGCGTGTCGGCTACACACTGAACTACGAGGGTGGCGGTCCATCCGTCCAGCGCGACCGGGGCACGCGTGCCCGGCTGGTCGCGGCGAACGCGGCCGCTCAGCAGTTCTATGCCGAGCAACTGCGCACGCCCGACGCCCAGGCCGCCCGCGACTACCTGACCGAGCGCAACTTCGACCAGGCGGCCGCCGAGACGTTCGGCTGCGGCTACGCACCCGCCGGCTGGGACGCGCTCACCAAGCACCTCCTCGGCCGGGGCTTCGACTTCTCCGAACTCGAGGCCGCCGGACTGTCCCGGCAGGGACGGCGCGGCCCGATCGACCGTTTCCACCGGCGGCTGCTGTGGCCCATCCGCAATCTCGCGGGCGACGTCATCGGCTTCGGTGCCCGCCGTCTGTACGACGACGACCAGATCACCGCCAAGTACATGAACACACCGGAAACGGTGCTGTACAAGAAATCTCAGGTGTTGTTCGGTCTCGATCTCGCCAAGCGCGAGATCGCCAAGTCGCACCAGGCCGTGATCGTCGAGGGCTACACCGACGTCATGGCCATGCATCTGGCCGGCGTGAAGACCGCGGTCGCCGCGTGCGGCACGGCCTTCGGTGACGAACATCTCGCGCTGTTGCGTCGCCTGCTCATGGACGACAGCTTCTTCCGCGGTGAGGTTATCTACACCTTCGACGGCGACGACGCCGGTCGCGCGGCGGCGATGAAGGCGTTCGAGGGCGACCAGAAAACCGCCGCGAAGACCTACGTCGCGATCGCCCCCAAGGGCATGGACCCGTGCGAGCTGCGGCAGCAGTCGGGCGACGGCGCGGTGCGCGACCTCGTGGCCCGCCGCACCCCGATGTTCGAGTTCGTCGTGAAATCGATTCTCGCCGAACACGACCTCGACACCGTCGAAGGTCGCGTCGAGGCCCTGCGCCGATGTGTCCCCGTCGTGGGCCGGATCAAGGACCGCACGATCCGCGACAACTACGCGGTGCAACTCGCGCACTGGACGGGATGGGACGACATCCCCACCGTGCGCCGGCGCGTGCAGGAGGAAGCGCGACGGGGAGTCCGTGCACCGGAAGCGAGGACGCGGCCCGCGACGGCCACGGCGGAGCCCGTGTCGGCCCTGCGACGCCCCCGCCCCAACGATCCGACGCTGTGGCCACAGCGCGACGCGCTGAAGGCCGCGCTGCAGTATCCCGGCATCGCCGGGACCGTCTTCGACTCCTTGCCGTCGGAGACCTTCACCGACTCCGCCTACGCGGCCGTACGGCAGGCCGTTGCCGACGCCGGTGGAACCGCAGCGGGGCTCGGGGGAGCCGAATGGGTCGATGCCGTCGGCAGGGCCGCGACCGACCCCGTCGCGCATTCGCTCGTGATGGAACTCGCCGTCGAACCGGTCCCCGCCGAAGAGGACCGGCTGCCGCGCTACATCGGCGGCGTGCTGGCCCGACTGCAGGAGGTCTGGGTCGGCGAGCAGGTGGCCGAACTGAAGTCCAAACTGCAGCGGATCTCCCCGGCCACCGAGTCCGAGGAGTTCCACGCCTTGCTCGGCGACCTCATGGCGCTCGAACAGTACCGGCGGAGCCTGCTCGACCAGGCCATCGGTGACGGCCTGGCCGGCTGACCGTCTACTTCTTCAACTGGTCCCGCGGGATCATGATCGTCGTCGTCTCGTCGATGGGCTTCATCGGCTCGAGCTTGGGCTGAGGACTGAGCGAATCGGCGAGCTTCTGCCGGCCCACCTCGATCGCCTTCTTCGTGACGGGGCTCGCGGCCACCGCCTTGGCCGTCTTGCTGATCTGTTCGTACCTCGCGCGACCCGCTCGGGTGCCGAGTACGTATCCCGCAGCGACCCCGACCAGCAAACCCATCAATGTGTTGTCCTTCCACCCGTGACTGCGTCGTCCCCATCCTGCCCGATGACCCCGCAGCATGCCCACAAGCAGGCGATTTGGTGCTGCGGTGGGTGGGACGCTATGGTTTTTCACGCACCGGGGGAAACCGCGGAGCACCGCAGGACAATCCCCTGTAGCTCAATTGGCAGAGCATTCGACTGTTAATCGAACGGTTGCTGGTTCGAGTCCAGCCGGGGGAGCGCCTACACAATCCTCCCACCCGTCACGGGTGGGAGGATTCTGTGCTTCCGGGGTGCCTATGCGGCAGAACCTCCACCGATGTGATCTCTGTTACTCCGCACCCGGCAGAGTGTTGCACGCTGTGTCCGGGTAGCATTCGATCGCGCCGTGCGAGCAGTGCGGCACTGTGCGACGCATGTCGTCGCGACGGGGCGGTAGCTCAGTCGGTTAGAGCCGCGGACTCATAATCCGCTGGTCGCGGGTTCGAGCCCCGCCCGCCCCACATCCTCCGCTCGTGGCCGCGAGATGTTCCTGCTTGTCGGAACGGTAGCGTTCGACCCCATGAGCACCCTTCGAGAAGTCGGCGAGCGCGAGGCGTGGCGTTGCTGGTTGTGCGACGAGCCCGTGGACCCCGACATGTCGGTCAACGACCCGCGAGGTCCCAGCATCGACAGCATCAACACCGCCAAGAAGGGTGGCAAGGGAAAGGGCGGAGTCGAGCGGCTCGCGCACCGCGCCTGCAACACCAAGAAGGGTGCCGTCAAACCCGTCGTGCCGTGGCCCGACCGGCTGTTCGTCGTCGACCCGGCGCCCATCATCGGCGTCGTCGAGCAGCTCATGCGCAAGGGTGGTCGCGTCGCCGTCGCTCGGTGTCCCGAGAAGTCGGACGCGGAGGAAGCCTCCGAGTGGCTCCTCGACCGCTTGTCGCGCCTCGAGCCGGGAGTACGGTTCGACACCAGGATCGAGCCGGCCGGCGGCGGCTACCTCCTCGTGCTGACGGCCTAGCCGGGAGCCAGCACCAGTCCGGAGTGATCCGGTGACTCGACGGAGACCTCGACCTCGGTGAGCACCGTTCCGTCGTCTTCCAACAGCGTGTAGCGACCCGGCATGAGACCGGTGAACAGGAACCAACCCTCGTTCGTGGTGACGATGCTGCGGTCGATGTACTGCTCGCACACGTCCAGGCCGATCAGTCGAACCGTGGTGGACGGATGGAAGGCGCCTCCGATCCGCCCGTTCGCCACCGATCCGATCGCAGCCGGTGGATCCGGGTGGTCGCCGAGTTCGTCCGGACGCCAGGCGGGCGCGCCGTCCGGCGGCGCACACGCCGGGACCGAGGAGTGCGACGACCGGGCATGCGCGACCGCCGGGTCGGTCCCGTCCACGGAGACGGGCTGATGTGTCGTCGCCGCGACGAGTACCCCTGCTCCCACTGCGGTGATCAACATCAATCGGGTTCTTCGGATCGTTCCCCTGTGCAGCAACGGATCCACCTCCTCTCCGTAAGAGAACTTAGGAAAGTTGTTCTCGCCGAGGGTTATTCGGAACCGATGCTTCGGTGGATCGTGACGATACCCGGCGGGGACGCGCAGGGCTATCGTCCGTGGAGGTGACACGAAGCGGCGGAATGTAACGGTCGGGTTGTCGAACCGCCGAAATCGGTTGTTGGCACAACGATTCGGTCTAGTTTCGGACGAGGACGGTAGTCGGAGGGGTGCATTCCGCCTCCTGGACGGCAGATCCGGTTGCACTGTTGTGTTCGGACAATGCGGTTCCGAACGGTCGGTTCCGGAAATAATCGCCCCGGGGCCGGGCGTTGTGCGGTTTCGTCGGCGTACTCACCGGCACCGAGTTGCTCGAAGCGGACTGCGGAACGAGGGAGCACATGACGGTCGACGAGAAACCGACGACGCTCCGCCGGGCGTCCGATCTGCTGGCAGGGGTTCGTGACGGCACGGACGACGACACGCTCGCGGCAGGCGTCGTACTCGCGGCGACCCTGATCGCTCTGGTCTGGGCCAACCTCGGCGACTCGTACGAGGCGTTCTGGCACACGCCGCTCAGCATCAGCATCGGCGACTACGGCATCGACCTCGATCTCAAACACTGGGTCAACGACGCCGTCATGACGCTGTTCTTCTTCGTCGTCGGCCTCGAGGTCAAACGCGAGCTCACCATGGGGGAGCTCACCGACCGGACGCGCGCCGCGGTCCCGCTCGTGGCCGCGATCGCGGGTCTGGCGCTGCCCGCAGCACTGTTCCTGCTGCTCAATCCCAGCGGGGAGGCCGCGGGAGCGTGGGGTGTGGTCGTGTCCACCGACACCGCCTTCGTGCTCGGTGCGCTCGCGTTGGTCGGGCCTCGGTGCCCGGCCCGATTGCGCGTGTTCATCCTCACGCTGGCCGTGGCCGACGACATCGGCGCCCTCGCCATCATCGCCTTCGTCTACACCGACAACTTGCAGCCGGTTTACCTCATACCCGCGGCGATCGGACTACTGCTGATCCTGCAGTTCCGCCGACTCGAGGTGTGGCGGGGCGTCGTCTACTTCGTGGTCGCAGCAGGGACATGGGTGGCGTTCTACGAATCCGGTGTGCACCCCACCCTCGCCGGTGTGCTGATCGCGTTGATCCTTCCCGTCTATCCGCCGCGCCGCAGCGAAGTGGAGCACGCCGGCGAACTCACGCGGGCGTTCCGTCAATCGCCCAACTCCGACTACGCGCGCGCCGCGCAACTCGGGGTGCTCCGCGCGGTGTCCGTCAACGAGCGGCTGTTGCGGCTCTACCAGCCGTACACGGCGTTCCTCGTCGTGCCGATCTTCGCCCTCGCCAACGCGGGTGTGGTGATCTCCGCCGAGACCGTCGGCATTGCCATCCGATCGCCGATCACGTGGGGGGTCGTCCTCGGTCTGGTCGTCGGCAAACTCGTAGGCATCACCGCGGCCACCGCCGTCTTCTCGAGACTGCGGCCGGGCAGCCTGCCGCCGGGACTCACCCTCTCGCGTGTCGGTGGGGGTGCCGCGCTCGCCGGCATCGGATTCACGATCTCCCTGTTCATCGTGGATCTGGCAATCGAATCTCCCGAAGCAGCCAACGACGCCCGGATAGGCGTACTCCTCGCGGCGGTTCTCGCCACCGCACTGGGCTGGGCGTTGTTCCGGCTGTCCGACCGCCTGCATCCGCCGCAAGGACCGGCCGGGCTCGTGCTGCTGCGTCCGGTGGACCCGGACCGCGACCACGTGCGGGGACCGGTCGACGCTCCGCTCACACTCGTCGAGTACGGCGACTTCGAGTGCCCGTTCTGCAGCAAGGCCACCGGCAGCATCCGCGACGTGCACAAGCACTTCGGCGACGACCTACGGTACGTCTTCCGGCACCTGCCTCTCGACGAGCCGCATCCGCACGCGCGTTTCGCCGCCGAAGCGGCCGAGGCCGCCGCGGCGCAGGGGCGGTTCTGGGACATGCACGACCATCTGTTCGCCAACAGCGACGCCCTGTCCCGCGACGAGATCTACGAACACGCACAGCAGTTGGGTCTCGATATCGACCGGTTCGACGAGGACCTGCGCCTCGGACGGCACCGGCACCGTGTCGAGGACGACGACCTCGACGCCGAGACCAGCGAGGTGTTCGGAACGCCGACCTTCTATCTCGGCGTCACCGGCTCGGATCTGACCCGGCACATCGGCCCTTTCGACGCGCGGACGCTGATCCGGCGGCTCGAAGAGGTGCGCGAGAGGTAGGGGTGACACGATTCGGGTGGATCGGACCCCGGGAAGCAGGGGTCGATCCACCGACATCGTGACAGGTCAGCGGATCGGCCAGCTACGGAGGGCCGCCTCGGTCATCTTCCGGAGTTCGTCGCGATCGACGCCGCTCGCTGCCTGGACGGCGATGCCGAACGCGAGGGTGGTGGTGTAGCGGGCCAGTAGCCCGGCGTCGGTGTCCGGCGGCAGATCGCCGGAGGCGACAGCGCGCTCGAACCGCTCGCGGACGCGCGAGCAGCCGTTGTTGCGCCAGGCGACGAGAAGTTCGCGGACCTCCCGGCCGGCATCGCTGGCGCTGAGAGCCCCCTGAACGCCCATGCATCCCGCGGGGTTCGTCGGGCAGGTGGTGGTCCGGATGGTGCCTTCGAGAATGGCGGTGGCGACGCGGAGCGCGGTGGGTTCTTCGAGTGCTCGGCTCAGGTATGCGCTCGGCCCTTCCGTGTAGCGTTCCAGCGCTTTACGGAACAGTTCTTCCTTGTTGCCGAAGGCCGAGTACATGCTCGTGGTGGATATGCCCATCGCCTCGGTCAGGCAGGACAGGCTGGCGCCTTCGTAGCCGTGCTCCCAGAACACCCGCATGGCGCGCTCGAGTGCTTCGTCGGCGTCGAATCCGCGCGGTCGTCCGACCGCCTTGCCCTGTGTCGTTGTCACCTCACGAGTGTACCTATTTCGCATCGATCGATACAGAAGTGCTACTGTTCGAATTCCGCATCGAACGATGCGGAATTCGAAGGAGGCAATCCTCGTGGGACTACTCGAAGGCAAGACCGCTCTCGTCACCGGCGGCAGCGCCGGGATCGGACTCGCCGGCGCCGTGCGACTGGCAGCCGAGGGTGCACACGTATTCATCACCGGACGACGTAAGTCCGAACTCGACGCAGCCGTCGAGGAGATCGGGTCGGAGGCGACCGCCGTGGTGGGCGACATCTCGAACCTGGACGATCTCGACCGGATCTACGAGACCATCCGCGGGCATGGGCGGGGCCTGGACGTGCTGTTCGCCAACGCCTCGGTCGCCGAGTTCGTCACCCTCGAAGACGTGACCGAAGAGCACTTCGACATGCTCTTCGGCATCAACGTCCGCGGGATGCTGTTCACCGTCCAGAAGGCGCTGCCCGTGCTCAACGACGGTGCCTCGGTGATTCTGAACGGGTCCACCAATGTCGACGTGGGCGCAGAGGCGTTCGGCGTCTATGCGGCGACGAAGGCCGCGACGCGGTCGTTCGCCCGGACATGGGCCAACGAACTCAAGGGACGTGGCATCCGGGTCAACACCGTCACCCCCGGGCCGACCGAGACTCCCGGATTGTCAGGGCTCATGCCCGACGAGGAACAGTCAGCGAACTTCAGGCAGCAGCTGGCCGCCCGGGTTCCGCTGGGCAGACTCGGGCGACCGGACGAAATCGCTGCTGCCGTGGCGTTTCTCGCGTCGGATCAGAGCAGCTTCGTCACGGGTTCCAGTCTGTACGTCGACGGTGGGCTGAACCAGATCTGAACTTCACCGGCCGACCGGGACGGCGAGTCCGGCCGGTCGCGCACTCGTCTCGCCCATGATCGGACCGAGGTAGGAAGTCATGACAACCATTGGAATCATCGGTGCGGGCGAGGTCGGCAGCCAGATCGCCCGGGCTGCGATAGCGAGCGGCTACGACGTCGTCATCGCCAATTCGCGAGGACCGCACACGCTCGCCGTACTGATCGACGAACTCGGCCCCTCATCGCGTGCGGCAACGGCTGCGGGTGCGGCTGCCGCGGGAGATTTCGTCGTCATCGCGGTCCCGTTGAAGTTGGTGAACGACATGCCCGTCAGCGAACTTGCGGGCAAGATCGTGCTCGACACCAACAACTACATGCCGTGGCGTGACGGCAGATTCCCGCTCGTCGACTCGGGGGAGAAGACGGTCCACGAGCTGCGCCAGGCGCATCTGCCGACGTCCGAGGTGGCCAAGGCGTTCACTCATATCGAGGCTCCACGCATCACCACCGCTGGGCTGCCTGCCGGCACTCCCGGACGCATCGCACTGTCCGTCTCGAGCAACTTCCCCGAGGCGGTCGCTCTCGTGACCCGCCTCTACGACGAGTTCGGGTTCGACACTGTCGACAACAGTCCGCTCAGCGAATCCTGGCGCACCGAACCGGGGCAGCCGGCCTGGCATGCCCACGAACACCAGACCCGCAGCGAACTGAACGACAATCTCGCCAGGGCGCGGAAACGATCGGCGCGGGCCCAGGGGTAGGTCGTCTGCTCGTCGCTGTCTCGTCGGGTGAGTGGTTCTACGACGAGCCGAACGGCTTGTCCCCGTTCCCTCCCGAACCGGTAGCGAACGCCTCGACGATGTTGTGGACGACGCAATCCGGCCGCAGCGGGGCGTACCGGCATCCTTCGTGGTACCACCAGTGCTCCGCCTCCGCCCGTTCTTCCGGGGTCAGTTCCTCGGGAGCCTCGTCGGTGTCCGCGACGGGGGAGGCGCCGGACAGGAGAACGGTATCGGCGCTCGTCGTGGCCGGTACTGCGAGGGCGATTGCGGCACAACCGAGCACGCCCGCGGCGAATCGCTTCATGAAACCTCGAATGTCTCGTACGAACCTTCGGGGAAATCATCCCCGGGCCGGCTGCACCCCGCCATTCGAGACGAGCGGTTCGAGCCCGTCGAGGGCGCGCTGCAGCCCGAACTCCCACGCGTGGTGCGGGCTGTAGGCGGCGTTCATCTCCGCCCCGGCCGCCGCCCCCACCCGTTGCGCGAGCGGGTGGGTGTCGCCGAGATAGTGCGCCAATCGCTCGTTCCACCTGACCCAGGCCTCGGCGATGTCGGCGGCGTGCGGATCGGGACGTCGCGCTCGCGCCGCACCGCGCACGAAGTCCGCGACGAATGTGAGTGCAGCATCGCGATCGATGTCGCCGAGAGATGTCCCGTCGAAAGCGTGGAGTTCGTGGTCGTACTTCGCGATCGTGCCGGGGCCGAGGGCTGTGCGCTGATCGTCGACGTCCAGCAGCCACCAGTGTGCGGTGTAGTGCTCGAGTTCGGATTCGGCAACCTGCCGTACCCGATCCCGCCACGACGGGGACTCGTAGGGCGGCCGGGGTTGCCGGGCGTGGACCCGGTCGACCATGAGGACGAGGAGGTCGTCGCGCGACCCGACGTGGGTGTAGAGGGCCATGGCGGAGACACCCAGGTCGGTCGCGAGGCGACGGATCGTCACCGCGTCGAGGCCCTCCGCGTCGGCGACGGTGACGGCCGCGTCCACCGCGGATGTGGTGGTGACCTTGGCTTTCGGGCCGCGGGAACCTCCGGTCGGCGCGTCGGGATGCTCTCGCCACAGCAGGTCGATCAGGTCGCGCGCCATAAATGCCTCCCGAAAACTCGTTCTCGGGATTACTCTATACGTCGTACAATATTTCTGCCCCCGGGAGGTCCTATGAAAATCACGTCCACAGCACTGTCGCTCAACGTCGCCGACACGGCCGCATCGGCCGATTTCGCGATCCGGCACTTCGGTTTCACCGAGGAGATGTCGGCGGACGGATTCGTCTCGTTGACTCACCCGGATGCAGGATTCAACATCGTGTTCCTGCGTACCGGGCTGTCGACCTTCAAGCCGGAATCCGTCGCCGGACCGGCCGGGCAGGGTATGCTCATCGCCTTCGTCGTCGACGACGTCGACACCGAGTTCGCGCGCATCGCGGAAGCAGGTGCGACGGTGGTGACCAAGCCGGAGACCGAGCCGTGGGGCGAGCGGTACTGCCAGTTCGCCGATCCCAACGGGCTCATCTGGCAGCTCGTCCACTGGGTCTCGGAACCGGCCTGACCACGCGACGTTTCAGTCGAGGCAGAATTCGTTGCCTTCGGGGTCGGCCATGACGATGTGGCCGGCCCCGAACGGCGGCGCGGGGTCGTGACGTTCGAGGCGCGTGGCTCCGCGCGCGACGAGCCGTTCGGCCTCGGCTTCCAGGGCGGCCATGCGCTCGTCGCCGTCCAGTCCGGGCGCGGCACGCACGTCGAGATGCACCCGGTTCTTGGCCTGCTTGCCCTCGGGCACCTTCTGGAAGAACAGCCGGGGTCCTGTCTCGTCCGGGTCGACGACGGCCGAGGCGTCGTTGCGTCGTTCGGGCGGCACTCCCATCGCGTCGAGTGCGTCGTCCCACGAGACGAAATTGCCGGGCGGCTTCTGGAGTTCGTAGCCGAGGGCGTCGGCCCAGAACTCCGCGAGGGCTCCGGGATCGGCGCAGTCGAACGTGATCTGGATGTCGCGTGCCATGTCAGCGCGTCTCCTGTCGGGTTCGGGTACGGGTGTGCAGGTAGAGGTCGCGCAGGAGGCAGACCTCGGACAGATGGTGGATGAGTTCGCGGTGGATGTGCAGGACCAGCGCGCCCATCGGATACTGCGCGTACGGTCCTTCCGCTTCACCGCACGGCCGGGCGAGTCCGTCTTCCCCGAGGGACTCGACGCCTGCGACCCACATCGAGAGTTCGGTATCGAGTTGGGCGAGGGCCTCGTCCGCGGTCGCTGCGTACTCGAACGACATGTAGTCGGTGGGGGTGCGTCCGAAATGGCTCGCGTTGCGCATCGCCAGTACACCGACGACAACATGACCGAGACGCCACGAGATGGTCGTGAAGGGCGGCGGATCGGGTTCGGGGAACGCGAAATCGATGGTCATCGACCCGGCGCCTCCCTGCATGGGAGCGGTGCCCGTCCCGCGCGGCCGAACACTCCAGCAGTCGGGTGCGGGTTCGAAGAAGTATTCGTCGTCGGTGAGGCCGTCGAGGCGGCGGCGTGCCGGATGGTCGAGTTGCTGTCGCAGTAGGTGATTCCAGTCGAGTTCTGTCATGGCTACAGGCTGACGCATATTCCGGACAGATTCGGTCCGTGATTCATGCGAGGATCGTCGTGTGACCGTCGAGTCGACCACGGAACGGGTTCTGAGGGTGCTTGCGCTGTTGCAGAGTCGCCCCTCGTGGACCGCTGACGAACTGGCTGCGGAACTCGGCGTGACCGATCGCTCGGTGCGCCGCGACATCGATCGGCTGCGTGCCCTCGGCTATCCCGTCCGCGCAACTCCCGGTGTCGGCGGTGGTTATCAACTCGGTGCCGGCACGAGACTGCCGCCGCTGCTTCTGCACGACGACGAAGCGATCGCAACGGCGGTATCGCTGCGACTGGCGTCGGGCAGCACCATCGCCGGTGCCGCCGAGGCGGCCCTGCGTGCACTGGCCAAGCTCGACCAGGTGATGCCGCCGCGTCTGCGCGAGGAGGTGCGGGCGATCTACGGTGCCACCGAGACCGTCGTCGGCGCGGGCACCGAGATCGATGCCGATACGCTGCTGGCGTTGGCCCGCGCGTGCCGCGACGCGACCCGTGTGCGATTCCGGTACACCACCCGGCAGGAGGCGGACGACGAGCGCACGGTCGAACCGGTGCGGATGGTCGCTGCCGGGCAGCGCTGGTACCTCATGGCATGGGACGTCGATCGCGACGACTGGCGCACCTTCCGGCTCGACCGGATGCGCGACGTCACACCCATGACGTGGAGGTTCCGGCCGCGGCAGCATCCCGATCCGGTGTCGTACGTCCAGCGGTCCGTGACGGAGTCGCCCTACCGGTACATCGCGCGGATCCGCCTGCGGGCGGACGCCGACCAGGTGCGCGACATGGTGCCGCCGCAGGTCGGGCGGGTCGAGGACGACGAGGGCGGGTGGTGCGTACTCGTCGTCGGCGCGGACGACCCGGACTGGGTCGTGATGCACGTCGCGCGAATGGGTTTCGAGGCGGTCGTCCTCGAGCCACCGGAGCTGCGGGAGGCCGCGGATCGGCTCGCGGCGCGCCTCGCCGCGATCGCTCGTGCCGACCGGTGAGCAGTCGACGCGGAATCCCGTTGCGGGGTCAGGCCTCAGTGCCCATCGACTCGGCGAGGATCGGCCATGCCTTGCGCAGGTCGTCCTCCCAGTAGCCCCACGAATGCGTTCCGTCGGCATCGAGTTCGGCCGTGACCGGGATGTCGAGCGCTTCGAGGCGGTCCACCAGCTGGTGCGTGCAGGCATTCGTGGCGGCCTCGATTGCTCCGCCTGCGACGATCTGCGTGGCGAACGATTCGCCGGCCGCCCGTTCCTGGCCGGGGACGTCGTACGGGCCGGGCAGGCCGTTGCGGCTCGACAGGTACAAGGCCTTGCCGCGCAAGCCTTCCGCGTTGAGGTAGACGTCGTGCTCGGCCCAGCGCGGACCGTCGGCCGGTCCCCACATGTTCTCGACGTCGCCCTTGCCGCGGCGCTCGACGACGAGCCTCACGTACAGCTGACCGACCGGATCGCTGGTGCGCACGCATCCGCTGAGAGAAGCGACGCCGGAGTACAGGTCGCCGCTCTGGATCGCGAGGTCCAGCGCGGAGCCGGCGCTCATGGACATCCCGATGATCGACTGTTTGCCGTCGGTGTCGAGCAGTTCGTCGACGACGGGCGGCAGTTCCTCGAGGAGGAAGGTCTGCCACTGGTTGCGGCCGAGGACCGGGTCGTCGAGATCCCAGTCGGTGAAGTAGCTGAAGTTGCCGGTGGCGGGGATGACGACGTTGACGTTCTTGTCCGAGAAGAACTCGGCGATGTCGCTGCTCTCCATCCATCCGGTGCCGTCGATCACGCCGACACCCGCGCCGCCGAGGGCGTAGACGACCGGCCGGGGTTCGCTCGGATCGGCCGGACGCAGGACGTCGAGAGGGACGACGGTGTCCATGGCCGGGGAGTAGACGCGGACCGTCCAGTGCTGGTCGGTCACCTCGTCGACGCCGTCGACGTAGGCGGAAGCGGGCTCGGCGTCGGGTTGCTCGGGATCGGCGTGCGCGGTGGCGGTGCCGAACGCGAGCGCCGAGAGGCCTGCGAGACCGATCGCAAGGCTGCGGAAGCCACGACGGGACACGACGGATCGACGCACGGATGAACTCCTCGACTCGAATTGATGCTGATGAGTCGTTCCCCCACACTCGACCCGCTGAGCTGGACAGTACCTTCCTCCGGTTGCGAAAAACGCCCCGGGGTGTTGTGATTCCGGACTCGCGATGGCGCCGGGACGAGTTCGGCCACCGCACTCGGGATCTCGTGCGGCGGCCGAACTTTCGGACGATTACGTGGTACTCAGAGTGACAGGATCGACGCAGCGGCGGTGCCGGGTGCGCCGTAGACCTGGGCGAGGCCCACCTTCGGTTCGCCCGGAACCTGCCGCTCGCCGGCCTGACCGCGCAGCTGCAGCACCAGTTCGTGGACCTGGCGGATACCGGAGGCGCCGATGGGTTCACCGTTGGCGATGAGACCACCGTCGGTGTTCACCGGAAGGGACCCGCCGATCTCCGTGGCTCCCTCGGCGATCAGCTTCTCCTGGTCGCCGTCGGCGCACAGGCCGGTCTCGGCCATGTGGATCACTTCCGCGCCGGCGTCGGTGTCCTGGAGCTGGGCGACATCGACGTCCTCGGGGCCGATGCCGGCGGCCTCGTAGGCGGCCTTGGCGGCGTAGACGGTGGGGGAGACGTCCTCCTCGACCGACGCCCACGTCGCATGGACCTCGTACGCGCCGTAGGTGCGCGTACGAATCGCAGTGGAGCGCAGGTAGACCGGCTTGTTCGTGGTGTACTTCGACACCAGGTCGCCGCGGCACATGATCACCGCTGCGGCACCCTCGTCCGGCGCGCAGAACATCTTCGCCGTGAGCGGGTAGTTGAGCATGGGCGACGACAGGATCTCGTCGATGCTGAACTCCGTGCGGCGGAACGCCTTCGGATTGAGGCCGCCGTTGCGGTAGTTCTTCGCCGCGACCCGTGCGAGCGTCTCGTGCGAGATGTTGTGATCGATGGCGTAGCGGTTCGCCTTCATACCGAAGAACTTGGTGGTGACGAACTGTCCGTTCTCGGCGTACCAGGCGGGCAGACCGAGCATGGCGGGATCGGCGGTGAAGGCGCCGCGGGGGTGCTTGTCGGTGCCGACCGCGATGCCGATGTCGTACTTGCCGGAACGGATCCCGTCGGCGGTCTGTTCGATCGCGCTGGCGGACGTCGCGCACGCGTTGAATACGTTGGTGAAGGGGATGCCGGTCAGGCCGACGAGGCGGGTGACGGCGTCGGTGTTGTCGACCTCGTAGCTGCCGCCGATGCCGAACTGGATGTCCTTCCAGGCGACACCCGAGTCCTCGAGTGCGAGCTGGATTGCGTCTGCGGCCATTTCGATGGCCGATTTGGCGCCGAATCTACCGAACGGGTGAAGGCCCACCCCGATGATGGCAACGTCGTTCATGATGTCGGGAACTCCTCGATGGGATGTGTGCGGATCAGATCGGCGCGAAGGCCCACGTGACGATGTCGGTGCCCTCTTCGTCGGTGTAGAAGGGGACGAAGGTGAGCTCGAGCTCCATGCCCGGGCGCAGTTTCTCGGGGTCGGTCTCGGTGAGGCGGGCCTCGACGCGGACCACGTCATCGAGTTGGACGAGGCCGAACGCGAAGGGTGTGAAGGTCGCCGCCGTCTCGTTGCCCGCGTAGGGCTGCTTCGGCACGAATCCCTGCGTGGTCCATGCCACGAGCGTGCCGCGACGCGGCAGCAACAGTTCCGAGATGCTCGCCCCGCTGCACCGGGGGCAGCGCGGCTGGGTGGGCCACGTGGTCGCGGAGCAGTCGTCGCAGCGACTCCCGATGAGCTGCGGGTTCTCTGCCGGCCACGTGGATACGTCGGGCGCGAGCGCCTTCGTCGTCATGGTTCGTCCTCCGTTGTCCGATGCCGATACGGCGGCCCTCGCCGCGGTCGAACATGAGGATCACGTTAGACGGAAATATCATTCTCTACAATGAGAGGATGGATATCACGCGAGACGATTCTCGCGGGAAGTGAAAGGAGCGGCTCAGAAACGGCGCCTCCGGCGGGGTGGAGGTTTGCGTCGACCCGGCCTCGAGTGGCGTCGGTGCTCCTCCGGGTTCTGGGCACCCGTGCGGTATTCGTCGAGCACCTTCCGCATCGCAGCGATCGCACGCTCCCGGGTGCGCGGGTCGTCGATCTCGAGCAGTTGGTCGCGCAGACCGGTGGCGAACTCGGCGTACTCGTTCTGCCAGTCGCGGCCGACGTGCACCGGCGCCGGCGGTGCGACGGTCGCGACGTACTCGGCCGGGCCACCTGCCACGAGCCGGTACCGCGCACCGATCTCCGGAACGACCACGTTCAGGTCCGCATCGAGTCCGTGCAGTGACGCCGTGAAGGCAGCGAGCGCATCGGGCTCGCCGTGGTCGAGGAAGACCGTGCCGGAGATCGGCGCGCGGTGCCCGACCCAGCGCACCAGCTCGCCGCGGTCGGCATGTGCGGAGTAACTGTCGATCCGCCGGATCTGCGCCCGGACGTCGATGTCCTCACCCGAGATCCGGACCTTCGACGCACCCTCGAGGATCACCCTGCCGAGCGTGCCCTGCGCCTGATAGCCGACGAAGAGCACCGTCGAGTCGGGGCGGGCGAGGTTGTTCCGCAGGTGGTGCCGAACCCGTCCCGCCTCGCACATCCCGGAGGCCGCGATGATGATCGCGCGTCGGTAGGTGTCGATCCGCATCGACTCCTCGGCCTCGGCGGTGTATCGGATGCCCGGATGGCGGAAGACGTTCCGGCCGTCGAGGTCCTCGAGTTCTCCGGCGTGTGCGGCGAAGACGTCGGTGGCGCGGATCGCGAGCGGGGAGTCGACGAAGACCGGCACATCGGGAATGTGCTCGTCGTCGAGCAGGTATCCGATGTCGAGCAACAACTCCTGGGTGCGTTCGAGAGCGAACGACGGCACGATCAGGTTGCCGCCGCGCTCCATCGCCTCGTTCACCTCCCGCGCGAGGAGGTCGCGGCGCTCGGCGATCGTGAGCCGAGGGCGTGAGCGATCCCCGTAGGTGGATTCGCAGACGACGTAGTCGAGTCCGGTCGGACCTTCCGGATCGGCGTGGAACGCCTTCTGCTCCGGGCCGAGATCTCCCGAGAACACCATGCGCACACCGCCGGCCTCGATCTCCGCCGACGCCGACCCCAGGATGTGTCCGGCATTCCACAGGCGGACCCGGAAACCGGGTGCCGGCTCGAACCACTCCTCGAGTGGAACCGGCCGGGCGCGCGCGGCGGCGAGCCGGGCGTCCTCCTCGGTGTAGATCGGCTGGAACTTCGCCCGGTGCGCGCGGTCGCGCCGCCGATTGCGGCGCTGGGCCTCGAACTCCTGGATCCGCGCCGAGTCGGCGAGCATGAACGAGAGCAGCTCGGCCGTCGGGGCAGTGCAGAATATGCGGCCCTCGAAGCCACGCGCGACGAGCTTGGGGAGCAGTCCGCAGTGGTCGATGTGGGCGTGGGTGAGGATCACCGCGTCGATCGACTCGGGAGCGAACGCGAACTCCGCGACATTGAGCTTCTCGAGGCTGCGCGAACCCTGGAACATCCCGCAGTCGACCAGGATGCGGGCGTCGGCGAGTTCGATCATCGCGCACGAGCCGGTGACGGTTCTCGCCGCGCCGTGGAAGGTGAGTTCCGGATTGTCGGGCACGGCATCTCCTCGGACGGTCGGGCGGTGGGACCCGCGGTGCTCGGGTCCCACGGTATCCGCGTTCGCAGGTCGACCGGACCGGGACGAAGGCTAGAACCTGTTCCAATTCTGTGCGATTGTGTCTATCGTCACGTGCACAACCGGCAATGCGATGGAGGGCGAGCCAGATGAAGACCAAGGGTGCAGTGCTGTGGGGCATCGACGAACCGTGGTCGGTCGAGGAGATCGAACTCGGCGATCCCGTCGCGGGCGAAGTGCAGATCCGCATGGAAGCCGCCGGCATGTGCCATTCCGACCACCACATCGTCACGGGCGCAACCCCGATGCCGTCCTTCCCCGCCATGGGCGGTCACGAGGGCTCGGGCGTGATCACCAAGGTCGGTGAGGGAGTGGTGGGCCTCGAGGTGGGCGACCACGTCGTGCTGTCCTTCATCCCCGCATGCGGGCGGTGTCCGTCCTGTGCCTCGGGGCACTCGAACCTGTGCGATCTCGGCGCCGGACTGCTCAGCGGCCAGGCGATCTCCGACGGCACCTACCGCATCCAGGCACGCGGCCAGAACGTGATCGCGATGTGCCTGCTCGGCACCTTCTCGCCGTACATGACGGTCAACCAGAGCCAGGTCGTCAAGATCGACAAGGACGTACCCTTCGAACTCGCCGCGCTGGTCGGCTGCGGCGTGCCCACCGGCTGGGGTTCGGCGACGAACATCGCCGAGGTCAAGGCCGGCGATTCGGTCGCCATCATCGGCGTCGGCGGCGTCGGCATGAGCGCCCTGCAGGGTGCCGTGGCCTCCGGTGCGCGTCACGTCTTCGCGATCGACCCGGAACCGTTCAAGCGCGAGCAGGCGCTCAAGTTCGGTGCCACGCACACCTACGCCTCCATCGAGGAGGCCATCGTGCCGATCATGGAGATCACGTGGGGCCGCATGTGCCACTCGACGATCATCACCGTCGGCGAGATGAAGGGGGAGCTGGTCGATCCCGCGCTGACACTCACGGCCAAGGGTGGCCGGTGCGTCGTCACGGCGATGGGCTACATGTCCGACATGGACGTCAAGCTGAACTCGTTCCTGTTCTCGATGCTGCAGAAGGACCTCAAGGGCAACATCTTCGGTGGGTGCAATGCCCGCGTCGACATCCCGAACCTGCTCGACCTGTACAAGTCCGGTCAGCTGAACCTGGCCGACATGGTCACGCGTACCTACACCCTCGAGCAGATCAACGACGGATACCGGGACATGCTCGAGGGCAGGAACATCCGCGGCGTCATCCGCTACACCGAAGCCGACTGGTGACCGGTACCGACCGGTGACCCCGCCCCGCCGGGCCGTCTCGTAGGGTGATCGCGTGCACAGCCTCGATCTGCTCAGCGACTGGCCCGTCGACCGTTCCGCCGCCGCGGTGGTGNGGTGACCCGCGACGGCGGAACGGTCGCGTCCAGGGGAGACCTCGACGAGGTCTTTCCCCTCGCGTCCGTGACGAAGCCGCTCGTGGCGTACGCCGCGCTCGTGGCCGTCGAGGAGGGCGCGATCGAGCTCGATCAGCCTGCGGGCCCCGAGGGGTCGACGGTGCGGCATCTGCTCGCCCACGCCTCGGGTCTGGCGTTCGGTGAGCGCACGGTGCAGACCGAACCCGAGCGGAAGCGGATCTACTCGAGTGCGGGCTTCGAAGTGCTCGCCGAACTCGTCGAGACGGAAACCGGTATCGAGTTCCCGGAATACCTCCGGCAGGCGGTCTTCGAGCCGCTGGGCATGCCGTCCTCGTCCCTGCCGGGGCCGGCCGGTCACGGGGCGCAGTCGTCGGTCGCCGATCTCGCACTGTTCGCGCGCGAGCTGCTCGATCCCGTTCTGGTCTCGTACGAAACCCTCACCGAGGCGACCAGCGTGCAGTTCCCCGGTCTGAACGGACTCGTGCCCGGATACGGGATGTTCAAGCCCAACGACTGGGGTCTCGGATTCGAGATCCGGGGCGAAAAGAACCCGCATTGGACCGCCACCGGTAATTCACCGCGTACTTTCGGTCATTTCGGTCAATCGGGCACATTCATTTGGGTAGATCCCGAAATTTCCGTCGCCGCTGTGGTACTTACTGATCGTGCCTTCGGAGACTGGGCGAAACCGCTCTGGCCTGCCGTCGGAGACGCGATCATCACCGAATTCACATAAACCTCTCTGGTTCGCTGGCGAAACACACGCCACACGGGCACACTTGTACGCAGCCTGCATGGAGAAGCCTTGGCCGACGAAGGTCGTTGGGGAAGACGTCCTGGTCGAACCGGAGGTGAATGTATGCGCGCATCCAACCAATTCGCGGATGCCACGGCGGGGGTGATCTATGTCCACTCCTCACCGGCGGCGGTGTGCCCGCACATCGAGTGGGCACTGGCCGACATCCTCGACTGCCGGCCCGATCTCGCGTGGACGGGCCAGCCCGCCGCACCGGGGCTGCTGCGCACCTGCGTCGACTGGGTCGGGCCCGTGGGCACGGCCGCGCGACTGGCCGACGTGCTGCGGTCGTGGCCGATGCTCCGCTTCGAGATCACCGAGAACCCCAGCGAGGGCGTCGACGGCGAACGCTTCAGCTACGTCCCCCGACTGGGTCTGTGGCGCGGATGCACCAGCGCCAACGGCGACATCGTCGTAGGAGAGATGCGTCTGCGCGCCATGCTGTCCTCCGCCGATGTCACGAGCGAACTGCACCGCGCGCTCGGAACGGCATGGGACGAAGAGCTCGAGCCGTACCGCAGCGGCGACGAAGGCGCGCAGGTGACGTGGCTCCGCCGGGACGTCGGCTGACCGCGGTCCGACACGACCGGAACGCACCCCCACATCTTCCTGATACGGGAACACCGGCACCGCTCCGAGGAGCGATGCCGGTGTTCTCGTGCTGTGTCCGGATCAGAGCGGAATGTTCTTGTGCCGTCCGCGAACCGCGGGTGCGGCGGCGAGCGCGGCGGCCAGGGTGCTCCGCGTGGTGGCGGGATCGATCATCTCGTCGACCACACCGATCGCCATCGCGCGCCCGACGCCACCGGCGATCGCCTCGTGTTCGGCGGCGAGACGATCGTGCAGCGCCTCACGCTCCTCCTCGGGAGCCGCGGCGAGGGCCTTCTTGTGGAGGATGCCCACAGCGGCTTTCGCGCCCATCACGGCGACCTCGGACTCCGGCCATGCGTAGACGGCGGTGGCCCCGAGCGCCCGGGAGTTCATCGCGATGTACGCGCCGCCGTAGATCTTGCGCGTCACGAGCGTGACGCGGGGAACCTTCGCCTCGGCGAACGCGTGGAGCAGCTTGGCGCCGCGTCGCACGACGCCCTCCCACTCCTGGCTCACGCCGGGAAGGTAACCGGGCACGTCGACGATGACGACGAGCGGAACACCGAAGGCATTGCACATCCGCACGAAACGCGCTGACTTCTCGGCGCTCTCGGAGTTGAGGCAGCCGCCGAGACGGAGCGGGTTGTTGGCGATGACGCCAACGGTGCGGCCGCCGAGACGGCCGAATCCGGTGACGATGCTGCGGGCCCAGCCGGCCTGCAGTTCCTCGAAGGAGGACTCGCCGTCGACGTTGTCGACCAGCTGGTGGACGATCGGCCGCACGTCGTATGCGCGTCGCGGCGACGCAGGCATCAACGCCCGCAGGTCGGTGTCGCCGAGCGCGGCTGCGGCGACATCGAATTCACCCTGTTCGGCCAGCATCGACACCAGACGGCGGGCGCGGTGCAGGGCGTCGGCCTCGTCGTGCGCGGCGATGTGCGCGACACCGGACTTCTTGGTGTGCGTGTCGGGGCCGCCGAGCGACTCCATGTCGACCTGCTCACCGGTGACGCTGCGGACCACGTCCGGTCCGGTGACGAAGACACGGCCCTCGGGGGCCATGATGACGATGTCGGTCAGGGCCGGGCCGTAGGCGGCACCGCCGGCCGCGAAGCCGAGAACGACGGAGATCTGGGGGATCAGACCGGACGCGCGGACCATGGCCTCGAAGACCAGGCCGACGGCGTGGAGGGCCTCGACGCCCTCGGCCAGACGCGCGCCACCGGAGTGGAAGATGCCGACCACGGGGATCTCGTGGTCGATGGCGTGGTCGATGGCGGAGACGATGTGCTTGCATCCCTCGACGCCCATGGCTCCGCCCATGACGGTGGCATCGGAGCAGTATGCGACGGTGCGGATGCCGTCGACCTCGCCGACGGCGGCGAGGACGCCCGACTTGTCGCGGGTGTGCAGCAGTTCCAGGCTGCCCGGGTCGAACAGTTTCTCGAGACGGGCCAACGGATCTCTCGGGTCCACCGTCGTCTCACGCGGGGTGGCTGGATCCAGGATGGTCATCGGGTGCTCCTCGGGCAGACGCGGTGGTGGTGGGCTGCGGTGGAGGCTCC
>NZ_JBLWIU010000024.1:507523-548312 GCF_048381395.1 Rhodococcus shunpengi
GGAGCCTCCACCGCATGGGGCGGACCGGCGTCGACGGTCAGGCGCGACCGAATGCGAGCGCCACGTTGTGCCCACCGAAACCGAACGAGTTGTTCAGCGCGAAATCGATCCGGCCGGAACGTGGTTCGCCCTTGACCACGTCGAGATCGATCTCTGGATCCTGGTTCTCGAGATTCAGCGTGGGCGGGATGACCCCGTCACGCAGAGTCAGGACCGTGAGTACTGCTTCGAGTGCACCCACCGCACCGATCGAATGACCGAGCGCGGACTTGGGGGCGTAGATCGCGGCGTGGTTGCCCACGGCCGCGTTGATGGCCTTGGCTTCGGCCACGTCGCCGATCGGGGTGGCCGTCGCGTGCGCGTTGACGTGCCCGATGTCGGCCTTGGTGAGCCCGGCGGTCTCGATCGCCCGCCGCATGGCCCGAGCCGCTCCCGTACCTTCCGGGTCGGGGGCGACGATGTGGTAACCGTCGGAGGTGATGCCGGCGCCGAGGATACGAGCGTGGATGGTCGCTCCGCGTGCCTTGGCGTGCTCCTCGCTCTCGAGGACCATCAGTGCGCCGGCCTCGCCGAAGACGAAACCGTCGCGGTCCTTGTCGAACGGACGCGAGGCGCCCTTCGGGTTCTCGTTGCGGGTGCTCAGCGCCCGCATCATCGCGAAGCCCGCGGTGGCGACCGCGTCCAGCTGACCCTCGACACCACCGGTGACGACGATGTCGGCGTCGCCGAAGGCGATCATGCGGTACGCGTTGGCGATCGCCTCGGATCCGGACGAGCACGCCGAGACCGGGGTGATGACCCCGGCGCGGGCACCGAGTTCGAGCCCGACGGTGGCCGACGGTCCGTTCGGCATGATCATCTGCACCGCGAAGGGCGAGACCTTGCGGTAGCCGCCGACACGGAGCTTGTCGACGGCGTCGATGAGCGACTCGCCGCCACCGAGGCCCGTACCGATGACCACACCGAGACGGTCCTGGTCGACCTCGGGGCTGCCGGCGTTCTGCCAGACGGTGCGCCCGAGGGTGAGCGCGAGGCGCTCGACGAAGCTCATGCGACGGAGTTCCACGCGGGACAGTCCCTCGTCGGGGCTGACCTTCAGGGTTCCGCCGATGCGCACCGGGAGGTCGAACTCGTCGACGAAACCGCCGTCGATGGTGCCGATCCCGCTCTCACCGGCCAGCAGTGCTTTCCAGGTGGCGTCCACGTCGCCGGCGATCGACGTCGTAGCCGCGAGGCTGGTGACGACGACGTTGCGGAGTGCCCGAGGAGAAGGGGAGGTCACAGCAGAACTCATTCGTTGTCGTTCGTGGCCTGAACGCCTGCGGCCTCGAGCTTCTGGATGTAGTTCACGGCGTCACCGACGGTGCGCAGACCGGCGAGATCCTCGTCGGGGATCTTCACGCCGTACTTGTCCTCGGTCTGGACGGCGATCTCGACCATGGACAGCGAGTCGATGTCGAGGTCGTCGACGAAGGACTTGTCGACGGTCACCTCGGAGGGCTCGATGCCGGTGACCTCTTCGATGATCTCCGCGAGACCGGCGATGATTTCTTCCTGGGTGGCGGCCACGATGTGGCTCCCTTCTCGATCTGTCGACTATGTCGTTCGAAACCGGCCGGATGTTTCCGGCCGGGGGTCCGGGGAGTTCCCGGTGAGGTGCCCGTGCTGTGCGACGGCGCGCGCAGCAACCTAACCGAGTTGAAGACTTTCGGCCAGAGCGGAGATCTCCGCGGGGGTCTTGAGGGCGACGGTGGGCGTGCCGCGCATCTCGCGCTTGGCGATGCCCACCAGCGTGCCGGCGGGGGGAAGCTCGACGATCCGGCTCACCTGCGCCTCGCGCAGGGAGGCGGTGCACAGGTCCCACCGGACGGGCCGGGTGACCTGGGCTGCGAGACGTTCGAGGGCGTCGGCTCCGGAGGTGACGGGCTTGCCGTCGTAGTTCGACAGCAGCGTGTGCGTCGGATCCGAAGGTGTGATCTTCGCCGCGGCGGCAGCCACGGCGTCCTGGGCGGGTGCCATGAATCGGGTGTGGAAGGCACCGGCGACCGGCAGGGCGCGGACGCGGGCCTTCTCGGGCGGGTTCGCAGCGAGTTCCTCGAGCGCGCTCAGGCGCCCGGCTGCGACGATCTGACCGGCCGCATTCATGTTCGCGGGGGTCAGATCCAACTCGGCGAGGCGCGCGAGCACCTCGTCCTCGGCGCCGCCGAGAACGGCGGACATTCCGGTGGGTTCGAGCGCGCAGGCGCGGGCCATCTCGGCTCCGCGGACGGCGGCGAGGGCGACGGCGTCGTCGGCGCTGATGACACCGGCGATGGCGGCCGCGGCGAGTTCGCCGACGGAGTGGCCGGCGACGATCGTGTCGGCGGGCACGAGGCCGCGACGGTCGAGATCCTCGAAGGCGAGCAGGGCGGAGGCCACCACGAGCGGCTGGGTCACCGCGGTGTCGGTGATCTCCTCGGCGGTGGCAGTGGTGCCGAGACGCGCGAGATCGAGTCCCGCCGTCTGCGACCACCGGTCGATGCGGTCGCGCGCTCCGGACTGCTCGAGCCACGGGGCGAGCATTCCGGGTGTCTGAGACCCCTGGCCGGGGGCAAGCAGCGAAATCACGATCACCAGGGAACACCGCGAGCGGGTGCCTGCGAGATGTCGGTAGCGATGAAAGGTTGCCCCTCGATTTGTAGGGTTCCCACAAATCTGCACGTCGGTGCTCGCTATCGGAGGAAAGGCCGGGGACGTTACGTGTCCGATTCGCGAATTGTGAATCGAGTGGCAGGTGGTGCAGGCGATCTCAATTCGTTATGGCTTCGTGCCAGGCGACCTACCGTGGCAGCGATTCGGAGCACGTACGCATCGCGAGGATTTGTGGGATCCCGACCCGTGACTTCTGTGATCCGCTTCAATCGATACCGCACGGTATTTGGATGAACAAACAGCTTCCGGGCGCAAGTCTCGACAGCACCCCCACTGTCGAGGTATGCGTCCAGCGTGTCTGCGAGGGACGGCCCGGCGGCAGCGAGCGGGGCGACGACGAAGTCCTCGAGCGCGGCGATCGCGCCGGGATCACCGAGCAGCGCGCGCTCGGGCAACAGCTCGGCGGCGTGCACCGGCCGGGGAGCCCCCGGCCACCCCACGACCGCCTCCATGCCGGCGAGCGCTTCGACGGCGGAGACGTGTGCGGTCGCCAGCGTCGGTGTCGTCGGACCGATCACCACGGGATCGTCGGAGAACGCGCGCATCAACTCGGTGCGGAAGTTCGCCGCGTCGACCGTCCCGTGCAGTTCACCGCTGACCACCATCACCAGGCGTTCGCCCTGCACCACCGCGAGGGCGGCGCGACCGTGCTCCTGGGCGACGGTGTGCACGGTGGTGATCACCGAGACGCCCTGGTCGGGTGGGGGAGTTCCGACGATCACCGTCGCCGGGGCGGTCGCGTCCCAGTTGAGGGTCGCGGCCCGCGACTGCATGTCGGGCCCGGTGTCGCCGCGCACCACGGCGTCGACGACGAGGGCCTCGAGCCGCGTGTCCCAGGCGCCCCGCGACTCGGCCGCCCCCGCGTAGACCGCCGCGGCGGCGAAACCGAGCTCGCGCCCGTAGCGCAGGATCGCCTCGGTGAGCGCCACGAGCTGTTCCTCGTTGCGGGCGAGGGCCGGCAGCCACTGCTCGAAGAACTCCATCGCCGCGCGGACCATGTCCACCGTCTGACGCAGCGTCAGCCGCCGGGCGAGATCCTGCGGGATCATCTGGAAGGCGTCGAGGCTGAACCGCAGGTCGCTGTCGGGATTGCGCACCCACTCGAGGAAGTCGACCACCGATGTCTGGATGACCAGCTGCACGGTCGACCGTTGCGACGCGTCGAGATCGGCGAAGAAGGGCAACTGCTCCTGCATGACGTGCACCGCTTCGGTGGACAGTCGCCCCGAGAACTGTTTGACCCGACGGAGCAGCGCGTCGGGGAGCGGTGCCCGCTCGGGACGGGACGGCGGTACCGGGCGCTCCCTGTGAACGCCCGGTACCTGCCCCATCCGGCGGGGTTGCGGCTCGTCGACCATGGGACGAAAGTACCCGGCGGCCGCGAGCCGGCCGGTCACGCCACTCGGACGTGACCGGCGGACGGATCAGGCGACGCCCGGATCCGCCATCGAGACCGGGGCGGCCGTCACGTCGTCGATCTTGTAGGTGCGGGCCGCCTCGACGGCCTTCTCACGATCGATCGCGCCCTCGCGGCCGAGCGCCGAGAGCACCGCGACCACCGTGGACTCGGCGTCGATGTTGAACACGCGGCGGGCGGCGCCACGGGTGTCGGAGAAGCCGAAGCCGTCGGCGCCGAGCACCGTGTAGTCGCCCGGAACCCACTTGCGGATCTGATCGGGCACCGCGCGCATCCAGTCGGACACCGCGACGAACGGACCCGCCGCATCGTTGAGCACCGACGCGACGTACGGCACCGGAGCTTCCTCACCGGGATTCAGCAGCGCCTGCCGGTCGCACTCGACGCCGTCGCGACGCAGCTCGCCCCACGAGGTGACGGACCAGACATCCGCGGACACGCCCCACTCGTCGGCGAGGATCTCCTGCGCACGCAGCGCCTCGGGCATCATCACGCCCGAGACCAGGATCTGCGCCTTCGGGCCCGACTCCTGGCCCCGCTTGTACAGGTAGATGCCCTTGAGCAGCCCCTCGATGTCGAGGTCCTCCGGCTCGGCCGGCTGCGAGTACGGCTCGTTGTAGATGGTGATGTAGTAGAAGACGTCCTCGCCACCGAAGCCGTCGACACCCTCCGTGCCGCCGTACATCCGCCGCAGACCGTCGCGGAAGATGTGGGCGATCTCGTAGGAGAACGCCGGGTCGTAGGTGACCGCGGCCGGATTGGTCGACGCGAGCAGCAGCGAGTGCCCGTCGGCGTGCTGCAGGCCCTCACCGGTCAGCGTCGTGCGACCGGCCGTCGCGCCGAGGACGAACCCGCGTGCCATCTGGTCGGCCGCCGCCCACAGGCCGTCGCCCGTGCGCTGGAAACCGAACATCGAGTAGAAAATGTACACGGGGATCATCGGCTCGCCCTGCGTCGCGTAGGACGTCCCGACCGCCGTGAACGACGCCGTCGAACCGGCCTCGTTGATGCCCTCGTGCAGGATCTGGCCGACCTCGCTCTCCTTGTAGGCGAGCATCAGATCGGCGTCGACCGAGGTGTACAGCTGACCGTTGCGGTTGTAGATCTTCAGCGACGGGAACCACGAGTCCATACCGAAGGTGCGGGCCTCGTCCGGGATGATCGGCACGATGCGCTTGCCGATCTCCTTGTCGCGCAACAGTTCCTTGAGCACACGGACTGTCGCCATGGTGGTGGCGACCTCCTGCTTGCCCGAACCCTTGCGGACGACGTCGTAGGTCTTCTCCGCGGGCAGCGCCAACGGCTTCGCGGCGGTGCGGCGCTCCGGCAGGAAGCCGCCGAGGGCCCGGCGACGCTCGAGCATGTACTGGATCTCGGGCGACTCGAAGCCGGGGTGGTAGTACGGCGGCATCTTCGGATCCTTCTCGAGCTCGGCATCGGAGATCGGGATCCGCTGGACGTCGCGGAAGTACTTGAGGTCCTCGAGGGTGAGCTTCTTCATCTGGTGGGTCGCATTGCGGCCCTCGAAGTGCTTACCGAGCGTGTAACCCTTGATGGTGTGCGCGAGGATCACCGTCGGCTGACCCTTGTGCTCCATTGCCGCCTTGTAGGCCGCGTAGATCTTGCGGTAGTCGTGGCCGCCGCGCTTGAGGTTCCAGATGTCCTGGTCGGACAGGTCCTTGACCAGCTCCTTGGTCCGCGGGTCGCGGCCGAAGAAGTGCTCGCGCACGAACGCGCCGTCGTTGGCCTTGTACGTCTGGTAGTCGCCGTCGGGGGTGACGTTCATGAGATTGACCAGCGCGCCGTCCTTGTCGGCGTGCAGCAGGGCGTCCCACTCACGGCCCCACACGACCTTGATGACGTTCCAGCCGGCGCCGCGGAAGAACGACTCCAGCTCCTGAATGATCTTGCCGTTGCCGCGCACCGGGCCGTCGAGACGCTGCAGGTTGCAGTTGACGACGAAGGTCAGGTTGTCGAGACCCTCGGTGGCCGCGACGTGCGCCAGACCGCGCGACTCCGGCTCGTCCATCTCGCCGTCGCCGAGGAACGCCCAGACGTGCTGATCGGAGGTGTCCTTGATGCCGCGGTCGTGCAGGTAGTGGTTGAACCGTGCCTGGTAGATCGCGTTCATCGGGCCCAGACCCATGGACACGGTCGGGAACTCCCAGAAGGTCGGGAGCAGGCGCGGGTGCGGGTACGACGGCAGGCCACCACCGAGCGAGGCGTGGCTGTGCTCCTGCCGGAAGCCGTCGAGCTGCTCGGTGCCGATGCGGCCCTCGAGGAAGGCTCGGGCGTAGATGCCGGGGGAGGCGTGGCCCTGGATGAAGACCTGGTCGCCGCCGCCGGGATGGTCCTTGCCGCGGAAGAAGTGGTTGAAGCCGACCTCGTACAGGGCGGCGGACGACGCGTAGGTGGAGATGTGACCACCGACGCCGACACCCGGGCGCTGCGCGCGGGTGACCATGATCGCCGCGTTCCACCGGATGTACGCGCGGAAGCGACGCTCGACCTCCTCGTCACCGGGGAACCACGGTTCGCTCTCGGTGGGGATGGTGTTGACGTAGTCGGTGGAGGTCAGGGCGGGAAGGGAGACCTTGCGCTCGTTGGCACGCTCGAGCATGCGAAGCAGCAGGTAGCGCGCGCGGGTGGGACCCGCGGCCTCGAGCATCCCGTCGAACGACTCGAGCCACTCTTCGGTCTCCGCCGGATCGATGTCCGGCAGGTAGGAGGCCACGCCCTCGCGGATCACCCGGACACGATTGTCCTTGGTCGATGCCGGCTTGGCCGAGGAATCCGGTCCCGACGCGCCCGGTGCAGCGCCTTCTCGGGAGTCGGATCCGTGGATCAGGTCTGTCAACGTCTGCTCCTCATCGTGGTGGGCGCGTAGGTGGAGCGCCCTCTCCGTCGGCCGGCTCTTGTGGGAGCCGACGCAATCGACATCTGAACATGATGCACCCCTCATCTTCCCCCATCCGCGACGAAGGATCACGCCCTGGCCCGGCCAACAGGACGGATCGGACACGGTGCGGGGCGGTGCAACGGGTCCCTCTGGAAAGATTCTCCCGCTTTTCCCAGCGATTCGGGTTGCGTTGAGGCCCGCAACGATGTTCGCTTTGACCAATTGATCGTCACGCCGGTACGCGGATCCGATTCGCGCACCACAACCCTTAGGAGGAGCCACCGTGGTCGCCGCGGCGGATGCCAAGAACTATGTCTCCAAGCTCGGTATCACTCACGACCACGTGGTGCAGGAACTCGGTTGGGACGAGGACACCGACGACGAGTTGAGAGCTGCGATCGAAGAGGTCACCGGTACCGAGCTGCTCGACGAGGACTCCGACGAGGTCGTCGACGTCGTGCTGCTGTGGTGGCGCGACAGCGACGGCGACCTGGTCGACGCCCTCATGGACGCGATCGGCCCCCTCGCCGACGAAGGCGTCGTATGGGTGCTCACCCCCAAGACCGGGCGCCCTGATCACGTCGAGCCCAGCGAGATCGCCGAGTCGGCCGCCACGGCCGGCCTCACCCAGACCACGGCCACCAACCTCGGTGACTGGATCGGCAGCCGCCTCGTCCAGCCCAAGGCCGGCCGTCCCCGCCGCTGAACCGGCTCCCGGAACGTAAGGATCCACACGCATGCCGATCGCCGTGGGCACCGAAGCCCCCGATTTCACCCTCAAGGACCAGAACAACCAGGAAGTGACGCTGTCGAGCTTCCGGGGCAGCAAGAACGTGCTCCTGGTCTTCTACCCGCTCGCCTTCACCGGCGTCTGCCAGGGCGAGCTGTGCGCCGTCCGCGACGACCTGCCCACCTTCGAGAACGACGACACCGCCATCCTCGCGGTGTCGGTCGGCCCGTCGCCGAGCCACAAGATCTGGGCGGCCGAGCAGGGCTACACCTTCCCGCTGCTGTCCGACTTCTGGCCGCACGGCGAGGTCGCGCAGGCCTACGGTGTGTTCAACGAGAAGTTCGGTTTCGCCAACCGCGGCACGTTCGTCATCGACAAGGACGGCATCGTGCAGTTCGCGGAGGAGAACCAGCCCGGAGAGGCCCGTGACCAGGGAGCTTGGGCCAGAGCGCTCGCCGCGCTAAAGTCCTGATGCGAAGTCGGCGGCACCTGCCGCCGTCTTTCGGGCGTGTAGCTCAGTGGTAGAGCTCTGGTTTTACACACCAGCGGTCGGGGGTTCGAAACCCTCCGCGCCCACAATCCCATGTGCGATTCCGGTGGATCGAGCCCCGCTCAGCGGGGTCGGGTCCACACGGATCTAATGTCCCGCATTCACCGCCGCGACGAGCGTCGGCAGGTCGTCGGCGACGACGATCATGAGCGGCCGTTCCTTCGCGCTGCCACTGTGCGTGACGATCAACGCCGTCGGCGGCAGTTGCCCGCCCGCGGGCGGGGACAGCTTCTTGATCGCCTGCGGCACCGTGATGGTTCGGGGCAGGTGCGCGGCCCGCTCGTGCGGTTCGGCGAACTCCAGGGCCGCTCCGACGGTCTCGCTCTCGACGATCTCGTCCGTCGCGAGACGATGCGCGAGCCAGCGGGCGATGCAGTTCGTCGTCAGCAGCCCGAGATAGGTGTCGTCCTCGTAGATCGGGAACTGCGAGTAGTCGTGGCGCCGGATCTCGTCGAGCACCCGATTCAGTGGTGTGCCCGTCTCGAACACGGCGGGTGCCCGTCTCGGCAGGACCTGCAGCACCTTCGGCGGATCGATGATCCTGTCGCGCAGTCTCTCGATCGCCTCGACGACCTCCGGGACCGGATCGGCGACCGGCTTGCCCCCGTAGTAGTCCTGGTGCACGAGCGCGTTGCGCAGGTCCGCGAAGGCCCGGAGGGCGGGCAGATCGACCTGGGTGCGGTGGCGCCGGGCGTACTCCTTGGCCATCCGGACGAAGCTCATGTGCTCCTCGTCCGTCTGCAGCTGCCACTTGAAGTGGTTCTCGATGGCCGTGAAGGCGGACAGGAACCGGATCGCGCCGCTGACCTCGTCCATCTCGTTTCCTTCGTGCGGAAGGGAGTCGTGGGGCGTCAGTCGCGCGGTTCCGCCGCGGTGCGGTAGGCCACGTCGAGCAACTCCACGAAGTGGTCGTCGAGTTCGTCGACCGACGAGACGCTCAGCCGGTGCGTCGTCACCGTCCCCTTCTTCGGGAACGCCTCACGCAGCGTCGCGTGGTGGATACGCCGCGGCAGATCCAGGGCCACCTCGAGACGCGAGGCGTAGACGAACGCCGCCGCGAACGGCCGGCCCCGCGACCAGGAGATCTCCGACGCGTGGACGTGCTCGGTGACGTCGCCGCCGAGGTCGAGGATCATCGCGCGCACGTGCCGGAACACATCGACGGCGGCCGGATCCTTGTCGGCCAGATAGTCGTCGACGGTCGCGTACATCGGGAGCTCCTCGAATCGGGGCAGGGTGGTCGGCTCGGTCACCGCGGCCGGCCGTATCGATCGGCGAGCTTCTCGCTCGCGGTGCGCGGTGCCGCTTCCGCCGGGGCCTCGGCTGCGTCACCACCGTCTTGCGAACCCTTGGACTTCCTACGTTCCCGCAGCTCGGCCCACACGAAGTAACCCAGACCCAGCGGGGCCATGATCCCGAACGCCAGCCACTGCAGGCCGTAGGACAGGTACGGGCCCGAATCGAGCTGGGGGAGCGGGATCACGCCGAGACCGCCGGGCTGGTCGGCGTCGAGCTGCAGGTAGACGTCCTCGAGATCGAGACCCGTGACGGACGCGACCTGCGGGGCGTCGATGAAGTACACCTGCTGGTAGCCGTCGTCGACGAAGGGGGCCTTGTCCTCGACCGTTCCCTCGGACATCCGGATGCGGGCGTCGAGGGTGACGGTGCCGGACGGCGCGGCTGGAATCTCGGGGATCTCGGTGCCGCGCACGGGCCGCACGTACCCGCGGTTGACCAGGATCGTTCCGCCGGAATCGAGGACGAACGGGGTCAGCACCTCGTAGGCCGGCCGCGACTCGACGTTGCGCAACCGCACGAGTACATCCGACTCGGGCAGATAGGAGCCCTGCGCGAGCACACGGCGCCACTCGTCCTCGATCGTCGGACCGTCGCCGCCCAGCAGTTCGCCGACGGGAACCGGATCCTGTGCCATCGACCCAGCGATGCGACCGTTGCGGTCCTCGGTGTTCGTGTTCTTGCCGAGCTGCCACGGCGCGAGGACCGTGAAGCACGCGTAGGCGAAGCCGACGACCACCAGTGCCAGGACCAACCAGCCGGGGCGTAGGAGAAATGTCAATCGGCGCACAGATCCACGGTAGCCGGTGAGGTGCGTCTCACTGCTGCCGCACCCGCTCGAGCAGGCCCGGAACGGCGGCTTCGATCTGCTCGCGGACCTGCTCGAACTCGTCGAGGGAGCCGTAGTACGGATCGGGCACGGAATCGTCGTCGGCGTCGGGATCGAACGAACGCAGCAGCACACGGCGATCGGACGGGACACCGAGCTGCGCCAGCGCCCGCTCGTGGGTGGTGGTCATGGCGACGACGAGGTCGGCCGACAGGTGCTCGGCACCGAGCTCGGCGGCGCGGTGACCGGTGGGATAGCCGTGCCGCTGCAGCACCGCGTCGGTGCGTGGATCCGCCTCGGAGCCGACGTGCCAGCCGTGCGTGCCGGCGCTGCTCACCCGCACCCGGTCGTCGAGTCCCTCCCGCCGCAGGTGCTCGGCGAAGATCTTCTCGGCCATCGGCGACCGGCAGATGTTGCCGGTGCACACGAAGGTCACGTGGAAGCGGTCGTCAGTGTCCACCCGTGAGTACCTCGCGCAGTTCCTCGACCGAGGCGGTCGTCCGCGCCGCCGCACGACCCTCGGTCTCGGTCCCGTAACCCCACTCGACGAAGACCGTGGGGATGCCGAACCGGCCTGCACCGTGGATGTCGTGCTCGCGGTCGCCGACCATCACCACACCGGTGGTGCCGCCCGCTTCGGCATCCTGCGGATCGATCCCGAGAGCGGCGAGGCTGTGCGCGACGACCTCCCACTTGTGCCGCCGGGCGCCGTCGTCGCTCGCACCACCGACGAACTCGAAGTATCCGGTCAGACCGAAGTGGTCGAGGATCCGCTCGGCGAACGCCTGGGACTTCGACGTCGCCACCGCCAGGCGACTCCCGGCCCCGCGCACGGCATCGAGCACCGCTTCGATGCCGTCGAAGACCGCGTTCTCCGCCCAGCCGGTCGCGGAGTAGTAGTCCCGGTAGGCCGCGAGTCCCGCAGCGACCTGCTCCTCGTCGAGCCCGAGATTCTGCAGGGTGTCGCGCATGGGCGGTCCGAGCAGCCACTGCAGGTCGCCGTCGGGCACCTCGAAACCGGTCGTCTCGGCGGCGTGGAGGAACCCGTTGATCACCCCGGTCGCGGAATCGGTGAGCGTGCCGTCCAGATCGAACAGGACGACGGGAGCGGGGAGCACGAGCGGCTGGGTGGCAGCGAGAACGGTCACCGGGCCATTCTCCCCGTTCGTCCGGTCTTCCGCCGCGTAGGGTCGTGCGCGTAGGAGAGAGCGGATCAGCTGGAGGTGGACGTGACGGCGGCGACGCTGCGTGAGGTGATCGACGTTCTGGAGACGGCCTACCCGCCGTCGCTGGCGGAGAGCTGGGACTCGGTGGGACTCGTCGCCGGCGACCCCGACGAGCCGGTGCACAAGGTGCTGCTCGCCGTCGACGCGACCGCGGCCGTCGTCGACGAAGCGCTCGAGTGGGGCGCGCAACTGCTGCTCGTGCACCACCCGCTGTTGCTGCGCGGAGTGGACACGGTGGGCGCGCACACGCCCAAGGGTGCGCTGATCCACCGCCTCATCCGCGGCGGTTGCGCCCTGTTCACCGCGCACACCAACGCCGACCGCGCGAACCCCGGAGTCTCGGACGCCCTCGCCGGAGCGCTGGGCCTGACCGGCCTGCGACCGCTCGAGGCCAAGCCCGAACCCGCGACCGACAAGTGGGTCGTCATGGTGCCGTCCGACGCCGCCGACACGGTGCGCGCGGGACTGTTCGCGGCGGGCGCGGGTGCCCTCGGCAACTACCGCGAATGCTGCTGGTCGACCACAGGCACCGGCCAGTTCCGCCCGGTCGACGGCGCGGACCCGGCCATCGGCTCGGTCGGCGACCTCGAGCGCGTCCCCGAGGACCGGATCGAGGTCATCGCCCCGCGCCGGTCGCGCGCGGCGGTGCTCGCTTCCCTGCGCGACGCGCACCCCTACGAGGAACCGGCCTTCGACATCATCGAGCTCGCCGACCTGCCGAGCGATCGCGGGCTCGGCCGGGTGGGGGAGCTGCCGCAGACCCGCACGCTGCGCGAGTTCACCGCCGACGTCGCCGCCGCTCTGCCCGCCACCGAATGGGGCGTGCGCGGCGCGGGCGATCCGGACCGGCCGGTGCGGACCGTGGCGGTGTGCGGCGGATCCGGTGATTCCTTCCTCGGACTCGCCACCGCGCAGGGTGTCGACGTCTACGTCACTGCCGACCTGCGGCACCATCCCGCCGACGAACATCTGCGCGCGGGAGGCCCCGCGCTGGTGGACGTCGCGCACTGGGCGAGCGAGTACCCGTGGTGCGCCCAGGCCCGCAACGTCCTCGACGCGGCGTTCGCCGACCGGGACGGCTGGCAGGCGCGGGTCAGCGAGTTGCGCACCGATCCCTGGACGACCGCGGCGGGCGCGGTACGGTAATCAGCTACGACACGTCCCGCGTGGCCGCCGACTCCCGGCCCACCGACACACCATCGAAAGCAGGAACCACCCGAGTGAACGTCGAACCCACCGTGCAGGCCAAGCTGCTGTCCCTCGCCGCCGTGGACGCAGAGCTGAACCGCCTCGCGCATCGCCGTCGGACACTGCCCGAACAGCAGGAGGTGGACCGCCTGCAGACCGAGCGCAACGCGCGCAAGGACGCCGCGGTGGCCGTCGAGATCATCCTCGACGACCTCGACCGGGACATCCGGAAGCTCGAGGGCGAGATCGAGGCCGTGCGAATGCGCGCCGACCGCGACCGGTCGATGCTCCAGAGCGGCTCGGTGGGATCGAAGCAGCTCACCGAACTGCAGCACGAGCTCACCAGCCTCGAGCGTCGCCAGGCGGCACTCGAGGACGACCTGCTCGAGGTCATGGAGCGTCGCGAGGCGTCGAAGGCCGACCACGACCATGCCGGTGCGCAGGTCTCGCAGGTCGACGACCAGCTCGGCGACGCCGTCCGGGCCCGCGACGAGGCGCTCGCCGACATCGAGGTGGCCGAGCAGCGGTGCCGCAGCGACCGCGAGGCATTGCTCGCCGTCTTCCCCGCGGAACTGGTGACGGTGTACGAGAAGCAGCGCGAGAAGTCCGGCATCGGCGCCGCATTGCTGCAGGCCCGCCGCTGCGGCGCGTGCCGTCTCGAACTCGACCGCGGTGAGATCGCCCGGATCGCGGCCGCACCCGCCGATCTGCTCGTCCGGTGCCCGGAGTGCGACGCGATCCTGGTCCGCACCAAGGAATCCGGACTGTGACGACGGTCGTCGTCGAAGCGGACGGCGGTTCCCGCGGGAATCCCGGACCGGCCGGTTACGGTGCCGTGGTCTTCGATGCCGACCATCGGACCGTCCTCGCCGAACGCCAGGCGAGCATCGGGCGCGCGACGAACAACGTCGCCGAGTACAAGGGCCTGATCGCCGGTCTCACCGCCGCCGCCGAGCTCGGCGCCGACGAGGTGCACGTCCGCATGGATTCCAAGCTCGTCGTCGAACAGATGAGCGGACGGTGGCAGGTCAAGCATGCCGACATGATCCCGCTGGCCGCGCAGGCGCGGGAGCTCGCCGGCCGGTTCCGCACCGTCGACTTCACGTGGATCCCGCGTGCGGAGAACGCCTACGCCGACCGGCTGGCCAACGCCGCGATGGACGCGGCCGCCGAAGCGTTGCTGGACGTCGCATCCGACACCGTGGCACGTCCGGTCCAGGTGAACGCGCGGACCGAGAACGTCACCACTCCGCCGGTCGTGCCGGTGCCAGACCCGGCTGTTCCGGCTTCGCCCGGCTGGACCGGTGCGGTCGGAACACCGACCCGTCTGCTGCTGCTGCGTCACGGGGAGACCTCGCTGTCGGTCGAGCGTCGCTACTCGGGGCGGGGCAACCCGGAGCTGACCGAACTCGGTCGTGAGCAGGCGGTCGCCGCGGCCCGGCGGCTCGGTGCCCGCGGTGGGATCACCGCCGTGCTGTCGTCACCGCTGGGGCGCGCGCGGGAGACGGCCGCCGCAGCGGCGGACGCCCTCGATCTCCCGGTGACGGTGCACGACGGGCTCATCGAGACGGATTTCGGCGACTGGGAGGGTCTCACCTTCGCCGAGGCCGCGCGTCGCGACCCCGAACTGCACCGGCGCTGGCTCGGCGACACCTCCGTGCGGCCCCCGAACGGCGAGAGCTTCGACGAGGTGGCCAAGCGTATTGCCTCGGTGCGCGACGACCTGCTGACCGACTACGCCGGCACGACCGTGCTGGTCGTCTCGCACGTCACGCCCATCAAGACGTTCCTGCAGATGGCGCTCGAATCGGGTCCATCGCTGCTGTACCGCCTGCACCTGGATCTCGCGTCGCTCAGCATTGCCGAGTTCTACGCGGACGGTGGGTCGTCGGTGCGGCTCGTCAACGACACCTCGCACCTGTGAACCGGTAGCGGCCGCAAACGAAAAGTGGCCGCGCAGACATGTCGGGGGGTTGCCTGCGCGGCCACTCATCAGGTTTATCTGTCGGCCGACCGACGGTGTTACACGGTTGCCGGAAATTTCTTCCGGCGGGATGTCAGGCGGTGCAGCCGGGCTGGGATTCCCGGCCGGAAAATCGCTGAGCGAGCCAGTCGAGGCCTTCGACGACGGCCGGGAACATGCCGATCAGGTGGCCGGTTCCGGTCTTCGTCAGGACGGGTCCGACGTCGTAGCGGCGGTAGGTGACGTCGGCGCCGGCCGAGCACCACTTGTCGACCATCGTGTCGACACCCTGGACGAGCACGAAGTCGTCGCCGGTGCTCTGCGCGACGAAGATCGGCATCGACGGGGTGCGGTTGCCGAGTTGCTGCTCGGCGACCAGCGACGCCCACGGCTCGTCGCCGAGGTGCTCGGCGATGGGCCGTCCGTCGACCGTATACGCCGAGGTCTGCCCGAACGGGTTCAGTGTGAACGCGTCGAAGACGCAGGCCGTCTCGGCGCGACGCAGGATGTCGAGTCCGGCAGGATCGAACGCCGCCAGTAGCGACGGGGCGTGCTCGGGATAGGCCGAGATGAAACCGTCGACGACCCAGCCGACCCCGCCGGAGAGCAGGGAGCCGTCGCCGGCCACGGCGAGATCGCCCAGGTCGGCGGGTGGTGAGCCGGCCACGGCGCCGACCACCGACAGCTCGGGGGCGTACGTCGCGGCGAGTTCGGCGGCCGAGGCGGACGCCATGCCGCCCTGCGAATATCCCCAGAACGCGATCGGGCCCTCGGGGTCGAGACCGAGATCACCGAGCGACCGGGTGGCGCGTGCGAGGTCGAGCATCGCGCGTCCCTGCGACTCGCGGTTGAGATAGGGGTGCACGCCGGGTGTGCCGAGTCCTTCGTAGTCGGTGACCGCGACGGCGTAACCGGCCGCGAGCATCGGACCGATGTGGATGTACTCGTACTCCTGACCGAAGGTCATGAGCTTCGACGGTGCGCACTGGTCGCCCATGCCCTGCGTGCCGGGACCGAGCACGACGGTGGGCCGGGGTCCGGGGCCGGTCCACGGCTGCGACGGGACGAGCACGGTGCCGACGGTGGCGACCGGTCCTCCGGTGGCGTTCGTGCTGCGGTACATCACCCGGGTGACGGCTGCGTCGAGGACGGCCGGGGTGTTCGGGACGACGGCGGCGACCGACGGTGCGGTGCGCAGGACGTCGCCGAGCGGCGCCGTCTCGAAGGCCGGAGGGGGCGTGTAGAAGTCGGTATCGGCCTCGGCGGTCGCCACCGTCGGTGTGGTCGCGAGGAGTGCGGCCGCGGCGATCGAGGCGAATACTCCGGTGCGTCTGCGCATCCTGGACCTTCCGAACGGAACGAATGTCGAAGAGGGACGCTACCTGCAGCCTGTACGCAGGTGCAATGGCCGGCGATGTGCCCTGTCAGACCAGTCGACGCAGCGTGTTGAGGTTCCGGACGGTCGTCGTCGCCTTGTTCCGGGCCGAACCCGACTGCTTCCCCACGGCACTGTCGAGGGTCGAGCCCTTCACGACCTGCCAGTAGAGGACACCTTCACCCGCGTCGACGCATTCGAGGTCCGGATCGAGATCGTCCGCGAGGGCGACCAGCGATTCGAGCACTGCGGGATCGGAGACGAACACGACGTACGAATGCCGGTCGGTGCGTGCGTCGTCGAAGGGATACGCCTCGACGACCCGTGCGAGATACGACTGCTCGACGACGAAGGTGTAGGCCTCGTAACCGAACCGCTCGGTGAGTGCGGCCTCGATCCGTGCTTTCGCGGTGGCGGGGTCGTCCTCGGCGTCGAAGAGCACGTTGCCGGATGCGAGGACGGTGCGGACGTTCTCGCATCCGAGGCCGCCGAAGACCTCCTTCAGATCGGCCATCCGGATGCGGATGCCGCCGACGTTGATTCCGCGCAGCAGGGCCACGAGTCGCGTCATGAGTGCACCGTAGTTGGCGGCGCCGATACGCCGCGGGATAGTCTGGTCGAGCGAACGAGTCGGCCGGGCGGCCGCGGAGCAGGGAACCGGTACCGCACGGTGCCAGGCCCTGAATCGAGGAAAGTCCGGACTCCACAGAGCAGGGCGGTTGTTAACGGCAACCCGAGGTGACTCGCGGGACAGTGCCACAGAAAGCAAACCGCCTGCCGTACGGCAGGTAAGGGTGAAAGGGTGCGGTAAGAGCGCACCAGCGCCCCGGGTGACCGGGGCGGCTAGGTAAACCCCGCCCGGAGCAAGGTTGAAGGTCGCACCGCGTGCGGTGCGGCTGCGCAGGTGTTCGAGGGCTGCTCGCCCGAGCCTGCGGGTGAACCGCTCGAGGTACCCGGCGACGGTGTGCCCAGATGGATGGTCGCCACCCCGTTTCGGCGGGGGACAGGATCCGGCTTACAGGCCGACTCGTTCGCCCGGCGTCTCCCGCTCCCACCGCGTTGCTACCGGTCGGGTCAGATCGGATCGATGACCAGCAGGTGCGCCCAGTACGAGGCCGCATCCGGACCCAGCCAGGGCAGCAACGCGTCGTAGAGGATGTAGGACATTGCTTGCTCCTTCGTTCGGACATCGAGCACGGGTGTGCGGCCCGACAGTACCGCGCCACGCCTGCCGACGGGTTGTCCGTACAGACAGACGCGATTCGGGCACACTGAGACCATGAGCGACGACGGCTGGTACTACGACGTGCGCACCGGGAAGGTCTCCCAGGGCAAGGATCCGCACGCCCTCAACCGCATGGGTCCCTACCCGGACAGGGAGACCGCTCAGCGGGCGCTGGAGATCGCGGCAGAACGGAACAAGGCGGCCGACGCCGCCGACGACGACTGGAAGAACGGCTGAATTCGACGACGAGCACCCGAACCACCAGGAGTTCACGAGCATCGTGGTGACCACTCCCATCGTCGTTGCGCCCGCGATCGACTTCGCCGATGTGCGCGCCGAATTCGACCTCGTCGGCGAGTTCCCGCCGGAGGCCCTCGCCGATGCGCGACACGCGACCGACCGCTACGCGGACGTCCGTGAGGACCGCACCGATCTGCCTCTCGTGACCATCGACCCACCCGGCTCGATGGACCTCGATCAGGCCCTGCATCTCGAACGCACCGACGACGGCTTCGTGCTGCACTACGCGATCGCCGACGTGTACGCACTCGTCGAACCGGGTGGTGCGCTGGACGTCGAGACGCACCGCCGCGGGCAGACCTTCTACCTGCCCGACGGCTCCGTGCCGCTGCATCCGCGCGAGGTGTCCGAGGGCACCGCGAGCCTGCTGCCGGACGCCGTCCGCCCGGCGGCGCTGTGGCGGATCGAGACCGACCACCGTGCCGAGCCCGTCGCGGTGAGTGTGCGGCGCGCGCTCGTCCGATCGGTCGCACGCATGGATTACGCCGGAGTGCAACGCGACGCCGACGCAGGCCGGCTGCATCCGTCCGTCGAGGCGTTGCCCGACTTCGGGCGGTTGCGAGCGGCCGCGGCGCTCGCCCGCGGGGCGATCGAACTGCGCCTGCCCGCGCAGGAGGTCGTGAAGCACGGCGACGGCTGGACGCTGCAGATCGAGCCGCGCACCGAGGCCGACGAGTGGAACTCCGAGATCTCGCTGCTCACCGGGATGTGCGCTGCGCAGATGATGATCGACGCACGGGTCGGCCTGCTGCGTACGCTCCCGCCCGCCGACCCTGCTGCGGTCGATGCTCTGCGCCGCACCGCGCGGTCGCTCGACGTGCCGTGGCCGTCGGGGCTCGGTGTCGGTGCCTTCCTCGCCTCGCTCGACGCCAACGACCCGAAGACACTCGTGCTGATGAGCGAAGCGCCGACATTGCTGCGCGGCGCGTCCTACGCGGCCTTCGACGGCGACCTGCCCGAGACGATCCTGCACGGCGCGATCGGTGCGCCCTACGCGCACGTCACCGCGCCGCTGCGCCGGTTGTCCGACCGCTACGCCACCGAGGTGTGCCTCGCGGTGTCGTCGGGTCGGGACGTCCCGGACGAGGTCCGCGCAGCACTGGCCGCGATGCCGAAGATCATGTCGTCGACCGATTCGCTCGCCGGCAAGGTGAACCGAGCGTGCGTCGACCTGACCGAGGCCGTCGTCCTCGCGCCGCGGGTGGGGGAGACCTTCGAGGCGACGGTCCTGAAGGAGGCCACCGACCGGCGCGACGCGGAGGTGTTCGTCGCCTCCGAGACCGTCATCGGCCCGTGTGGCGGGGCGCCGGAGGAGGGCAGCACGGTGCGGGTGCGGCTCACGCTCGCCGACCCGCAGGCACGCAAGATCCGCTTCGACCATGACCGGTGAGACGACGCGGCGGCGACGGCCGGTCGCTGCCGTCCTCGCCGTCGTGCTCGCACTGTGTGCGGTGATCGCGGTGCTCGTGTGGTGGATCCTGCCGAACCGGCTGTTCCCGTGGGACAGTGCGGCATTCCCCGAGATCGACACCTCGTCGTTGTCGCCGACGCAGGTGCGGATCGTCGAACTGCTCGAGGAACAGCACGAGGCGCAGAATCCCGGCACGTTCTACTCGGAGGGTGTCCGCGAACCGTGGTGCGCCGACTTCGTCAGCTGGATCATGCGGGAAGCCGGTGTGCCGCTGTCCAATCCGCATTCGGGACACTGGCGGATCCCCGGCGTGTTCACGCTCGGTGAGTTCTACGAGCAGGCCGACCGCTACGAACCGGTGGGCACGGGCTATCGGCCGGAGGTCGGCGATGTGGTGCTGTACCACAACAGGATCGGCGTCGGTCAGCGCGAGCACACGAACATCGTCGTCGCCGTCGACGGTGATTCCGCGATCACCGTCGGCGGCAACGAGATGGGCCGCATCCGCGTCCACGAACTCGACGTGACCGGGGACGACGCCGTGGTGGGCTTCGGGCGGCTGCCCGCCTGATCCGCGCCGGCGGATGCCCGCCTTATCTGCGCCGGCGGCTGCCCGACCGATCCGGGTCAGCGGAAGCTGTCGGTGGCCTCGACGAGCCGGTGCACGGTCCCCGGTTCGGTCGCCGCATGTCCCGCATCGTCGACGATGTGCAGGCGGGAGGACGGCCACGCCTCGTGCAGGTCGTGCGCGCTGCGCGCCGGGCACACCACGTCGTAGCGGCCCTGCACGATCACCCCGGGGATGTTGCGCAGCAGATGCGCGTCGCGCAGGAGTGCGCCCTCGTCGAAGAAGCCACGGTGGTGGAAGTAGTGGTTCTCGATGCGCGCGAAGGCCAGCGCGAAACGGGGTTCGGCCGTCTCCGCGACGCGATCCGGGTTCGGCAGCAGTGAGCTCGTGGCGCCCTCCCAGGTGGACCACGCGATCGCCGCGTCCAGAGCGACGTCCGGATCGGTCGAGTGCAGCAGACGGTGGTAGACGTCCACGGGATGCTCGCCCCGCCCGGCGGCCGCAAGCGGAGCGCAGAATCCCTCCCACGCCTCGGGGAACAGCTGCCCGGCGCCACCGTTGTAGTACCAGTCGATCTCGCTGCGGCGCAGCAGGAAGATCCCGCGCAGGACGAGTTCGGTGACGCGCTCCGGGTGCCGCTGGGCGTAGGCGAGGGCGAGCGTCGAGCCCCAGGACCCGCCGAAGACCATCCACCGGTCCACACCGAGGAAGGTGCGCAACCGCTCGATGTCGGCGACCAGATGGTCGGTGGTGTTGACCGACAGGTCGGCGCCGTCGGCCACGTGGGGTTGCGACCGGCCGCAGCCGCGCTGGTCGAACAACACGATCCGGTAGGCGTCCGGATCGAAGAAGCGCCGGTGCTGCGGCGCGGTGCCCCCGCCCGGACCACCGTGGAGGAAGACCACGGGCTTGCCCTGCGGGTTACCGCTGACCTCCCAGTACAGCTGCTGGCCGTCACCGACGTCGAGCATGCCCGTCTCGTGCGGCTCGATCGGCGGATACAGTTCGCGTCGCTCCACCGGTCAGAACCCGACGAGACCCGACGCGAGATCGGGGATCTCGAGTGCCTGCACGGCCTCCTCGCGCACCTCCGGGCACTGCGCGGAGGTCGCCGCGTCGATGCGGCCCCGGTCGCCTGCGAGCGCGACGAGGTCGACACCGTTCGCCGCACCCCATTCGCCGACGAGGATGTTGAGGCCACCGCGCCCCACCGAGGGGGTGTAGGTGCGCCAGTTCGACAGCTGGCCCTCGAGGCGTGCACACAGATCTGCGGCCTGCGCCTCGGTGAAGCCACCCGCTCCGGCCTCCGCGGGGCTCGACCCCGCAGCCGATGTCGTCTCCGTCGTCACCGGGGACTCGGTGGACGTGCCGGTCGGTGCCGGGTCCTGGGCCGGCGCGCACGCCGCGAGAACACCTGCCAGCGCGACGGCGACGGCGGGAACGAGACTGGAGCGGATCTGCATGGACACCTCACGGGTCGTACGGTCGGATCGTCGTCGAGTCTGCCACCGGCCGGGGACGGGGCCGTCGGCGGTCAGGACACGGGTGCCGGTCGCAGGCGCCGGACCACCCACTTCTCGAACTCGGCGACGACGAACACCAGCAGGCCCGCCGCGAGCACCTTGCCCCAGTCCGCCCACGAGATCGCGGCGGACCCGAAGATCGCCTGCATGAACGGGGCGTAGGTGAACAACAGTTGCAACGCGGCGCACGCCGCGATCGCAGCAAGCACGTACCGGTTCCCGAACAGCCCGTCGCGGGTGAGGACCGTGTCGCGGATGCGGCGGCTGTTGAGCAGGTAGAACATCTCGGCCACGACGATCGCGTCCACCGCGAGCGTGCGCGCGACCTCCACCGGTGCACCGCGGTCGAGTTCCCACAGGAACAGGCCGAGCGAGCCGACCATCATCAGCACCGACACCATCACCACGCGCCAGACGAAGAAGCGGGACAGCAGTGATTCCCCGGGCGGTCGCGGCCTGCGGAGCATGACCGACTTCTCCGTCGGTTCGAACGCGAGCGCCAGACCGAGGGTGCTGACGGTGGCGAGGTTGATCCACAGCACCTGCGCGGGTGTGAGCGGCAGGGTGAGCTGGAAGAGGATGGCGGCGACGACCACCAGCGCCTCACCGCCGTTGGTGGGCAGCATGAAGAGGACGAACTTCTTCAGGTTGTCGTAGACGCCGCGGCCCTCGCGGACTGCGGCGGCGATGCTCGCGAAATTGTCGTCGGCGAGAACGACGTCGGCCGCTTCCTTGGCGGCCTCGGTTCCGGTCATGCCCATCGCGACCCCGACGTCGGCCCGCGCAAGCGCCGGCGCGTCGTTCACACCGTCGCCGGTCATCGCCACGACGTGACCGCCGGCCTGCAGGGCGCGCACCAGACGGAGTTTGTGCTCGGGACTGGTGCGCGCGAAGATGTCCGTCTCCGCGACGACCCGGCGCAGTTCCGCATCGTCGAGGGTCTCGATCTCGGCGCCGGTCATCGCCCGCGAACCCGTGCCGAGACCCATCTGCGCCCCGATCTCGGCGGCGGTGGCGGCGTGGTCACCGGTGATCATCTTCACCGTGATCCCGGCGCGGTGGCATTCGCGCACCGCCGTGATCGCCTCCTCGCGCGGCGGGTCGATGATGCCGACCAGAGCGAGCATCGTGAAGTCGTGCCGGGCGTCTTCGAAGGCGAGCACGCCGTCCTCCGGTTCGCGGTCGCGGAACGCGAGGGCCAGCACGCGCAGGCCCTGGGCCGCGATCTCGTCGGCGCGGCGGGTCCAGTAGGCCTCGTCGACGGGGCGTACCACGCCGTCGGCGCCGAGCTGGCCGGTGCAGGCGACGAGGACCCGCTCCGGGGCGCCCTTGAGCAGGATGCGTTCGCGGCGACCGTCGTCGTGCGGGTGCAGGGTCGCCATGAACTTGTGTTCGGATTCGAACGGGACGACATCGAGGCGCGGCCACCGCTCGTGGGCCGCCGCGGTGGGCAGGCCGGCCTTGCGGCCGAGGACGACGAGCGCTGCCTCGGTGGGGTTGCCGTGCACCTCCCACACGCCGTCCTCCTCGACCACCTCGGTGTCGTTGCACAGGACACCGGCGCGGACGGCCAGATCGAGTGCCGGGTCGGTGTGCGGATCGACCGGATCGCCACTCTCGGCGGCGATGATCGAACCGATCGGCGCGTAACCGACACCGCCCACCTCGACGGTGCGGTGCGCACACACGACCTTCTGCACGGTCATCTCGTTGCGGGTCAACGTGCCCGTCTTGTCGGAGCAGATCACCGTCACCGAGCCGAGGGTCTCGACGGCAGGAAGGCGCCGGATGACGGCGTTGCGCCGGGCCATGCGTTGCACGCCGAGGGACAGGGCCACGGTCATCACGGCCGGGAGTCCCTCGGGGATCGCGGAGGCGGCCAACGCGACCACGAGGGTGAACATCTCCGCCGGGCTCTCGCCGCGCCACACGACACCGAGCGCGAAGGTCACGGCGGACGCGAGGAGGATGACCGCCGCCAGCCAACGGCCGAAGCGGCCGATCTGCTCGAGCAACGGTGTGGCCGCGCGGTCGACACCCGACAACAGGGCATTGATGCGGCCGAGTTCGGTGTCGGAGCCGGTCGCGATCACCACGCCGTCACCCTGGCCGAAAACCGCGACGGTGCCGGTGAAGCACGTCGATCTGCGGTCGCCGAGTTCGGTGTCGGCGTCGACCGGGTCCGGTGTCTTGGCGACGGGCACGGATTCACCGGTCAGGGCCGCCTCGTCGATGCGCAGCTCACGCGAGCTCAGGATCCGCAGGTCGGCGGGGACGCGGTCGCCGGAGGCGAGGCGCACCACGTCGCCCGGCACGAGATCTGCCGCGGGGATGTCGACGATCCGGCCGTCGCGGTGGACCCGCGTCCGGGGCGCGAGCATGGCACGGATCGAGTCGAGCGCGGACGCGGCGCGACCCTCCTGGACGAAACCGATGAGCGCGTTCACGATCACGGCACCCATCAGGACTGCCGTGTCTATCCAGTGGCCCAGGAACGCGGTGACGACAGCGGCCGCCATCATCACGTACAGCAGGACGTTGTGGAACTGTCGCAGCAGTCGCCACCACCAGCGATCCGAGCGGGGAGCGGGCAGCGCATTGGGTCCGTACAGCTCCCGCCGGCGGGTCGCCTCGGCCGTGGTCAGTCCCGCTTCGGTGGTCTCGAGCCGGGCGAGCGTGTCACCGGAATCGAGTGCGTGCCAGGGGTGGCTCATTACCGAAATTTTACTCAGTGTCGCTTCCGCGGGCACCCCGGGACGGCGGTGATCCCGGACGCACGAGGGGCACCACCGCGGTCGGTGGTGCCCCTCGGCAAACGAGCGATCGTCAGAAGGAGTGCTCGGGCCCCGGGAAGGTGCCCTGCCCGACCTCTGCTGCGTACTGTGTTGCGGCGCGGCGCAGTTCGTCGCCGACCTGCCCGAACTTCTTGACGAACTTCGCGGTCTTGCCGCTGGTGTAGCCGGCCATGTCCTGCCAGACGAGCACCTGCGCGTCGCACTCGTTGCCCGCGCCGATGCCGACGGTGGGGATGCTCAGCTTGCGGGTGACCTGCCCGGCCAGCTCGGCCGGCACCATTTCCATCACGACGGAGAAGGCACCCGCCTCCTGGACGGCGATCGCGTCGGCGACGAGCTGCTCGGCGCCGTCGCCGCGGCCCTGCACGCGGAACCCGCCGAGCGTGTTCACGGACTGCGGGGTGAAGCCGATGTGGGCCTGCACGGGGATGCCGGCGGCGGTGATCGCGGCGATCTGTGGAGCCATCCGCTCGCCGCCCTCGAGCTTCACCGCGTGGGCGCCGCCTTCCTTCATGAACCGCACGGCGGTGGCGAGGGCCTGTTCGGGCGAGGCCTCGTACGAGCCGAACGGCAGGTCGGCGACGACGAGCGCGTGCGGAGCACCGCGCACGACGCCGCGGACGAGGGGGAGGAGTTCGTCGACGGTCACGGGCACCGTGGTGTCGTAGCCGTAGACGACGTTGGCTGCGGAATCGCCCACGAGCAGGACCGGGATACCGGCCTCCTCGAAGATGCGGGCGGAGGAGTAGTCGTAGGCCGTCAACTCTGCCCAGCGGCGGCCTTCGGCCTTCATCGCCTGCAGGTGATGGACTCGCGTCTTGCGCTTGGGGGTGTCTGCAGGGGCTGCGGCGGAGGCCGCGCCACCGTATACGGACGTCATGTTCTCGGACATCACTGTCCCTTTCTTCCTCGAGGCCCTCGGGGTCCCCGGGTCGGGTGATGACTGTCTCAGTCTGCCACTCGGGTTCGGACGGACGAAGGCCGCGCAGCGGTGCGATTCGTCACACCGCACGACCGCTCGGAAGGGAGCGCAGGTCGTGCCGCTGCAGGCCGACCGGGGCGTGGCACGATCGGATCGTGCCCCACCCTGCTCGCGCGCGCATCCGTCGTCTGTCCCTCCTGACGCTCGTGGCCGCCGCCGCGGCGACCGCGTGTGGTGACACCGCGCAGGAAAAGCGACAGCCGTCGGCGGTCGGAGTCGTCCCGGGACTCGAGCGGTTCTACGAGCAGGACGTCGACTGGGAGTCGTGCGGGTCGTACGGCGCGGACGGGCCGATGATGGTGCGGCAGGGTGTCGAGTGCGCACGCGTCGAGGTTCCCCTCGACTACGAGGACCCGAACGGCGAGGTGATCACCCTCGCGGTGTCGCGACTGCCCGCCGGCGGCGACCGGATCGGTTCCCTGCTCGTCAACCCCGGCGGCCCGGGCGCCTCGGGACTGTCCACCGCGCTCGCCGCCGACGGCACCGTCCTCGCCGACCGCTTCGACGTGGTCGGCTTCGACCCCCGCGGTGTCGGATCGTCCGAACCGGCGGTCCGCTGCCTCACCGATGCCGAGTTCGACGCCGACCGCGCTGTGGACGACGGGGACACGAGCCCCGAGGGCATCGCCGCGACGGAGAAACGCAATCGTGAGTACGCGGAGTTGTGCGCCGAACGCAACGGCACGGATCTGCTCGCGCACCTCGGCACCCGAGAGGTCGTGCAGGACATGGATGTCCTCCGCGGGGTCCTCGGTGACGACGCGCTGACCTATCTCGGCTACTCCTACGGAACCCGACTCGGCACCCTCTACGCCGAGGCCTTCCCCGGTCGGGTGCGGGCGATGGTGCTCGACGGCGCGATCGATCCGGAGCAGGACCCGGTCGAGGAGATCGTGCTGCAGGCCGAGGGCTTCCAGAAGGCCTTCGACGAATTCGCGGCGTACTGCGCGCAGTACGCGGGGTGCCCGCTCGGGACCGATCCGGCCCGGGCCGCCGAGCGGTTCCGCGGGCTCGTCGACCCGCTGCTCGACGCTCCGGCGCCCACCACCGATCCGCGAGGCCTGAGCCACCGCGACGCCATCACCGGTGTGCAGCAGGGTCTGTACTCGCCGACCCTGTGGGGTTCGCTGCGCGGTGGGCTGGAGTCGCTCGCGACCACCGGCACGGGCGACACCCTGCTGCGGCTCGCCGACCTCTACGAGGGGCGCGGCGAGGACGGCACCTACAGCAACATCACCGACGCCTTCAACGCCGTCCGGTGCGTCGACGACCCGCCGGTGACCGACCGGGCCCTCGCGGGCGAACTCGACATGCGGTTCCGCGCGGCCGCCCCCTTCCTCGACGACGGACGCGGCACCGGATCGGCGGCCCTGGACGTGTGTGCCTTCTGGCCGGTCCCGGCCACGGGGGAGCCGCACACCCCCGATGTCCGCGACCTGCCGCCCGTGCTCGTGATCTCGACGACCGGCGATCCGGCGACGCCCTACGATGCCGGAGTCGAACTGGCCGCCCGGCTCGGCGGTGTCCTGGTCACCTTCCAGGGAACGCAGCACACCGTCGCCCTGGACGGCAACGCGTGCGTCGACACCGCTGTGACCAGCTACCTTGTGGATTCGACGGTGCCGGAAAGTGATCCTCACTGCTGACCGCCGACGCACGTGAGCGACACGCCATACGCAAGTGGCACCTGATGTAACACGGAATTAACGGATTGTGCCTAGTCTCGCGAGTATGGATCGCCAGAAGGAGTTCGTGCTCCGCACCCTCGAAGAGCGCGACATTCGGTTCGTGCGCCTGTGGTTCACCGACGTCGTCGGCACCCTCAAGTCGGTGGCGATCGCGCCGGCCGAACTCGAAGGAGCCTTCGAGGAGGGCATCGGTTTCGACGGCTCGGCCATCGAAGGCTTCTCCCGGATCTCCGAAGCCGACATGGTCGCGCGTCCCGACGCCACCACTTTCCAGGTGCTGCCCTGGGTCGACGATCGGGGTCACCAGTACTCGGCCCGGATGTTCTGCGACATCACCATGCCCGGCGGCACCCCCAGCTGGGCCGACCCCCGCCACGTGCTGCGCCGCCAGCTCAACAAGGCCTCCGATCTCGGCTTCAGCTGCTACGTGCACCCCGAGATCGAGTTCTTCCTCGTCGAGGACGGCCCCGAGGGGAGCGCCCCGGTCCCGGCCGACATCGGCGGCTACTTCGACCAGTCCGTGCACCGCTCGGCCCCGCACTTCCGGCGTCACGCCATCGACGCTCTCGAGTCCATGGGCATCTCGGTGGAGTTCAGCCACCACGAGACCGCGCCCGGCCAGCAGGAGATCGACCTGCGCTACGCCGACGCGCTGTCCATGGCCGACAACGTCATGACCTTCCGCTACGTGGTCAAGGAGATCGCGATGCAGGAGGGCGTGCGGGCCACCTTCATGCCCAAGCCCTTCCGCGACCACGCCGGCTCCGCGATGCACACCCACATGTCGCTGTTCGAGGGCGAGACCAACGCCTTCCACGACCCCGACGACCCGCTGCAGCTCTCGGCGACCGGCAAGGCGTTCATCGCCGGTGTCCTCGAGCACTCCAACGAGATCAGCGCCGTCACCAACCAGTGGGTCAACTCCTACAAGCGTCTCGTGCACGGGGGAGAGGCACCCACGGCCGCGTGCTGGGGCCCGTCGAACCGGTCCGCGCTCGTGCGCGTCCCGATGTACACGCCGAACAAGGCATCGTCGCGTCGCGTGGAGATCCGCACCCCCGACTCGGCGTGCAACCCCTACCTGACCTTCGCAGTGCTGCTCGCGGCAGGTCTGCGCGGCATCGAGAAGGGCTACGAGCTCGCCCCCGAAGCAGAGGACGACGTGTGGTCGCTGACCTCCGCCGAGCGTCGCGCCATGGGCTACCGCGAACTGCCTACCGATCTCGACATCGCGCTGCGCGAGATGGAGAAGTCCGAACTCGTCGCCGAAACCCTCGGTGAGCACGTCTTCGACTACTTCCTGCGCAACAAGTGGCGGGAGTGGGAGAACTACCGCAGCCAGGTCACCCCCTTCGAACTCGAGCAGTACCTGGGGTTGTAAGCGACGATGGAAGCGTGGTGAGACCGCCCAGCGCGCGTTCGGTAGTTCCCGGCCCCGGTCGGCTCGGCCTCGTCGAGCCGACCGCCCCCGCCGAGCTCGCTCGACTCGGATGGAACGACGCCGACAGCGTCGAACTGCTGTGGGCGCTGTCCCGTGCCCCCAACGCCGACCTGGCCCTGCGCACCCTCGCGCGCCTGGCCGACGCGCTCGGTGACGACTGGGCCGAACTCGACTCGGCGCTGCGCTCCGACACGCGCCTGCGCGGCCGGTTGTTCGGGCTGTTCGGGGCGTCGTCGGCGCTCGGCGACCACATCGTCGCCAACCCGGATCGCTGGAAGATGCTCGCGGGCAGCGCGGCGCTGCCCGACAAGCACACCTTCACGGCGCGGATGCTCGACAGCGTCGACGCCGAACCCGAGCCCGACGGACGTCCCGGCCGGCTGATCCACCGGGCCGGGCTCATCGGCCCGCACGCGGTCGCGGCGCTGCGCACCACCTACCGCGACCAACTGATGCTGATCGCCGCCGCCGATCTCGCGGCGGTCGTCGAGAACGAACCGGTGCTGCCCTATCTCGAGGTCGGGGCGCTGCTCGCCGACCTCGCCGACGCGGCGCTGACCGCGGCCCTCGCGGTGGCCGTGTCCACGGTGATCCCGGAGGGCCCGTGCCCGATCGACCTCGCCGTCATCGCGATGGGCAAGTGCGGTGCGCGCGAGCTGAACTACGTCAGCGACGTCGACGTCGTCTTCGTCGCCGAACCCGCCGACGCCCGCGCGAGCCGGATCGCCGGCGAGATGATGCGCATCGGCACGTCGGCCTTCTTCGAGGTCGACGCCGCGCTGCGACCGGAGGGCAAACGCGGCGAGCTCGTCCGCACCCTCGAATCCCACGTCGCCTACTACAACCGGTGGGCCAAGACCTGGGAGTTCCAGGCACTGCTCAAGGCACGGCCGATGACCGGGAACCTCGACCTCGGTCGCCGGTACATCGACGCCCTGAGCCCGATGGTGTGGACCGCCTCCGAACGCGAGGACTTCGTGCCCGACGTGCAGGCGATGCGCCGCCGGGTCGAGGAGATGGTGCCCCCGGAATTACGCGAACGCGAACTCAAGCTCGGACGCGGCAGCCTCCGCGACGTCGAGTTCGCCGTGCAGTTGCTCCAACTCGTGCACGGTCGCGTCGACGAATCGCTGCGCGTGCCCAATACCGTCGAAGCGCTGTGCGCGCTCGCCGACGGCGGTTATGTCGGGCGCGACGACGCCGCGAACATGCGGGCGTCCTACGAGTTCCTCCGTCTGCTCGAACACCGGCTCCAGCTCCAGCGGCTCAAGCGGACCCACACCCTGCCACCGCCCGAGGACCGCGAGGCCCTGCGGTGGCTCGCGCGCGCCGCGCACATGCGGCCGGACGGGCGCAAGGACGCCCTCGGCGTGCTCGAATCGGAGATCAAGCGCAACTCGTCGCGGATCCGGAAACTGCACGCGCGCCTGTTCTACCGGCCGCTGCTGGACTCGGTGAGCAAGCTCGACAAGGAAGCGCTGCGGTTGTCGCCCGACGCGGCCGTCCGCCAGCTCGCCGCGCTGGGGTACAACGGCCCGCAGCACGCGATGGAACATCTGGCGGCGTTGTCCGGGGGAGCCTCCCGCAAGGCGCGCATCCAGGCACTGCTGCTCCCGCAGTTGCTCGAATATCTCGGCGAGACAACCGATCCCGACGCCGGTCTGCTCGCCTACCGGCGGCTCTCCGATGCGCTCTACGACACGGTCTGGTTCCTGCGGGTGCTGCGCGACGAGCCGGCCGTCGCCGAACGTCTCATGACGGTGCTCGGCTCGTCGGCCTACGTCGCCGATCTGCTGGTGAAGTCTCCCGAGGTCATCCGCCTGTATGCCGACGCGTCGACCGGGCCGCGGCTGCTCGAGGCGAACCCGCCCGAGGTGGCGCGCGCCCTCGTCGCATCGTCCTCGCGCTACTCCGACCCCGCTCGCGCCATCGCCGCCGCGCGTTCGCTGCGCCGCGCCGAACTCGCGCGCGTCGCGAGTGCCGACATCCTCGGCATGCTCGACGTGCCGCAGGTGTGCCGGGCGTTGTCCACGGTATGGGCGGGTGTCCTCGAAGCCGCGCTCGACGCGGTGATCCGGGGCTCGGAACAGTCCCGCGGACCGGCGCCGGCGCGTATCGCAGTGATCGGGATGGGTCGGCTGGGAGGCGGCGAACTCGGCTACGGATCCGACGCGGACGTGCTGTTCGTGTGCGACCCGCTGCCGGACGCCGACGAGACCGATGCGGTCAAGTGGGCCACGAGCATCGCCGAGCAGGTGCGGCGACTCCTCGGCGCGCCGAGCACCGACCCACCGCTCGAGGTCGATCTTGATCTGCGTCCGGAAGGTCGCAGCGGGCCGATCGTCCGGACGTTCGCGTCCTACCGGGCGTACTACACGCAGTGGGCCGAGGTGTGGGAGGTGCAGGCGCTGCTGCGTGCACACGCCGTCGCGGGCGACCGCGAACTCGGCACCCGCTTCCTGCACATGATCGACGAGGTGCGCTATCCGGAGGGCGGGGTCTCGCAGGAGGCCGTCCGCGAGATCCGGCGCATCAAGGCACGCGTGGACTCCGAGCGGCTGCCGCGCGGTGCCGACCCGGCCACCCACACCAAACTCGGACGGGGCGGCCTCGCCGACATCGAATGGACCGTGCAGCTGCTGCAACTCCAGCACGCCTACCGGCTCCCGGCGCTCCGCACGACCTCGACGCTCGAGGCCCTCGACGGCATCGGCGCGGCGGAACTGCTCAGCGCGACCGACGTCGAACTCCTGCGCACGGCATGGATCACCGCGACGGATGCGCGGAACTGTCTCGTGCTCGTCCGCGGCAAACCGACCGACCAGCTCCCGGGGCCGGGGCGGCTGCTCGAAGCCGTTGCCCGCGTGACGGGGTGGCGTGGTGAGGACGCGTCGGAGTTCCTCGACCACTACCTACGCGTCACGCGTCGTGCGCGGGCGGTCGTCGAGCGGGTGTTCTGGGACTGACGGACCATCAGTCGCAGAAGACGACGAGTGCGAGTCCTCGCCAGACCTCGACCTCGGTCTTGTCCCACTCCTTGTTCTCGTGGTCCCAGTCGTACTCGACCTCGACGTCGTAACCACGGTCGCGCTGCTCGGTCACCCTGCAGTTCTGCATGGTGCTGCCGGACCGGTTGAGGATGATGTAGGGGACTCCCGCGTCGGAGAGCACCTGCTGTGCCTGCTCCTGCGACATGCCGACGACGGAGATGTCGGTCTGGGCCGCTGCGGTGCCTGCGAGTGCGACGGACAGAGGGACGGGGGACAGCATGACAGCGGCGCATGCTGCCGAAACGAGGGATCTACGCATGGTGGCCTCCCGAGGAGACGTGTCGTTCGGATACGGACCACGTCGCATCCACTCCCCCGCGAGCGGGTGTGACGAACATCACCAAAGCTGTGTCCTCACGGTACACCCGTGTGCAGTACGGCTGTCCAGTCGGTTTCGGCTCGGCGGACCTGCGCACGACCCCCTGCACACGACGGAGCCACCCGCCGAACACGACGGGTGGCTCCGGGACGGTGCGTCAGGCGCGGTCGTGGACCGCCGGCGCGGTCACTTCTTCAGATCGAAACGATCCAGATTCATCACCTTCGTCCAGGCCGCGACGAAATCGCGGACGAACTTCGGGCCGGCATCGTCGGTCGCGTAGACCTCGGCGAGCGCCCGCAGCTGCGAGTTGTGCCCGAAGACCAGGTCGACGGCGGTCGCGGTGTATTTGACCTGGTCCGATCCCCGAGCGCGTCCTTCGTAGACGCCCTCGCTGTTCTGCGAGACCTTCCACTCGGTCCCCATGTCGAGCAGATTGACGAAGAAGTCGTTCGTCAGGGTCTGCGGGCGGTCGGTGAAGACCCCGTGCTTGCTGCCGCCGTGATTCGCGCCGAGCGCACGCAGACCGCCGACGAGCACCGTCGTCTCGGGAGCGGTCAGCGTCAGCAGGTTGGCGCGCTCGAGGAACAGCTTCTCGGGCGGAAGCTTCTCTTCACCGCGCAGGTAGTTGCGGAAACCGTCGTGCTTCGGCTCGAGCACCTCGAACGACTCGACGTCGGTCCACTCCTGGCTCGCATCGGTGCGGCCGGGGAAGAACGGAACCGTGATGTCGTGTCCCGCATCCTCGGCGGCCTTCTCCACCGCGGCGTTACCGGCGAGGACGATCAGATCCGCCAGGGAGACCTTCTTGTTGCCGCCCGAGCCGTTGAAGTCCTGCTGGATACCCTCGAGGATCTGCAGTACCTGTGCGAGCTGCTCGGGTTCGTTGGCTTCCCAGTCCTTCTGCGGCTCGAGCCGCACGCGTGCGCCGTTCGCACCGCCGCGCTTGTCGGTGCCGCGGAAGCTCGCGGCCGACGCCCACGCGGTGGCGACGAGCTGCGGGATCGTCGCTCCCGAGTCGAGGACCTTCGCCTTGAGTGAGGCGATGTCGCTCTCGTCGATCAGCTCGTGGTCGACGTCCGGCACCGGGTCCTGCCAGATCTGCGGTTCCGGGATCCACGGTCCGCGGTACCGCGAGAGCGGACCCATGTCGCGGTGCAGCAGCTTGAACCACGCCTTGGCGAACTCCTGCTCGAGTTCCTCGGGATGGTCGAGCCAGCGCCGGGTGATCTCGCCGTAGATCGGGTCGTAGCGCAGCGCGAGGTCGCTGGTGAGCATGCCCGGCGCGTGCTTCTTCGCCGGGTCGTGGGCGTCGGGCACGGTGTCCGCGCCGGCACCGCCCTTCGGCGTCCACTGCCACGCCCCGGCGGGGCTCTTGGTCTTCTCCCACTCGTAGGCGTACAGCGTCTCGAGGAAGGTGTTGTCCCACTTCGTCGGAGTGGGCGTCCAGGTGACCTCGAGGCCGCTGGTGATCGTGTCGGCACCGGCACCGGTGCCGTGCGAGTTCTTCCAGCCGAGACCCTGCTGTTCGAGCGGGGCACCCTCGGGTTCGGGACCGAGATTGTCGGCGGGAGCGGCACCGTGCGTCTTGCCGACGGTATGACCACCGACGATGAGCGCAGCCGTCTCGACGTCGTTCATCGCCATCCGGGCGAACGTCTCGCGGATGTCGCGTCCGGACGCGAGGATCTCCGGGTTGCCGTTGGGTCCTTCGGGATTGACGTAGATCAGACCCATCTGGACGGCGCCCAGCGGGCCCTGGAGTTCGCGCTCACCGGCGTAGCGTTCGTCGCCGAGCCAGGTGTCCTCCGGGCCCCAGAAGACCTCGTCGGGCTCCCAGATGTCCTCGCGGCCGAACGCGAAGCCGAATGTCTTGAACCCCATCGACTCGTAGGCGCAGTTGCCGGCGAAGACCAGCAGGTCGGCCCAGGAGAGCTTGCGGCCGTACTTCTGCTTGATCGGCCACAGGAGGCGACGCGCCTTGTCGAGGCTGACGTTGTCGGGCCAGCTGTTGAGCGGCGCGAACCGCTGCGCGCCCTTGCCGCCGCCACCGCGACCGTCGGCGATGCGGTAGGTGCCGGCCGAGTGCCAGCTCATGCGGATGAACAGACCCCCGTAGTGACCGAAGTCGGCCGGCCACCAATCCTGGGAATCCGTCATCAGGTCGATCAGATCCTGACGGAGCGCCTCGACGTCGAGGGATTCGACTTCCTTCGAGTAGTCGAAGTCGGGTTCCAACGGATTGGACAGCGGTGAATGCTGGTGCAGGACAGTCAGATCCAGCTGGTCCGGCCACCAGTCCTGATTGGTCCTCGGCCGGTGCGGTGACGGCTCGGGGGAGGGGATTGCCGGGTTTTCGCTTTCGGACACTGCGGTTTCCTTCCGGATCAGGGTCGATCGGACCGATTCAGGGCTGTTGTCGTGGATCGTCTGTCGAACAGTCGCGGCACAGGCCCCAGAAGACGACGTCCGCCTCGTCGACGTCGAAACCTGCGTCGTCCACCGGTGACAGGCAACGCGAGTCGCCGATGGTGTGGTCGACATCCGAGATCGCGGCGCAGGACCGGCAGACGAGGTGGTGATGGTTGTCGCCGACGCGCACCTCGTACCGCGCGTGGAAACCTGCGGGCTGGATTCGCCGGAGCAGGCCGTGTGCCGAGAGCGCGTGGAGGATGTCGTACACGGTGTGCCGGCCGATGCCGGGAACGACGGCGCCGACCGCGTCGAAGATGCGATCGGCATCGGCGTGCGGGTGCTCGTGCGCCGCATCGAGCACCGCCAGACGCTGTCGGGTCACGCGAAGACCGGCTGCGCGTAACCGCTCGGAGAAATCCCGCGTCGAGGGCACGTGCCCACTATGGACCACTTTTCTGGAATCGGTCGCGATTTCGCCGGATTCGATGACGAACAAACGATTCTCGCGCGCCGAACCGGGGCTTGCTGCTGCTGCAGCAGGGGCGAACCCCGTTTCGGCGCGCGAGGATGCCGGAGCGGAAGGGGCGCAGACAAGGCGAGAGGCCGCCCGTCCCGGAAGGACGAACGGCCTCTCGAAGAGTGCTTACCGGATTCGACTCAGCAGTCGAAGTACAGCTGGAACTCGTAGGGGTGCGGGCGCAGGTTGACCGGAGCGATCTCCTGCTCGCGCTTGAGCGAGATCCAGGTCTCGATGAGGTCGGTGGTGAAGACGCCGCCCTCGGTGAGGTACTCGTGGTCGCGCTCGAGGTTGTCGATCACGGCCGACAGGCTGGTGGGGGCCTGCGGGATGTTCTTGGCCTCCTCCGGCGGGAGCTCGTAGAGGTCCTTGTCGACCGGAGCGAGCGGCTCGATCTTGTTCTTGATGCCGTCGAGGCCGGCCATCATCTGCGCCGCGAAGTTCAGGTAGGGGTTACCCGAGGAGTCGGGAGCGCGGAACTCGAGACGCTTGGCCTTCGGGTTGTTGCCCGTGATCGGGATACGCACGGCGGCCGAACGGTTGCGCTGGCTGTACACGAGGTTGATCGGAGCCTCGTAGCCCGGCACCAGACGGTGGTACGAGTTGATCGTCGGGTTCGTGAAGGCGAGCAGCGACGGCGCGTGGTGGAGGATGCCGCCGATGTACCAGCGGGCGAGGTCGGACAGACCCGCGTAGCCGGACTCGTCGTGGAACAGCGGCTTGCCGTCCTTCCACAGCGACTGGTGCACGTGCATGCCCGAGCCGTTGTCGCCGAAGAGCGGCTTCGGCATGAAGGTGGCGGTCTTGCCGTTCTTCCACGCCGTGTTCTTGACGATGTACTTGAACAGCTGCAGGTCGTCGGCTGCGGAGAGCAGCGTGTTGAACTTGTAGTTGATCTCGGCCTGGCCGCCGGTGCCCACCTCGTGGTGGCCGCGCTCGAGCTCGAAGCCGGCGAGCTGCAGGTTGGTGGAGATCTCGTCGCGCAGGTCGACGTAGTGGTCGTACGGAGCGACGGGGAAGTAGCCACCCTTCGGGCGGACCTTGTAGCCGCGGTTCGGGGTGCCGTCGGCGTTGTACTCGGCGCCGGTGTTCCACGAGCCGGAGATCGAGTCGAGCTCGTAGAACGCGCCGTTCATCTTCGAGTCGTAGGAGACGGAGTCGAAGATGTAGAACTCGGCCTCGGCACCGAAGAAGGCGGTGTCGGCGATGCCGGTGCTGATCAGGTATTCCTCGGCCTTACGCGCGACGTTGCGGGGGTCGCGGCTGTAGGACTCGCGGGTGAACGGATCGTGGACGAAGAAGCTGACGTTCAGGGTCTTGGCGGCGCGGAAGGGATCGATGCGGGCGGTCGTCACATCGGGGAGCAGGAGCATGTCCGACTCGTGGATGGACTGGAAACCCCGCACGGAGGATCCGTCGAATGCCAGGCCGTCCTCGAAGACGTCCTCGTTGAACGCCTTCGCCGGGATCGAGAAGTGCTGTTCGATGCCGGGCAGGTCCGTGAAGCGGATATCGACGTACTCGACGTTCTCTTCCGCGATGTACTTGATGACCTCTTCGGCCGTGGTGAACGCCACGCTTGTGCTCCTTCAGTCGGTGCGCGCCATGGGTGCTGGGCGCCTGCGTCGGATCAGACGTTATGGATCTGGTGTTGCCCGTCCATCAAGCCTATGTTTCGCGGGTGTTACACATGCTTTCGTCCTGCTGTGAGGTCGAAAAGGTGGTATAAGTCACCGCGGCCAACACGGGTCGACGCTGGTCCGCCCATGAGAGCTTATCCTGGTGCCATGGCACGCATGACGGGCAGTTGGCTTTCCGGGCCTGCTGCGGCGCTTCCCAAAGGTCTCCAGCAGGAGCAGGACTATCCCGGGCAACTGCTCGGCCTCCCCGAACACGGCCCCGGGTCCATGGTGCCCACCGTCCGCCGGGTACTCGCCCTCGCGGTCGACTGGTTCATGTCCATGGCGATCGCCGCCGGCCTCGTCGGGGGCAACCCGCTCGAGAGCCCGCTGCTGTCGTCGTACACCCTCATCATCTGGTTCGTGGTGGGCGTGGGATGCGTAAGCCTGTTCTCGTTCACCCCCGGCCAGTTCGTCGCCGGGCTGCAGGTCGTGCGGGTGGACGCCCCCGTGCGGGTCGGCATCGTGCGCGCGCTCGCACGTCAGGTGCTGCTGGTGTTCATCGCCCCGGCGCTCGTCACCGACATCGACGGTCGCGGCCTGCAGGATCGCGCCACGGGCACCGCGGTCGTCCGTTCGCGCTGACCGCGCACGCGTCCGTTCGAGCCGATCACCCGAAAACTGCTCCGCATACGCCGAAGGCCGCCTTCGTCCCCGGGACGAGAGGCGGCCTTCGGCGTACTTCGGAAGATCAGCGGCGGCGCATCGTGCGCTGCACGCTGCGCATCTTCGCACCGGCGGGAAGCGGACCCTTGGGCATGGCCGGCCCGGACTTCTTCGTGCTCAGCGCGGACAGGCGACCCTCGATGGTGTCCATCCGCTTGGTGTCGATGTTGCGAGGCAGCTTGTTCAGACGCTTCTGCAGCTGGGAGAGCGGAATCTGGCCCTCCTCGTTGCCGACGACGAACTCGTAGATCGGGGTGTCGCCGACGAGACGCGCGACCCGCTTCTTCTCCTGGGCCATCAGGCCCTTCACGCGACCGGGGTTGCCCTCACCGACGAGGATGATGCCGGGGCGTCCGATGACGCGGTGCACGGCGTCGAGCTGGGTGGTGCCCGCGACCGCCTGGCTCACGCGCCACGCGCCCTGCAGGTTGTCGAGCGCCCACGCGGCCGCACCGGCCTGGCCGTCGGCCTTCGAGTACACGCTCTTCTGTACGCGGCGCCCGAAGATGATGAAGGCCAACAGGACGCCGACGAGGATGCCGACCGGCAGCAGGAACCACTGGATGTCGAAGATCAGGCCGACGAGGAAGAACACCACGATCGAACCGACGAGGGCACCGATCATCCACGGCAGGAGTGCCTTGTCCTCCTTGCGCTGGATCTGGAACGCCTGCCACAGCTGGGTTCGACGCTCCTTCGACGCCTGCTTGCGTGCGGCCTTCGCCGCGGCCTTCGCTTCCTTGTCGGTCTTGCTGCCCTTCGCCATGTACTCAAGGATACGGCCCCGGTGATGGCACGTTTACCACCACCGGGGCCGCCTGAGGACCTGCCGCGACGAGCGGCGCGAGGTCAGTTGCCGAAGCGCGCGAGAACGGCGCCAGCTTCCTGGGACGCCGTGCCCTCCTCGGCGAGATGCGCCTGGTCGGCGGGAAGTTCGCGTCCGTGGTGGGCCATCGCCTGCGCGTACAGGCGACCGGCGCGGTACGACGAACGCACCAGCGGCCCGGCCATCACACCGGCGAACCCGATCTCGCGGGCGGTCTCGGAGTGATCGACGAACTCCTGCGGCTTGACCCAGCGCTCGACCGGATGGTGGAGCGGGGAGGGCCGCAGGTACTGGGTGATCGTGATGATGTCGCAGCCGGCGTCGTGCAGGTCGTGCAGCGCTTCGGTGACCTCCTCGGGGGTCTCGCCCATGCCGAGGATGAGGTTGGACTTGGTGACCAGACCGAAATCACGGGCCTGCCGGATCACGTCGAGCGACCGCTCGTAGCGGAAGGCCGGACGGATGCGCTTGAAGATCCGCGGCACGGTCTCGACGTTGTGCGCGAGCACCTCGGGACGCGACTCGAAGACTTCCTGCAGCAGGTCGGGCTTGCCGTTGAAGTCGGGGATGAGGTTCTCGACGCCGGTGCCCGGATTGAGCGCGTGGATCTGCTTCACTGTCTCGGCGTACAGCCATGCGCCGCCGTCGGGCAGATCGTCGCGGGCGACGCCGGTGATCGTGGAGTAGCGCAGACCCATCGAGCGGACCGACTCGGCGACACGGCGCGGCTCGTCGCGGTCGAGCGCGGCGGGCTTACCGGTGTCGATCTGGCAGAAGTCGCAGCGACGGGTGCACTGCTCGCCACCGATGAGGAATGTCGCCTCGCGGTCTTCCCAGCACTCGTAGATGTTGGGACAACCGGCTTCCTCACAGACCGTGTGCAGACCTTCGCGTCGCACCAGGCCCTTGAGGTCGGTGTACTCCGGGCCCATCTTCGCCCGGGTCTTGATCCAGTTGGGTTTGCGTTCGATCGGCGTCTGCGCGTTTCGGGTCTCGATCCGCAGCAGCTTGCGTCCTTCTGGGGCCACAGTCACGCCCTCGATCGTACGCCGCCGGTCCCGCCCGGACCCGGCGGGTGCGACCGCCCCTCAGAACCGGTGCGTCGTGAATTCCGGGGTGGTGGTGGGAATTCCGGACGTCCCGACCGCCTGCTCGAAGGTGACCCGCTCGATGTCGCACTCGGTCACGGGGATTCGACCGTCGAGAGCAGCGATGACGGCCTCGGTGACGGCCGGGATCACGTCGTCGACGGTGACCTCCCGGCCGAGTTCGCCGGTGAGCGACGCGACTCCGGCGTCGCGGATGCCGCACGGGACGATCGAGTCGAACGCGTCGAGAGCCGAATTGCAGTTGAGAGCGAAGCCGTGCATGGCGACCCCACGCTGCACCCGGATACCGATCGCGGCGATCTTGCGTTCGGGGAGCCAATGCCCGTCGCGCAGCTCGGCGGGGAGCCAGACGCCGGAACGTCCCTCCACACGGCCGCAGGTCAGGCCCATATCGGTACAGACGCGGATCAGACCCTGCTCGATGCGACGCACGTAGCCGACCACGTCGATCGGCTCGGCGAGCTTGACGATCGGGTAACCCACGAGCTGTCCGGGGCCGTGCCAGGTGATCTTGCCGCCGCGGTCGACGTCGATGACGGGCGTGCCGTCGGTGGGGCGATCGCCGTCCTCGGTGCGGCGCCCGGCCGTATAGACGGGCGGGTGTTCGAGCAGCAGCAGGGTGTCGGCGCCGATGCCGTCGGCGCGCTCGTTCGCGAGTTCGCGCTGCCTCTCCCAGGCCTCGAGATAACCGAGGGTTCCGAGCCGTACGACGGCGACGGGAGCCGAATCGGAACGGGCGGAAGACGAGGGATCACTCATGTTCCTGAACTCTACGCCGCACCGCAGGGGGAGGGCACCCGCTGTGGCGCGGACGCCGACGGGGGCATCACCGCAGCGGTGATGCCCCCGTCGGAGGTCGTCCGGACGGGTAGTCCGGATCCGGGAACCTACAGTCCCAGATCGGCCTCGAACGCGCCCTCCTCGAGACGATGCTTGATCGTCTTGAGGAAGCGACCCGCGTCGGCACCGTCGATCAGGCGGTGATCGTAGGTCAGCGGCAGGTAGCACATCGAGCGGACGCCGATGGACTCGTTGCCGGTCTCGTCGATCACCACGACCGGACGCTTGACGATCGCGCCGGTTCCGAGCATCGCGGCCTGCGGCGGCACGAGGATCGGGGTGTCGAACAATGCGCCCTGGCTACCGATGTTGGTGATGGTGAAGGTGCCACCGGCCAGCTCGTCGGGCTTGAGACCACCCTTGCGGGCACGCTCGGCGATGTCGGCGATCGCGCGGGCGAGCTCGGCCAGCGACAGGTCGCCGGCGTTGTGGATCACCGGGGAGAGCAGACCCTGCTCGGTGTCCACCGCGATGCCGAGGTGCTCGGCCGCGTGGTAGGTGATCTCCTTCTTGCCGTCGTCGAAGGATGCGTTGACGTTCGGGTGCGCGCGCAGCGCCTCGACGACAGCCTTGGCGAAGAACGGCAGGAAGGTGAGGTTGACGCCCTCGCGCTCGGAGAACGTCTTCTTCGCCTGGGCCCGCAACTGGGCGATCTTGGTGACGTCGACCTCGAAGGTCTGGGTGAGCTGCGCGGTGGTCTGCAGCGACTCGAGGGTCTTCTTCGCCGTGATCTGGCGGATGCGGTTGACCTTCTGGGTCGTTCCGCGCAGCTTGGCGAGCTCGGGACGGACACCCGGAGCCGGACCGGCCGCAGCGGCAGGCTTCTGCTGCTCGCCACCGGCGGCCTTGCCGCCCTCGGCGGCGGCGAGGACGTCCTGCTTGCGGATGCGGCCACCGACACCGGTGCCCTTGACCGTCGACAGGTCGACGCCGTGCTGCGAGGCGAGCTTGCGCACGAGCGGGGTGACGTACGGGGTCGCACCGCTCGGGGTGGACTCCTCCTGAGGTGCGGGCTTCGGGGTCGTCGCCGCGGTCCCGACCGGCTTCGGTGCGGGAGCCGGGGTGGCCTGTGCGACCTTCGGGGCCTGCTGCTGTGCGGCGGACTTCTGCTCGGCGGGCTTCGGAGTCTCCTGCTTCGGAGCCTCCTGCTTCGGCGCGGGCTTCTCCTCGGCCGGAGCGGACTGCTGGGCCGGGGCGGACTGCTGGGCGGGAGCCTCGCTGCCGATGACGGCGAGCTGTCCGCCGACCTCGACGGTCTCGTCCTCCTGCGC
>NZ_JBLWIU010000025.1:0-127730 GCF_048381395.1 Rhodococcus shunpengi
GGTGTCAAGGGACATGAGAGCGTCCCTGTAGGCGGACAGGTCATGTCCCTGCGCGCGGACAGCTGATCTCCCTGTCGGCGGTCAGCCGATCTCCCGCACCAGGTCAGGTCAACGGCATCACCCCGCGTCCGGCGGTGGCGTCCTGCAGCCGCAGTGAGGTGCCCTCGGTGATCACGACATGCGCATGGTGCAGCAATCGGTCGACGGCGGCGGTGGCTAGGGTCTCCGGCATGATCGTGTCGAAGCCGGACGGGTGGAGGTTGCTGGTCACCACCACGCTGCGCCGCTCATAGGCAGCGTCGACGAGACGGTAGAACGCCTCGGCAGCAGCCTGCCCCGACGGCAGCATGCCGATATCGTCGACGACGATCATCTCGGCGCGAGTGATGCGGGTGATGGTCTTGGTGATCGATCCGTCCACCGCAGCCCGCCCGATCGCGGCGGTCAACGATTCGAGACTGAACCAGGACACCCGCATCCCCGCGTCGATGACCGCATGCGCGAGTGCCTCGACGAAGTGGGTCTTGCCGGTTCCCGACGGCCCGCTGACCGCAAGATTCTCGGCACGCCCCACCCACTCCAACGTGGCCAGAGCGTGCTGGGTGGGTAGCGGGATCGACGAATCCGTCTCGCGCCAGGAGGAAAACGTCTTGCCCGCGGGAAGCCCTGCAGTTTTTCGGCGCATCGCCTTCGTCGCCTCATCCCGACCGCGGACCTCCTCGTCGAGAAGAACCTTGAGGACCTCGGTGGGATCCCATCGCTGCGCTTTGGCGGTGGCCAGCACCTCCGGTGCGGCGGCGCGGAGATACGGTAGCCGCATCCGTTTGAGGACGGCGATGAGATCGTCGGGTAGTGGTGGTGCAGAGGCGTTCATGACCCGACTCCGGTTCCGGCGGCACCGAATCCCGCCCAGGCCGCGGTGCCGGGTTGGACCGAATGAGCCTCGTCGGCGACGACGAGCCCGGTCTCGGCTGCGGTGGCGGTGTGATGCGCGACGATCGCCGGCAGATCACCGTCGGCGAAGCGGCCGGCCTCGGCCGCGACCGCCAACGCGGCATCGACGGCGGCGGCGCCGACAAATGCGGCCAACTCGACCGCGCCGGTCATCTTCGCCCGGATCCGGACCGTCCCGGCCGCCGACGCGGCGATCAACCAGGTGTGCGCACCGGGGCCGAGGTCGAGGAACCGGGCCTCGGCCGCGGAGCGAGCCTTCGGGACCGGCGGCTTCGGTGACCCGTCCGGATCCTGCGGATGATCGGGATAATGCGCCGGGTCGATCTGCGGGTTGCCCGGTGTCGAAAGCAGATGCCGGGCAACCTCACTCAAACCCCGTCTGTTCTCAGCCCAGTCCGGAACCCGGGGCAGGGCATCGAGATCGGCCACGACGACCAGTTCGGTGCCGGCAACGCGCACCCACACTTCGGAGCCGACCAACCCGGGCGGGGTCGAATACCGCACTGACCCGAAGCGGATCGTCTGGTCGGTGCCGACACTGCGGGTGGTGCCCAGTGCCAGGGTGTGCGGGCTGGCCGGCAGGGTGTGCAGGCGGGCGCGTTCCTCGGCCACCGCCTCGGTGGGGATGCGGGCGCTTTCGCGGTGCCGACGGCCGTTGACGGTGGCGCAGAACCGCTCGCAGGCCGCCTCGAGTTCGACGAACGACACATAGTCCGGCAGCAGATTCGCGTCAGTGGGCACCAGATCGGCCTTGGCGATCTTGACGGTTGCTTCGCTGCCGCCCTTCGATTCCGGATCGTAAGGGATGCAGGTGTGCACGGTCATGCCGTAGTGGCGGGCGGTCTCGACGATCTGCGGATGCCGCACCGGGATTCCGGCGATGTGATCGATGCTCACGGTGCGCGGATTGTCGGTCAACGCGTAGGTCGGGACTCCGCCGAAGCGACGCACCGTGGCGTCGAGACACGCGATCAACGTCGGCAACGTCTGATCCCAGACCGGGATCACCACCCGGTAGCGGGACCATGCCAACCAGGCGCAGAACAACAAGGTCGAGCGTAGAACCCCGCCCGGGCCAGGAACTTTCGGGCCGTCGCCCCAGTCGAACTGCATCCACAACCCGGGCTCGGTGATCCACGGTCGATAGGTGCGGCGATGGCCGGCCTGCCATGCTGCTTTCACATCTGCGACGGCGCGTCGGGTGGTGCGTTCGGTGCCGTCGAAACCGAGATCGACGAGGCGTTCGTGGACGATGTCGGCGCGGACCTTGCCTTTACTGCGCTCGACCCATTCTTCGATCTTGGGCATGTAGTCGTCGATGATGCGTGGCCGTCGCGACGGGCCGGTCAGCGGCATACCGGCGTCTCGGGCGGCGACGTAGCGTCGGACGGTTTTCGGATCGACCCCGGCCAGCTGCGCTGCGGAGTGCGCGTTGCCGGTGGTGTCGTAGGCCTCGAGAATTTCCATGATGTCCCTGTCAGACTTCTTCATGCGTCCCTCCGGTGGGAGTTGCTCGTAGGTGGTCGAAGACCTCGAGCAAAACCCCGGAGGGGCGTCTGTGTCAGGACCGACACACCGCCGGCCCCCGTGTCCATCGGAAGGGAGATCAGCTGTCCGTCAGCAGGGACGAACCTGTCCGCCTATAGGGAGATTGGCATGTCCGCTTGCAGACCGGGACGCGGCCGCCCGGCCGATTACGCAGTAATCCTCATAGTCACGTCTCAACCGGTCGTTGCGCCGAACCGTTGCCTGTCACCAGGGCGCGTTTGTTCGGCCACCGTTGCGGGCGCGAAAGGGTAGCCCGCTTAGCGGGCAGGAGTCCCTCCGAGCGGGAACCGATCGAAGATCGGCGGGGTACACGCCGATGATGCCTGTGCTGCCGACCTTCGCGGCGCACGGGGGTGGCCCACCGCAGCGCCAGGTACCCACGTGTCACCGTCCGGACCGGCTTTGTGGCGATACGCGTCGACACCCACAGCATCGATGATCCGGTCGACGCCGATACCACCGTTCGACTCCAGCACGGTCTGCACCGGATCTTCGGTGCCGAAGTCGATGGGGTCGGCGTTCTGGGGGCGGGCCATCTCGAGGCGGGAGTCGATGCCGTCGACGACCACCCGCCGACGATCAGCGCCGCCCACAACACCGTGGCGATCATGCCCAGCGGTCCGGTCGAGCCGAGCGCCCGGCCGTGGCGGCGGATCTTGCCGGCGACCCACCAGGCACCCCGGAACACACCTCGGCTGAGCGTGCCCAACCCGTGCGGATGCTACAAAGTCGCATAGAGATCCCGTAACGCCATCGCGATGAGTGCCGCGCCGAGCACGCTGAGGATCCACGTCATCGATGCCGACCTTCGGGCGTTGTCCTACGCCGATCGAGCAACTCGCGCCGGTGTGCGAGCACCTTCGCGACCATGACGCTGTGACCCGGCGGACTCTCGAGCGCCACGCCACCGAGGTCCGCGCCGCCTTGACGCACCCTTGACGGGCGCCCGGGGTGCAACGCCCGGGTGCGTCGAGAGCCCGGCGCGTTACGCCCTCGCCGTCCGTGGATCGGCGCGGTACGGTGAGCGGCGGAGTGCCGGGAAGTCTGGTCGGCGATGGTGTTCGTGCTATCCGACCCCTGGGAGTTGCCTTGACCGATCGGATCCTCACCGGCCGTGCGGTGACGCGGACCGCGGCGCTCACTCCGCCCTCGACCGGGAGGGACGTCTTCTGTGGCCGGTAGTCGGCGGATGGGCCGATGGTCCGATCTGCTCACCGAGCGCCCCGACTTCGCGTTGGTCGGTGTGCTGCGGGTGCCGCAGCAACAGCGCAGTCCGCGGCGGGCCTGATCCAGGCCTTCGCCGGCGGCGCCACCATCGCCGTCATGGCCGACTCGCTGATGCCCGAGGCCTATCGGGAAGGTGGCTGGTGGGTCGGTATCTGTACCGCGGCGGGATTCCTGATCGCCTTCGCGCTCGGCGCATGAACCGGCCTGCCGCACACGATCACGACGCGACGACCCGCGCTACAGGGCCACGTCGAACAACTGACCCACTGCATAGGTCACGGCCATCGCCAGCGCACCGCCGAGCACCACCCGCAGCACCGCCCGGCCCCGCCGCGCCCGACCGAGCCACGCACTGATCGATCCGGTCGCGGCCAGCGCACACAGCACCGCGACGAAGGTCACCGGGATCCGCACCGCTTCCGGCACCGACACGATCATCAACAGCGGCACCAACGCCCCGAGGGTGAACGACACCGCGGACGACAGCGCCGCCACCCACGGATTCGCCAGTTCGGTCGGATCGATCCCCAATTCCACCTCGGCGTGGGCCGCGAGCGGATCCCGGGCGGTCAACTCCTCGGCGGCGGCACGCGCCGTGACCGCCGACAAGCCCTTGCGCTCGAGCAACCCCGCGAGTTCGTCGAGTTCGGCCTCCGGCATCACGGCGAGCTCGCGCCGTTCGGTGTGCAGCGCCGCACGCTCCGTGTCGCGTTGCGTGCTCACCGACACGTACTCGCCCAGCGCCATCGACACCGCGCCCGCGGCAAGCCCGGCAACCCCGGCGGTGAGGATCGTCGACTCGTCCGTCGTGGCGGCAGCGACACCGACGACCAACCCCGCGGTCGAGACGATGCCGTCGTTCGCGCCGAGCACGCCCGCCCGCAGCCAGTTGAGCTTGCTCGCCAACCCGCCGGTGTGCGGTTCGACGCGCTCGTGCTGCCCGCCGGAATCGTTCGCCGACGGTGGGTTCGGTAGCGACATGTCGAGAAGCTAGCACCGAACCCCCGAGACGCGACAGGACGGACATCCTTACCTGACCCGGCCCCGAGGTCTCGGTCGTCGCGCCGGCGTATCCGCGCTCGGTGCCGCAAAGGGATACCCTGCGCCGAATACCGGCGGGCCTCCGTGGTGGCGCGACCGCCCAGTCCGGATCGCCGGGCAGTGGGTCCATCGGATCCCGATTCCTGTACGGGACGCTCGTGTCGGCGGGAAGCACCGCGCGCTGCAGCGCCCGCTCGATACCCAAGGGCCGGTGGTCCGACGCGACCAGGCCACCGATCCACCGGAAGTCCCGGGCGGTCATGTCGTGTCGCAGACTCTCCATCAGAGCCGCAACGGTTCCGGAGGGCACCTCCGTCAGCCACGACCCGATCCGACCGATCACCGATTCCAGCAGCCGGGAGAGGGTGACCTGTGCGCGCGGCATCCCCGTGATCCGGACGCACCGGCCACCGCTGCGGTCAGATCGACGATCGCGACCGGTTCGACCTTCGAGTTCATCCAGTCGGGCACCACCGTCACCGGCAGCCGCCCCGCGAGCTGGCCCAGCACCTCGAAGCTCGTCGACCCGGATCCGAGCACCATTCCGGCCCGCAGGGTGATCACCGGTCGATTCGACCAGGACAGTTCCTGCTCGACCTCCCACCAGGAGAGCAGATGTTCGGACAACTCGTCCGGATCGCAGTCGGGGACGAAACCGGACACGTAGACGATGCAGGTCGCCGAGGACGCATCGACCGCGTGCCGCACCTCGTGAGCGGCCGCGAGATCGACCTCCCGGAAATCCGCCGAACGCATCCCGTGCACGAGATGGACCACGACGTCCACATCGTCGAGCGCGGCGGGAAGCGTGTTCCCGTCCGTGACGTCCACCTCGGTGGTCTCGACACTGTCGTGCCACCAGAAGCGCCGCAAAAAGAGGGGGCGCGGGCGACGACACCGCCCGGCGACAACGAAGTGCTCAGGGTCCACCGAATACTCAGTTGGCCGGGCACGGGCGTCGTGATCGTCCGGCCCGACGGCTATGTGGGATTCCGGGGCTCGGACAGCCGTCGCGCCGAGGCGTGGCTCGAGATGATCGGTGTGGATCGTGCCTCCCGTGCCCAGTGATGGTGCGGTGGGGTACGAACAAGTGGTGGATGCGCTCAGCATCGGGAGACATGACAGATTCACGTCTTCACGTTCGGCCTATGGCACCGTACCTGTCGGGACCGGGAGAATGGATGCACGCGCCGCAGGCTGGTAAGAGTCGTATGCGTCAGGTGTGTGCTGAAGTCTGCCTCGCCAGCCTCTCGCCCCATTGTTCCGCGCGTGCTTCCTCGTCCTCGACGAGTTGGGTGTGCGTATCGACCAGAAAGCTCTCTGGGTCGGCGACGATCGTGAAGCCGAGATGCCGTAATTTTTTCGAGATTCCTTTCGACGCGCGCCCGGTGAGAAGGGCGGGCTTGTCGATTCGGGTGTCGAACGCGGCGGCGTTTCCCTTGCTTCGGGGAAGCCCGTCGAGCCATTCACGAATTCCCGCACTGGCCGCGTCGGGTTCGAGCGTCAAGTTGCTCTCCGGTTTCTCGGCGGCCTCGACGGCGCCGCGCCGGGTCGAGTCACGGCTCATTCCGTGCACGTGCGTGGGACCACCGACGATCAGCAGATCGTATGCCTGTACGTCCTCCTGGGATGCCTGAGACACAGGGATCGTGGCGACAGTACCCGTCGGTGCTATTCCTCGTGCAATTGCTTCTGCCACAGTGTGGGTATTGCCGTACATCGATTCGTAGACGATCAGTGTGCGCATGCCGCTTCCTCCTGACCCGAGTATCGGTGACACCGAACCGTAAGGGTGAGGTTCAAGCCCCCGCGTCCGGTTCTCGCTCAGTCTTTCACCTCCTGCGGGGCACATCGAGCCTCGGGATGCGGATGCCAATCCCAGATGTTGTAGGAGTGAAGGTTGGGGCAACGGAGCCGCATTTTCCGAAGACAGGTCATTTACCAGTGGTGACACTGGTGGTTCCGAATGCCGGCGGGCAGGGCTTGCAGCGGGCACTTCGGCACGCAGGGCGGCAGCGGGACCAGCCATCTTGACGATGATGGTGGGGCTGGCAGAAACGTGAGTACCTATAGGCGGCGGCCGCGCTCGTACCCCTGCCGAGTGCGGCCGCGCTGTGGTCGAATGGTGTGTCATCGGGTGTCGGTGAGTGATCGTCGGCCACCCAATGCGGGGCCATCCGGATTGGACGCAGCCATAACGGCGCACCGAGCCCATCGACGAAGGGTTCGCCGTCGAAGCTGCCTGGTTCGCGACCACCGTTCCGACCGCAGGCGTGCGGAGCAGGTCTGGTGCACGGCGCGGCGGCGGACCAGTCAACGATGCCGATCGTCTGGTGCAGCTACTCGTCACCGGCGTCCTTGCCGGACCGGGTCGACAGGACCTATCCGACAATCTCGCAATCAGAACGGATCAGCTGTGGAGCCAACGAGATCCGCCACCGAATTGATGACGCGGGTCGGACGGTAGGGGAATCGTTCGACTGATTCACGGGTGGAAATACCCGTCAGGACCAGCAGCGTCTGCAGGCCGGCTTCGAGGCCGCAGACGATGTCGGTGTCCATGCGGTCGCCGATCATCAGCGTGTGTGCGGAGTGCGCACCGATCGCGCGCAGGGCCGAGCGCATCATCAAGGCGTTCGGCTTCCCCACGAAGTAGGGTTCGCGGCCGGTCGCGCGGGTGATCAGCGCCGCAACGGCGCCGGTTGCGGGAAGCGAACCCTCCCGTGACGGGCCGGTAGGATCCGGATTGGTCGCAATGAACCGGGCGCCGCGTTCGACCAGTCGGATCGCGGTGGTGATCGCCTCGAAGGAGTAGGTGCGTGTCTCTCCGAGGACGACGTAGTCCGGGTCGCTGTCGGTGAGGACGTAACCGATGTCGTGCAGCGCGGTGGTCAATCCGGATTCGCCCACCACGTAGGCGCTGCCGCCGGGACGTTGATTCGCGAGGAATGTCGCCGTCGCCAACGCCGAGGTCCAGATCGCCTTCTCGGGAACGTCGAGGCCGGAGAGCAGCAGGCGAGCCCGTAGGTCTCGGGGTGTGCGGATGGAATTGTTGGTGAGCACCATGAACGGCGTACCGGTATCGCGGAGTTCGGTCAGAAACGCGTCGGCGCCGGGAATCAGGTGATCCTCGTGCACGAGAACACCATCCATGTCCATCAGGTAATTCCAGACCGGCGCGGATGTGGGTTCTTCGCTCATTCTTCGAGTGTGTCACCGACTGTTCCAGTCGGTGGCCGATACAAGGTGATCACCCGGCGGCCGGTGTCGGCTCCGTACTCACCCGCCGAGGTTTGCGACGGTCGAGTCGAGCACGCCCGCCTGCAGTTCGAGGTCGCTCTCGTCGAAGTCGCGATCCTGCGGCAGTTGCTTCCGGAGGTCTTCCCTCGTGACCACGAGAAACGGTCGGTTCTGATCGGTCAGCTCCTGACCTCCGACAACGCGGAACCGTCCCTCCTCCAGAACGAGTGCGGGGTCGTCGAGCGTCGAATCGAGGAGTTCTCGAAGGTCGGTGGCGGTCAACTTGGTGGGCACATGTCCTCCTGCGCTTGCTCGTCTCTCGAACCGTTGTGTCCTCTCGGAGGTACCCGGTCGAGTGCCGGCTGAACCTGGTGTTTGTCGGGCGACGTGACGGGCCGGCAATCTCCTCGGGGGAGGACATCGGCAGCGAATATTCCGTGTTGCGGTATGTGCCGCATCTAATTTCGAAATGTCAAGGGACCGGGTGCGTTCGGTCGCCTCTCGGCGAAAGGCGCAACACGGCTCCAGCCGAACGGAACTTCCGTGAAGGCAATGGGTTGAGCCCGGGGGACACGAATACGCACCCGATCCGCCCAGCACAACGCGACCCGATGGTTATCTATTCCCGGTGGGGATAAGCGTGCGGAAGCCGAACGCGTGCGTGACGGACTGTGACCGCGGACATCTTCGTTGATGCTTCAACCGGCATACGATCGAGACCACTCATGTACACAGACTTCGCCACACTCGGCGGAACTCTCATCTGGTTCGCCGCTCTCATCGCCCTTACCCACATCCTCGGCCATACCCTCTGACCTCCGACCCACGGTCGGCCACCCGATTCCTGAGGTGTCTGCCGTAGACCGCCGAGAGGACGGCACGATTTCGGCGAAGCGTTGCGCGCAGTAACCGCGGCTGCGGCTGCCACGATTGCGGGGGTCGAGTGCGCCGACATCGTCCTCATCGGCAAGGACACATTCGAATCCCACGGAGCGACCTCGTCGTTGTCCCGGGAACTCGGTCGGATCCAACGCGACGCCGGTGGCCCCTGTATCGATGCGGCCGGAGTTACGAGCGTGGTCTACAGCAGCGACCTCCGATCCGAGATGCGCTGGCCGCAGTTCACGGAAGAAGCCCTGATGGTCGGGGTCGGCAGCGTGTTGTCCTTCCAACTCCACACCCGCACCGACATTGCCGGTTCGCTGAACCTGTTCGCATCGAAACCGCAGGCCTTCGACGGTGCCGCGGTAGCGCTGGGCATCGCACTGGCGGCGCAGGCGGCCGCCGAGCGCACGGCTGCACGCGCGGAGCTGCATCTGCGCTCGGCGTTGGGCACCCGAGACACCATCGGCCAGGCCAAAGGTCTTCTGATGCAGCGCTGCGGTGTCGATGCCGCCCGCGCCTTCGTGATGCTGCGGACGCTGTCGCAGGATCTCAACGTCACCGTCGCTCGAATTGCCGAGCGAATCGTGGAGGACCACACCGCTTCTCTGTGATCGTTTGTCCGATCACGCACAGTCCGTCCGTCGGGCGGTCCACAGCGGTTCCCTCGAGATCGATGTAGGCACAAGAGGTGCATTCGACTGCCTACGAACCGTGGGGGTGTCTATCGCCCTCGAGTGCTGCGACGACGCTTCTGGCATGCGAAACCCATGCAGCGACCGTCGCGCCGGTGCTCCGAAGCGGGAGTTGAGCCAGACGCAAAGTCGAGGTGCAGCGGCCTTCCGGATCGCGTACAGGGAAGACGAGGGACCCGACATCGTAGCGACCGTCAGAATCGAGCTCCTGAACGCGATAGTCGACGTCCGACCCAGGGATCACGGTCCGGATGTCACGTTCCTCCATGGGTGTGAGCAGACCTGATTCGTAGCGTCGCGTCGCTTCGCACATCGTCTCGTAGGCGGTGCGGCCTTCTCGAGGAAGAAGCGAGAGCGCGTATCCGTGGGCGCGTACGAAACCGAGTCGCCGGCGGTAGACCCCCTTCGTGTCCTCGTCGATTCCGATGGCCCTGGACAGCCAGCGTTCCTGTTCGTCCTCGGACAGGTCGAAGACGATACTGTCGCCGATCGGAGGCACGATCGGGATACGTCGTGCGAGTCCGTTCGTCTGTTCCACGCCGGGACCGAAGGCCGACAGCACTCGGACCATCTCGTCCCGGCCGATCGTCGTATACAGCGCGATCTCGCAACCGATCGAGTGGGCGAGCGCTTCCACCTCCGGGCGGAGGGCCTCCGCCGCGCTGATCGAATCGGTGATCTCGTGCTGCAGCCGAGCGATCAGCGACGTACTCACGAAGCTGCCGTAACCGCCCTGGAAGTAGATCAGAGGCGCCACGGGGTTGGTGACCGCCAGATCGCTCACGGCGCAGAGGACGATCCAATGGTCGCCGGCATCGACCGTGTTCGTCACGCGTGCGTCGATCCAGGCGACCGATTGTTCGAGAACCGGGTTGCCGGACGGAGAGGTGGACCATTCGATGCCGTCGAGCTTGTTCTCCCAGCGCCGGGCGATCGTGGCGACAAGATCCTCCTGCTCGCCCCCGATGACATTGATGCATATCGACTCGCACCGCCGGAGTTTGTCGAAGGTCTGGGACGTCTTCATCGGCATGAACGAGACCAGGGGAGGATCGAGGGACACCGAACTGAAGGTCCCGACGACGAGGGCGAGCAGTTCGCCGTCGGCCGCGCGTCCGGTGATCACTGCAACGCCCGTGGGATAGTGGCCCATCACCTCGCGGAACAGGCCCTTGTTGATACTGGCGGTGTCGAGGGACATAAGCACTCCTTGGTCGGAACGACGATCGATCCGGCTCGGTTCAGCCTTTGCGGTGACGCGCCTGGAGGGTGCGTCCGAGGGCTTCGGGGCGGAGGAAGAGGATGCACAGCACGCCGCCGACGAGCAGGACGACACCGGTGATCGTGAAGGCTTGATGTACGCCTACGGCCATGTTGTTCGCCATCTCGGGGGTGAGGGGCGTGCCCGAGGGCGGCGAGACGTACCCCGCGCGCGTCATCAGCCATCCGACGAGGGTGGGGGAGATGATTGCGCCGATCGACGCGACACCGCCCAGCGTGGCCATCATGATCGGACGCTGCCGTGCGCCAACCGCGAATGCCAGCGCTGAGGCGGTCATCGGGTAGGCGAGGCTGCAACCTGCGGCGATGCAGAGCAACGCGACGGCGGCGACACCGGAGGCCGCCTGGACCAGGATGAAGCACACACCGGCAACGAGTGCTGCGATACCGAAGGGGATCGCGATGGACCGATGCGCGTTGTATCCCCGCTGCATCAGTCGGTGACCGAGGAATCCGAGGAAGAGAAGCACGAGCGCTCCCAGGATCCAGGGAATCGTGGTGACCGTCCCGACCTGGGACAACGAAAGTCCGACCACGGTCCCCAGGTACTGGGGTAGCCAGGTGGTCACGAACCCCTGCACCCAGAAGTTCGAACCTCCGCCGATGACCGCCGCGAGGAAAGTCAAGCTCGCGAATGCCCGCCAGAGCGAGACGGCCGGTTGTTTGTCGACATCATCCGTGGCGATTTCGTGAGCGGACTCGGCATCCGCCTCGGGGGCATCCTTGCCGGCGGAATCCTTCTTCCCGTGGCCCGCGTAGGGTCCGTCGCCGGCCAGGATCAACCAGGCGATCACCCAGACCAGACCGACGATACCGAGGACACCGAACGCCCAGCGCCATCCCCAAGCACCGATGACCCAGGCCAGGGCAGGTGCGGCGAGGACCGGACCGAGGGTCGAGCCCGCAGCGACAAGATTGGAGGGAAGCGCGCGACGTCGGGGTTCGAACCAGGAGTGGGCGGAGGTCAGTGACATCGCGGTGGCCGGGCCCTCGGCGCCGCCGAGAACGATGCGGGTGACCAGAAGAATCGCGGCGCCGCCACCGAGCAGCATGGGGAACTGCATCACGGCCCACACGACGCCCATCGTCAGGATGATCCACCGCACCGAGAACCGCGCTGCGAGAAATCCGGTAACGACCGAGACCACGGCGTAGAGGAAGAAGAACGCACTGCCGATGAAACCGAACTCGACGGCCGAGATTCCCAGGTCCGGGATCGCCTCTGACGCAACGAGTCCGAGTACGGCCTTGTCGGCAAACGCGACGATCTGAAAAAGAACGAGGAGTGCAGTGATCAACCAGGCCTTGCGGTTCATTCTGCCGAAGTCGATCTTCTTCGATGCCTTCGGATCGGAAGGATCGATGATCTTGTCCGGCGCCACGGTCGAAGCCATGAGAGGCCGCCTTTCTTGTGGGCTGGGAATGGGGCTGGAGTGAGCGGCGAGTGCTCCGTTGGTGATCGGAAGCCCAACGGTGTGGAAAACCTATGTCGCCTTGCGTCACTCGGGTAGGAGGGAAACCTTTACTGTCGGTACGTCCTTTTCCTGGGCAGAATGGGGAGGTCAGCGACTGCAGGAGGATGATGTGAACGCGCCCGTGGTTGACGTGTCCATCGAAGATCAGGTGAGGTCGGTCCGGACCGGTTCGACGACGGCGACGGAACTCGTGTCCCGAGCCAGAACGGCAATCGACGCTCAGGAACCCGTACTGCAGGCGTGGGTGCAAATGTCGAGCACTACTGCCGAGGACGTCGCGACGATCGATGCCGACCGCCGAGACCTGCCTTTGCGAGGGATTTCCGTCGGTGTGAAGGACCTGATCGACGTCGCCGGCATGCCGACCCGTGCGGGATCGCCGGTCACATCCGCCGCGGCAGCTGTCGCGGACGCGCCCTGCGTGGAACGATTGCGTTCGCTCGGCGCCGTCGTCCAAGGTAAGACCGTCACGACCGAGTTCGGTTACTTCCGTCCGGGTCCCACACGCAATCCTCATGCACCCGAGCACACGCCCGGAGGATCGTCGAGCGGGTCCGCCGCCGCGGTCGGTGCTGGCACCGTGCCGTTGGCGCTCGGTACCCAGACCGCGGGTTCCCTGACCCGACCGGCGTCCTATTGCGGCACGGCCGGACTGGTTCTCGCCCACGGCAGTACCGAGATGGCAGGAATTGTCGGCCTGAGCGACTCCCTCGATTCCCTGGGGCTGCTCACCCGCACCGTCGCCGATCTGCGTTACGTCCACGATGCGTTCCTCGGCTCAGCCGCCGCTGTTCAGTCCGGTCTTCCGGAATGTGCGTTCGTCTGGGGCGGAAGCTATCTCGGATATCTCGACCCTCCGATGATCGCTCTGCTGGGCCGTCTTCCGTCTGTTCTGGCCGGACTGGGCCTGCATTCGGAAATGCTCGACTGGGACGACCACGTGCAGACTCTCGCCGAGGACCACGCGACGATCATGGCCTTCGAGGCCGCACGCACCCGAGCTCGTGAGTTCGAACGGCAGCGGGACGATCTGAGCCCGCAGATCCGAGATCTGCTGCAGCAGGGACAGACAATCTCGGTCTCCGACCACACGGCTGCGTTGATCCGACGGGATCGCTCGCGGGAGTTGTTGGGCGAGATACTCGACGGATCATCCCTCATCGTCGGTCCTGCCGCGACCGGACCTGCACCGAAGGGATTGTCGGCGACCGGTTCGCCGATCCTCAGCCGCCCGTGGCAGTTGCTGGGCCTACCCGTGGTGATTGTGCCCGGAGCGCGCACCACTGCGGGACTGCCGCTCGGAATACAGCTCGTCGGCCTGCCAGGTAGGGAGGATGACCTGTTCGAGGTCGGGGAGAGACTCGAAGCAATTCTCCGCGAAAGTCCCCCGCTGGACGAGTGATTCGAAGACCATGCCCCTGATGACGACTGGAGAATTCTCGATGCTGAAACCGCGCCCGGTCAATCACCATCGGATGTTCCTCACCTGCTACGAGGACACCTTCAACTACGGATGGCATCACGTCGACCTGTTCGTCCACGACGAGTACGGACGCGAGGTCAACTGGGTGCATTGGACCGTGGAGGCGGATGGACCGGAAGCGGCCGACATATCGATCCGTCGTGAAGAACCCCTGCTCCGCCGCACCACCGACTGGGAGCCGAAGACAAGCGCAGTCGGGGCTCCGTACTGGACTGCCGAAGCAGCGTGGGATGCGGACAGCTGACATGGCCGAGCATGTGACCGGCAACGATGCGCCGGCGTCCGAGGCCACCGTGTACGTCGTCGACGACGATCCAGCGTTGTGCGATTCCGTCGACTGGATTCTGGAGAGCATCGGCATCCGACCGGTCATCTGCCACAGTGCCGATGTCTTCCTCGATGTCTACGACGGCACGCATCCCGCTTGCATCGTGCTCGATGTGCGCATGCCGGGCATGAGCGGCACGAGGTTGCAGGAGCGGATCAACGAGTTCGCGCCGCATGTGGTGATCATCTTCGTCTCGGCGCACGGCGACATCAGGATGTCCGTCTCGACGCTACAGAAGGGCGCCATGGATTTCCTGGAGAAGCCGTACGATCCGCAACGGCTGCTCGACGCGGTTCAGTCCGGCGTCGAGCGCGCTCGGACGCGTTTCGCGGAGCATGCTGCACGCGTAGCGCTGCGGGAGAAACTCCAGGGGCTGACGCCGCGTGAGCGGCAGATCCTGGCCTTGGTCGTCGAAGGCCTGCCGAGCCAGAATATCGCCCGCAAGCTGGGGATGAGCGTGAAGACCGTCGATGTCCATCGGGCTCGGATCAAGAGCAAGACCGACTCCGACAGCATCGGCACCTTCGTTCGGGACCTCCTCCGCTACGGCGTAGAGGTCCCGAACGAAGCCTGACCACGGTCGATCAGTAGTAGTCGAGGACGAGTCGCTGCCCTCTCGTGCGCGACACGCACACTGCCATGACTTCCCCGGATTCCTTCTCGGCACGGGTGAGCACGTTGTCGCGGTGTTCGGGCGAACCCTCCAGGACCTGCATGATGCACGTTCCGCAGATGCCTTCCTGGCAGGAGGTGTCGACGTCGCAACCGTTGTCCTGGAGGACCTCGACGATGCTCTTATCGGCCGGAATCCGATAGGTCTCTCCGTCCAGCTCGACTTCGAATGCGGCGTTCGCCGACGCGTCGGGTTGCTCCGAGGCGTGGAAGTTCTCGATGTGGATGGCGTCGGGGGAGACGTGCTCACGCGCGACGGCAACGACCTTGTCCATGAACCCCGCCGGTCCGCACGTATAGATGTGAGTGTGTGGAGGCAATTCGGCGAATTCGTCCTTCAGGACATGCTCCTGGGCCTCGCGCGTCACTCCGAGATGCTGATGCAGCTTGTCCGGGCAGCGGTCGTTCAGCAGCGGCAGGAATGCCGCTTCGGATTCGGTGCGGGCGAAGTAGTGCAGTTCGAAGCTGATGCCGTGAACGTCCATGTAGCGGGCCATACTCAGCATCGGAGTGATGCCGATGCCGGCGGCGACGAGCACGTGGTGCTGTGCCTCTTCGGCGATGGCGAGCAGGTTCCGAGGTGTGCTGATGCGGAGGGTGTCGCCGACAGAGAGTTCGTGCAGGGCAGCGGATCCACCGCGTGAGTTCGCCTCCTTCTTGACGGCGAAGACGAACGAGTCCGGTGCGTCCGGGGTGCTGCACAGCGAGTACTGACGTGTGATCGCTGTCGGGCCCTCGACGTCGATGTGTGCGCCCGGCAGGTACGGACCCAGCGGTGACCCGTCCGCCTTCACGAGCGTGATCGACTTGACGGTCGGTGTTTCCTGGGTGATGTCGGAGACGATGACGTCGATGAGTGTCATGTCAGGTTCTCCTCGTGTAGCGACGGGTGCGGGCCGATAGGGATGGAACGCTCAGCGCAGGTACAGGCCGCCGTTGATGTCCCAGCAGGCACCGGTGACGAAGAAAGCGTCGTCGGAGATCAACAGCGCGACGGTGTCAGCGACGAACGATGCACTGCCGAGTCGCCCGACCGGAATGCCGGCAACGATGCCGTCGAGTTTGTCGGCCGGAACCGTCTTGCGGACGACCGGCAGATCGTGTGGGCCCGGGGAGATCGCGTTGACCGTCACGCCTCGCGCGGCGAGTTCTCGCGCGAAGATCTTGGTGGCGGTCAGGATCGCGCCCTTCGACGCCGCGTAGTGCCCGCCGGTGGCGGTGCCGCCGTTCTGGCCCGCGAGCGAAGCCATGTTGACGATGCGACCGAATCCCTTGTCGGCCATCGCCGCTCCGAACACCTGACAGCCGAAGAAGACGCTGTTGACGTTCGTGGTGAGCACGTCCGTGAACTCGTCTTCACCGAGTGTCATCAGGTCGGCCGCGCGGGTGACCGCTGCGTTGTTGACGACGATGGTGGGCGTGCCCCACAGGTCTTCACAGACTGCGAGGCCTTCCTCGAAGGCCGCCTTGCGGCCGACGTCCAACTTGATGCCGCGGGCTGTGGACCCGTCGGGGGACAGTTCCGCCGCGAGGGCGTCGACCGCGGCGGTGTCGAGGTCGGCGAGGAGCACCCGCCGGCCGTCGGTATGCAGTTTACGGGCGATGGCGGTGCCCATTCCGCCGGCGGCTCCGGTGACGACCGCGATACGCGGGGCATGAGGATTCATGGTGGCCTCTCAGAGCAGATAACCGGACGCACTGACCGCGTCCTCACTGTCGATCAGACGGACCACCTTGAGCGCGATCCTGTCGTCGCCCTCGTCGTCGAACACGATCGTGTGCGTCAGATCCGCGCCGAGGGTCAAGAACGCGTTGCGTTTGAAGGCATTGACGATCTGCGCCGAGCGGAGGGTGACCGAGGTATCCGTGCGTTCCTGCACGGTGAAGCGGGAGATCACGCGGACGGTGCGTGCTGCGGCGACCGCGGACGGCGAGTAACCCTGGAGCATGCGTTGGACGCGCAGTCGGCGCATCCGTGCATCGTCGTAGACCATGTTGAGCGAGGACGCGAAGTCATCCGTGTCCGGGTCGATGGGGATCACGTAGATGCCATCATCGGTGTACATCTGCTCCCAGGACTTGTAGTCCTTCGCGTCGAGGGCTTCGGCCTCCTTCCACACCAGTTCTATGGCACGCAACACGCGGGGATCGGTCAGGCCCAGGTCAGTCATCGCTCATCAGCTTCTTCCACATTGCGTAGGCCTCGCGCATTCCTGTCTCGTCGGTGACATGTGAAGTGGGCCAACCTTCTTCGGTGATGTATTCGCGCCCCTCGCCGCGGTTGACGAGAATGGGCATGTCGGGATTGCCGCCGGCACCGATCTGAACCCGGGTCCAGCCCTCCGCATCGTCGGGGCTGCCGAAGCCGAACGGACCCTGGAAGTGCTCGTGAATACGCAGACGCTCCCGGTTGACGGATTCAGGGCCGCCGTCCATGCCGATGGCCATGTGCCAGATCTCGGTCTCGTCGACGGAGATGGGAATCAAGACCCGGAAGAACGACGAGGACATCGCCACATTCGGAAAAGTGTTGAGGTTGAACCCGCAGCCGTGCATCGAGCGCATGTAGCGACGGATCCGCTCCGGACTCTCCCCGGCCTCGGTGAGTTCGTCGACGAGATGCTGGAAGCGTGGCTGGATCTCCTCGGTGCCGTCGTCAATATCGAGGTCGACGTGGGCAGCGGCCATGATCGCGACGCTGTGTCCGTTGCCGAGCGAATGTGTCTCGGCGGCCGGATCGTCCATGAACGACATCATGTCGGCGGTTTCCGCGTCGACGGAGGCCATCCATGACTTGTGCACCATCGGGAAGTGGTAGCCGTCCGTGGTGTTCTCCAGTTGGATCTTCCAGTTGCCCTTGAAGCGGAACTTGTGGACGCCGAGCACCTTGGTCGGCAGTCCGTTGCTCTGCTTGAAGAAGCGCTCCATCCAGAGCTTGGCGTCACCGAGGAAATCCTCGAGGGGTTCGGCGTCCTGGTTGAAGGTTGTCCAGATCATGCCCAGGTAGCTCTCGGTGCGCAGCGTCTGGAGGGGGAAGTCCTTCTTGTCGATGACTCCCTCGTAGCCGTCCGGATAGGGGATACCGCGCAATCGACCGTCGAGAGCGTAGGACCAGTTGTGGTACGGGCACGTGAAGCCGTTGGCCTTGCCGCTGCGCTGGTCGCAGACGGTCGCGCCGCGGTGCCGGCAGCGGTTCAGGAGGGTGTTGAAGTTTCCCTTGCGGTCACGAGTGACGATCACCGGCTGATTCCCGACCTGAGTGGTCTTGAACGAACCGGGCTCAGGGATCTCGCTCTCGTGCGCGACCCACACCCACGTGCGGTAGAAGATCTTCTCCATCTCGACACGGAAGATCTCCGGGTCCGTGTAGAGCCGTCCGGCGACCCGATCGGTGCCGACGAGATCCCCGTAATTGTTCTGGATCGAATGTTCGATCGTCGTCATGTGTTTGCTTCCTTCGAACTCGTCACGTGCGGGTGTCCGCATCAGTGCAGATGACTCATCGCGTCGATGGGTAGGGGTGCCGCGAACATGCGCTGGGTGCGGAATCGGTGTATGCGGGCCGTGATGTCCGCCGAGCGGGTGATCTCGAAATCGATCTCGAGTCGGGCACACAGCAGTTCGGCCGTGCCGTCCGTGTACAGCGACAGTTGTTGCATGATCCATCGACCGTGAGCACTGTCGCGCTCGACCCGGATCCGTTCGCTGCCGAGCAGATGCGTGTTGCGAACGAAATGTTCGGCTGGTGGAAGATATCGAGAGACCAGAGCGACGATGTCCTCGCGCCCGTGAGCGATCCCGAACTTGCCTGTGTACTCCGATCCGATGCCTTCCCAAGTCGCATTGCCGGTGAACAGCGCGCCGATCTGTTCGGGATGCTCCAGGGAACCGGGGACGTCGCACAGGTCCATGTAGCGCATCAGGCATAGCCGGGCAGCGTCCTTGACTTCGAGCGCGGACAGTCGGTCCGACATGTCGGTCACGTCTACACGTCCACGTCGTCCCGAATGGTCAGCTCACGACCCATACGAGCTTCGATCTTGAAATACCTCCACAATGCAAACTCACCGATCATGGTGGTGCGCAACAGGTTGCACGCGTTCTTCACTGTCTCCTGGTCTTTGACGTCGGCGAGGACGTAGCACGTCCACGGCCACCCATCGGACGGTCCGACCATGTGGGCGTCGTCGTCGAAGGTGCCGATGATGTCGACGCCGTCCATGCGCTTGAGATCGGAGAGCATAGTGGAGATGCCGACCCAGACCGGGCCGATCTCCGCCTTGGGGAGATCGAAGAAGTTCTGGTTGTTGCCGATGCAGAACAAGGTGCGCAATGGTTCGGGCACGACAGGTGTCCTTTCGGTCGGGTGAGCCTTGCGGGCTCGCACGGTCGGAGAGGCGATCAGGGGAAGCTGGGGATATCGGCGTCGAGACCGAGCAGAATCGAACCGGCGGCCTCGAACGTGTTGGTCTGCAACATGGCGTGCTGGGCAGGAACGAGCGCATCCTGCAGATATCGCTGGAGAGGATGACTGTCGTAGATCGCGCCGGTGCCGGCGAGATCGAAGGCCGACAGCACCACGGTGCGACCGACATGCGCGGCATGTGTCGCTGCCAAGCGGAGCATCGCCCTGTGTTCGTCGGCGATCGGATCGCCCGCAAGCGCAAGACTCCACACTTCGTCGGTGACCTCGTAGAAGAATGCACGTGCCGACCGCAGATCGGCCTCGGCCCTGGCCAGACCGATCTTGTAGGCGGGACGGTTGCCCTTGGCGGCACCGCCGGTGATGCTGGAGCGCGCTGCACCGACCTCCTGCACGTAGTCGAGGGCACCGCGCGCTGCTCCGAGCGTGACCACCGCGAGCACCTGCGCTGCGTAGGGAAGCATCGGGTAGCGGGTGATCGGTTCGTCGACTTTCGGTGCGCCGCCGCGGACGAAGGTCATCTCCTCGGGCACGAAGAGTTGGTCAGCGCGTATCGAGTGCGAGCCGGTGGCTGCCATGCCCGCCACGTCCCAGTTCTCGACGATCTCGACGTCCGCTGGATTCACCAGCGCGGTGAGAGGCATGCCGTTGGTGTCCGGGCCGCCGGCGAGACCGATCCCGAGGATGTCGGCGCCTCGGCAGCCGCTCGCGAACTGCCACAGCCCGCTGCACAGATAGCCACCGTCGACCTTCTCGGCTTCCTGCATGGGGAACAAGCCGCCGGCGTAGGCGATGTCGGGGCCGTCAGCGTAAATCTTCGCCTGGGTCGCGACCGGGAGAGCGGAGAAGTACACCAGCGACGATCCGAAGCTGGCGACCCAGCCCGTGGCTGGATCGATCGCAGAGATCCGTTCGACGAGGTGCATGAAGGACGACGGCGCCATCGGTTCGCCACCGAACTGTGCCGGCGTGGATGCCCGGTACAGTCCGGCCTGTTTGAGCAATGCGATGTAGTCGGGGGGTACGAAGCGTTGCTGGTCGAACTCGTCGCGCCGGTCGCGGAGCACTTCGAGCGCGTGCTCGAACGCGCGATCCCGCGCCGGACCCGCCGGCGCTGCCTCGATCCGTTCGGTCGTGCTGGGGATGGTCATGCCGTCTCCGTTTCGGTACGTGTTCGCGCTGATGAACACGCTATGGACGAGCCGGTTACGGCGGTATCGGGACTTTCTCCCGAGGCCATAAAGTAATTCCTAATGGCGGTGACGACGTCGCTCGTCGGACGATGGACCGTCCTGCTCCCGGAGGTGTTGATCGATGTTCCCTACCCGACGTGACTTCCAGGCGATGGCGGAGCGAACGCAGACCGGCATCCTGATCCACGAGGCTGCGTCGAAGAACATCCTGTGGGCCAATCCCGCTGCGTGCCGGATGTTCGGTTTCACGCTCGAGGAGTTGCGGCCGCTCAAAGCGCACCACATGAGCAGTCAGGAACGTCAGTATCGCCGGGCCCTGGGAGTGGCGTGGCTGCAGTCCGCGGTCGTACATGGATCGAGTCGGCGGCAGTGGAAATATCGAACCAAGGACGGGGTGGACTTCCTCACCGACGCCAACGCGTCCCTGGTGCAGTTCCAGGACGGTCCGGTGGTGATGGTCGAGTTCCGCAACATTTCCGAGGAGGTGGAGATCCAGCAGGAACTCAGCTGGGTGTCGCAGTCGTTGCAGCGGATCATGACGCACACCTCGGCCGGCATCCTGGTGCTCGACGACGGCAACTGCATCGACGACATCTCACCACTCGCGGCGCGGTTGTTCGGCTCGACCACCGACCAGTTGATGGGGGCCCACCTCGAGGGCCTGGGGCGATGCGATCCCTCGCTGGATTCCGAGCAGGTGGTGTCGAAGCTGGCGTCGGGCACCGGATCGGTGAAGATCCGGCAGAAGATCGAGAGGCCGGACGGCCGCGTCACCTGGCTCGCCGGTGAGCTCGAGGACGTGGTGCACGACGGCATGGTCTCGCGGGTGCTCGTGATCCGGGACGTGACCGACCGCGTCGAGTTGGAGCAGCGCCACGAATACCAGGTAGCGAACCTGCAGTATCTGAGCCGCTACAACGCGATGGGTGACATGGCGATGATCCTGGCCCATGAACTCGGGCAACCATTGGCGGCGTCGTCGAACTACCTGCGTGGTCTCCAAACGCGCGTTGCCGGTGGCACTCTCGACCGCGATCAACTCTCCTACGGTCTGGACATGGCGGAGAAGCAGTTGAGCCGTGCTGCGGAGATCGTGGCGTCGGTCAAACGGTATGTGCGGCGCATCGAATCGACGTCGTCGGCCATCGATCTCAACGACGTGATGGAGGAGAGCCTGTATTTCGTTCGGTTGCGCGCGGCTGAACGGGGCGTGCGGGTGGTGGTCGATCGGACCGTCGAGAGCTTGCCTGTGCAGGGGGAGAGCGTGTTGATCGGTCAGGTCATCATCAATCTGTGCTTCAACGCGATCGACGAGATCGTCCTGCCCACAACGGAGGCGAAGGAATTGAGGGTCACGACCTGCCGTGATGGTGACTGGGCATGCATCCGGGTGGCCGACGAAGGCCGAGGCATGGAACGAGCCCCGCGAAATCAACTCGTCTCAGGGGCGTTCTCCGCGAAGCAGGACGGCTCCGGGCTCGGCTTGATCGTGTCGGAGCACATCGTCGAGCGTCACGGCGGCGACATCGAGTTCTCTCCGAACGAGCCGCGGGGAACCGAGGTTCGTCTGCGGCTTCCGATCGCCGGTGGCACGCCATCGGTAGGTGTGTAGCGCCGTTCCTCGATCGCGACACCACCGGTTGCCGCGCGTCCTTCAGTCCAGACAGAACTCGTTGCCTTCGATGTCCTGCATGACGATGCAGGACTCGTCGACGCCGTCGGCATGCAGAACCTTCACCTGCGCAGCGCCGAGCGCGACCAGCCGGTCGGATTCGGCTTGCAGAGCAGACAGGCGTTCGTCACCCTCCAAGCCTGTCCCGACGCGGACGTCGAGATGCACCCGGTTCTTCACTACCTTTTCTTCGGGTACTCGCTGGAAGTGCAGCCGTGGCCCGGCACCGGTCGGGTCGGCGCACACGAACGCGCGTCCTTGCGACTCTGCGGGCAGGCTTGCGTCGTAGTCGGTCCGTGTCGCGAACCCGTCGGGCGGCGTGGGCACCTCGTAGCCGAGAACAGCGCACCAGAAGTGCGCGAGTCGCTCGGGTTCGGTGGAATCGAACGTGACCTGTACCTGCCTGATCGATGCCATGCGGGCCACCCTAGGGAGCAGTGCCGGAACGAGCAACCGCATTTTCGGACGCGATATCGCACTCGGTCGTCGAACCGAATGTCGGTGGTGGGCATCGATTCTCGTTACCACGGACGTGGACACCGACAGCTGACGGTCGTATCCGCAGTCTCAGCGCTCGTTCACGGGGTAGGCGAGGGTCTCACGAGTCAGATGGAACAAGCCAGGTATCAGCAGCGCAACGACGATCACCACGACCACCTTGTCCATGGTCGGTAGGAGCGCGATCGCCAGGCTCGGAGCTCCGACGACCAGTCCGACAACCGCAACATTTCGCCCTTTCTTCACCCGGGTACGCCCCGCGTCCGATAGCGGACCCTCGGATCGGCGCACGACACTTCGATGAGCCCGGTACACCACCGATGTGCCCCATCCGAACACAGCCACGGCCACGATCGCTACCGCCCACAGCAGCGCAGTCACTTCGAATCCTCCATGTGTCGTCGGTTGGTAGAAGACCGCCCGCAGGCTACATAACCGCGCGTTCCATTACGGGCTCGCAACAGAGTTGCAACAGTCTTCTCCGATACTCGAGAAACGAACAGACACCCTGTTCGCCCGGGAGGATGCTGGATCATCCGAGTTACACGGCTGCACTCCATCTCGTTGCGCGACTTCCACGACCAGGGGGTAGCCCATGAACGCCGGCCGCTGCTCGCGCGACGTTCCACCACCTCGGCGGCGTGACGCCGCCGTACGAACCGATCGCCTCAGGGAGACGGAATGTCAGTCGTAGAACCATCGAAGAGTTCGGGAACCCGTAAGCACCACGACGGCGCCGACTTCCACGCCGAGAAGAGCGAATACCTCGAAAAACGTTCACTGCGTAAAGGAACCGCAGGGTGGGTGCTCCTTGCAGGACTCGGTGTCAGTTATGTCATCTCCGGTGACTACGCCGGATGGAACAACGGACTCGCCGAAGGTGGATTCGGCGGCCTGCTCATCGCCAGCGTGGTCATCGCGGGCATGTACTTCGCGATGGTGCTCGGGATGGCGGAATTGTCGTCGGCCCTTCCGGCCGCAGGGGGCGGATACACCTTCGCTCGTCGCGCGCTCGGCCCCTGGGGTGGATTCGCCACCGGCACGGCCATTCTCATCGAGTACGCGATCGCCCCTGCGGCCATCGCGACGTTCATCGGCAGTTATGTCGAATCGTTGAACATCTTCGGGATCACCGACGGATGGTGGATCTACCTCGCTGTCTATGCCATTTTCATCGGCATCCACCTCACCGGTGCGGGCGAAGCGCTCAAGGCGATGTTCGTCATCACCGCCATCGCACTCGTCGGACTCGTGATCTTCGCGATCTCCGCGGTGGGACTGTTCGAGTCCGACAATCTCACGGACATTACGCCGACCGATGCCGTCGGTGCCTCGGGCTTCCTGCCGTTCGGCTACTTCGGTATCTGGGCCGCAGTTCCGTTCGCGATCTGGTTCTTCCTGGCGATCGAGGGCGTTCCTCTCGCTGCGGAGGAAGCGCGCGAGCCGGAGAAGAACGTGCCCCGCGGCATCATCTCCAGCATGCTGGTGCTCCTGGTGACAGGAGCGACGGTGCTGTTCCTCGCGACCGGTGCGTTGGGTGCCGAGGGGTTGTCGACCTCGGGCAACCCGCTCGTCGAGGCGCTGGGTGACGGGACAGCGGCGAAGGTCGTCAACTACATCGGGCTCGCCGGGCTGATCGCCAGCTTCTTCTCCATCATGTACGCGTACTCGCGGCAGACCTTCGCGTTGTCCCGCGCCGGCTACCTGCCGACGAGCCTGTCGGTGACGAATTCGCGCAAGGCCCCCATACTCGCGTTGATCGTGCCCGGCGTGATCGGCTTCGTCCTGTCGCTGACCGGTGAGGGCGCGATGCTCCTCAACATGGCGGTCTTCGGTGCCGCCGTGAGCTACGTGCTCATGATGGTCAGCCACATCGTGCTGCGCGTGCGCGAGCCCGGGATGCCGCGTCCGTACCGCACGCCCGGTGGTGTCGTTACGATCTCGTTCGCGCTGGTGATCGCCGCGGCCGCTGTGGTGGCCACCTTCCTCGTCGATCCCGTCGCGGCTCTGTGGACGTTCGCCGCGTTCGCGGCATTCATGGCCTACTTCGGTCTCTACAGCCGTCACCACCTCGTCGCGAACTCCCCGGACGAGGAGTTCGCGGCCCTCGCGAAGGCAGAGGAAGAGCTGGGGTGACGACCTGAAGCCGTCCGCGCGGCCGTGTGCTCACAGCGTGCGGACCGAGGTGGGTTCGTAGACCATGACCGAAGCCGTCGGCGCTCCACGGCAGGTCAATCGGCACGGGGGAGTGCGATGGGCCCGCAGTTCGACGTCGACACGCTCCGGGTGCGGTGCACGACCGGCGAGCCGGATCCGCCAGAGATCACCCTCGCGGGCACTCTCTGCGACTGTGTAATCACTGCGCCCGGCCGGACCGAAGCGTCGGAGCGTGGCAGCGAGCGCGGCCTGCTGAGGCGGCGACATATCGGTGTAGCCGCGTAGATGACGGTGGTGGATCCGGTCGAAGAAGTGTTCTTCGATCGTGAGGACGGACGACTCGGCGTCGAGACCGCCGTAGTAGACACCGTCGGGTACGACGACGACATTGGCGGCGAACCGGTCTCCGCCTACGTGCGAGCATTCCCAGACCTGGTCGGGCCAGCGCTCGGCCAAGGCGCGCGCGACCGGCCGTCCACGCACGGCGCAGCACGGGTCGTGGTGACCGTGAGCGCAGACCAGGAGGACGGAGGGGCCACCGAGGTCGCCGGGAGTCTCGAGGGCGGTGACGATCTGTGTCAGATCCTCCTCGCGATCCCACGTTCCCCATTGCTGACGCACCGCGCCCGAGGTCTCGCGGCGGAGCACCGCCCAATGGTCGTGTCCGCCGCGGCGGCGACGGCCCGGGCGCTTGACCAGCAGTATGCGTGCGCGGGCCGCCTGCGCGGCGGAGAACACGGCCGTCTTGGTCGCGGCGTCGAGCTCGAGCCCCTCGAACCCGTTCACCGGCCATCTGCCCCGGTATTCGACGAGGACCCAGGCGAATCCGCGCGGGGCCGTGCCGGCCATCGGATCACCCCGCAGGCGGGCATTGTCTGCGCAGAAGAAGCGTTCGGCTGAGACCACAGTGCACCGTCACTGTTCCGCGGGGACGAGGATCCCTGCGCGCAACAGCCGTTCGACCAGGTCGGTCCCGAGGGTTTTCGCCGGGTGGGATCCGCCGTCGAGCAGGCGCGTGACAGACGGCAGTTCCTCGTCCGCCACAGAGACACGGCCGACACGCGTGACCAGGTGTGAACCTTCCAGGCGCGCATACAGTGCGCTGCGGAGTTTCACCGTGGTGTCGGGGCCGAGATCGTGGACGGCGGCGAATTGGGCGAGCGGCCCCAGCGGTGCCGGACGGGCCTGCTCCCGCCGGGCACGACGGAACAGGGAGGTGACGTCCGCCTCGCCCAGTACGGCGATGAGATGCTCACGAACAGCAGCGATCTCGGCTTCCGGGTCATCGATCCCCATGGGCAGCGCGTCGCGCATCTCGGGATCGTCGCCGAGCGCAGCGAGTGCTGCCCGGGTCAGATGCTCCGCAAGTGCGTGGCGCGTCCACGTGTGGATGCCGACGGTGAGGTGGATGGAGATCTCCCCTCGCGCCTCGGCGGCATGGATCCAGCCACGCGGTAGATAGAGGCAATCGCCGGGTTCGAGCACGGTGTCGATGCACGCAGGCTCTGTCGCGGCTCGGGCGACAGCGGCGCGGTGATCGGTCCAGGGTTGATTGCGCAGCGGCGCCGGGTGGACGGGCTCGTGGATCACCCATCTCTTGGTTCCCTCGATCTGCACGACGAAGACGTCGTGGACGTCGTAGTGGTGGCTGAACCCCTGGTTCCGAGGTGGAGTGATGTACGCGTTGACCTGGACGGGGTGTCCGAGTTCGTCGCTCAGAGCGGTGCCGAACTGCGAGATCGGTTCCCACGTGCGGTGCAGTGCCTGCAGGACGAGGGTGGCACCGTCGGCAAGGTTGCGCCAGAGCATCGTGTCGTCGAGTTGGTCGGAGATGGTCGCTCCGACACCGGCGGGGGAGGTGAACGACGAGTCCGGCAGTGTCGTCCCGTCCTTGGCGACGCGAAGAAAGGGCGTGCGGAGTCCGCGACGCGAGATGAGTTCGTCGACCGCCTCGGCGGAGAACAGGTCGGTGAATGTCCCGGCGCTACGCGTCAGCAGTGGTGCTCGCCCCCAGATCTCGGACGCGAACTTCTTTCGACCGATGTCGATCAGGCGGGTTTCCAGGACTCCGGCGTCCGTTTCGACGCCGGAGTCCTGGGTGCGGTGCGAGGAGTCCTCACACTCAGCTGCCGCCGTCGGCTCCGCCATCGGCTCCTCCGTCAGCCCCACCGTCGGCTCCACCATCGGCTCCGCCGTCGCCACCGCTGTCGGCTCCACCATCGGCCCCGCCGTCCGCACCGCCGTCGCCACCGCTGTCGGCGCCCCCGTCGGCTCCGCCGTCAGCGCCACCGTCGTGAACGCCCGGGACGCCGACTGCGCCGCCGTCCGCCGGGCCTTCCTGGCCTTCGTCCTTGTTCGGATCCTGCTGTGGGTCGGTCATGATTCCTCCCGAGGTCAAAAGGCTTGGGAACAGCGGCGTTACCGGCTCCCGGAGCCTGCAGCGGTGTATCGTTCGGCCGTTCTCAGCTTATCCGGGCGCATCGGTGGCCACGTTCGATTCCGAGATCATCGAACCGTTGTGCCACGCGTTGTACCCGCGCACTCGCCGGCGCGGCGTCGCGTAGAAGAAAGCCGAGGCGTTGCTCGCCGATAATCGGGTACAGGAGAGTATGGCTGACGAGAATCCCGACGCGTCCGAGTTCGACCCGCAGAACCCCGATCCCGCGAACACTCCTGGTCTCGAACCCGGGGGCGGGGTGGCGCCCGGAGATACTCCGCCCGCCGAGACCTCTGTGGGCGGTCCGCAGCACGAACCGCCACAGCGCCGCAGTGCCGGCGCCCTCGTCGCCATCGTGATCGCAGTGGTCGTGGCCCTGATGGTGGCCGGCGGTCTGCTCGTTCGAGCAATCGGGTTGTTCTGAACAGTCGACCGAACGAAGGTCAGAGAGGTACCGGAAGAACGAATTGCCTTGCGGTAGTTGAAGAGGTCGGGGCGGGTCGCATCACGACGACGTCACGCCGCCGTATCGGTCGATTCGATGCGACGGCGGGTTCGGCGCGCCCCACGTTCCGAGCCAGATCGTCTTCACATTGACCAGCATCCGTCTCGACTCGGCTTCGGAGGGCCTGAGCGATCGGTCCTTGAAGAACGCCATGACGATCATGTCGGTCAGCGTCGTGACGAGACCCTCGTGGTCGTCCGACAGCGGAGTGATCTCCCCGGCGTCGGCGTCCCTGCTCATCTGCGCTGCCAGTTGGTCGTTGAGATCGGTGACCAGCGACGTCCACCGAGCTCTGAGCTTGTCGTCGTAGTTGACGGCCTGAAGGCCCGCGACCATCACGCGGTCGCGCTCGACCCAGGCGCGATAGGACGTGCCGAAGAGTCGGTCGAAATAGTCGGCGTGGGACTCGCCGGCGCGGCGGTGATAACCACCGATGCTGTCGGACCAGTCGTCCCATGCCCTTCCGACCAGTTCGCCGAGTACCTCGTCCTTGGACTCGAAATAGAAGTAGAAGTTCGGTCGCTTGATTCCCGCAGCTTCGGTGATGTCCTTGACCGAGATGTCCACGGCCGACATCTCGCGCAGGCACCGCTCGAACGCGTCGAGAATGGATTGCCGCTGGACCTCGCCGCGCGGAATCCGCCGACGTCGCCCGACATCCTGGTCGGGTAGCCGTGCTCCGGCATCCCCGCCGCTCACCGCTGACGGGGATTTGGTCGACTCCATGGCTCGCATCCTAGTGTCGCGTTGCGGTCGGATCGGGGCAGGCAGGACCGGCCCCGGGGGTAGCGTCGGGCACGTCGCGTTCCGAGGAGGGTTCCATGGGCAAGGTGGTCATGTACGCCTCGGTTTCGGTGGACGGCTTCATCGCGGACGAGAACGATCAGCCCGGACCGTTGTTCGACTGGTTGACCAGTGGCGACGTTCCGTTGGACGACAGTGGCTTCGTGAAGGTGTCCCGAACCTCCTACGACTACATCCGGCCGTACTGGGACGAGATCGGGGTGACGATCGCCGGTCGGCACGTCTTCGACATGACCGACGGCTGGGACGGAGAACTGCCGGCCGGGGTCGACCACGTGGTCGTCGTTTCGCGTCGCCCGAGGCCCGAGGGATGGCACCCCGAGGCGCCGTTCCACTTCGTCGACGGCATCGAGGCGGCCGTGGCCACGGCGCAGGAACTCGCGGGCGACCGCACCGTCGAAGTCGCCGCCGGCGACGTCGGAGGCCAAGTGCTCGCCGCGGGCCTGGTCGACGAGGTGCGCATGGAGGTCGTGCCCGTCGTATTCGGAACCGGGAAGCGCTACTTCGGATCGGTCCACGCGCAGCACCTGCTGGACGATCCCGACGTGGTGATCCAGGGCGACAGAGTTCTCCACCTGCGCTATCCGGTGCGCCGACGGTAGCGCGTGTGGCCACTGCCCGGTCGACGACCGAACAGTGGCCACACGGCACAGCGCTTCACGACCCGAAGGAGACGGGATCAGGCCTGGACCTCGACGGGGACCGCCGAACGAGACGGCTCGAACGTCAGACCCTCGAACTCCCGGGCCTCCCACCAGCCCTCGATCATGTTCCAGAAATCGATTTCGCTCGAGTTGTAGACCTCGTTGAACACGGCCTTCGACACGTCGCCCTGACCGTTGTAGTAGCCGGGCGTGCACGCCGCCCAGTACGCCACGCGCGGTTCGTTCGATGCGCGGACCTTCGCGACCCACGAGGACTCGGCCTCGACGGTCGGTTCGAACGCGCCGATCCCGTTGTCCAGCACGTGTCGGATCAGCCGCGCAGCGTGCCGGGCCTTCCGGTCGAGCATGTACACGAAATTGACGTAGTAGGCGGTCTGGCTCATGCCCAGTTCGACGAAGTTCGGGAAGCCGTGCGTGAAGAAACCGTGCATGGTCTTCGCGCCGTCGGAGAAGTACTCCTGCATCGACCGGCCATCGCGTCCGAGGACGTCGTAGCCGTAGATCCCCGCGGGGCCGGAGCCGGTTTCGAATCCGGTCGCGAACACGATGCAGTCGACCTCGTAGTGCTTGCCACCGACGACGATGCCGTCGACCGTGATGCCGTCGATGCCCGTCGGCGCGGCCGCGAGCGTCACGTTCTCCCGGTTGAAGGCGTCGAGGTATTCGTCGTTGAAACAGGGCCGCTTGCACATGTATCCGAACCACGGCTTCAACCCGTCGGCGACGGCGGGGTCGGTGACGATCGAATCGATCCGACGGTGTGCGCTCATGAGCAGCTGCATGTCGGCGATCTCGGCGACAACGGCCTGATCGGCCGCCGACAACTCCGCCATGGGCGTCTCGAGCAGATGCTGCCCCTTCAGGGCGGGGAACAGGTGCGTCCAGCCGTCGTCGACATGGTTGCCCTCGACGTCGTGGCCGGAGATGATCCCGTTGAAATTGTCGTGCCGCTTGTACTGCCAGCCCGGCTTCAGCGACGCCGCCCAAGCAGGGTCGGTCTTCCGGTTGTTGCGAGGCTGTACGACGCTCGGCGTCCGCTGGACCACGACGAGTTCCTTCGCGTCCGCGGCGAGGTAGGGGACGACCTGGACGCCGGTGGCGCCGGTGCCGACGACGGCGACGCGCTTGTCGCGCAGGTTCTCGAGGTTTCCGGCGGGCGACCCGCCGGTGTAGTCGTAGTCCCAGCGGCTGGTGTGGAAGATCTTGCCCGTGAAGTCGCCGATGCCGGGGACCTTGGGGAGCTGCGGCTTGGTCAGTGCGCCGTTCGAACGCAGGAGGAACCTGGTGAGGAAACGGTCGCCGCGATCGGTGGTCACCTCCCAGCGCTGCTCGGCCTCGTCCCAGGTGGCCTGCGTGGCGCGGGTCTGGAAGTAGGTCCGCTCGTAGAGGCCGTAGTGGCGTCCGATGCGCTGGGCGTGTTCGAAGATCTCGGAGCCGTCGGCGTAGCGCTGGGTGGGGACGTATCCCGTTTCCTCGAGGAGCGGCATGTAGATGTGCGATTCGATGTCGCACTGCACACCGGGGTACCGGTTCCAGTACCAGGTGCCGCCGAAGTCGCCGCCGTATTCGACGATGCGGAAGTTCGTGATGTCGTTCTGCGTGAGGTAGGCGCCGGCGGTGAGTCCGCCGAAGCCGCCGCCGAGAACGAGGGCGTCGAGTTCCTCGGTGACGGGTTCACGATTGATCGGCTCGACGAAGGGGTCGCGATCGTCGACCTCGAGCACGTCGGAGAGTCCCTGGAACTGGGCGAGGGTGTCGGGCCGGATCCGCTTCTTCTTGTCCACCTCGAAGCGCTCGCGCAGGTGGTGCGGATCGAAGTCGAGGTCGAGGGGGAGCTTCGAGTCGGGGAGGGTGAACGCCATGGGGGAGTCCTTTGTGTGCGTGCGTCCTGAGCCGAGTCGGGGCTGCAAATCGTGGGGAAACGCGGCTGGACGACCAGTCGAGATTACTTGACGATGTGTCAAGTTGTGACCGAGGTTACGTCGAGTATGTGATGGGTGCAACATCCGGAACGAAAACGGCTGCGCCTCCGGCCAGGTTCTGTCGGCGAGGGGCGCAGCCGTTCGCTCCGGATTCGGAGGAGTCGAAGACAGCGTCAGAAGATGGCGGTCGGATTCACCGGCGTCCCTGCTCCACCGGTGATGTTCAACGGCGATGCGGTGAGGAAGAATTCGTAGCGGCCTTCACGGGCGCACTCCGCGGCCAGTTCTTCGAGCCACCAGATCTCGCCGAGGGTGAGTCCGAGATCGCGGATCAGGCGTGCGTGCAGCGGGTAGACGCCGCCCTCCTCGGCCGGTTCCACCTCGACCGCGACGTTGTCCACGGCCAGTGCGGCGATCTCCTTCTCGTGGATCCACGCGACCGTGTCCGCGCCCAGGCCCGGTGCGCCGGCACCCCAGAACTCGCTCTTGTCGGTGAGCGAGTAGAACCACGGCACGTGCCCGGTGCGGATGGTGAGGATGTCCCCGGTGCGCACCTCCACGCCCTGGGCCTGCGCGCAACCGTCCAGTTGTGCGGCGGTGATCGGAACCCCCGGCTCGCAGCGCTCCACTCCGAGATACTGCGGTAGATCGAGCAGGACGCCACGGCTGGTCAGCGAGTCCTTGAGATTGCTGATCGCGCACTTCTTCGCCCCGGCCACGCCTTCGACGTTGCCCATCCAGAACCCGTTGTACATGGCGTCGGAGCTGAAGATATGGGCCAGACCGTCCCATTGGGTGCTGCCCTGCAACGGCATGAAGATGTAGTCGTCGGCGCCCTGGAAACCGGGAGCGACGCGGCCGAGTTCGGTTCCGACCGTCCAGTCGGCGCCGCTGTAGCCGAAGAAGTGCACCACATTGGGGCGCGTCGGGTGCACGGGGCCGGTGGAGTCGAGGGGCACGGCGAGGCTGATGGACTTGCCGGATCGGATCAGTCCCGCCGCAGCGCTGACGACGTCGGGGGTGATGAAGTTCGCGGTGCCACGTTGGTCCTGGTCACCCCAGCGACCCCAGTTGTTCGGGACGTTGTCGTTCGTCAGCCCGATGACCTTGCCGTTCTCGTCGACACTGAACACCGGCGGTGCCCAGGTCTGGTCGGTGAATGTGCCTTCGGCGGTTCTACCCATGAGATCGTGTCTCCGTTCGTGAAGCGGGATCAGTTCGCGGACAGGGATTCGCGCAAGCGGAACTTCTGGACCTTCCCGGTCGCGGTGCGAGGCAAGGAGTCGGTGACGACCACCGAGGTCGGCTTCTTGTAGGAGGCCATCCGGCTGCGGCAGAACTCGATGACGTCCTCCTCCGAGGGAGGATCGTTCGGATCGGTGGGCACGACGATGGCGACCGGGGTCTCCACCCACTTCGGGTGCGGCGCCCCGACGACGGCCACCTCGGCGACACCCGGGTGCTGATCGATGACCGCCTCGACCTCGGCGCAGTAGATGTTCTCGCCGCCGGAGATGATCATGTCCTTCGCGCGGTCGACGACGAAGAGGAAGCCGTCCTCGTCCTGCCGCACGAGGTCACCCGAGTGGAACCAGCCATCCCGGAACGCTTCCTCCGTCGCGTCGGGTCTGTTCCAGTAGCCCTGCATCACGGTCGGTCCGCGATAGACGATCTCGCCGACGTTGCCCTGCTGCACGTCGTCGCCGTTGCCGTCGACGACGCGGGCCTCGACGTTGACGATGGGTGTGCCGACCGACCCCATCTTGGGGATGGCGTCCTCACCGCGGAGGATGCAGGTCACCGAACTCATCTCGGTCTGCCCGAACACGTTGAGCGTGGGGATGTTCGGGAACGTCTCGGCCATCGCCGAGAGCACCGACGGCGGGGCCACGGACGCTCCCCACATGATGCGGCGCAGACTCAGCTTCCGATCGCGCACCCCGGGAACGGCACACAGTTCCTTCCACTGCGTGGGAACGAAATAGCAGGACGTGACCTCTTCTTGCTCGAGGGTCTCGATCGTCGAGACGGGATCGAAGTTCCCCGAGGGGGCGATGATCGAGCGTCCCCCGGCCATGAGATAGATCAGGATGCCGTTGAGCCCACCGATGTGGAACAGCGGCAGACCCGAGTACCACACCTCGCCTTCGGTCCGAACCTGGTGCTCGATCATCGAATTGACCGTGTTCATCGCAAGATTCAGGTGGCTGAGTACCGCGCCCTTCGGGCGACCCGTGGTCCCGGAGGTGTACATGATGAAGGCCGGATCGTGGTCGTCGACGACGATGTCCAACGAGGAGTCGTCCGGATCGAGCACCGACTCGTAGTCCAGCGCGGTATCGGACACCCGGCTCGCATCACCGCCGGTCACCAGCACGGTCCGCACGAGCCGGGGTGCGAGTTGCGCAGCGAGCGATGTCATCGGCTCGTCGACGACGAGCACTTCGGCGCCACTGTCGGAGAGGATGTACTCGACCTCGGCGGCGACGAGACGGAAGTTGACCGGCACCACGATCGCCCCGAGTCGCAGGACGGCCAGATAGGATTCGACGACCTCGAGCCGGTTGTGCATCAGGACAGCGACACGGTCACCTTTCGACACACCACGAGCCTGCAGTGCCCGGGCCAGACGGTTGACCCGTTCGTCGAGTTGCCGATAGGTGAGGTCACTGTCGCCGAAGCTCAGGGCGATCGTCTCCGGCCGCTGTCGTGCCTGACGGGCGAGCTGTTCACCGTGGGCGAGCGTGCGGTGCGCCGCGAGGGAATCGATCATGTCACTTCTTCTTTCCGGTGAATCCGAACAGGTGACCGGCCACCTTGCGGATCTGGATCTCCTCGGCACCCTCGGTGATCCGATAGCGGCGATGGTGGCGGTAGATGTGCTCGAACGGCAGGTGACGGCTGTATCCCATGCCGCCGTGGACCTGCATGGCCCGGTCGGCGGCATCGCACACGAGCCGGTTGGCGCGGTAGTTGCACATCGAGACGCGATCGGAGACCTCCATGTGCGAGCGTGTGTCCAGGTCACGGGCGGTGACGCGGATCAGCTCGCGCAACATCGCGCCGTCGGTGTGCAGTTCCACCAACGGCCACTGGATGGCCTGGCGGGCCGCGAGAGGCTGGCCGAAGGTCACGCGATCGCGGGCAAAGGAGACCGCTTCGTCGATGCAGTACTGGGCGGCACCGAGACTCGAGGCGGCCTGGCGGATCCTGTTCTCGTGCACGAAGTTCTGCGCGATCTCCAGTCCGCGACCTTCCTCGCCGAGGATCGCCGAGTCGGGCACCCGGACGTCGCGCAAGGACACGTCGGCGTGGTCGGTGGGCATGTTGAGCGTCCACCGGAACAGGTCGACGGATAACCCGGGCGTGTCGACGGGGACGAGGAAGGCGGTGATGCCGCGGGCCTGTCCCGGTTCGCCGCTGGTGCGCGCGAAGACCAGATCATGAGTGGCGATGTGCATCCCGGTGTTCCACCGCTTGGCGCCGTTGATGATCCAATCGCCACCGGAGCGGACGGCAGTCGTCTCCATCCACGTCGCGTCCGATCCGTGGTCGGGTTCGGTGAGGCCGAACCCGAGGAAACGCTCGCCGGTGATCAGGGCTTCGGCGAACTCGCTGCGCTGGTCGCCGGTGCCGAACTTCCAGACCAGGTGGAAGCTGGGAAAGTTCCCGATGATCGACGATTCGTCCTGCAGGTCGTTGTGCAGCCCCAGGCCGCGGTGCGCGAGGTGCTCGCGTACGACCGCCATCTCGAAGTTGCTCGCGTCGGTGCCACCGACCTCGGTGGGCAGGTCGCGGCGGAGGAAACCGGCCTTGTCGGCGCGACGTCGCATCTCCGAGAGCAGTTCGTGCCATTCGGGGCGGGGGAGGCCGCCGGCTTCGAAGTCGGTGCGCGCCCATTCGCGTCGATGGTCGAAGAAGCGTTCGTTGTCGTTCTCCGCCTGCAGGGGTGCGATCTCGGTGTCGATGAAGTGGTCGATGTCGTCGAGCAGTTGCTGCATGTCGTTCGGAAGATCGGATCTCATGCGTGGTCCTCGAATACGAAGTCGAATGAACGAATGTTCAGAGTGACCGTAGCCACATCCGGAGTGATTTTCAACGACTTTGCCGCAGATGAGCTTTGCGAAGATTGCCGATTCCGATTGACAGTCCAGCGACCGTGAGCGATCGTTCATAGTGGAGTAACCAGGAGGAACATGCCCCGCTCAACCGAGAAGAACCCACCGCGTGCGATGTCCTTCGCCGTGCGCGGGACCGACGACAAGGTCGCCGCCACGCTGATCACCGCCGCGGTGGCGACGATGGCCGCCAAGGGCTACCACGGCACCTCGGTGCGCGATATCGCCTCTGAGGCCGGGGTGGCGGTGGGTTCGCTGTACAACTACTTCGGCTCGAAGCAGGAGCTGCTCGCGCTCATCCTCAACCGAGGGCTCGACGCCCTCGTGGAGGAGACCGAGGAAGCGCTGCTCGCCGCGGGCAGTGATCCCGTGGACCGGCTGCGCGCAATCGTCGGCGTGCATGTAGGGCAGCACACGAAGGCTCCCCGGGAAAGCCTGCTCGGGAACAGTGAGTTGCGCAGCCTCGAACCGCAGCACTACGCCGTGGTGGTGACCAAGCGTGACGTGCAGCGACGCATGTTCGACCGCGTCGTCGTCGACGGCGTGGACCGTGGGGTGTTCACGACGAAGACCCCGGTGGACACCGCGCGCTTCATCGTCAGTGCCTGTACCGCTGTCGCCGGGTGGTTCCATCCCGACGGACCGCTCACCGCGCAGGAGGTCACCGCCCGCTACCAGGACATCGCCCTCGACGCCGTCGGGTACCGAAAGGATCCGTGATGAGCATCGACGACCTGCGCGCGGCGCTGACCAGGCACCTCTCCGGACTCGACGGGGTTCGTGGGACGCTCACGGACCTGGCTCGTCTGACCGGCGGCGCGAGTCGCGAGACCTGGCTCCTCACCGTCACCGACGATGCCGGCGCCGAACGTGAACTGATCCTGCGACGCGACCCTCCCGAAGCCGAGGATCCGGCTCGAATGTCCCGCGAAGCGACTGTTCTCCGCGAGGCCCACACTGCGGGTGTTCCCGTCCCCGAACTGCTCGATCACAGCGACGGCGACCGGGTCGAGGGCCTCGGCGCGGCGTATCTCCTCATGGAGAAGGTCCCCGGCGAAGCGCTCCCGCAGCGCCTGCTCCGCGACGACCGGTACAGCGCGGTGCGCAAGAACCTCTCCTACGCATTGGGTCGTGCGCTCGCCCGCATCCACCGGATACCGATCGACGCACTGCCCGACTTCCCGGCCGGAGATCAACTCGACGAGCTCTTCGCCCGTTATGTCGAGACGGGACCACCGCTGCCGAGCCTCGAACTCGCGTTCCGCTGGTTGCACGAGCATCGGTCACCGTCCACGCGCACCACCGTCGTCCACGGCGACTTCCGCAACGGCAACGTGCTCATCGACGAGTCGGGCATCCGCGCCGTCCTGGACTGGGAGCTGACGCACCTCGGGGATCCGATGGAGGATCTCGGCTGGTTGTGCGTGAAGACCTGGAGGTTCGGTGCCGTCGAACCCGTCGGAGGTTTCGGATCCCGCGACGAACTGTTCCGCGGCTATGAAGACGAAAGCGGAATTGCGCCGGATCCCGAGGCGGTGCGGTGGTGGGAGCTCTACGGCACCCTGCGGTGGGCGGTAATGTGCCGGATCCAGGCCAACCGCGCTCTCGTCCACGGCGAGGGAAACGCCCTCGAACTCCTGGCCATCGGCCGGCGCATCGCCGAATGCGAGCACGATCTCCTGCAGTTGCTGGAACCCGCCGGCGATTTCGACCCGGCCACCATCACTTCGGACGAGGAGTCCCGGCAGGATCTGTTCGGCATGCCCTCGGCCGCGGAATTGTCGCGGGCGGTCAAGGCTTTCGTCGTCGACCATCCGGCGACCGACGCACCGTCTCGCTACCAGGCGCGAGTGGCATCGAAGGTTCTCGACATCGTCGCCCGGGAAGCCGAACACGGTGCGCATCTGCGGGCGCAGCATCGGGCCGCGCTCGACGCAGTGGGCGTGGCCGACGAAACCGAGTTGGCGCTGGCGCTGCGGGACGGGAAGCGGACGATGGGGGAAGCCTCCGTCGAGAAGGCGGTGCGGCAAACGGTCGCGGCTCGTCTCATGGTCGCGAACCCCGGGTACGCCGCGTGAACCACTCGTAGTGCTCTCGTCTCGGTGAGACCGGACTCGGTCGGGCTCAGTCCGGATGTGTTTCGTCATCGATGGGCGCCGGCGGTGCGGACGAGCGAGGATGCGACTCGGCGTCGTACTCGATCACCACACAACACCGATCCGGCCGCGGGTGCAGTTCGGCATGCGCGTCGAGGTGGTCGCTGCCGGCGATCACGCCCTCGATCAGGCGTAAGTTCAATCCGCACACCACATCCAGATGATCTTGGGCGACGAGGTGGAAGGGACAGTTGCGTAGGTGGACGTGGCCGTCGCCCTCGGCTCGGGGCAGGTATCCGCAGCCGCGCAGCGCCTCCAGGAGGTCGCCTCCCGAGTCGGCGACCGCTCGTCGTCCGGCGTCGCGTGCGGCTTCGTTCACCGCCGCTCGTACCGTTCCGTCGGTGTCCTGTTCGACCGCGGAGACGAGCAGCCTGGCGAGCAGTTCGTAGTCGCGCGGCGGCACACTGACGGTCATTTCCGTCGTCGTCCTCGTGTAGACCTTCGCCGGGCGTCCCGCGCCGGGGCCGCCGCGCCCGGCAGGTCGCTGGTAGTCGACCGTGACCAGGCCGGCGTCGGCGAGCTTGTCGAGGTGATAGGCCGCGAGGGTCCGGCCGATATCGAGAGCAGCCGCCACCTCCTCGCGCGAGACCGGTTCCTCGCTCTCGGCCACGTACTCGAACAACCGGCGCCGCAACGGATCGTCCAGATTGCTCAATGCCGCCAGCGCCGTCGGTGCGGCAGACCGGGGAGTGGACATGTCCCGACTCTAACACCAAAAAGTATTGACAAATAGGGTCAGTGGAGAGACTCTAAAAACATAAACTATTGTTTTTACAAAGGGGTCCGTGATGACCACTCCCGCAGCTCACTCGTCTTCCACAGCGCCCGGTGCACCTGCACATGGCGACGTGATGCACCGCGCTCGCAGTGATCCCGCCTACGGGGCATTCGTGTTGCTACGCATCGGGTTCACCGCGCTCCCGATCGTCATGGGCATCGACAAGTTCACCAACGTGCTCACCTCCTGGCAGGGCTATCTGGCGCCGTGGATCGTCGATCTCAGTCCCCTCGGCGCGCAGCAGGTGATGCTGGTGGTCGGGGTGATCGAGATCGTCGCCGGTATCGCCGTCGCGATCAAACCGCGATACGCGGCGTATATCGTCGCCGCTTGGCTCGGAGGAATCGTGATCAACCTGTTGAGCTATCCCGGCTTCTACGATGTCGCCCTGCGAGACGTCGGACTGCTGCTTGCGGCTCTGACCCTGGCGCGGTTGGCGTCCGTGTACGACCCGCCCTGGCGATGACCACCGCCTTCGTCCTCGGTGGTGGCGCCGGTCTCGGTGCCGTGGAGGTGGGGATGCTCTATGCGCTCACCGAACGAGGCATCCGTCCCGATCTGCTGATCGGGACGTCGGCCGGTGCGCTCAACGCCGCCTACGTCGCCGGTCGCGGTACCGGCCTCCCGGCTCTGGACGAACTGGCGGCGATCTGGCGGAATCTGCGCCGACAGGACGTCTTCCCCCTCGATCCGGTACGTCAGCTACTGGCCGTGACCGGACTCCGTTCCTCGCTGTGTTCCGACCGGAACCTGCGGCAGCTCATCGAATCACACCTGCCCTACCGTGATCTCGAGGACGCGTCGATCCCCGTGCACCTCGTGGCCACCGACCTGCTCACCGGCCGCGAGGTGCTGCTCTCTACGGGTGAGGCCGTCAGTGCCGTGCTCGCCAGTGCCGCCGTCCCCGGTGTTCTGCCCGCCCTGCAACGCGAGGGTCTGAGTCTCGTCGACGGGGGTATCGCCGACGATGCGGCTCTGTCCCAAGCAGTGGCCCTCGGCGCGGACGACGTATGGGTGCTGCCCGCCGGCTACGCATGTGCCCTGCCACGTCCTCCGACCACCGCGCTGGCCACCGCGGTGCAGGCTCTGACGCTGCTCACTCACCAGCGCCTGCTGCTCGAGGTCGCCGACTTCTCCGAACGGGTCGAACTGCACGTACTACCCCCACTGTGTCCGGTGTCCGTGTCGCCGATCGACTTCAGCCATGCCGGCGAGTTGATCGAGCGGGCCCATCGGGCGACGCAGGCCTGGATTGCCGCCGGGGGAGATCGACGGCCCCACCCCGAACGTATTCTGTCCCTGCACAATCACCGGCCCCGGCTCGGGGAGCCGGACGCGTCGAGCGGTCGCATTCCCGGCCGCGGTTCCGATCCGACACGGCCGGAAGACGGATACACGACAGTTGCGGCATGGGGTCGGGTGTGGCCTTCTCAGGGAAGGGGTACGCGATCGCCATGAGCACAATCACGGAAGCCATCGATGTCGATGTACCGATCCGCGTCGCATACAACCAGTGGACACAATTCGAATCGTTTCCTCATTTCATGGAAGGGGTTCGAGAGATCCGGCAACTCGACGACACGCATGTTCATTGGGTGATCGATATCGCAGGTCAGGTCCGCGAGTTCGATGCCACCATCACCGAGCAACATCCGGACGAGCGGGTGGCGTGGACGTCGGATTCGGGACCCAACCACGCGGGAGTGATCACGTTCCATCGTCTCGATGACGAGAAGACCCGAGTGACAGCCCAAATGGACATCGACCCGGAAGGATTCGTCGAGAATGTAGCCGACAAACTCGGTGTTCTCGGCAACCGGGTCAAGAACGACATGAGGAAGTTCAAGGAGTTCATCGAGCAGCGCGGACACGAGACCGGTGGGTGGCGCGGGGACGTGGACCGACCCACCCCCTGAGGCCCTTCCATCATCGACGTCACCAGTTCCTGCAACGGTACCGGTTCCTCTCACCGTGGAGCTACGACGAAGGACCGGCCCGAAATGCTCGGGCCGGTCCTCTCATGTGGACGTCGCCGTCCGATTCGTCGATCGTCCCTGCACGGCAGGGGGTACCACTGTCAGACGCGTGTCAGACGCGTTTGACCGCCTCGCGGTGGTCGACGGAGTCGTCCGATGCCTGCAGCCGCGGCGGTTCCTTGGTGAAGAACAGCATCGCGACAGCACCGATCAGACACAGGGCGGTCATGACCAGGAATCCGCCGTCGTAGGTGCCGGTACGAGCGACACTGAAGCCCATGACCGACGGAGCGACGATGCCGGACAGTGCGAAGCAGGCATCGGCGAAACCGGCGGCCGTGCCGGGCTGGCTCGGAGCGGCATCGATCGACGCGACCCACCAGATGCCGCCGGTGATGAAGCCGAAGCCCACACCCGCGGAGATGCAGATCAGTGCGACGACGATGTTGCCGCGGAAGAACAGGATCGGTGCGATCGACGCGCCCGCCAGCAGCAGCGCGACACCGATGATGATGAATCGCGAGCGGATGCTCTGCGTGCGCTTGTACACGCGGTCGACGAGGATTCCGCCGAGCAGTGCGCCCACCACACCGGCTGCCCACGGCGCCACGGAGAATGCACCGACCTCCTTGATGGACAGACCGAATTCGTGCTCGAGGTACTGCGGGAGCCAGTACATGAAGGCCCAGAACATGAAGCCCCACGAGAAGTATCCGAGACCGACGAGCCAGAGATTGCGGTTGCGGAGGATCTCGCCCCAGTCGGTGCTCGACTCGTGACCGGTCTCCTCACCGTCCAGCTGGCCGGCGCGGATGTAGTCCAGTTCTTCCTTCGACACGAACTTGGCCTCGCTCGGCGAGTTCTTCAGCGTCGGATAGGCGATCACGACCCACACGACTCCGACGATCGCCAGAATCCAGAACATCGCCTTCCAGCCGGTGAGGGCGATCAGCTGGGTGAGGATCGGTCCGCCGACGAGCAGGCTGCCGGAGACCGCCACACCGCCGATCAGGGCCAGCGCCTTGCCTCGTTCCTGCGCCGGCAGCCAACGGCTGACGAGGCGGGTCGCTGCGGGGAAGCATGGCGCTTCACCGGCTCCGAGGAGGATGCGTAGCAGGATCAGGCCGATGAACCCGCCGGCGAACGGGGTCAGTGCCGTGGCTGCGGCCCAGATGAACATGCCCACGATGAGCACGCGCCGGGAACCGTAACGGTCGACCAGCGGTCCCGACAGGAGAGCGAAGAGCATGTAGCCGATCGAGAATGCGGAACTGATGATGCCGTACTCACCGGGAGTGATCCCGAACTCGGAGCGCAGATCGGATGCTGCGAACGAGATGGCACTGCGATCGATGTAGTTGACGATTACCAGGCCCAGAATGATGGCGATGGTCCACCAACGCGATTTCATAGCGAACTCCTCGGATGACGCAGTCGCAGGGTCAGATGACGCCCCGGGCCCGCAGTTCGTCGATGTCCTCGGGGCTGCGCCCGAGGTGGGAGAGAACCCTGTCGGTATCGGCACCGGCAGGGCGACCGGTGTGGCGGATCGCACCGGGGGATCGGCCCATGCGCCACATGACGTTCTGCATGCGCACGGGGCCGAGTTCGTCGTCGTCGACGGTGGTGACTATGTCGGTCGCGACGACTTGCGGATCTGTCAGCAGGTCACTGGGTCGGTAGACCGGTGCCACGGCGGCGCCGGCCTCCTCGAAGGCGACGACCACCTCGTCGCGAGTACGGTCGGCGATCCAGTCGCCGACGTACTTGTCGAGCAGGTCCGCGTGCTCGGCGCGGGTGCGACCGGTGGCGAACCAGTCTTCGTCGATGACCTCGGGATGCCCCACCAGGCGCAGTACCCGTTCGGCGATCGCTTGTGCGCTCGTGGACACGGCTACCCAGTGGTCGTCCTTGGTGCGGTAGAGATTTCGCGGGGCATTGTTCTGCGATCGGTTGCCGGTGCGCTGTTGGTCGACGCCCAGCTGATCGGCGTAGATCACGCCGGGGCCGACGGCGGTCATGATCGGTGTGAGGAGATCGAGGTCGATCTCCTGACCGGTACCGCCGTTGCGTTCACGCTCGAACAACGCCATCGACACCGCCGAGGACCCGGCGACTCCGGCGATGGAGTCGGCAAGGCCGAATGCCGGCAGGGTGGGAGGGCCGTCGGGGTGGCCGGTGAGATGGGCGAAGCCGCTCATCGATTCCACCAGCGTGCCGAACGCGGGACGTGTCGCATACGGTCCCTGTTGTCCGAAACCGGTGACCCGCAACATGATCAGTGCGGGATTCCGCTCGGCGAGTTCGGCATAGGACAGGCCCCAACGCTCGAACGTACCGGGTCGGAAGTTCTCGACCACCACGTCGGCTTCGGCGGCGAGATCGCGGAAGATCTCCTGGCCTTCCGGTGTGCTCAGGTTCAGGGTGACGGTCTGCTTGTTGCGGCTGACCATCTTCCACCAGAGCGGGACACCGTTCTTGTCCAGGCCGTGCCCGCGCATCCCGTCCGGCTTCGCCGGATGTTCGATCTTGATGACCTCCGCGCCGAAGTCACCCAGGATCTGCGCGGCGAGCGGCCCGGCAAGGATGGTGGACGCGTCGAGGACCTTGATCCCCCGCAGGGGACCGGCAGGGAGCTTGTCGTCGGTCAACGGGTGTCTCCTCAGTACGGGCGGGCGAGGTAACGGCCGGCGGGCGTGCCGGTGACCGCTCCGTCGGCCAGGACCCGGTTACCGCGCACGAAGGTGTCGGTCACCGCAGCGGTGAGCTCGAATCCCTCGAAAGGCGTGTATTCCTGGGTGGATTCGGAATCAGCCGCGTGCACGGTCCAGGTGCGATTGGGGTCGACGATCGCGATGTCGGCGTCGGCGCCCTCGGCGAGTCGTCCCTTGCCGGGCAGACCGTAACGGTCGGCCGGGTTGGAGGAGAGCAACTGCGCGATGCGGCGCAGGGACAGTCCACGCTTGCGGCCTTCGCTGATCAGGCCGGGCAGGAGGTATTCGGTTCCGCCGAAGCCGGACTTGGCGGCGAACACGTCGTCGCGGTCCTCACCGAACTTGACCTCGTCCTTGCAGCAGGCGTGGTCGGAGACGACCCAGTCGATGTTGCCGGCGAGCAGGTGCTCCCACAGCGCCTCGACGTCCTCGCGCGGACGGATCGGCGGGTTGACCTTGGCACCGAGTCCGTTGGCGTTGTCGATGTCGGTGAGCAGGTGGCCGATGGTGACCTCGCGACGGAAGTTCACGTGCGGGAAGGCCTCGGCCATCTTCATCGCGGCCTTCAGTGCCTTCGCCGAGCTCAGGTGCAGCAGGTTGATGTTCGGCAGGCCGGTCTCGTCGGCGAGGAAGGACGCGATGGTCACGGCCAGGCCCTCGGAGTGCTGAGGCCGGGAGGCGCTGTAGGCGGCGAGGCCGCTGAGCTTGCCCTCCTGCTCGACGATCTTGGTGTAGGCGCTCATGATCTCGGCGGTCTCGCAGTGCAGCGACAGCGAGATGTGCGGAGCGAGCTCGGGGAACTGCTCGCGAGCCTTCTGGACGCCCCGCATGACGAACTCGAAGTGCGCGATGTCGTAGCGCTCGTCCTCGGGGATCATCAGGAAGTCGTTCTGCGAGGTGGAGCGCCCGTGCAGGCCGTGGCTGCCGTAGAACATGAAGATCTTGAAGGACGTGACACCCTGTTCCGACGCGAGCGCGGGGATCTCACCGATGTGCTGCTTGGACATCGGGGCGAGATGGAACGCGTAGTCGATGTAGCTGCGCCCGGCGGAGGCCTCGAGGACCTCGGGGAAGAAATCGGCGTAGGCGCCACCCTTGTTCAGGTAGTACTGGCCGGTGCGCATGTAGGTCAGTGCGGTCGTGACGCCGCCCTGCGCGCTGGCCCGGGACTCCGTGTGGGTGTCCTCGGAGAGCGGGTTGTAGATGCCCCAGTGCTGATGGGCGTCGACGACACCGGGGAACACCAGCTTGTCGGTCGCGTCCACGATCTCGGCACCGTCGGCCTGGAGGTCGGGGCCGATGGCGGCGATCTTGCCGTCGACGACGAGGACGTCGGCGATGTCGCCTTCCGCGGCCGCGGTGTCCTCGGTGCGGACGACGGTGCCGTTCTTGATGAGGTAGCTGGTCATGTCATCTCCTGGGGAGTATCGGGACAGGTGGTGCGTTTTCAAACGGTTACGGTGCTGCTCACGTGCTCGGCGGCGAGATAGGCCAGACCGAGCGCGGTGATCAGACCATTGCCGGCGAGGTAGCCGCCGGCTCCGTGGCCGGAGATTCCGACGGCGGCGCCGCCGGATGCGTACAGGCCGGGAATGGGGGCTCCGTGGGCGAGTACGCGGGCGTGTTCGTCGACGACGAGTCCGCCCTGGGTGTGGAACAGTGCCGGTTTGACAGCGATCGCGATGTAGGGCGCGGTCAGGGGGTGTCGGGTATCGGTGCGTCCTTGTCGATCGGGCTCGAGTCCGGCCGCGGCGCTGTGGGCGGCAGTGAGCTCGTCCTCGAGTGCTGATGCGGGCACCCCGATGGCGTCGGCGAGGTCGGTGGACGTGACGGCCCGCACCAGCGACCCGCTCTCGGCGACGGTGCGGAAATCGTCGAACACCGAGCACAGTTCTTCGATGTGCTCGTCGATGATGATCCAGCCGGCAGATCCGGGTCGGGCGGCGAGCAGGGCGGCGAATTCCGAGTAACCGGTGGTCTCGGGGGCGAATCGCCGGCCGGTGCTGTCGACGACGATACCGCCGTGGACCACAGTCGCCCAGCCGACGAGCGTCTGACTGCGCGACGAAAGCGCAGCGTGGCCCTGGTAGGCGTCGAGGAAACCGGTGTCGGCTCCGAGTCGCCCGCCGATGCGGAGCGCGTCGCCACGGCTGAACTGACCACCGTGGTAGTGGGCGTCCGCGATCTCGGGCATGTGGGTCCGGACCAGGTCGCGGTCGGCACCGAAGCCGTTCGTCGCCAGAAGCACGGCCCCGGTCGTGAGCCGTTCGGTGTTTCCGTCGGGGGTGGCGATCTCTACTCCGGTCACGCGGCCGTCGACGGTGTAGACCTCGCGCAGACTCATCGGGGCGATCAGTTCGATCCGAGGATGTGCCTGGGCGCGGTGCACCAGGTGACGCAGCAGGTGGGAGCCGTGGCGGCCGGGAATGCTGTGGCAGCGGTCGGCGGTGTGTCCCGGATAGCGGAAGTCGGTGACGAGCTCGAGGTCGAGGCCCTGAATGTCGGCCAACCAGGTCACGAGTGCGCCGCTGACCTCGGTCAGTGCCCGAGCGACCCGCTGATCTGCCGTACCTGCGGTCTTGCGGGTGATGTCGTCGAGGAAACGGTGCGGATCGTCCTCGACGCCGGCCGCATCCTGCCAGCGTGTCCCCGCCGCGGGGATCATCGCCGTGCACATCGAGGTGTTGTTGCCGCGCTGGAAGTGTTCGTCGGCGTCGATGACCAGAACGTTCGCGCCCAGTTCCGCGGCACGCAGGGCCGCGACGAGTCCGCCGCCCGCGCCGGCGACGACGAGGTCGAATTCCGGACTTGTCACACTGCCTCCTAGATGGTGTTTCGCTCAGCGGAACACTGGAAAGTGATCTCCTGCACTATGCGCCTCCTCGAATCGATGCGCAAGTGGGAATTGGGCGAATTGCGCTGGGAAACTTCGATGTAACGCGAGTGGTCATGTCTGGACAATCGTTTCGCTAAGCGGTACAAAGTGTCCAAGGCCTTGAACGGTCGTGCCGCTCCCGCAGCATGTCCAGCAGACCTGACAAGGTGTTCACCATCCGAACCGACCGGCGAACGGAGCCACAATGGAGTCCTCAACTGGCGGCACCACCTCCGCCGCGCGAGCCGCGGAAGTGCTGCTCGAATTCGGTCGCCGGTCGAGCGCGCTCGGCGTCTCGGAGATCGCCCGCTCCACGGGGATCTCCAAGGCGGTCACCCACCGCATCCTCACGACCTTCGTCGAATGCGGTCTACTGCTCTATGAGCCCTCGACCCGCCGCTACCTGCTCGGTCCCGCCGCTGCCACGCTCGGGGCTCGTGCACTGGATGTGTCTCCGTTGCGTCGTGTCGCCCGCAGTGCCCTGGAAGACCTCCAACGTGCCACCGGTGAGACCGCGACGGTGACCGGCCGGCTGCCGGGCGGACGCGTCTACCTCGACCAGGTCGAGAGCACCCAGGAAATCAAGATGACGGTGGAGTTGGGGCGTCGCTTCGAGCTGTACAGCGGGTCCTCGGGACGCATCATCCTCGCGTACCTGTCGGAGTCCGAGCAGGAGGACGTGCTGTCCCGGCAATTGACGCGCCTGACCGGGAAGACCATCACCGATCCGGCCGCGCTGCGTGCAGTGCTGCAGGAGGCGCGTGAGCGCGGTGTGTGCCGATCGACCGGCGAACGCCAGGAAGGCGCGGCCTCGATCGCCGCGCCCGTTTTCGGTGCAGACGGCACAGTGGTCGGCTCGCTGTCGGTCTGCGGGCCGAGCTACCGCATGACCGACGAAGCATTCGACCGCTACGAGGACGCGCTCGTCGAAGCGGCACAAAGGGTTTCGCGCGCTCTCGGGTACCGTCAGGTTCACGCCCCGGTGGGAGAACCGGTATGACGCCCCGCAGTTGGTTGTACGTTCCGGGGCATCGCGCGGACCGCATCGACAAGGCGCTCGCCAGTGCCGCTGATGCCGTCGTCATCGACCTCGAGGACGCAGTACCCGTCGATGCGAAGAAACGTGCACTCGACAACGCCATCGCGGCCGTGCACAGCGCACCCTCCGACCGCGTGGTCTGGTTGCGGCTCAACGCCATCGGATCGCAGTGGCTCGACGACGAGATCGCCGCGTTGTCGGCCGCCGATCGAACCCCGGCCGGCGTTCGACTGCCGAAGGCCGACGATCCCGATACGGTTGCGGCGACCGCGGATCGGCTCGACTGTCCGGTCCACGCGATCATCGAATCCGCTGCGGGTCTGCTCGCCGCACCGCAGATCGCGCGATGTCACCACCGCGTCACCGGAATCGCGCTCGGTGAAGCCGACCTCGCCGCGGACCTGCGTACCGAACCCGACGGACTGACCTGGGCGCGCGGCTGGATCGTCACAGCCGCACGCGCGGCGGGACTGTCGTCGCCGATCCAGAGTGTCTGGACCGCAGTGAACGACCTGGACGGGCTCGCGGAATCGTCCCGAGCCGGCCGCATCCAAGGATTCTTCGGACGCTCCGTCGTCCACCCGAAGCAGATCGACATTGTCAACGAGGCCTACACGCCCTCGGCCGAAGAACGAGAGCGGGCGCAGCGAATAGTCGACGACGCGTCCGCGTCCTCGGCAGCGGGGGAGTCCGCAGTTCTCGACGAGAACGGCAGATTCATCGACCCGGCGGTCGTTGCGAACGCTCGCGTCGTTCTCGACCGAGCCCAGGCCATCACAGTACGAGGAGCCACATCATGACCGAACAAACCATCGCCGGTCCCGACGCACTGCTGAGTGCGGTCGTCGACACCGACGTCGACATCGTCGAGCTCGGACATCCCCACACGACCGGTATGCCCTGCTCACCGAACCATCCCGGCTTCCGGATGACGCTCATCCGCCGGCACGGCGACATGGTGCGACCCGACGGCGGATCGGCATCGAACGAGATCATCGTGACCGGCGGACACGTCGGCACTCACGTCGACGCGCTCTCCCACGTCAGCCACGAGGGGAAGCTGCACGGTGGTATCGACGCCGAGGAAGCCCAGCGCGGTGGAAAGTTCTCCCAGCTCGGCGCCGAGTCCATTCCCTTCATGCTTCGTCGCGGACTGCTCCTCGACGTCGCCCGGGTCCGCGGCGTCGACTCCCTCGATGCGGGGCAGGCGGTCACCGAGCAGGACCTGCGCGACGCGGCCGACGCCGCCGGTGTGACACCGCGCCGCGGTGATGTCGTGCTGATCCGTACCGGATGGGCCCGGTACTTCGACGATCCGCAGCGCTATCTCGGCCAGCAGGACGGTGTTCCGGGTGCCGATGTCGGTGCGGGCCGGTGGCTCGCGGCGAGCGGCATCGCAGCCGCCGGCGCAGACACGACGGCCTTCGAACACATCCCGGCGGGCAAGGGGCACAGCGTTCTTCCGGTTCACCGAGTACTGCTGGTGGAAAACGGAATCCATATCATCGAGCACCTCAACCTCGAGGATGCCAGTGCCCGCGGCCTGACCGAATTCACGTTCGTCATGGCACCGCTGCGCATCACCGGCGGTACCGGTTCGCCCGTGCGCCCCGTCGCGGTGGTGGCCTCGTGACCAGTACCGAGACTCGACACGACCTGACCGGAACGGTCGTCGGCCGGCTCGCCGCTCTCGCCGCGGACATCCGCACCACGGGACTGCCTGCAGAACTGCGCAAGGACGTCGCGCGCCGGGTACTCGACCTGCTCGGAAACTCCCTCGCGGCGCACGACCAGCCGTCCGCTCGCGCCGTCACCGAGGTGGCACGCAACTGGTCCGGCGCAACCGCGGCCACCGGCATCGGCACCGGAGAACGATTCCCGGCGGCCACTGCCGCGCTGGTCAACGGCACACTCGCCCACTCGATGGACTCCGATGACACCCACCTGCCGTCGGTGCTGCACCCTTCGGCCTCGGTGATCCCGGCGGCGCTCGCTGTGGGTGAAGCCGTGGGAGCCTCCGGTGCAGCCGTTCTCGACGCCGCGGGTGTGGGTATCGAGATCGTGGTTCGCCTCGGTATGGGCGGCTACGACGAGGAACTCGGCAACTCCGAGTTCTTCGAACGTGGCCAGCACGCGACCTCCATCTGCGGTGCCGTCGGTTCGGCTGCCGCCGCAGCGATGCTGTACGGACTCGACGCCGAAGGTATCGCGGATGCCATGGGCATCGCCGCGAGCTTCGGTGCCGGATTGCTCGAAGCGAACCGCACCGGCGGCACGGTCAAGCGGACGCACTGCGGATGGGCGGCGCATTCCGGTGTCACCTCGGCAGAATTCGCTCGGGCCGGACTGACGGGACCGCCGACCGTGATCGAAGGACGCTTCGGGTTCCTGCACGCCTTCTGCGGCGATCGGGCCGACACCGCGAAGGTCCTGGACGGACTGGGCGAGCACTGGGAACTGCCGGGCATCTTCTTCAAGCCCTATCCGTGCAATCACTTCACTCACGCCGGTATCGACGCCGCACGAGCGCTCGTCCGCGACGGCCTGGACCCGGCCGATATCGTGGAGATCCAGCTCGGCGTGCCGAAGCCGGTACTACGCACGATCGCCGAGCCCCCGGCATCGAAGGCTGCTCCCGAATCCGGTTACCACGCGGCCTTCTCGGGCCCGTTCACCGTCGCACGGGCACTGCTCGGTGGCTCGGGACTCGGTGTGGGACATGCCGATTTCACCGACGCTGCCGCGAAGGATCCGCGCACACTCGAACTCGCGCGGCTGGTCACGAGTTACAGCGACGACCGCTGCGACGAGATCTACCCCCACCAGTTCCCGGCGGTTCTCCGGGTACGTACCCGGGACGGTTCCTGGCACGAAGCTCGCGTCGACCACAACCGAGGTGGTCCGGCGAACCCGCTCTCCGACGACGAACTCACGATGAAGTTCGATCTCAACGTCGAAGGACGGTTGTCGCCGGAGAGTGCCGCAGAGGTCGCGGGAACCGCGCTCGCACTTCCTGCTGCCGAGTCACTCGATGCCCTGATGGCGACCGTGCGCGGTTGATCCGCGCAATGTGCGGGTCGTGATGGTGTGCCGTCCGGTCGCAAGCGAGAAGGCGGGTCTTCTCCGGTAGCTCTGTACCGAAGAAGACCCGCCTTCGTCGCAGCGCCTACGGAATGCGCATGCGGGCGAGGAACTCTGCGACCATCGTCAGGACGGTGTCGTCGTTCGTAGCTCGCGGCGCAGCAGTTTGCCCGTCGCCGTCTTGGGAATGTCGGAGATGATCTCGACGAAGCGTGGGCACTTGTAGGCCGCCAGTCGCTTCTTCGTGAATGCGATCAGCTCATCGGGCGTGACCGTGGCTCCGGGGCGGAGGCTGACGAAAGCTTTGACAGTCTCCCCGCGGTACTCGTCGGGTACACCCACCACCGCTGCTTCGCGAACGGCGTCGTGTTCGTAGAGCACGTCCTCGACCTCGCGAGGCCAGACCTTGTAGCCACTGGCGTTGATCTGGTCCTTCTTGCGGTCGATGATGTAGAACCAGCCGTCGCTGTCCATGTAGCCGACGTCGCCGGTGTGCAGCACGCCGTTCGGGATCGAGTTCGCCGTGGCCTCGGGCTTGTTCCAGTACCCGGCCACCACCTGCGGTCCGGCCGTCACGAGTTCCCCGACCTCGCCCGGGGGAAGGTCGTTGCCGTTGTCGTCGACGATCCGCACGATGGTGTCGTAGACCGGCACGCCCACGGAGGTCGCTCCGGTCAGCTCGTCGACCGGAGCCCGCCTGCCGAGTGGCACCCCGTGCGACGGGGAGGTCGTCTCGGTGAGGCCGTAGATGTTGTGGATGTAGTGGCCGAGTCCCTCCTCGAACGCCGCGATGGTGCTCGGTGGAATCGGTGCCCCACCCGAATAGATCTTGGTCAGGCTCGCCAGGGCCTCCTTGCTCGCGTTCGGGGCGTTCATCAACGCGATGAACACCGTGATCGACCCGACCGTGAACGTGGCGTGTTGCTTCTCGATCGTCTCGATGGTGTCGGCCGGATCCATGCGGTACATCAGCACCAGCGGTGCGCCGGTCAGCAGCGACAGGGCGATGTGGCCGACGAGTCCGGTGATATGGAACAGCGGTGCGACGCCGAGGATGACGTCGTCGGGACCGATGTCGATCCAGTCCCGGTAGGTCTGCGCATTGAACGCCACGTTGCGGTGGGTGGTCATCGCGCCCTTCGGCGGACCGGTGGTCCCGGAGGTGTACGTCAGGAAAGCGACCGTGCCGGGGCCGATCTCGGCAGGAGGGACGGTCCGGTCCCGGAAGGCCGCGAGCATCTCCGCCATGTCCGTGGTGCCCGCGCACGAGATGCGTTCGACGCCGGCGAGGGTGCCGCTGTTGGCACTCTGGTACTCCAGTTCCGACGTCGTGATCACGGTGCGCACGTCGGTCGACTCGACGACCTTCGCTGCCACCTCGGTGTAGAGGGATTGCAGCGCCACGAGGACCGTGGCCCCGGAGTCGCGCAGGATCTCCTCGAGTTCGCGTTCGCGGTACATCGGATTGGCGGACACGGCGATGCCGCCGGCCTTCCACGTTCCGAGTTGGGCGATGACGAACTGGGGCACGTTCTGTGCATAGATCGCGACCCGCTCACCCGGCCGGAACCCGGCGTCGAGGATTCCGGCGGCGAACGCGTCGCTCAGTTCGTCGAGTTCGCCTGCGGTGATCCGGCCGTCGAAGTAGCGGATGATGTCGGCGTCCGGATCGCGTTCGACGGTCGCCCGGAACATCGCCAGGGCGTCGTCGAATTCGATCGTGCGTGGTTGCCGCTGCGCAGCGTCGTACTGCGACAACCACACCTTGTCGTCGTAGATGGTCATGGTTCGCCTCAGCGGATGACGATGGGATTCACCGGGGCGCCGGTGCCGTTGACGATCTTCAGCGGGGCGGCGGTGTAGAGGAAACTCCAGCGGCCGTCCGCGGCGCAGGCGTCGGCGAGGTCGTCGAGCCAGGCGATCTCCGTCAGCGTGACACCGAGATTGCGCATCAGGGCGCAGTGCAGTGGCAGCGCGACGCCGCTCTGCGGGTCGTAGGTCACCTCGTTGGCGATCGTGTCGGTCACCAGGTTCGGAATCTCCTTGTCCTGGAACCACTCGACGAGCTCGGGCGAATAGGTGAGGCCGGGCTCGCAGAATCCGTCGTAGAACTGTTCGGGGTTGTTCAGCTCGTACCAGTACTTGAGCCACCCGGTGCGGATGATCAGGATGTCGTGCGGCTCGATGGTCACGCCTTGGGCGGTCGCAGCTTCCTCGAGATCGCGGTGGTCGAACGTTTCACCCTTGTCGAGATAGGGCTTCCCGCGATGGCGGGCCATGTCGATGAGGACGCCGCGGCCGACGATGCCCTTCTCTGCGATCGGGAGGACGGAGGCCTTGTCCATTCCTCCGACGGTGCTGCGGGCGTCGTATCCGTTCCAGAGTTTGCCGTCGTACCAGACGTGTCCGAGCGCGTCGTACTGGGTCGATCCCTGGAGAAAGACCAAGGCGGTGTCGTCGGCGTAGTGCAGGCCACCCGGGAAGGCCGGCGCCCCGTCGCCGTCCCAGGAACTCTCGTCGAGCACGTTCTGCCGCTTGATCCCCTCACGACCCGGCCACAGCGGGTCGCCGGGGCTCTCGGCGCGTCCCATGTGGATCTGGAGCGTGAAGGTCTCGCCCGACTTGACGTGCTGGACGCCGCGCAGAACCTCCCCTGCGTCGAGGTAGTTCAGTGCACCCAGCTCGTCGTCGGGTCCCCACTTGCCCCAATTGCTCGGCGCGTTCTCTCCGAGCAGTTCGCGCATTGCGGGAGCGTCGACCTCGGTCATGTTGTCCTCCATCGGGTAAACAGCGGGAGCGAGCACACGCTCGGTGCCGACTATGGTGCACGTCACACCTGTCGACGTCAACGATTCGATATTTTCGCGAAAATCCCTGCGAGACAGCCGTGCAAGTGGATACGCTGCCCGGAACGGTCGCGGGCCGGATGGTCAGTGTTCAGCTATTCTAAACACAGGAGTTGTCGGTGAGTGCGGTTTCGGTCGACAGGTCGGCGTCGGTCGGGGCCGGTTTGCGCCAGGTACGGATCGCGCGCGGCATGACGCTGCGGGGCCTGGCCCAGCGCATCGAGGTCAGCCCGGCCACGCTGAGTCAGATCGAGAACGACAAGACCGGACTGACCGTCGATCGCTTGAATCGCATCGCCGACGTACTCGGGGTGAGGCCGGCGGACATCCTCGAAGCCGGTCGGGGGGCACTCGCGGCACCAGTAGTGGAACCCGAAACCCTCGTTGCGGCCCGGCCAGACCCCCTCGGACAGACCGAGGCTCGCCGGCAGTGGCGTGAGTACGAGCCGTTGCCGCTCACGCCCGTGGTCCAGGCCGCGCTCGAGGAGATTCTCGCCGTGGGTTACCACGGCACGAGCATGCGCGAGATCTCCAAGCGCTGCGGCCTGTCGGTTCCCGGCATCTACAACTACTTCACCAGCAAGCAGGACATCCTGATGTCGATCTATCAGGTGACGATGGGCGATCTGGAGCAGCGCACGCGCGGCGCACTCGCCGAGGGCGCCGGCCGAGATCCCGTCACGGTCTTCACGTTGCTGGTCGAGAACCTGGCGCTGTACCACACGCACCGGCGCGAACTCGGCTTCATCGGTGCCAGTGAGATGCGTTCTCTCACAACGGAGAACCGACGGATCATCGCCAGCAAGAGGAACTGGCAGCAAGCGGTCGTCGACGAGAAGGTGTTGGCCGCTGTGCGCGCCGGATCGTTCCGGGTCCGGAACCCCGAGGACGCCGCTCGCGCCGTGGTTTCGATGTGTACCGCTCTCCCCACCTGGTGGCGACCGGGCGGGCGGATGAGTCCGGAGGAAGTCGCGAACCTCTACGTGGAGTACGCCCTCGATCTCATGCAGTACCGAGGCGCAGACCTCGACCGCGGTCCTTGACCGAACCTCGACCTCATTCCACGACGTCCCGACCGAACCTTCGAGGGAGAAACCGTATGACCGACGTAGCGAACAGCATGCTCACCGCGCAGACGAACACCGGATCACTGGATCTTCGACCGTCTCCCAGAGCGCTCGAACTCGAACAGGCGCTGGTGGAGTTCATGCACAACCACGTGTTCCCCGCCGAACACGAATACGAGGCCTACCGCCACAACGTCGGCCCCGACGACCACACCGTCCCGCCCGTCATCGAGACCCTCAAGCAGGAGGCCCGCAAGCGCGGTCTGTGGAATCTGTTCCTGCCCTCCGAATCCGGTATCGGGCAGCTCGACTACGCCGGGCTCGCCGAGATCACCGGTTGGAGCCTGCATCTCGCACCGGAAGCCACCAACGGGCAGGCTCCCGATACCGGCAACATGGAACTGCTCCACCTGTTCGGCACCGATGATCAGAAGAAGCGGTGGCTCGATCCTCTGCTGAACGGGGAGATCCGGTCCGCCTTCTCGATGACCGAGATCGCCGTGGCCAGCTCCGACGCCACCAACATCGAGACCAGGATCGAGCGCGACGGCGACAGCTACATCATCAACGGTCGCAAGTGGTGGACCAGCGGCGCCGCGGATCCTCGCTGCAAGTTGCTGATCGTCATGGGCAAGACCGACCCCGCCGCCGACACCCACCGTCAGCAGTCCATGATCCTGGTGCCGATCGACACTCCGGGTGTCACGATCGTCCGCGACCTGCCGGTGTTCGGACGACACGACCAGCACGGTCACTGCGAAGTCGTCTACGACGACGTCCGCGTGCCCGCCGAGAACCTCCTCGGGGAGGAAGGTGGTGGATTTGCCATGGCGCAGGCACGTCTCGGCCCCGGCCGCATCCACCACTGCATGCGCGCACTCGGTGCCGCCGAACGGGCCCTGGCGCTGATGACCACGCGCGCGCAAGGGCGTGTCGCCTTCGGCAAGACACTGGCCGAGCAGGGTGTCGTGCAGCATCAGATCGCCGAATCGCGCGTCGCGATCGAACAGGCCCGGCTGCTGTGTCGTCTTGCGGCCAAGACCATCGACGAACACGGGAACAAGGCCGCCGCCCCGTACGTGTCCGCCGCGAAGGTCGCAGTGCCGCGCATGACCCTCGAGGTGATCGACCGGGCGATCCAGGTGCACGGAGGTGCGGGTATGAGCGACGACGTACCCTTGGCTGCGATGTACGGCTGGCACCGAGCCATGCGCATCTACGACGGGCCCGACGAAGTACACCTGCGCACGATCGCCAAGAACGAACTACGCAAGTACCCGAAGTGACCGCGCTCCTCATGCGAGGGATGACTCGACCGAACGTAGGAAACGCCGCAGCTCGCGGGTGACGTCGTTCGGGGCCTCGACCGTGCTGACGTGACCGGGTCCGGTCAGAACGACAAGTTCCGACCCGGGCACTGCGCGGTGGATGTCCTCACCGAGGGAGACGGGAGCGCGTACATCGTGGCTGGAGTACAGCAGGAGCGTCGGAACATCGATCTCGGCCAGCACATGCCGCTGGTCGGCGTAGCTGGCGCGCGCCATCGCCCGGAAGCCGTCGGGATGGAACGCGCGGACGCTGTCGAGGAACGGCGCCACGAGTCGACTGTCTGCGGAGTCGGAGAACATCGACGGCGCCATCGTGGCAACGAACTCGTCGGGATGCAACCGTGATGCCTCCAGCGATCGGGTCAGCCTCTGCTCCGAGTCCTCGACGCCGAGCGATCCGAGCCATCCGGCATATCCGCTCACCAGGGTGAGCGACGAGATGAGCCTGCGGTGCCGGTGGAACACCGCGAGCGCCAGAGCCGCACCGAACGAGAGCCCGACGAGGTGTGCTCGCTCGATCCGCAATGCCCGGAGGAGTTCTGCCAGGCAATCGGCGTAGGCGTTCATGTCGAAGCCGGCCGGAGGTTCGGATGACCCACCTGCTCCGGGTGCGTCCCAGGCGATCACGGTGTACTCGCTCGAGAGGGCTTCGATCTGGTGACCCCACGTCGAGCGGGCATCACCGACGAAGCCGTGCGCCAGGACGACGGCAGGCCCGGTCCCGGTGCGTTCGAAAGCGATGTCGAGCCCACACACGTCGACGTGCACGGTCCGATCGTAGGCCTGGCACCGTAGGCCGATCACGACCGTGCGTCGGACTTTCTCTCCACTCACATACTGTCTGCCTATGGCCACCGGTTTCGATTTCTCCTGGGCTCAATTCCTGTGGATCGTGCTCATCCTCGTGGGCGTGCCGACCCTGATCGGCGTGAGCATGGTGTGGGTTGCCTGGCAGCGGGAGCGTGCCGGTGGCCGGAGTCCGTCGAGCGACTACGAGCAGACCGGTGATCGACCCGTGGGTCTCGGCCGGCGCGGCCTGTGGGCGACCGGTGCAACCGCATTCACACTCGGATTCTTGTCCTGCGCGGGATGGTTGAGTTGGTCGGCCGAGTACGACGGCGAGTTCCGAGGCCCCGGCCTGCCCGCACCGAACGAGTTCCCCACCTGGCAGGTGATCGCCTGCGGAGTGACCGTCGTGCTGGCATGCTTCCTTTCCGCTCGTCGATCCCGCTGGGTGGTGAGCGGCGGACTGGCCGCCGCAATCGGCACGGCGGCAGGGTTCACCACCGCATTCAGCGTGGTTGCCAGTACCGACGAAACCGGTCAGGCGGGAGTGGGTGTGATGCTGTCGGAGATCGGATGGGGCACCGGGCTGTGCCTGCTGATGCTTGTCAGGGCTGCTCGGATCAGAGGGGTGCGTCGCAGAGCGGTGGGCGCGTCGTAGCTCATCGATGCGGTGGTGGGGAACGATCCGGTGTCCCGGCGAGTCCGCGGAATGTCGAGATCCGAGCACCGGCTCCGTCCCAGAGGTAAACGGACGAGACGATATCGAAGGATGGATCCCATGGCACACGTACGGCGTTTCGATCATGTCGGCCTGACCGTCTCCGACCTCGACGTCGCGACGGCGTTCTTCGTCGGCCTCGGCTTCGAGGTCGAAGGCACCGGCTCTGTGCAGGGCGACTTTCCCGCGACCGTCTGCGGCCTTCCCGGCACGCACTGCGACATCGTGATGCTCCGCCCCCCGGACGGAGGAGCCCGGCTCGAACTCTCGAGGTTCATCACACCCGACCACTTTCCCGGCTCGCCGACGGCGATGCCCAACGAGCTCGGGATCCGCAATGTGTCCTTCGAGGTCGGCGACCTCCACGCTGCCGTCGATGCTGTCGCCGAGCAGGGATACGGCCTCGTCGGGGGCATCGGTGAGTACGAGAACAGTGTGCGAATGGCCTACGTACGGGGACCCGACGGGATTATCGTGTCGCTGTTCGAACAGCTCGGTTGACGCTGGTCCCCACCGCGGAGATCGGCACCGAAAGTCTGAGTACATGCGTGCGCAGACTGCTAGGGTGCCGGGGTGCAGATCGCCATCGTCGTCTTCCCGGGTCTGACCGCACTGGATGTCGTCGGACCGTACGAAGTGCTCCGATATCTCCCCGACGCGGACGTGCGCTTCGTCTGGCACGAGACCGGACCGGTCGTCACCGACAGCGGAATGCTCGCCCTCGGCGCGACACACACTTTGGACGAGACACCGTCCCCGGACATCGTGCTCGTACCCGGATCGGGGACAGCCATCGCCGTCGCCGCCGAGGACAAGCGTCTCCGCGAATGGCTGCGCAGCGCACACCGGACATCGACGTGGACCGTCTCCGTCTGCGGCGGGGCGCTGGTTCTCGCCGCGGCAGGACTTCTCGAGGGCCGGCGCGCGGCGTCGCACTGGCAGGCGCTGACGCCGCTGCGTGCGTTCGGTGCCGTGCCGTGCGGTGACGAACGGGTGGTCTTCGACGGCAAACTCGCCACCTGCGCCGGCGTCTCCGCCGGTATCGACCTGGCACTGTCGCTCGCGGCCCGGATCGCGGGGGGAGGAACGCGCGAAGGCGATCCAGCTGATGATCGAGTACGACCCCGACCCGCCGTTCGACAGCGGTCACACCAGTTCCGCGTCGCGGCATACGAAAGTGCTGGCCAACGCACTTATCACCCGCGACGCCGTTGGCGTTTCCCATATGACTGCGGCAAGTCGCTTGGCGTGGTCGACGGTGATCGACAGAGTGCGCGCTCGCCGATCGCGGACACGCGCTCGATGATCGGCCGACCTGTTCAGCTCGTCCCGGCCGTTCTCGCTGCATCCAGTTCGGCACGGAGAGAAGTCGCTTCGGCCTTCAGCGTCAGATTCTCCGTCTGAAATGTCTTCGTCTCGTCGCGCAGGGCAGTGATCTCGTCGCGCAGTGCCGACAGTTCGGTCCGCAGTTCGTCGCCACGCGCCCGTGCTGCGGTCTCGGCCGCCTGGGCCGTCGCGGCGGTGATGCGCGATTCCTCGAGTCGGCTCCGTAGCTCGGAGGTGCGGTCGCGCTCGGTGGTGAGCTCGGTATCGAGGCGCTCGCGGGTCGCGACTTCCCGGTCGAGCGCGGCCTGCACGCGCGCGATCTCGGCTCGCAGATCGGTGATCTCGACGGTCGCGCGCTCACGCTGCGCTGCCGCGTCGTCGAGTTCGCGTCGCTGTGAGGTGAGGGACTCGTCCTGCTGGACAATCGTCGCGCGCAGGTCGCCGACGGTCCGTGTGTGCTCGGCGGTTGCAGCCTCGAACTCGTCCTTCCATCGCTGCAGCGTTGCGGCGTGCTCGTCCTTCAGCCGAGTCAGCTCGGCGTGATGTGCCTCTTCGAGTCGGCGCACCTGTTCGGTGTGTGCGGTACGAGCGTCGGCGAGTTCGGCGTCGACGGCGGCCACTGCGGCGTCGGCGTTGTCGCGGTCCTCGAGTGCCTGGGCGAGTTGTTCGCGTAGCCGCACGATCTTCGCGTCGGCGTCGGCTTTGACTTTCGCGAGTTCCGCGGCGGACCGCGTCATCTGCGCCTCGAGAGCCTCGGCGTCGGTGAGCTTGTCGACCGCGGTGGTGATCCGCTCGGCGATCGCGGAGTACTGCTCGACGGTGTTGGTGGCCAGGGCGCGTAGTGCGGTGGTGGCGGCCGTGAGCGCGGAGACCGCATCGTCCGGGCTCTCGACGACCGATGGGGCCATGCCGGCTGCTTCCTTCTTGGCGCGCTCGCGTTCGCGATAGGCGCGCACACGGTCGGCTGCGGTGGCGTACTTCCGGGGGCGTCCCACCCGAGGCTTGCTCGAGTCGTCCTCGTCGGTGGTCGCTTCGGGGGTGGGGGAGTGTGCGTCGGTCATGGATGTCCTCGTCGTGGCGCGTCGAAACCGTAGGTGGGAGGTATCGTATCGCATTTAGTTACGTAATTAGAGAATGGGTATATAATGAAACGAAACGATATGAAACGCCTTGAACTGGGAAATCACCGTAGGGTTGTTGGTTTCGTAACGAAGAACGCGGTCGAAACCACTAGATTGTGTCCGCGATCGAGTGTGAGCACTGATCGTCATAATCCCCACTTATGACGATCAGGTACGCGCGCGGATCGAAAACTGTGCACCCCTCGGATCGGCAGACCGGAAAGGTTGCCGAGGAAGGAGGGCCCCTGGACTGTGGCGCCGGTCACCGAGTGTGCGGAGCGGGAGTTGTCTACTGTCTGCCTCAGCCGGCGGATGCGATGAAACACAGTGCAGCGCTGGGCAGTCTGCGCTCGGCCGAGCGCGCGTACCCGCACACCGAAGAGAAGAGGTAATCGAATGGGCTCTGCAGTAACGTTCCTCGCGGATGTTCTCGTCGCAGTCATCACGCAGCTGATCGAGACCGGATCGTCGTCCGGATCCTGATCCGTCACCGTCGTGGTCGCTCTCCCGCTCGTCACACGGAGAGCGACCCAGGCGCAGGACAGAGGGGGTGCAGGGGTGGAACACGTCGGAATCCTGGGCCACAGCTGGGAAGGTGCCTCGCTGTGCTGGCGCGAGGTGTGTCAGCACAGCAACCGTCTCGGGCATCCGGCACATCCGGATGTCACCATGGACTGCATCTCCTTCGAGCACTGCATGCCCGCATGGGAGCGCGGGGACTACGAAGCGGTGCGCGCAGTGCTTGCCACCAGCGTCGATCGTCTGGCCCGGGCCGGCTGCGACTTCTTCGTGTGCCCGGACAATACGGCCCACCTCGCGCTCGAAGCACCCGGTGATCCACTCGCGATTCCCGGGCTGCACCTGATCGACATCGTGGCCGACGCAGCGCAGCGTGCCGGGCACCGACGCGTCGGCATCCTGGGAACGCGGTTCACCATGCAGGGCCCTCTGTATCCCCGCGAACTGGCGGCACGGGGAATCGAGGCCGTCATCCCGACAGGCGGCGACCAGAACCTGGTACACGCGGCGATCTTCGACGAACTGGTGCACGGCATCTTCCGGGACGAGACGCGGACGTCCTTCGTGGACCTCATCGGCAGACTCGCGGACTCCGGATGCGACGCGGTCGCGCTGGTGTGCACCGAGATCCCACTTCTGGTCTCCCCGGACGACTCGCCGTTACCGGTACTGGACTCGACACGACTGTCCGGACAGGCGGCCCTCGAAGTGGCACTCGGAACGCGCGACCTGCCGACCTGGCGCGGCGGACAGTTCCGGCGATAACAGGCAGGTAGCCACGGCGGGTCGTAGCATCGAGCACATGGTTCTCTTCTACGAGATCGCGCTCGTGATCGCGTCGGTGCTCATCGCGTGGTTCGCGATGTACGTGCTGTACCGCCTCGTCACCGACGAATCCACCAGCCGGCACTGACAGGTCGCCGCCCGACCGGCCACATGCGGACATGTCGGCCGCACTGCCCCGGCTCAGGGAGCCCGGGGTACGTCGGACGTCGGTGCCTCAACCTTGTCGAACACTTTCCGAGTGCCGTACGCGACGAGCATGAGGGCAGACCATGACCGGCAGTTCCTTCCGTCCCGAGCGCACCTACCGACCGAGCCGGTGGCGACACATCGAGAACGTCGCGATGAGCACGTTTACTCGTGCGGGATTGGTGCCGCACTCCTATCTGCTGACCACACGCGGTAGGCGCACCGGGAAGATCCGCCGCAACCCCGTGCTGATCGTCGATCTGCACGGAAAGCGCTGGCTCGTGGCCCCCTACGGATCGGTGGGGTGGGTGCACAACGCGCGTGCTGCCGGCGAGGTCGAGCTCAGCAGGCGTCGCGACACCCACCGCTACTCGATCCGTGAGGTATCCGCGGACGAGGCCGGACCGGTGTTGCAGCGGTACATCGAGGTGGCGTCCGCCACCCGGCGGTATTTCGAGGCACGCAGGAACGACCCGGTGGAACGGTTCGTCGCAGAAGCCGGTCACCATCCGGTCTTCGAACTGCTGCCACCGACGTAGTCGACGGAACTTTCATACGAGATTCGGGTAGCGCGCTACGCGTGTGCCTGCCGCCGATAGTGACCACCATGATCTTCGTCGATTCGATTCGAATCGCGGACGCTCCACACCACCGAGGCACGATCATGGTTACGAAATACGAAGTCGTCGCAGGCGACACCCTCTCGAAGCTGGCGCAGAGGTTCTACGGTGACGCGACGCTGTTCCCCGTCATCGCTGTTCCGAACGGCATCACCGATCCGAACGAGATCACTGTCGGTCAGGAGCTGCTCATCCCGTACATCACCAGACGGCATACCGTCGCGTCCGGCGAGACACTGTCGGGATTGGCGCAACACTTCTACGGCGACGGGACCCTGTTCCCGGTGCTCGCGGCGGCCAACCACATCGCCGACCCGAATGTCGTTCAGGTCGGTCGCTCGCTGCTGATTCCCGAACTCGGGGACGCGGGACACCACACCGTGGTCGCGGGAGAGACCCTCTCGGAGCTCGCACGCCGCTGGTACGGCGAGGCGCAACTGTATCCGGTGATCACCTTCCCGAATCACATCACCGACCCCGACCACGTCGAGGTCGGCCGCGTGCTGATTCGTCCGGGGCTCAACTACCGGCACACCGTCGTCCCCGGCGATACCCTGCGGGCTCTGGCGGAGGACCACTACGGGAACGCGGAGATGTTCGCGATGATCGCGGCTGCCAATCACATCGACGATCCGAACAGGATCACCGTCGGGCAGGTGCTGTTCTTCCCGAACCTCACCAACTTCTGACCAGAGGGGGCCGTCCGACCGGTGCGGGTCACGGGGCGACGGGGTAGTGGCTCCGAACGGCGATGCGGTTCCACGCGTTCATGACGATCGCAAGCCACGTGACCGCGGAGACCTGCTCGTCGCTGAGTGCACCGTTGTCCCACTCGTGACGACCGGGTTCCATGGGGTGCGTGACTTCTTCCGCCAGCGCGAGCGCGGCGCGCTCCTGGTCGGTGAAATACTGCGACTCCCACCAGGCCGCGAGGACGGCGAGGCGATCGGTGGTCTCGCCCTTCTCCAGAGCGTCTCGTGTGTGCATGCGTAGGCAGAACGCACACCCGTTGAGCTGCGACGTTCGGATCTTCACCAGTTCGGCCAGTTTCGGATCGAGACCGGCCTGCGCGGCGGCCTCCTCGACCTCCTTGTTCAACGCCAGCACGTTCTTGTAGGCGGCCGGGTGCTGCTTACCGAGATTGACGTGCGCCATCGTGGATGTCCTTCCGGCGGGCGACACCGGCCGGAGCGACCGGCCGCTTCATTCTGTCAGTCGCATCCGTGCCGGTGGGGGCGGTTCGCGCCGCCGGATCAATGGCTGCGGTCGTACTCGTCCTGCGCGACGACGATCTCGGGCATCGACTCCTCCACGACGTCGATGAGCGTCAGCAGGGGCGCGGTGATGCGGCGTCCGAGGGCGGTGAGCGAGTACTCGACGTGCGGAGGGATCGTCCCCAGGACGGCGCGGTGGATCAGGCCGTCGCGTTCGAGGGTCTGCAGTGTCTGCGACAGCATGCGTTCGCTCACGCCGTCGACCCGGCGGCGCAGTTCCGAGAACCGGTGCGTGTCGTCGACGAGCGCGGCCAGCACCAGCACACCCCAGCGTCCGGTGATGCTCTGCAGCACCGGACGTGACGGGCACTCGCGCGCGAAGACGTCGGCTTCGGGGAGGCGATCGGTGCTCATGAATGCCGAGTATACGGCGGCTATGAGAACGACCGGTACTGACTCAATCGGTTGCACTTACTAAAAGTAAGTGCTGGAATGGTGTCGTTCCCGATCCCGCTCGACCACTTCGAGGAGTCCCATGACCATCGCTGTCACCGGAGCCGCCGGCCACCTCGGCCGCCTGACCATCACCGCGCTCCGCACCCGCGGTATCGCCACCGGCGACATCGTCGCCGTCGTGCGCGACGCGGCGAAGGCCGCAGATCTCGCTGCCGACGGGGTGCAGGTCCGTGTTGCGGACTACGCCGATGCGGCGGCCCTGCGCGACGCGCTGGCCGGTGTCGACAAGCTGCTCCTCGTCTCCGGCAGCGAAGTGGGGCAGCGACTGCCCCAGCACACCAACATCATCGACGCCGCCAAGGCCACCGGCGTCGCGTTCATCGCCTACACCTCGATCCTGCACGCGGCGACGAGCCCGCTGATCCTCGCCGGGGAACACAAGGCCACCGAGGAACTGCTCGCCGCCTCCGGCATCGACCACGCTCTGCTGCGCAACGGCTGGTACTGGGAGAACTACGACAGTTCGGTCGCCGCGGTCGCTGCCTCCGGTGCGCTGTTCGGTTCGGCCGGCGCCGGCCGCGTCGCCGGGGCGGCCCGCAAGGACTTCGCCGAAGCCGCCGCCGCGGTCCTCACGACCGAGGGACACGCCGGTGCCGTCTACGAACTCGGTGGCGAGCGACTGACCTACACCGAACTGGCGGAGGTCCTCTCCGACATCGTCGGCGTGCCCGTCACCTACAAGGATCTGCCGAAGGAGGAGTACGCGACGATCCTCGAGAACGCCGGTGTGCCCGCACAGTTCGCCGCCGTGCTCGCCGACTCCGACGCGGGAATCGCCGTCGGCGCGCTCGACACCGACAGCGGCGATCTCGAACGCCTCATCGGACGCCCCGCGACGCCGGCAGCCGAAGCGATCGGTGCCTGACACCCGCTAATCCCGTCGAGTCCGGGCGCGTGATGGCAGGATCGGGACTCGTGAGCTCCGCGAATCTGACCCGTGCCGAAACCGCCGCGCGCGCCCGCGCACTCGACGTGCACTCCTACCGCGTCGAACTCGACCTGCGGGGTGCCGTCGATGCCCGCCGCACCGGATTCCCCACGGTGACGACGCTCGAATTCACCGCCTCCACCGACGAGGCCTGGCTCGACTTCATCGGCGACTCCGTCGAGTCGGTGACGATCAACGGCGAGCTCGTGCCCGTCGTCTACGACGGCGCGCGGATCACGATCGGCGGTCTGAAGGAAATCAACGTCGTCACCGTCGTCGCGACCGGCCGGTACAGCCGGTCGGGGGAGGGGCTGCACCGCTTCGTCGATCCCGTCGACGGCGAAACCTATCTCTACACCCAGTACGAACCGGCCGACGCGCGTCGCGTGTTCGCGTGCTTCGAACAGCCGGATCTCAAGGCGCCGTTCACCTTCGTGGTCACCGCGCCGCGCCGCTGGCAGGTGCTGTCGAACGAGGCCGCCGAGCGCACGGTGCAGCGCGACGACACCCAGACCGTGACGTTCGCGCCGACCCAGCCGATCTCCACCTACATCACCGCGATCGTCGCCGGCCCGTACCACCGGGTGGACGCGTCGTGGAGCCGCGACGAGCTGACGGTGCCGCTGGGGGTGCTGTGCCGCGCCTCGCTCGCCGAGCACCTCGACGCCGACGAGATCGTCGAGGTCACCCGGCAGGGCATGGACTTCTACGCCGAGCACTTCGACTATCCGTATCCGTTCGGCAAGTACGACCAGGTGTTCGTGCCCGAATACAACCTCGGCGCGATGGAGAACCCCGGCTGCGTCACCTTCACCGAGGCCTACGTCTTCCGTGGTGCCGCCACCGCCGCCCAGCACCAGGGTCGAGCCAACACGATCCTCCACGAGATGGCCCACATGTGGTTCGGCGATCTCGTGACCATGAAGTGGTGGGACGACCTGTGGCTGAAGGAGTCGTTCGCCGACTTCATGGGCGCCTTCACCAGCGCCGAGGCCACCAAGTTCACCGACGCGTGGGTGGCCTTCGCGAACCGCCGCAAGGCCTGGGCGTATCTGCAGGACCAGCTGCCGACGACACATCCGATCGTCGCCGACATCGTCGACCTCGAGGCCGCGAAGCTGAACTTCGACGGCATCACCTACGCAAAGGGCGCGAGCGTGCTCAAGCAGCTCGTCGCCTATGTCGGCCGCGACGCCTTCTTCGAGGGGGCCCGCCGGTACTTCCGCAAGCACGCCTTCGGCAACACCACCCTCGACGATCTGCTCGTCGAACTGTCGAGCACCTCCGGCCGCGACCTGTCGTCCTGGGCGCAGGCGTGGTTGCAGACCACCGGGGTGTCGACCCTGCACCTCGAGGAGACCGGGACCGGGTACGAGATCGTCCAGAGCGATCCGCGCCCGCACCGCCTCGCCGTCGGTTGCTACGACTCCGACGACTCCGGCGACCTCGTCCGCACCCACCGCGTCGAGGTCGACCTCGCCGACGAACGCACCCCCGTCGACCTGCCCGAGGCGGCGCTGGTGCTGCTCAACGACGACGACCTCACCTACGCGAAGATCCGTCTCGACGCCCGGTCGCTCGACACCGTCGAGGCCACCCTGGACCGCGTCCGGGAACCGCTCGCGCGCGGCCTGCTGTGGTCGGCGCTGTGGAACGCGACCCGCGACGGGGAACTCGCCGTCGACCGCTATCTGTCCATGGCCGCGCGATTCGCCCCGCACGAGGCCGACATCGCGCTGCTCACCGCCGTGCTCGCCAACGCGGCCCAGGCCGTCGAACACTATGTGCCCGACTCGGTGCGCACCGACGCGCGGCGTGGCTGGCTCGACGCGGTCTGGGACGGGATGCACGGTGCCGCACCCGGCAGCGACGCCCAGCTGGCGTTCGCTCGCGCCGTCGGTGTCGCGGCGAGCGTCGACGACCGGCACGCCGCCGACCTGCGAGCGATCCTGTGCGGCAACGTCGCACCGCCGGAGGGCCTACGTCTCGACCCCGACCTGCGGTGGAGCTGGTGGGCGGCGCTGACCACCACCGGCGACGCCGACGAGGCCGACCTCGACGAGGAACTGCGCAACGACGACACCGCCTCGGGACGCACCGCGCACCTGCGCGCACTCGCCTCCCGCCCCCGCGCCGAGGTCAAGGCGCACGCGTGGGCGACGATCCTCGCCGACCACACCCTCACCAACGACCACCTCGACGCGACCATCGCCGGGTTCCGCGCCGGGGCGCGCCGCGACCTGATCTCCGCCTACGACACCGACTACTTCGCGGTGCTCCGCGAGACCTGGACGAGCCGCAGCATCGAGATCGCCCGCCGGATCGTCGTCGGGTTGTTTCCCGCGGCCGACAGTCTCGAACCCGTCGACACCTGGCTCGAGGCCCACACCGACGCTCCGGCCGCGCTGCGGCGCCTGGTGATCGAACAACGCGACCATCTCGCCCGCGACCTGCGTGTCCAGAGGATCAACACGCCGTGACCAGCCCGGATCTGCCCCGTCCCGAGGTGCCCGCGGTACCGGACACGGTCGCCACCGCGATGCGGCGACTGCGGGAGAAGGCGACCTCGGAGAACACCCGCGCCGCCCAGATCGGCGACTGGACGATCTTCACCCGCTGGTGCGAACGCACCGGGCACAGTCCGATGCCGGCCACCGCCGAGCAACTGAGCTGGTTCCTCACCGAGAAGGCCGCCGAAGTGCGCCCCGACGGACGCTGGGCGTACGCGCCGTCGACGCTGTCGCGGTGGGTGTCGACCATCAACAAGATGCACGCCCTGGCAGACCTGCCGAAACCCGGTGGGCACGAATCGGTTCGGGATCTGCTGCGTGGCATCCGACGCGACCGGGCCACCCCGCCGGCGCGGCGCACCCCGCTGCTCACCGACGACATCCGCACCATCCTCACCGCGATGCGCGCCGAGGCCGCCGACGGCGGGTGGGCCGAACGCGTCGCCGAACGTCGCGACGCCGCGCTGCTGCTCATGGGACTGGCCGGGGCGCTGCGCCGTTCCGAGCTCACCGGGCTCGTCGTCACCGACGTCGTCCCGCACCGCGCCGACGGGCTCTACGTGAGGGTCCGCCGGTCCAAGACCGACCGCAGCGCCCGCGGCCGCACCGTCACCCTGCCGTACGGGTCCGATCCGCACACCTGCCCGGTGTGCGCCTATCGACGCTGGCGGGAGGTGCTCGACGCCTGGGACGAGTCCGGACGCGAGGCCGTCGTCGACCTGCTCGGCAACGCCACCGCCGACCCGGCCGAGCACTGCTGCCGTGGTCTGGCAGCCGGGCGCACGCAGGACGGCGATCGGCCCCTGTTCCGGCCGGTGCACCACAGCGGCACGGTGGGGACGAGCGCGCTGTCGGGGCAGTCCGTGCACTCGATGATCCAGCGCCGCGCCCGCCGCGCCGGGTTCAGCGACGACCTCGTCGCCACCCTCGGCGGGCACAGCCTGCGGGCCGGGTTCGTCACCCAGGCGGTGCGCGGCGGCGCGACCACGCAGACGATCATGACGCAGACCGGGCACGCGGACGAACGGATGGTCGCGCTGTACAGCCGCCACCACGCCGGTCTCGTCGGCAACGCGGTCACCCAGCTCGGCCTGTGAACGGATTCGGGTGGATCCGACCCCGCTCAGCGGGGCCGAACCCACCCGAATCGACGACGGAACCGGCCCAGGCTGTCGCCCGGCGCTCGTAGGCTGAGGCGCGACCGACACGCACGGACAGGAGATCGCGGTGGCACAGACGAAAACGGACGCTCCGACCGTCGACGAGCTGCTCACCGAACTCGCCGCGCTCAACGACCCGAAGATCCGCGCGGTGAACGAGAAACACGGCGACGACCACGGCGTGAACCTCAGCGCCCTGCGCGCCGTCGCCAAGCGGGTGAAGACCCAGCACGAGCTCGCGCAGCAACTCTGGGCCACCGGCGACACCGCCGCCCGGCTGCTCGCGCTGCTGATCTGCCGCCCCAAGGCGTTCACCGTCGACGAGCTCGATGCGATGGTCCGCGAGACCGGCACCGCGAAGGTGCACGACTGGTTCGTCAACTATGTCGTGAAGAAGAACCCGCACGCCGAGGAACTGCGTGGCCGGTGGATGACCGAGCCCGATCCGGTCGTCGCGAGCGCGGGCTGGGCGCTCACCGCCGAACGCGTCGTCAAGAACGCAGACGGGCTCGACCTGTCCGGCCTGCTCGACACCATCGACGCGCAGATGCGCGACGCCCCCGAACGTCTGCAGTGGGCGATGAACACGTGCCTGGCGCAGATCGGCATCGAACACCCCGACCACCGGGCCCGCGCGCTCGACATCGGCGAACGCCTCGAGGTGCTGAAGGACTATCCGACGTCCCCGGGCTGCACCTCGCCGTACGCGCCGACCTGGATCGGTGAGATGGTGCGCCGCCGGGGCGAGTGAGCCCCTCACCCGATGGGTACCGCTGCAACGAGCACCCCGGTCGCCGACGACGAGGAAACCGATGTCACTCCGCACACCGCAGACCAGTTCCGACGCCACCTCCGAGCCGGGGCCCGCGATCGATCCGGACTTCGCAGACCTCGACGCGTGGTGGCGGGCCGCGAACTATCTGTCCGTCGGGCAGATCTACCTCATGGACAACCCGCTGCTGCGCGAACCGCTGCGGCCCGAACACATCAAACCGCGGCTGCTCGGACACTGGGGCACCACACCGGGATTGAACTTCGTCTACGCACACCTCAACCGCGCCATCACCACCCGCGACCTGGACATGATGTACGTCATGGGTCCCGGTCACGGCGGTCCCGGACCGGTCGCCGCAGCGTGGCTCGAAGGCACCTACAGCGAGGTCTATCCGGCCGTCTCCCGCGACGAGGACGGCATGCGGCGCCTGTTCCGCCAGTTCTCGTTCCCCGGCGGCATTCCCAGCCACGTCGCCCCCGAGACCCCCGGGTCGATCCACGAGGGCGGTGAACTGGGCTATTCCCTCGCACACGCCTACGGTGCTGCCTTCGACAATCCCGACCTGATCGTCGCCGCGGTCGTCGGTGACGGCGAAGCCGAAACGGGGCCGCTGGCCGCGAGCTGGCACTCGACGAAATTCGTCGACCCGCGCCGCGACGGCGCAGTGCTGCCGATCCTGCACCTCAACGGCTTCAAGATCGCCAACCCGACGGTGCTCGCCCGCATCGGCGAGGACGAACTGATCTCGCTGCTGCGCGGCTACGGGCACGAACCGATCGTCGTCGCCGGCGACGATCCCGCCGACATGCATCGGCGCTTCGCCGGCGCCCTCGACGCGGCGCTCGACCGGATCTCCGAGATCCAGCAGGCCGCCCGCACCTCGGGAAACGCGACCCGCCCGGCCTGGCCGATGATCGTGCTGCGCTCCCCGAAGGGGTGGACCGGCCCGGTCGAGGTCGACGGCGCGCCGGTCGAGGGCACCTGGCGCGCGCACCAGGTGCCGATCGGCGATCCGCGCGGGAACGACGAGCACCTCCGCGCTCTCGAGGAGTGGCTGCAGAGCTATCGGCCGAAGGAGTTGTTCGACGACGACGGTGCCCCTGCTGCGGCACTGCGCGACCTCGCGCCACGTGGCACCCGGCGGATGAGCGCGAACCCCCACGCCAACGGGGGAGCGGTACTGCGCGATCTGATCCTGCCCGACTTCCGCGACTATGCCGTCGACGTTCCCGAACCGGCCACCGCCACCGGCGAAGCCACCCGCATCCTCGGCACCTTCCTGCGCGATGTCATGCGGAGCAACGCCACGAACTTCCGGGTGTTCGCGCCCGACGAGAACAACTCCAACCGCCTCGACGCGGTCCTCGACGCCACCGACCGCACCTGGAACGCGCGCATCGACCCGGGTGACGACCGGGTCGCCCCCGACGGACGAGTCATGGAGATCCTGTCCGAACACACCTGCCAGGGCTGGCTCGAGGGCTACCTGCTCACCGGCCGGCACGGATTGTTCTCCAGCTACGAGGCTTTCGCACACCTGGTCGACTCGATGGTCAACCAGCACGCCAAATGGCTGCTCACCACGAACCGGATCCGCTGGCGCCGCCCCGTCCCGTCGCTGAACTACCTGCTCACCTCACACGTGTGGCGGCAGGACCACAACGGGTTCTCGCACCAGGACCCCGGATTCATCGACCACGTCGTCAACAAGAAACCCGAGGTCGTGCGCGTCTACCTGCCGCCGGACGCCAACACCCTGCTCTCGGTGGCCGATCACTGCCTGCGCACCCGCCAGTACATCAACGTGATCGTCGCCGGGAAGCAACCCGCCGTGCAATTCCTCGACATCGACGACGCGATGACCCACTGCCGCAAGGGCATCGGCATCTGGCAGTGGGCCTCGACCGACCGCGACGCCGAACCGGATGTGGTGCTCGCCTGCGCCGGCGACATCCCCACGATGGAAACCCTCGCGGCCGTCGACATCCTGCACCGCCGCTTCCCCGACCTGCGGATCCGGGTGGTCAACGTTGTCGACCTCATGCGGCTGCAGGACGACCGGGCGCACCCGCACGGGTTGCCTGATGCGCACTTCGACGCGTTGTTCACCACCGACAAGCCGGTGGTCTTCGCCTACCACGGTTATCCGTGGCTGATCCACCGTCTCGTCTACCGGCGCACCAACCACGAGAACTTCCACGTGCACGGCTACATCGAGGAGGGCACGACCACCACACCCTTCGACATGTGCGTGCTCAACCGTATCGACCGCTACCACCTCGCGCTCGACGTCCTCGACCGCGTCGAGCGGATCCGGCCCATCGCCGGGCACGCCCGCGAGGAACTCGAGAACATCCTCGCCGAGCACACCCGCTACGTGCGCACCCACGGCGAGGACATGCCGGTGATCACCGACTGGCACTGGCAGGGCGTCGGAACCGACTGAGGATCATACCGATCCGCGGCGGACCAGTCGTCCGGCGGTGAAGGCGTCGACGTCGACCTCGTCGAGAGAGGTCACCACCAGATCGGCGCCCGCGTCCTCGAGATCGGCGGAGTCGTCGAAACGGGCGACACCGAGCGCCCGCATGCCGCCGGCCTTCGCCGCCCGGATCCCGCTGATCGCGTCCTCGACCACCACGCACGCCTGCGCGGGCACCCCGAGTTCGTCGGCGGCGGTGAGGAACAGTTCCGGGTCGGGTTTGCCGTGGGCGACCGGGCGCCCGGACAGATCGGCGTCGAAGCGGTCGAGCAGCGTCTCGCCGGGATGGTCGTGGGCGGGGATCGCCCGCAGGAACAGTCCGGCGTTCTTCGACGAAGACGCCGCGGCCACCGCGATCCCCGCCGCCTGCACGGCCGCGACGAAGCGCACTCCGTCGTCGTAGGCGCGGAACCTGCGCTCGTCGATCAACCGCAGCAACCGGGCCTGCTTGCGCTCGGCGTAGTCGACCGCGCGACGCTCGGCGTCGGGCACCGCGAAGTACTCGAGGGCGGCGCGGGCACCGTCCATCCGCGGCCGGCCCGACAGCACCTGCCGGTACACCTCCGCGGTGAACGCGTCCTCCTGCCAGGAGGTCTCGGGCTGCAGGTCGCACCAGTCGCCGGCCATCAACTCCGCCAGCGCTTCCCGCCACGCCGTCTCGTGCGGTGAATCGACGAGCACCCCGTCGACGTCGAAGATCACCGCGCGGAACCGCGACTGCGCCTCGGCCACGATATCCTCCTTGCGGTCAGGCCGGGACGGCGGCGAGCCGGAACTCGTGCGACTCGCCGGCGCCGAGCTCGACGAGTTCGCCGTCCACCGCGACCCGCACCGGCACCCGGAAACCCTCGGTCTCGGCGCGCACCGACAGCTTGTCGCCGTCGATCCGCACCCGTAGGGGAGTGCCGCGGTACCGCATGGAGAACGACACCCCGTCGAGGTGCGAGACCAGCTTGGGCCGGAAGACGAGCACGTCGCCGTACGCACGGGCACCGACGTAGTAGCGCTGCACCAGATCGAGGGTGCCGCCCATGACCCCCATGTGGATGCCCTCCTTGGTGGTGCCGCCCTGCAGGTCGCTGACGTCGCTCTCGAGCGCGAGCTTGAACCGCAACCACGACGACTGCGGATCGAAGGTGGCGAGCACACCGGCGAACGTCACGTGACTGAGCGTCGACCCGTGCGACGTGCGCTGGTCGTAGTAGTCGACGGTGCGGCGCACGAGGTCGCGACCGAACGGATAACCGAGCTGCTCGAACACCTGCCGCAACTCGGCATCGTCGAACAGGAAGAACAACATCACCGTGTCGGCCTGCTTGGCGACCTTGTAGGCATCCGGATCGCGGCCCTCGGCGCGCAGGATGCGGTCCATCCTGCCGATGTTGCCGTACTCCGTGCGGTAGTGCTCCCAGTCGAGCTCCTCGAGATCCTCGTAGCCTTCGAACTGGCTGATCACCCCGTCGTGGTAGGGCACGAACATCTTCCGGCTCATCTCCGACCAGGTGCGCAGTTCCTCGTCGGTGACCCGCAACCGGGCCCGCAGGGCCGTGCGCCGGCTCTTCGACAGCACCTCGAAGACATCGAGGGCGCGCGCCGCGATCCACGCGACCATCACGTTGGTGTACGCGTTGTTGCGCACACCGCCCTCGGTGGCTCCCGGATACCGTTCGTGGAACTCGTCCGGGCCCATCACCCCGTGGATCTCGTAGCGGTCCCGATCCGGGCTGTAGTGCGCGATCGACGCCCAGAACCGCGCGATCTCGAGCATCATCTCGGCGCCGTAGTCGGCGAGGAAGTCGACGTCGTCGGTGGCCTGGTAGTAGTGCCACACGTTGTAGAAGATCGCGGCGCTGACGTGCCGCTGGTTCCGGCTCAGGTCCGGATCCCATTGACCCGACATCGGGTTCAGATGCACCGTCTGGGTCTCCTCGGTGCCGTCGCTGCCGCTCTGCCAGGGGAACATCGCGCCGCGGTAACCGGCCTCGCTCGCCGCGGCCTGCGCCTCACCCAACCGGCGGTAGCGGTAGAGGATCAGGCCTTTGGTGATCTCCGGGACCCGCAGGTTCAGGAAGGGATAGACGAACATCTCGTCCCAGAACACGTGCCCGCGATAGGCCTCGCCGTTGAGTCCGCGCGCCGGCACTCCCGCGTCGAGGCGCGCGGTGTGCCGTGAGCAGACCTGCAGTACGTGCGAGACGTGCAGGCGCAGCAGCAACTGCGCGCGCGACTCCCGCGGCAACCGGATGTCGCAGATGTCCCACAGCTCGTCCCACGCCGCGACGTGCTCGTCGTACGCCTCGGCGAAATCCGGATAACGCAGCACGTGCCGGCCCGCCGACGCGAGGGGCTCGGTGATCGCGTCGTCGCGGGAAGTGAACATCGCCACCATCTTCTCGATCCGCACCGTCGAACCCTCGGCGATGTCGAAGGAGAGGACCTGCTGGATGTAGTCCTCCATCTGGTACAGATCCCGGTCGACGAGCATCGCTCCTCCCGAACCCTCCCGGAACACCCGGGTGCGTGCGGCCTGGGCGATGTAGGTGTCGGACTGGCGGATCTGCACCTTCAGCGCGATCGTCTCGGGACCGTAGGTGCGCGGCGAGACCGGATCGAGGTGCCGCGCCTCGAGATCGCGGTAGCGGGCGACCGCGCGATTGGAAACCCGGCCGTCGAGGGCGGTGACGATCTCGACCCGCCCCGACCAGTTCTCCGGGGTCAGCGACCATTCGAGCGCCCCCTGGTTCGGATGCTCCATGCTCACGAACCGTCTGCTGCGCAGCGACGTCTCGCGGCCGTGCCGATCCCGGAACCGCAGTTCGCGGACCACGGTGGCGGTGCGGATGTCGTAGACGTGCCGGTAGGCGAGGATCTCCACCTGCGCCAGGCGAATCGCTTCGCCGCCGTCGATGCGCAGCTTCAGCACGAGCCAGTTCGGGAGGTTGACCAGATCCTCGTTCAGGACCGGGCTGCCACCCATGATGGTGGTCTCGCGGTTGTAGCAACGATGCGCGTAGGTCCCCGGATAATGGACCTCGCCCATGTCCTCCCACTCGGCGGTGCCGCGTGAACAGAAGTAGCCGTTGCCCGTCGAGGTCAGGGCTTCGCGCAGGGGTTCGTCGTCTGGATCGAAACCGTCGTAGTCGAGGGTGAACTCCGGGTCGTACACGCGAACCTCCTGGCGGGTCGTAGTCGACACGAACTGTCCGGCGGTGCTGTCACCCGGCGGCGCTGTCATCTACCCAGGGCCGACAGGAAACGTTCGACGTCGTCGACCGACGCGAGGACGAACTCGGCGTCGGTGCGGCGTCCGGCCATCTCCGGGTCGTCGGGGCTGCCGACGAGGATCCCGATGCCGCGACCCCGCAACGCCCGGAAGGCGTCCTCGTCGGTGATGTCGTCGCCGAGATAGAGCGGCACGACCTCGTCGGAGGCGAGACCGAGGACCTCGATCAGGTGCAGGACCGCTTTGCCCTTGTTCCAGTCCACGGCCGGTTTGAGTTCGTAGACCATCTTTCCCGGCACCACGGCGAGCCGTTCGGGGTTCTCCTGTAACAGCGTCTCGACGATCGCACCCACCCGGTCGTGCACCTCGGGGGAGGCCTGCCGGTAGTGCACGGCCACCGAGGCGCGCTTCGGTTCGATGCCGACGCCGTCGATACCGTCCAGGCGGGTGCGCAGGGTCTCGGTGGTCTCGGTGATCAGATCGGTGAAGTCGTCGAGGACGTCGTGGGCGATCTGCCCGTCGGTGGGGCTCCAGATATCGAAGCCGTGGCTTCCGGCGACGACGAGATCGTCGACCCCCATGAGCTGCTGGACGACGTCGCGGTCACGGCCGGTGACGATGCACACCGACACGCGGTCGGCGAGCTCGCGGACGGTGCGGCGCATGGCATCCGACCACACCGCGTCCTCGGGACGGGCGACGATCGGCGTGAGCACGCCGTCGTAGTCGAGGAAGACCGCGGGCCGGCGGCCCGCGAGACGATCGGACAGGGCGGCGCCGTCGAGTGCCGACGGCAGGTCCTCCACGGTGCGCGGCGCGGTCATCTGATCGGTACTCCTGTCGTCGCGGCGACCCGTCATGGTTCGCACCGTACACAAAGATCGAAATGCTCGGCCGGGGATCCGGGGAGGCGGATCGGCCGGATACAGCGGTCAGCGCACCGGACGCCGCCAGTGCTCGTCCGCGGTGAGCCGGGAGCGGACGTGTTCGGCGGCATCGTCGTTGCGGAACGGGCCCGCCAGCAGGTCGGCGTACACATGCGAGATCGCGGCGTGGCGCAGTCCGCCGCGACGGTCCATCCGTTCGAAGACCACCGGCGACCAGGGAATCGCCACCACCACGTCGCCACCGTGCTCGACCGCGCGCAGACCGAGACTGTCGGCGAAGTCGTCCGGGTCGTCGGCGTAGACCTCGAGCAACGCCGGGGCCGCATAATCGGTGGCGCCGACGCCCGTGAGCGCGTAGGGGATGTCGATGCGTTCGGCCAGTCGCGCGCGGGTCGCGGTGACGCCCTCGGGGGCGGTGAACCGCCGGACCGCGCACACCTTCCGTTCGGCGGCCCAGGCCCGCAGCATCGGTTCCCAGCGCACCTCCACGATCGGGCCGCGCGGGACCCGGCGCACGAGCTCGCGTTCGACGAGCACCTCGACGACGCGGTAGGTCGCGCCGGTGGACGCGCCGGACAGCTTGATCAGTTCCGGGACGGAGATCTCCCCGACGTGATCGGCGAGCGCGCGCACCACGCGGTCGGACGGCTCGCCGGTGAGCACCCCGGACGGGCGGCCCGGGCCGCGCCACGGGTCGGCGTCGGCTCCGCGGTCGCGGACCCACACCGCCGGACGGTTGGCGACGAGCGAGAGGTTGCCGGTCGCGTCGGCGTAGGAGATGCCGTGCCGGTCGAGCTGGCGGCGCACCGGATCGGACAGATAGTGGGCGCACACGAAGCCGCGGTCGGACTCGGACAGGTCGGCGGCGATGCGGGCGACGTCGCCGGAGAGCACACCGCGGGAGGCGACCACGGAGAAGGACACGGTGTCGCCGTCGGGGGCGGAGACGAGCATCCGGGTGGGTGCCTCGGGGGAGCGGGGACGGTCGCTCGACAGCGACCAGCCGAGCGGCAGGCACGCCTCGAGTCGGGCGGTGGCGCGGCGGTAGATGTCGATGTACCGCTCGGGGCGGGGACCGACGGTGTTCTCGGGAGCCGACTGTGTCACATCCACCACTGTAGTCACTCTGTGCATGACGGAAAAGAGAAATAAACGAAATCTCATAAGACGGAACAGCGCCCCTCCCGCACAACAAACTATGACGCGACATGCGCTAGTTTCGTGACCATGACCGACATCACCGGGCGCATCGCGTTCGTTCAGGCGACCTGGCACCGCAACATCGTCGACCAGGCACGCACAGGCTTCACCGACGAGATCACCCGCCTCGGCGTCTCACAGGACGCCCTGGACTTCTTCGAGGTCCCCGGCGCCTTCGAGATCCCGCTACACGCCAAGCGACTCGCGAAGACCGGGCGCTACGACGCGATCGTCGCGGCCGGGCTGGTCGTCGACGGCGGCATCTACCGGCACGACTTCGTCGCCACCGCGGTGATCGACGGCCTGATGCGGGTCCAGCTCGACACCGATGTGCCGGTCTTCTCCGTGGTGCTCACCCCGCACAACTTCCACGAGCACGACGAGCACGTCGAGTACTTCACGCGGCACTTCGTCAAGAAGGGCGCCGAGGCGGCTCGCGCCGTCGACGCCACGGTGCGCTCGCTGCGCGCGCTGCCGACCGGAGACTGAGCCCGACCGGCAGCGCGCGTCGGATCAGCGCGCGCTGCCGGAGGAATCCTTCGCCACCGAGCCCTCGCCGGCCCCCGCCGGATTCGGAGCCTCGGTGCGCCGACGGTAGGCCGCCCGCGCGGTCTCGTCGGTGTTCAATGCCAGCGACTGCAGACCGAACGCCGCGGAGATGCGGTGACGGGTCGCCTCCGGCACCGCCTTCAGCGCTCCGAGGATCGCGCCCGCCGTGCGGGGCACGTACCGCAGGCCGGGGCGAGCCGCCGCGATCACCTGCACGATCGCGGCGGCGACCTCGTCCGGGCCGACCATGGCGAGCTTCTCGATGAGCGCGTTGGGCTTCATGCCCGCGATCAGCTCGGTGCGCACGAAGCCCGGCGCGATCGTGGAAACCACGATGTTCGAGCCGGCAAGTTCCTGGCGCAGCACCGACCCGAGGCCGATCACCGCGTGCTTGGTCGCGGAGTACACCGCGAGTCCGGGGGCGCCTTCGATGCCGACGACGGAGCCGAGATTGACGATGTGTCCATAGCCCTGTTCGGTGAACCGGGCGGCGGCCAGCTTCGAACCGAGGATCACACCGCGGACGTTGACGTCGATCTGCCGGTCGGTGACGGTGTCGGTCTCCTCGAGGAACGCGCCGGTGGGCATGATGCCGGCGTTGTTGACAAGCACGTCGATCCCGCCGAACTCCATGTGGGCCAGGCTGAGGAATTCGTCGAAGGATTCTCGGTCGGTGACGTCGAGGGGCAACCCGAGCACCGTGGTGCCGAAGCGCGCACCGATCCGGGCGGCGGTGTCCTGCACGAGATCCTTGTCGATGTCGCCGATGGCCACTCGCGCGCCGGCCGCGACGAGGGCTTCGGCCGTCGCCTGTCCGATGCCGCGCGCTCCGCCGGTGATGACAACCCTCTTGCCGTGCACGTTCGGGCTCATGCCGTGTCGTCCTTTCCTCGCTGTGCTGGTGAAGTCGACGCTACGAATCGAGCCCTCCGTGATCCATGCCACTATCGGCAAGTTCTTGTGAATTTCGGCCACGCTGCCGAGGATGGAGCCTCGTGAACCCCTGGACCTCCCGCCGCGCGGCGACGAGCGCGGCCCTGATGGTGTCGTTCGGACGCGAGCGCGGTCTCGATGCCGGCACGTTGCTGGCAGGTACCGGGTTGGGGGAGGAGGAGATCACCGATCCGGGTGGGGAGATCACCGACGACCAGGAGTTGGCCGTGATCGGGAATCTCGTGACCGCGCTGGACGATCGGCCCGGGGAAGGGTTCGCTCTCGGTCTGCGCTACCAGGCGGCGGTGCACGGGATCTTCGGTTACGCCCTGATGAGCTGTGCGACGGTGCGCGACGGCATCGAGGTGGGCACCCGCTTCTTCGATCTCACCTTCGCCTTCTCGCGCGCCGCCCTGGAGTATGCGGGCGACGAGGTCCGCTTCTGCCTCGACGACCGGCACGTGCCGGCGCAGCTGCGGGGCTTCCTGCTGGAGCGCGACGTCTCGGGGATCCTCGCCCATTGGGGTGCGCTGTGGGGGCAACCGTCGGAGGTGCGTCGCATCGAGGTGGCCGAATCGCTCGGTGAGCGGGTCGCGCCGGTCCTCCGCGACCGGGGTTTCCGGGTGGAGACGACGGCGTCGCCGCATGCGGTGGTGGTGGACGCGCGGGCGTTGGACCGGCCCATGCCGACCGCGAGCCCGGAGGTCGCCGCCGTACTGCTACGGGAATGCGCGGAACTGCTGCAGCGCAGACAGAATCACGGCGAGCTCGGTGCCCGCGTGCGGGAAGTGCTGCTGCGTCGCGCTGCCGAGAGCCCCACCCAGGACCAGGTGGCTGCGGAGCTGGGGTCGAGCGTGCGTACCCTTCGGCGGCAGCTGGGGGAGGAGGGGACCTCGTACCGGGCGATCGTGGCCGAGACACTGAGGACGATGGCGGGGGAGCTGCTGGATGCGGGCCTGCCGGTGGAGAGGGTGGCGCACCGTCTGGGCTACGCCGATGCGTCGAGCTTCTCGGTGGCGTTCAAGCAGTGGACCGGCCGGACGCCGGGTGGGCGACGACGGGAGAGACGCTCGGTCTGAGGCCACTGAAGAACCGGTTAGAGAGCCCTGGAGATATTCTGAACAATACGGAAACCATAAAAAACCAGAATCCATCTTCCTTTACAAGCTACTCACCACACACCGCAGCACCAACTACCAACCACCAACCACCAACCACCAAGAGGACCGGGGTGTCAGCGGCTCGACGCCTCCGGGCGTCGAGTCATTGCCAGGGGGACCAGCACACCGAGCAGCGCGGCGGGCAGCAGGAACGCGACGACGGGATCCGCGCCGTACACCGGTGTCAGCAGGAGAGGGGAGAAGGCCGCACCGCCGAAGCGGAAGGCCTGCACGACGGACACCGCACCACCGCGGTTGCCGCCCGGCCCACCGAGTACCGCGGCGTTGACTCCGACGAGGATGAACTGCGAAGCGACGCCCGCCAGGAACCACGCGACGCCGAGAACGACGAGCCACGGGACGGTACCGACGACCACGACCAGCGCTGCGCCGCTCACCGCGCCGATGAGCACGATCGCGCGAGCACCGACGCGGTCGATGAGCATCCCGACCGGCCTGGAACTGAGGATGCCGGCGAGTCCGAACACGGTGAGTACCACGCCGCGTTCGGACGGGGACAACCCGAAGTCGTCCTCGACCCGGAAGGCGAGGAGGAACCCGAGCCCGCCGAGGGCACCCCAGCCGAGCAACGCGACCAGCCCGATACGCAGGACGCGCGGGGTGAGCGCGTCACGCAGACGGACCCGGGTGGTACCGGACGGGTCGTCGCGCACCGATTCGGGCAGGCCGGCGAGCGCCAGAACCAGCGCGGCGCCGGCGAGCACGACGAACGCCCATCGCCAGCTCACCTCGGCGGCGAGACCGCCGATCATCGGGGCGACGGTCTGGCCGGCGGCCTGCATCGCCCCGAACAAGCCGAGCGCACGGCCGAGCCTGTCCTTCGGGGTGATGACGGCCAGCGCCGCGAGCAGCAGTGGAGTGGTGAACGCGTTGGCCGCGCCCTGCAGCATGCGGGTGCCGATGAGCACCGAGAAGGTCGGCGCCAGAGCCGCGGCGATGGAGACCGCCGCGTAGACGAGATAGGCGGTGCGGACGGTGCGGACGCGTCCCCACCGTGCGCCGAGCGTGCCGGAGAACAGCATCGCGGCGGCGAACACACCGAGATAGGCGGTGACGGTTGTCGCGGCCGTCCCTGTGGACACACCGGTGTCGGCGCCGATCTCCGGCAGCATCGATACGACGACACTGCCGCCGAAGGGACCGAGGAAGCCCCCCGCGTACAGCGCCGTGCGCTGCAGCGGTTCGCGCAGATCCCTCACCTGTTGAAGCCGCCGGGACCCCGTCGCCGCAGATAGCGTTCGAACTCGGCGGCGAGGGCGTCGCCGTCGATCTTGGCGATGACCTCGGAGATGTCCTCCTCCGCTTCGGCGTCGCCGCGCTCCTCGAGGGTGCGCACGTACTCGGCGATCTCCTCGTCGTCCTCGATCATGTCGGTGACGGTCTGTTCCCATTCCTCGGCGAGGAGGGGGAGTTCGCCGAGTGGCACTTCGAGGTCGAGGACGTCCTCGACGCGGCGCAGCAGCGCGACGGTGGCCTTGGGGTTCGGCGGGTTGGACACGTAGTGGGGGATCGCCGCCCAGAACGACACGGCGGGGATGCCCGCGCGCACGAAGGCGTCCTGCAGCACGCCGGTGATGCCGGTGGGTCCTTCGTAGCGGGAGGTCTGCAGCTTGAAGCGTTCGGCGGCCTCGGAGCTGTAGGCGGTGCCGGTCACCGGGACCGGGCGGGTGTGCGGGGTGTCGGCGAGCAGTGCGCCGAGCAGGACGACGGTGTGGACCTCGAACTCGTCGACGAGTTCGATGATGGCGTCGCAGAAGCTGCGCCAGCGCATGCTCGGCTCGATGCCGTGCAGCAGGACGACGTCGCGGTCGCTGCCGGGCGGGGAGCACAGCGATAGTCGGGTGGTGGGCCAGTCGATCTCGCGGGTGACGCCGTCGACGAGACGGACCTGTGGCCGGTTGACCTGGTAGTCGTAGTACTCCTCGGAGTCCAGCTCGGCGAAGGGCTCGGCGTCCCAGATCAGCTCGAGGTGTTCGACGGCGCCGCTGGCGGCGTCGCCGGCGTCGTTCCACCCCTCGAAGGCGGCGACGAGCACCGGATCGCGCAGGACGGGGACGTCCTGGTCCGGGGTCTCGGGATACTCGGGTGTACTCACTCGTCCAGCCTACGACCCGGCCCGATCCGGGCGCCCACTAGTCTGAAGGGCATGTCCACCCCACTTCATTCTGTCCTGCTCGATGCGCTGACCCAGCGCGTTGTCATCGGAGACGGGGCGATGGGCACCATGTTGCAGGCCGCGGATCTCTCGCTCGACGACTTCCGCGGTTTGGAGGGGTGCAACGAGATCCTCAACGAATCTCGTCCCGATGTGATCCGGGGGATCCACCGGGCGTACTTCGAGGCCGGCGCCGACGTCGTCTCGACGAACACCTTCGGCTGCAACCTGCCCAACCTCGCCGACTACGACATCGCCGACCGCATCCGTGAGCTGTCCGAGCTCGGTACCCGCCTCGCCCGCGAGGTCGCCGACGAGATGGGCCCCGGTGCCGACGGCGTGGCCCGCATGGTGATCGGGTCGATGGGTCCGGGTACGAAGCTGCCCACCCTCGGCCACGCACCGTTCGCTGTGCTGCGCGACGCCTACGGTGAGGCGGCACTGGGCATGCTCGACGGTGGTGCCGACGCGATCCTCGTGGAGACCTGCCAGGACCTGTTGCAGGCGAAGGCCGCGATCATCGGCAGCAAGCGGGCGATGGAGCAGGCCGGTCGCCGGATCCCGATCGTCACCCACGTGACGGTGGAGACCACCGGCACGATGCTGCTCGGTTCCGAGATCGGTGCCGCGCTGACCGCCCTCGAGCCGCTCGGCATCGACCTGATCGGGTTGAACTGCGCGACCGGTCCGGCGGAGATGAGCGAGCACCTGCGGTATCTGTCGCAGCACGCGACGATCCCGGTGTCGGTGATGCCGAATGCGGGTCTGCCGGTGCTGGGCGCGAACGGCGCCGAGTACCCGCTGCAGCCAGAGGAGCTCGCCGAGGCCCTGGCCGGTTTCGTCTCCGAGTACGGGCTGACCTTCGTCGGTGGCTGCTGCGGCACGACCCCCGAGCACATCCGGCAGGTCGCCGAGGCGGTGCGCGGGGTGCAGCCGGCGCCGCGCGCACCGCAGCCGGAGCCGGGTGTGTCGTCGCTGTACACCTCGGTGCCGTTCGAGCAGGACGCGTCGATCCTGATGATCGGTGAGCGCACCAACACGAACGGGTCGAAGGCGTTCCGTGAGGCGATGCTCGCCGCGGATTGGCAGAAGTGCCTGGACATCGCGAAGGACCAGATCCGCGACGGTGCGCACATGCTGGATCTGAACGTCGACTACGTCGGGCGCGACGGGGCGGCGGACATGGCGGTGCTGGCGTCGCGGTTCGCGACGTCGTCGACGTTACCGATCATGATCGACTCGACGGAGCCGGACGTGATCAAGGCGGGCCTCGAGCATCTCGGGGGCCGCTGCGCGGTGAACTCGGTGAACTACGAGGACGGTGACGGTCCGGGTTCGCGGTTCGAGCGGATCATGGAGCATGTCGTCGAGCACGGCGCGGCGGTGGTCGCGTTGACGATCGACGAGGAGGGCCAGGCCCGTACCGCCGAGCACAAGGTGCGCATCGCCGAGCGGCTGATCGCGGATCTGACCGGTAAGTGGGGGTTGTCGCCGCAGGACATCATCGTCGATGCGTTGACCTTCCCGATCTCGACGGGCCAGGAGGAGGTGCGGCGCGATGCGATCGAGACGATCGAGGCGATCCGCCGCATCCACGAGGCGCATCCGGAGGTGCACTTCACCCTCGGTATCTCGAATGTGTCGTTCGGTCTGAATCCGGCGGCGCGGCAGGTGCTGAACTCGGTGTTCCTGAACGAGTGCACCGAGGCGGGGCTGGACACGGCGATCGTGCACGCGTCGAAGATTCTGCCGATGGCGCGGATCCCGGAGGAGCAGCGGCAGGTCGCGCTGGATCTGGTGTACGACCGGCGCAGGGAGGGTTACGACCCGCTGCAGAAGCTGATGGAGCTGTTCGAGGGGGTGTCGGCGGCGTCGGCACGCGAGTCGCGGGCGCAGGAGCTGGCGGCGTTGCCGTTGTTCGAGCGGCTCGAGCGGCGCATCGTCGACGGGGAGCGCAACGGTCTCGAGGACGATCTGACCGAGGCGATGAAGACCACTCCGCCGCTGGCGATCATCAACGACACGCTGCTGTCGGGCATGAAGACCGTCGGTGACCTGTTCGGGTCGGGTCAGATGCAGTTGCCGTTCGTGCTGCAGTCCGCCGAGGTGATGAAGACCGCGGTGGCTTTCTTGGAGCCGCACATGGAGTCGACCGGCGACGAGGGCAAGGGCCGGATCGTGCTGGCGACGGTCAAGGGCGATGTGCACGACATCGGCAAGAATCTCGTGGACATCATCCTGTCGAACAACGGCTACGAGGTGGTCAACCTCGGCATCAAGCAGCCGATCGCGACGATCCTCGACGCGGCGGTGGACAAGCGCGCCGATGTGATCGGCATGTCGGGTCTGCTCGTGAAGTCGACGGTGGTGATGAAGGAGAATCTCGAGGAGCTCAACGCTCGTGGGGTCGCCGAGCAGTTCCCGGTGTTGCTCGGTGGTGCGGCGCTGACCCGCAGCTACGTCGAGAACGATCTGGCGGAGGTCTACGAGGGCAAGGTGTCGTACGCTCGCGATGCGTTCGAGGGTCTGTCGTTGATGGACCGGGTCATGGCCGAGAAGCGTGGTGAGGGTCCGGCGCCGGACAGCCCGGAGGCGATCGAGGCCGCGCGTAAGGCCGCCGAGCGCAAGGAGCGTCACGAGCGCAGCAAGCGGATCGCGGAGAAGCGCAAGGCCGCGGAGACGCCGGCGGAGATCCCCGAGCGCAGTGATGTCGCGAAGGATCTGCCGGTGCCGACGCCGCCGTTCTGGGGCACCCGGGTGATCAAGGGCATCCCGCTGGCGGATTATGCGGCGCTGGTCGACGAGCGTGCGCTGTTCCTGGGGCAGTGGGGGCTGCGCGGGCAGCGCGGTGGCGACGGCCCGAGCTACGAGGAGCTCGTGGAGACCGAGGGCCGGCCGCGGTTGCGGTACTGGCTGGACCGGTTGGCGACCGAGGGCATCCTGCAGCACGCGGCGGTGGTGTACGGCTACTTCCCGGCGGTGTCCGAGGGTGACGACGTGGTGGTGCTGACCGAGCCGCGTCCGGATGCTCCCGAGCGTTACCGGTTCACCTTCCCGCGGCAGCAGCGTTCGCGGTTCCTGTGCATCGCCGATTTCGTGCGGTCGCGGGAGGATGCGCTCGCGTCGGGTCAGGTGGATGTGTGGCCGTTCCAGTTGGTGACGATGGGGCAGCCGATCGCGGACTTCGCGAACGAGCTGTTCGCGTCGAATTCGTACCGCGACTATCTCGAGGTGCACGGTATCGGTGTGCAGCTGACCGAGGCGCTGGCCGAGTACTGGCATCGGCGGGTGCGGCAGGAGCTGGCGTTCGCCGAGGGCGGCACGGCGGCGGACGAGGATCCGGAGGAGGTCGCGGAGTACTTCAAGCTCGCCTACCGCGGCGCCCGGTTCGCGTTCGGTTACGGCGCGTGCCCGAATCTCGAGGACCGCATCAAGCTGGTCGAGCTGCTCGAACCCGAGCGGATCGGGGTGGAGTTGTCGGAGGAGTTGCAGTTGCATCCCGAGCAGTCCACCGATGCGTTCGTGCTGCACCACCCGGAGGCGAAGTACTTCAATGTCTGATCGGGTGGAGGCGCCGCTCGCGGTGCAGACCGGTGCGCTGCGGGCGGTGCTGTGGGACATGGACGGCACCCTGCTCGAATCGGAACGCTTGTGGGACATCGGGATGCACGAGTTGTCGTTGCATCTCGGTGGGCCGATGAGCGACGAGACCCGCATCTCCACGATCGGTGGGCCGATGGATCTGGCGGTGCTGCGCACCTTCGCCGGGTTGGGTCTGGAACCGACCCCGGACGAGGCGGCGGCTGCGGCGGCGTGGCTGACGGACTACATGGGCCGGTTGTTCGCCGATGGGTTGTCGTGGCGGCCCGGCGCGCAGGCGGCGCTGCGCACCGTCCGTGAGGCCGGGTTGGGGTCGGTGCTGGTGACCAACACCGAGCGGGCGTTGTGCGAGGTGGCTCTCGAAACGTTGGGCCGTGAGCATTTCGATCATTCGGTGTGCGGTGACGAGGTGCCGGCCGGCAAACCCGATCCGGCGCCCTACCTGCGGGCTGCGGAGCTGCTCGGTCTGGATCCGGCGCAGTGCCTGGCGGTGGAGGATTCCCCGACCGGGGCGGCCGCGGCGGATGCGGCCGGGTGCACGGTGCTGGTGGTGCCGTCGCTGGTGGATGTGCCCGGCTCGGAGCGGCGGGTGTTCCGGTCCACGCTCGAGGGGTTGAGCGCCGAGGACCTGCACGAGCTGCACGGTGCGGGGGTGCCCTGAGGTGGCGGTCCCGAAGATCGTGCTGTTCTACAAGTTCACCCCGCTGCCCGACCCGGAGGCGATCCGGTTGTGGCAGCACACCCTCGCGTCGTCGCTGGGGTTGGCCGGGCGGATCCTCATCTCGGAGCACGGCATCAACGGCACCGTCGGCGGTGACATCGCCGATGTGAAGAAGTACGTCCGTGGGTTGCGCGGCTATGCGGCGTTCAAGGACATCGACATCAAGTGGTCCGACGGCACCGGCGCCGACTTTCCGCGCCTGTCGGTGAAGGTGCGCCCGGAGATCGTGACCTTCGGGGTGCCCGACGAGGTGAAGGTCGACGAGAACGGCATCGTCGACGGCGGCACCCATCTGTCGCCGCACGGCGTGCACGAGCTGGTCGCCGAGCGCGGCGACGAGGTGGTGTTCTTCGACGGCCGCAACCGCTTCGAGGCGCAGATCGGCCGGTTCCGGGACGCGATCGTGCCGGACGTCGCCACGACCCGCGATTTCGTCGCCGAGCTCGACAGCGGACGCTACGACCATCTCAAGGGCCGCCCGGTGGTGACCTACTGCACCGGTGGGGTGCGCTGTGAGGTGCTGTCGGCGTTGATGCGCAACCGCGGGTTCGAGGAGGTCTACCAGCTCGACGGCGGCATCGTCCGTTACGGCGAGACCTTCGGCGACGAGGGCCTGTGGGAGGGTTCGCTGTACGTCTTCGACGGGCGGATGAACGTCGAGTTCAGCGCCGAGGCGACGGTGATCGGCCGCTGCGCCCTGTGCGGGACGCCGACCTCGCGGTACCGGAATCATCCGGACCTCCGTGGCCGGGAGTTGACCCTGGTGTGCGAGGGCTGCGTCCCGGGCCCCGTGGAGGCGTAGACCGGTGCGTGCTGCACCGCTGCCGGTGCGTGACGGGCTCGGCCCCGACCGCATCCGGATGCCCGCCGACGTCGACGCGGCCACGATCGTCGAGTTCCTGCAGGCCGGCCATCCCGAGGAGGACTGGGCGGCGCACATGGCGGCGGGGGAGCTGGTCGACGAGCACGGCCGCCGCATCGATGCGCGCACGCCGTATCAGCCGACGCGGTTCGTGTACTTCTACCGTGATCCGGCGCCGGAGGTGCCGGTGCCGTTCCCGGTGCACGTGCTGCATCGGGAGGACGGTCTCGTCGTCGTCGACAAGCCGCATTTTCTGGCGACGATCCCGCGCGGCGCGCACATTCGCGAGTCGGTGGTGGTGCGGTTGCGGCGCGAGCTGGAGTTGCCGCATCTGGTGCCGGTGCACCGGCTCGACCGGATGACCGCCGGGGTGCTGCTGTGCACGACGGACCCGGCGTGGCGGCGGCCCTATCAGGAGCTGTTCGAACGGCAGCGGGTGCGCAAGGTATATGAGGCGGTCGCCGGTTATCGGCCCGACCTGTCGTTCCCGCAGGTGGTGCGCACCCGGATCGTCAAGCGGCACGGGGAGTTGACGGCCGAGCAGTTCGCCGACGAGCCGAATTCGGAGACGCGCATCGAGCTGGTCGAGCGGCGGGGGGAGCTGGCCCGTTACCGGTTGTTCCCGCGCACCGGTCGCACCCACCAGTTGCGGCTGCATCTGGCGTCGTTGGGGGTGCCGATCGTGGGGGACAACTTCTATCCGCGGTTCCGGCGGCGCCGCGCGGACGATTTCACCGATCCGCTGCGGTTGCTGGCGCGGTCGCTGGAGTTCACCGATCCGATCAGCGGGGTGGCGCGGCGGTTCGTCAGCGGGCGCGAACTCGAGTTCTGAGCGGGTGTCGGTGTCCTGGCTGCGGGGCCGGTGGCGGGGCATGAAACAATCGACCCCTGTGAAGACCTTCGATTCCCTGTTCGCCGAGCTGTCCGAACGCGCCGCGACCCGCCCCGAGGGCTCCGGCACCGTCGCCGCCCTGGACGCCGGCGTGCATTTCCAGGGCAAGAAGGTACTCGAAGAGGCCGGTGAGGTGTGGATCGCCGCCGAGTACCAGTCCGACGAGGAACTGTCCGAGGAGATTTCGCAGCTGCTGTACTGGGTGCAGGTGCTGATGGTGGGGCGGGGTCTGAAGCTCGAGGACGTCTACAAGCATCTGTGACGGCCGGTGGCCCGCTGTGTCGGTGCCGCCGTCCGTGCCCTGTAGATCCCTTCCTCGCTTCTGCTCGTCGTTCGAAAGGACCCCATCCGTCATGCTGCGCGTCGCAGTCCCCAACAAAGGTTCGCTGTCCGAGTCCGCCGCCGAGATCCTGCAGGAGGCCGGCTACCGTCGGCGCACCGATTCGCGGGATCTGACGGTCATCGACCCGGTCAACGACGTCGAGTTCTTCTTCCTGCGGCCGAAGGACATCGCGATCTACGTCGGTTCCGGCGAGCTGGATCTGGGGATCACCGGCCGCGATCTGTCGATGGATTCGGGGGCTCCGGTCACCGAGCGGCTGTCGCTGGGCTTCGGGTCCTCGCGTTTCCGGTACGCCGCGCCGAAGGGCCGCGACTGGTCGGTCGAGGATCTGCAGGGTCTGCGCATCGCCACCTCGTACGCGAATCTGGTGCGTCGTGATCTCGCCGCCCGCGGCATCGAGGCCGAGGTGATCCGGCTCGACGGTGCGGTGGAGATCTCCATCCAGCTCGGCGTCGCCGACGCGATCGCCGATGTGGTCGGCTCGGGCCGGACGTTGCGGCAGCACGATCTCGTCGCCTTCGGCGAGTCGCTGTGTGATTCGGAGGGTGTGCTGATCGAGCGGGAGGGTTCGGATCGCTCGGATCGGGCCCGCAACCAGTTGATCGCCCGCCTCGAGGGTGTGGTCTTCGCGCAGCAGTACGTGATGATCGACTACGACTGCCCCAAGCACCTGCTCGACCAGGCCGTGCAGGTCACGCCCGGTCTCGAGTCGCCGACGATCTCGCCGCTGGCGAACGAGAACTCGGTGGCGGTGCGGGCGATGGTGCCGCGCAAGGGCCACAACGCGGTGATGGACCAGCTCGCCGAGATCGGTGCCCGCGCGATCCTCGCGTCGAACATCCGCTCGTGCCGGGCGATGCGCGCCCCCGAATAGACGCGCACCGTTCCCGACATCTTCCGGTGCGGCCCCGCTGATCAGCGGGGCCGCACCTGCACGTTCTGGGTGATGCGGCCGAGCGCGCCGGTCTCGTCGTAGAGCAGACCGGCGGTCATGCCGATCCCGTCGGGTCCGACGGACATCTCCGCGGCGATCCCCACCCAGTCCTGTTCGCGGAACTCGGGGGCGCGGAACAGGTGCACGGTCAGTTCGGTGTTGAGGAAGGTGTACTCGCGGGCGTCGAGTTTGGAGCCGACACCGTTGGCGACGTCGGCGACGCTCATCAACCGGTCGAGTCCGCTGGGGGTTTCGCCTTCGACGAGGGCGATCTCGCTGCGCATCCACGCCGACGACAGGCCGGGAGCGCCGAAGGGGACGATGATGCGCCAGTCGACGGTGCCGATGTAGCCGCCCTTCCAGGCAGGGTGCGGGGCACTGGCTTCGAGGTGACCGGGGGCGGGCAGCGGGGTCTCCGAGGTATGCGCGACCTGCGGCAGGTCGACGGTTTCGAGGCGCCAGCCGGTGCCGCGCGCGACCGCGCGGTCGGTGCCGTCGGGGGTGGTGGCCCACAATTCGGCGACGACCAGTTCGATGCGGCGACCGGGTCGTTCGATGTGGGTGCGCACCTCGAGGTCGGTGAGCGGGACGGGGCCGAGCAGTTCGACGGTGAGCCGGCTCAGGCGGGTGTCGGGGCGGGGCCGGTGCCGTTCGATGGCGCGGGCGAGCAGCGCCGAGGGTGGGGCGCCGTGCTGCAGGTGTGGTCCCCAGGTGCTGACGGTGTGTTCGGTGGGGCGGAACACCGCGATCTCGACGTCGTCGACCGGACCGGTGGGGGTGGTCGGCCGGGGGACCGGCACGTAGTAGGCGGCGTCGCTCACTCGGGATTCTCCTGCTGCTCGATGCGGTGGGGCGCGCCCGGTGTCGACTGGAGCGATGGTGTCGATCGGGTCGACTGGATCGACTGCGTCGCAACGCCGTCGACGGGATACGGCGGTGGGGTACCGCCGAACGCCGGGCACACTGCCCGATGATCGCACCACCGGCAGCCGGGACCGGGGTCGGGGCGGAAGTCGCCGCTGGCGCGCAACTGCCGGATCGTCACCCACATCGCGCGCACGATCCGTTCGAAGCGGCACAGTTCCTCGGGGTCGGGCCGGTAGTTCAGCACTTGACCGTCGCCGAGGTACAGCAGCCGCAGCGAGGCCGGGACGACGCCGCGCTGCCGCCACAGGATCAGCGCGTAGAACTTCAACTGGAACAGCGCCGCCCGCTCGCCGCGCGGGGACGGGGCGCGGCCGGTCTTGTAGTCGACGACGTGCACCGCCCCGGTGGCGTCGACGTCGAGGCGGTCGATGATGCCGCGCAGTGGAACGTCGCCGTCGAGGGTCGTCTCCACTCGCAGTTCGCAGCCGCCGGTGGTGACGGTGGTGGGGTCCTCGACGGTGAAGTAGGTGCTCAGCAGCGCGGCGGCCTCGGCGAGGAAACCCGCGTCGTCGGGGTCCACGCCGAGATCGGGGGTGGCGGCGAGGACCCGGGCCAGGGCGTCGGGCAGCAGGGTCTGCGCGGCAGCGGGGGTGCGGGCCGGGCCGTCGAGGCCGAACAGCGCTTCGAGGGCGGCGTGGACGACGGTGCCGCGCGCCTGGGCGCGGGTCGGGGGTGTGGTGAGCCGGTCGACGGCCTTGAAGCGGTAGAGCAGCGGGCAGCGGGTGAAGTCGGCGGCCCGGGAGGGGGACAGGGCGACCGGCCGCACTGTGTCGGTGGGGGGGTGTGGGCGCAGCTGTGGTCACACCTGGCAGGCTAGGACGCGGGTCCGACACGGTGCCGGACCCGCGTGCCCGATCCCGGGTGCGGGGCTGGAACGAAGGTGGACACGGCGATGGCAGTAGGCGGACTCGGGCGCAGCGGACCCTTCCAGGTGGGGGACCGGGTGCAGTTGACCGACGCCAAGGGCCGCAAGTACACCGTGGTGCTCGAACCGGGCAAGGAGTTCCACACCCATCGCGGCGGGATCCTGCACGACGACCTGATCGGCACCGACGAGGGGGTGGTGGTCACCTCCACCAACGGCACCCCCTATCTGGCGTTGCGTCCGCTGCTCGTCGACTATGTGATGTCGATGCCGCGCGGTGCGCAGGTGATCTACCCGAAGGACGCCGCGCAGATCGTGCAGGAGGGCGATATCTTCCCCGGTGCGACGGTGCTCGAGGCCGGCGCCGGCTCCGGTGCGCTGACGTGTTCGTTGCTGCGCGCGGTCGGGGAGAGCGGCCGGGTGATCTCCTACGAGGTGCGTGAGGACCATCTCGAATACGCCGAGCGCAATGTCGACACCTTCTTCGGGGAGCGCCCGGCGAACTGGACGACGGTGCTCGGGGATCTGGCGGACTACGACGTCGAGAAGTACGGCCGTGTGGACCGGGTGGTGCTGGACATGCTCGCCCCCTGGGATGTGCTCGAGACGGTGAAGAAGGCGCTGGTACCCGGCGGGGTGCTCATCGTCTACGTGGCGACGACGACGCAGCTGTCGCGGGTGGTCGAGGCGATGCGGGAGCAGACCTGCTGGACCGAGCCGCGCTCGTGGGAGTCGATGGTGCGCGGGTGGCACGTGGTGGGGCTGGCGGTACGTCCCGAGCATCGGATGCAGGGGCACACGGCGTTCCTGGTCAGTGCCCGGCGTCTGCAGGACGGGGTGGAGACCCCGAGGCCGCAGCGTCGGCCCAGCAAGGGCTGAGCCGACGCCGACCGGCGGGGGTTATTCGCAGCTGAGCGTGCCCATGGCCAGGATCGAGCAGGCGCTCTCGTCGGCGATGACCCAGGTGCCGTCGATCTGCTCGAAGGTCAGCGGCATCGGGGCGCCGCCGTGCGGGCCGGCGACCTCGGTGGTCGCGGTGACGGTGTCGGCGTCGACCGTGGTGATCTCGCCGACGGTGCCGGTGAGCGGGTAGCCGGCGAGCACTCCGGTGAACTGGTCGAGCACGGCGGTGCGCGCGGTGCCGTTCTCCACGACCGCGGCGCGGTCCTCGGTGGTGGCGGCCGGGTCAAAGAACACGTCGATCTGTTCCTGCAGCTGCTCGACGGTGACCGCGGCGGTCACGGTGGTGCTGGTGGTCGTCGTCGCGCTGGTCGCGGTGGCGGTGTCGTCGCCGGCGTCGTCGGAGCTGCAGCCGGTCAGGGCGGTGAGGGCGGCGATCGCGGTGGCGGCGCAGAGTGTGCGAACTGGACGTGGGGTCACGGAGGAGTACCTTTCGAGAGAAACGGTCGACGCACGATATTTAGGGCAGCCTAACAGCGTGTCGGGTGTGCGGTGCCATGGCGCGTCCCACACGCGACACATGTTCGGAACACGACTGTTTCGTGTCCTCCCCCATGTGGGGCGATGTCCCGGTAGCGTGGAATGACCGACAGTGGAGGGAGTCGCTATGAGCTCGTCAGAGAAGCCGGATGCGGTTGCGGCGGCACGCGAAATCGAAGAGTTGCGCGCAGAGGTGGCGACCTTGCGTCGTCGGCTCGGCGAACCGTCCGATCAGGTACGCGACCTCGAAGCCCGGCTCGAGTCCCTCACGGTCCGCAACGGCAAACTGCTCGAGACCCTCAAGGATGCGCGCCAGCAGCTGATCACGCTGCGCGAGGAGGTCGACCGGCTGGCCCAGCCGCCGAGCGGCTACGGGGTGCTGCTCGAGACGTTCGACGATCAGACCGTCGACGTGTTCACCTCGGGCCGCAAGATGCGGGTCGCGGTGTCCCCGAATCTCGAACTCGACACCTTCCGGCCCGGTCAGACGGTGCGGCTGAACGAGGCGTTGACCGTCGTGGAGGTCGGTGGGTTCGAGCGCGTCGGCGAGATCACCACCCTTCGGGAGGTGCTCGACGACGGCACCCGCGCGCTGGTGGTCGGGCACGCCGACGAGGAACGCATCGTGTGGCTGGCGGCCCCGCTCGCCGCGGCCGCCGCCGACGACAGGACCGATGTGCTCGTCGACGACGAGAACTCGTTCACGCTGCGCCCGGGTGATTCGCTGCTGGTCGACAGCAAGGCCGGCTACGCCTTCGAACGGATCCCCAAGGCCGAGGTCGAGGATCTCGTGCTCGAGGAGGTCCCGGACGTCGGCTACAGCGACATCGGTGGCCTGGGCCGGCAGATCGAGCAGATCCGCGACGCGGTGGAGCTGCCGTTCCTGCACAAGGATCTGTTCCGCGAGTACTCGCTGCGCCCGCCGAAGGGTGTGCTGCTGTACGGCCCGCCCGGTTGCGGTAAGACCCTGATCGCGAAGGCGGTCGCGAACTCGCTGGCGAAGAAGATCGCCGAGGCCCGCGGCGACGATTCGAAGGAAGCGAAGTCGTTCTTCCTCAACATCAAGGGCCCGGAGCTGCTGAACAAGTTCGTCGGTGAGACCGAGCGGCACATCCGGTTGATCTTCCAGCGGGCCCGGGAGAAGGCGTCCGAGGGCACCCCGGTGATCGTGTTCTTCGACGAGATGGACTCGATCTTCCGCACCCGCGGTTCCGGTGTGTCCTCCGATGTGGAGACCACGGTGGTGCCGCAGCTGCTCGCCGAGATCGACGGTGTCGAAGGGCTCGAGAACGTCATCGTCATCGGTGCCTCGAACCGTGAGGACATGATCGACCCGGCGATCCTGCGGCCCGGCCGCCTCGACGTGAAGATCAAGATCGAGCGTCCGGACGCGGAGGCCGCGCAGGACATCTTCTCGAAGTACCTGACCGAGAGCCTGCCGGTGCACGCCGACGATCTCGCCGAGTTCGGCGGCGATCGGGTCGCGTGCGTGCGGGCGATGATCGAGCGGGTCGTCGAGCGGATGTACGCCGAGTCCGAGGACAATCGGTTCCTCGAGGTCACCTACGCCAACGGCGACAAGGAGGTCCTGTACTTCAAGGACTTCAACTCCGGCGCGATGATCCAGAACATCGTCGACCGGGCGAAGAAGTACGCGATCAAGTCGGTGCTCGAGACCGGGGCGCCCGGTCTGCGGGTGCAGCACCTGCTCGACTCGATCGTCGACGAGTTCGCCGAGAACGAGGACCTGCCCAACACCACGAATCCGGACGACTGGGCCCGGATCTCGGGGAAGAAGGGCGAGCGGATCGTGTACATCCGCACCCTGGTCACCGGCAAGAACGCCAGCGCGAGCCGTGCGATCGACACCGAGTCGAACACCGGCCAGTACCTGTAGGAATCGACCCACGACAATCGATCCGCGACGGCCGGGCCTTCCCTCCTCCGGAAGGTCCGGCCGTCGCGGCCTCTCGGGGGGAGGACCGTCCATGCCGTTGCCGCACACCATGGCCCGGTTCAACAAGATCGTCACCAACCGGGTCACCACCCCGTTCGCTCAGCTGTTGCCGGGCACCGCGGTGGTCGAACATCGCGGGCGCCGCTCGGGCCGGGTGTTCCGCACCCCGGTTCTGCTGTTCACCGTCGGTGACGACCTGCGGATCGCGTTGACCTACGGCGCCGACACCGACTGGGTGCGCAACGTGTGTGCCGCCGGCGAGGCGGTGGTGCACACCCGGGGCAGGGCGATCCCGGTGCGCGACCCGCGGCTCGGAACCGACCCGCAGGCGAGGTGGGCGCCGCCGCCGGTGCGGGTGGCGCTGCAGGCGATCGGGGCGCACGGCTATCTGGACTGCACCCCGCAGCCGCACCGCTGACCGGTGGCGGGGCTGTTCACGACCGTGAGCGTCCGGATCGCCTAGGCTCGAGGGCATGCAGCGGATCATCGGTATCGAGGTCGAGTACGGGATCTCCTCACCCAACGAGCCATCGGCGAACCCGATCCTGACCTCCACGCAGGCGGTGCTGGCCTACGCGGCCGCCGAAGGGGTGCCGCGCGCGAGGCGCACCCGCTGGGACTACGAGGTCGAATCGCCCCTGCGCGACGCGCGGGGCTTCGATCTGGGCCGGTTCAACGGCCCGGCCCCGGTCATCGACGCCGACGAGGTCGGTGCCGCGAACATGATCCTCACCAACGGTGCGCGCCTGTACGTCGACCACGCCCACCCCGAATACTCCGCCCCGGAGGTCGCCGACCCTCTCGACGCGGTGATCTGGGACAAGGCCGGGGAACGGGTGATGGAGGCCGCCGCCCGGCACGCGTCGAGTGTGCCCGGCGCACCGCGACTGCAGCTGTACAAGAACAACGTCGACGGCAAGGGCGCCTCCTACGGCACCCACGAGAACTACCTGATGGACCGCGAGACGCCGTTCTCGGCGGTGGTCGCGGGCCTGACCCCGTTCTTCGTCTCCCGGCAGGTCATCACCGGCTCCGGCCGGGTCGGGATCGGCCAGTCCGGTGACGAGCCCGGTTTCCAGCTCTCGCAGCGCGCCGACTACATCGAGGTCGAGGTGGGTCTCGAGACCACCCTCAAGCGCGGCATCATCAACACCCGCGACGAACCGCACGCCGACGCCGACAAGTACCGGCGGCTGCACGTGATCATCGGCGACGCGAATCTGGCGGAGATGTCCACCTACCTCAAGGTCGGCACCACCGCGCTGGTGCTCGACCTGATCGAGGCCGGCATCGACCTGTCGGATCTGCAGCTCGCCCGCCCGGTCACCGCGGTGCACCACATCAGCCACGACCCGTCGCTGCGCAAGACCGTCGCGCTCGCCGACGGCCGGGAGCTGACCGGTCTGGCTCTGCAGCGGATCTATCACGAGCGGGTCGCGAAGTTCCACGACGGCACCGAGGACAAGCGGATCCTCGACATCCTCGACAAGTGGGCGATGGTGCTCGACCTGCTCGAACGCGACCCGATGGAATGCGCCGACCTGCTGGACTGGCCCGCGAAGCTGCGGCTGCTCGAGGGCTTCCGCAACCGCGAGGGACTGTCCTGGTCGGCGCCGCGCCTGCACATGGTCGACCTGCAGTACTCGGATGTGCGCCTGGACAAGGGCCTGTACAACCGGCTCGTCGCCCGCGGGTCGATGCAGCGGCTGGTCTCCGAGCAGCAGGTCCTCGATGCGGTGCACACCCCGCCGTCGGACACCCGCGCCTACTTCCGCGGTGAGTGCCTGCGCCGCTTCGGTGCCGATATCGCGGCGGCGAGCTGGGATTCGGTGATCTTCGATCTCGGTCGCGAGTCGCTGGTGCGCATCCCGACCCTCGAGCCGCTACGCGGCAGCCGCGCGCATGTCGGGGAGCTGCTCGAGACGGCGCAGTCGGCGGCGGAGTTGGTCGATCAGCTCACCCACTGACCACCCCATTGCAGTGGGCGGTGGCCGGATCACGGGTCGCGAGTACGCGTGTCGCCACCGGTGGACCGTTTCGCTGGGTAGGGTAGGAGTTCGAAGCAGCGGTGACCACACCGATCGTCGACCGGTGACGGTTCCGCGCCGAGTACAGGAGGAGGTCGGCGGCTATGGCACAGGAGCAGACCACACGCGGTGGCGGCGGAGACGACGACGAGGTCGTCGGTGACGGCGGTGCCGGTCAGGAGCGTCGCGAGAAGCTCGCCTCGGACACCGACGATCTTCTCGACGAGATCGACGACGTGCTCGAGGAGAACGCAGAGGACTTCGTGCGGGCATATGTGCAGAAAGGTGGCCAGTGACAGCCGAACGATCCTCTCTTCCCTACCGCGAGGTGCAGCCGAAGCTGCACCTCGCGTCGCCCTTGTCGTCGTTCTCCGACCACCTGCGGATGCACGCCCCGGAGATGCTGCCGGAGAACCGGTTCCGGTTCGAACGAGGTGACCACGTGGACCTCGCCCCGCACGGCACCACCATCGTGGCGCTGACCTTCGACGGGGGTGTGCTCATCGCCGGCGACCGGCGCGCGACCATGGGCAACCTGATCGCCTCCCGCGACGTCGACAAGGTGTTCGTCACCGACAACTATTCGGCGGCCGGCATCGCCGGCACCGCGGGCCTGGCGATCGAGCTCGTGCGACTGTTCGCGGTCGAACTCGAGCACTACGAGAAGATCGAAGGGGTGCCGCTGACCTTCGACGGCAAGGCCAATCGGCTCTCGTCGATGGTGCGCGGCAATCTCGGTGCGGCCATGCAGGGCCTGGCCGTGGTGCCGTTGCTGGTCGGTTTCGACCTCGACGCCGCCGACGCGCACCGCGCCGGGCGGATCGTGTCCTACGACGTGGTCGGGGGCCGCTACGAGGAACGCGCCGGTTACCATGCGGTCGGCTCCGGATCGTTGTTCGCCCGTTCGTCGCTCAAGAAGCTCTACCGCACCGACGCCGACGAGCAGAGCGCGCTGCGCACCGCCGTCGAGGCGCTGTACGACGCGGCCGACGACGACACCGCCACCGGTGGTCCCGACACCACCCGCGGGATCTACCCGACCGCGGTGGTGATCACCGCGGCCGGCGCCGTGGCCGTCGCGGAGGAAACCCTGTCCGAGCTGGCCCGCACCATCGTGGCCGACCGCACCGCAGGAGATGCCCGGTGACACTTCCGTACTATGCGTCCGCCGAGCAGATCATGCGCGATCGCTCGGAGCTGGCCCGTAAGGGCATCGCCCGGGGCCGGTCTGTGATCGCGTTGACCTACGCCGGTGGTGTGCTGCTGGTGGCGGAGAATCCGTCGAAGGCACTGCACAAGATCAGCGAACTGTACGACCGGGTCGGTTTCGCCGCCGTCGGCAAGTACAACGAGTTCGAGAATCTGCGGCGCGCCGGGATCATGCACGCCGACATGCGTGGCTACTCCTACGACCGGCGGGACGTGACCGGGCGGGCGCTGGCGAACGCCTACGCGCAGACCCTCGGCACCATCTTCACCGAGCAGCCCAAGCCGTACGAGGTGGAGATCTGTGTCGCCGAGGTCGGGCGCGCCGACACCGACGACGGCCCGCAGCTGTACCGCATCACCTACGACGGGTCGATCGTCGACGAGTCGCAGTTCGTGGTGATGGGCGGCAACACCGAACCGATCGTCACCGCGCTGCGCTCGTCGTACAAGCCGGGTCTGCCGCTCGACGAGGCGGTCGCCGTGGCGGTGACCGCGCTGCAGCAGCCCGCCACCGCCGATGCGGCGCCGCGGGTGCTCGGTCGCGGCGAACTCGAGGTCGCGGTGCTCGAGAAGCAGCGGCCGCGCCGCGCCTTCCGCCGTATCTCGGGGGCGGCGCTCGACGCGCTGCTGCCCAGCACCGGGTCCGCTCAGGCGGCGCCGTCGGCCGCGCCCGCCGATCCGGCCCCCGAATCGGGGTCCGACACCACGACCGGCTCGGAGACCGGGTCCGGTCCCGACGCGGGCTGATCCACCGCGAGCCGATAGACCGTCAACGCCGACGGCACCACCTCGAAGTCGAAACCGGTGCCGTCGGCGAGGACTTCCCCGTCGGTGGCCAACGCCACCGGATCCCCGATGACCTCCACCGACAGGCCCGGGCTGTGCCGTTGCCGGTACATCGGTGAGGCGCCGAGGGTTCCGGTCGCCGCAGCGACGAGCAGCCGGAACCGCGAGAACCGGCTCTCGGCCGGCAGATACCGCACGTCGAGGGTGCCCGGATCCAGATGCGCGCGGGACATCGGCACCTGATCTGCCGGGGTGTAGCGGCCGTTGCCGACGAACAGCAACCACACCGCCCGTCCCGCCCCGTCGATCCGTACGGGCATCGGGCTCGCCGTGCGCAGCACCGCGAGCATCGCCAGCCCCGCCGCCGGCCACTTGCCGATCCGCGGTTCCCAGTGCTCCCGCAACCGCACCGCATCCGGATAGCCGCCCAGGCTGGCGGTGTTGACGAACCGCCGCACCGTGCGTCCCTCCGGCCCGGTCACCGTCACCTGTCCGAGCCCGACGGCCACCGCCTGCCCGGCGGTGACCGCCCGCACCGTCTCCTCCAGATCCACCACGCCGAGGTCGAGCGCGAAATGGTTGAGGGTGCCCCCGGGGAACACCGCCACCGGCAGCTGCGCGTCGACGGCGACGTCGAGCACCGCCGCGACCGTGCCGTCCCCGCCGCACACCCCCACCGCCTGCGGCCGATACGCGGTCAGCAAATGTTCCAGTTGCTCCGCCGGATCGCGCTCGGGGTCCAGGTCGACGCGCCGCAGCCCCGGGAGCGCGGCGGTGACCACCGCGGCGATCTCCTCGGCGGTCCCGGCGTCTCGGTTGACGACCAGCAGCATCCCCTCACCGCCGGGCAGGGCGGGCGCAGCCGCCACGACCTGCACGGTCGCCGGTTCGCGGCTGCGCACCGCCCACCAGCGGCGCGTCGACCACGCCACCGTCGCCCCGACCGCCCCGCCGACGAGCACGTCACCGGGCCAGTGCACGCCGGTGTGCACCCGCGAATAGGCCACCGCCGCGGCCAGCGGCGCCAGAACGACCCCGGTCGCAGGGGATTCGAGCGCCACCCCGGTCACGAACGCCGCCGCCGACGCGGCGTGCCCGGACGGGAACGACGACGAGCGGGGGATCGGCACACTGCGGCGCCGGAACTTCGGGTCGGTGCGCGCCGGGGGTCGGCGGCGCGGCAACAGCGGCTTGAGCAGCCCGTTGGTCAGGGCACTGGCCCCGGCCACCGACAGCAGGCCCCGCACCGCCCCGCGGCGGGCGTGACCGCCGGCGGCGGCGCACACCGCGGCGCACGCGACCCACAGCACACTGTGATTGGCGGCCCGCCCGAGATCGCGCAGCAACGGGTCGGCGGGGGACGGGCGCAGCGCCCCGGTGCGCTCGAACAGGGCCCGGTCGGCGGTGCGGTAACGCTCGCGAACGATCACACCACGACCGTAGATGTCGTTGCGACCCATGGGGGTCGGGTTCGCGCGGTACTGTCGAGGTGTGCAGCGACGAATCATGGGTATCGAGACGGAGTTCGGCGTCACGTGTACCTTCCACGGGCATCGTCGGTTGAGCCCCGACGAGGTGGCCCGCTATCTGTTCCGCCGGGTGGTGTCCTGGGGGCGCAGCTCGAACGTCTTCCTGCGGAACGGGGCGCGACTGTATCTCGATGTCGGCTCGCACCCCGAGTACGCCACCGCCGAGTGCGACGACCTGCTCCAGCTCGTCGAGCACGACCATGCCGGCGAGCGGGTCCTCGAGGAACTGCTCATCGATGCCGAGCAGCGTCTCGCCGAGGAAGGCATCGGCGGCGATATCTTCCTGTTCAAGAACAACACCGACTCGGCGGGCAACTCCTACGGCTGCCACGAGAACTATCTCGTCGCCCGCGTCGGCGAGTTCTCCCGCATCTCCGATGTGCTGCTGCCCTTCCTGGTGACCCGGCAGCTGATCTGCGGCGCCGGGAAGGTGCTGCAGACCCCCAAGGCCGCCACCTTCTGCCTGTCGCAACGCGCCGAGCACATCTGGGAGGGCGTCTCGTCGGCGACCACCCGGTCGCGGCCGATCATCAACACCCGCGACGAACCGCACGCCGACGCCGAGAAATATCGGCGCCTGCACGTGATCGTCGGGGACTCGAACATGTCCGAGACCACCACCATGCTCAAGGTGGGATCGGCGGCGTTGGTGCTCGAGATGATCGAGGCCGGGGTGCCGTTCCGGGACTTCGCGCTCGACAACCCGATTCGCGCCATCCGCGAGGTCTCCCACGACCTGACGGGCCGGCGCCCGGTGCGCCTGGCCGGCGGCCGGCAGGCCAGTGCCCTGGACATCCAGCGCGAATACCACGCGCGGGCCGTGGAGTATCTGCACCAGCGCGAACCCGACCCGCACGTCGCGCAGGTGGTGGACCTGTGGGGCCGCGTCCTCGACGCCGTCGAATCGCAGGACTTTGCGAAGGTCGACACCGAGATCGACTGGGTGATCAAGCGCAAGCTGTTCCAGCGCTACCAGGACCGCTACAACATGGAGCTGTCGGATCCGAAGATCGCCCAGCTCGACCTGGCCTATCACGACATCAAGCGCGGCCGCGGCGTGTTCGACCTGCTGCAACGCAAGGGGCTGGCGGCGCGGGCCACCGACGACGAGTCCGTCGACGCCGCGGTGAACACCCCGCCGCAGACCACCCGGGCGAAGCTGCGCGGTGATTTCATCGCCGCCGCACAGGCCGCAGGCCGTGATTTCACCGTCGACTGGGTGCATCTGAAGCTCAACGATCAGGCGCAGCGCACGGTGTTGTGCAAGGACCCGTTCCGGTCGGTGGACGAACGCGTCGAACGGCTCATCGCCTCCATGTGAGCACCGCCGCCCGTCGGAGCGGACCATCCGGTCCGATCCGATGGACGGTGATGCGGTGCCGGCGGCGCGCGGGCACTAGGGTTGGCGCGTGGCGATCTCGAAAGTCGAACGGCTGGTGAACCTGGTCATCGCGCTGCTGTCCACCCGACAGTTCGTGACCGCGGAGAAGATCCGTGCCTCGGTGGCCGGTTACTCCGAATGCGCGAGCGACGAGGCGTTCAGCCGCATGTTCGAGCGGGACAAGAACGAACTGCGCGATCTCGGGGTGCCCCTGGAGACGGGCCGGCCGTCGCGGTCGTCGACGGTGGAGGGCTACCGCATCAACCGCGACGCCTACGAACTGCCCGAGATCGACCTCACCCGCGAGGAGACCGCCGCCGTGGCCGTCGCCGCCGCACTGTGGGAATCGCCGGAGCTGACCGCCGCCGCGCAGGGCGCGGTGCTCAAGCTGCGTGCCGCCGGGATCCGCGTCGACACCGACGGCGGGGAGGTGGTCGCGCCGCTGCCGCCGCGCGCCCGTGGCTCCGAACCCGCGTTGACGGCATTGCTCGCCGCGATCGACGCGCGCCGCGCGGTGCGGTTCACCCACCGCAGTTCCCCCACCGAGCCGTGGTCGACGCGCACCGTCGAACCGTGGGGTGTGGTCACCGTGCACGGCCGCTGGTATCTCGTCGGCCACGACCGCGACCGCACTGCGGTGCGCACCTTCCGGCTCTCGCGCATCGGCGACGAGATCACCGCGATCGGCCCCGAAGGGGCGGTGCAGATCCCGGAGGGCGTGGATCTGCGGGGGCGGGTGCTCGCCGCGACCTCCCCCGCGGAGGTGAGCGGATCGGCGCGGCTGTGGGTGGCGGACGGGCGCGCCTGGGAGCTGCGCCGGCTCGGACAGGCCGGCGCGGCCCGGCGGATCGGCGACCGCGACGGGGTGGAACTCGAGGTGCCGGTGCGCTCGTGGGAGTGGATCGCCCGGATCGTCGCCGGGCAGGGCGCGGACGCGTTGGTGCTCGACCCACCGGAATTGCGGGCCGAGGTGCAGCGCATCCTCGAACAGGCAACCACGACTGCGGGGGAAGAGGGTCGATGAGCACACGACTGTCGGCGCGACTGGGACGACTGCTCAATCTCGTGCCCTATTTCCTGGCGCACCCGGGGATCAGCGCGGCCGAAGCCGCCCGCGACCTGGGGGTCACCCCAAAGCAGGTGATGGACGATCTGAACCAGCTGTGGGTGTGCGGGCTGCCCGGCTACGGGCCCGGCGATCTGATCGACCTGTCGTTCTCCGAGGACAGCATCGTGGTGACCTTCACCGCCGGCATCGAACGCCCTCTGCGGTTGACCTCCACCGAGGCCACCGCGCTGCTCGTGGCGCTGCGGTCGTTGCAGGAGATGCCCGGTGTCGTCGACCCGTCGGCGGCGCAGTCGGCGATCGCGAAGATCGAAGCGGCGGCCGGGACCGCCGCGCTGCCCGCCGACACCGCCACCACCACTGACACCGCCACCACCACTGACACCGCCACCGCCGTCGCCGAACCCGATCCGGACACCGCCGGGGACTCCGACGCCGCCGGACAGGTGCGGGCCGCGGTGCGCGACGGGCGCGCCGTGCACCTGACCTACTATTCGGCCTCCCGCGACACCGTCTCCGAACGCGACGTCGACCCGATCCGCATCGTCATCATCGACGAGCACGCCTATCTGCAGGCCTGGTGCCGCAGCGCCGAAGGGGTGCGGCTGTTCCGCTTCGACCGCATCGACGCCGCCACCGTGCTCGACGAGCCGGCGCGCCCGCCGCATCGGGCGATCACCGACGACGAGCACCTCGAACTGTTCGAGGGCGACCCGTCGCTGCCCGCCGCGCGGTTGCGCATCGCCCCGTCGTACACCTGGCTGCTCGACTACTACCCGCTCACCGACGTGCAGGTGCTCTCCGATGGCAGCTGCGAGGCGTCGATGCGGTACGCCTCGCCGGGGTGGATGGCGCGGCTGCTCGTCGGGCTCGGCGCCGGGGTGCAGGTGCTCGACCCACCGGAGTTGCAGGCGGCGGTGCGGGCGCGGGCCGAGGCGGCGCTGGCCGCCTATGCCGAGCTCGACGGGGAGAACCCGGCCCGCGGCGCGGGGCCGACACCCTGAGGGCGGCGATGTGAAACATCGGTATGAACCCTCCGCAAATTGTGGGTGGATACACCGGCGCGAAGCCTCGGGCTGTGCTCGAGGTCCGGTAGCATCGATCGGAGCCGATCAGTGGAGGTTGTTGTAAATGGGTGCAATGAGCCCCTGGCACTGGGCCATCGTGGCGCTGGTGGTCGTGATTCTCTTCGGTTCGAAGAAGCTGCCCGACGCCGCGCGCGGTCTCGGTCGTTCGCTCCGGATCTTCAAGAGCGAGGTCAAGGAGATGCAGAACGACGACGCCCGGGCGTCCGCGCCGCAGCAGCCGGCGCCGAATCCGTTGCCGGCCGCGCAGCCGACAGCCGATCCCGCCGCGCCGAACACGCACACCGAACCGCGGTCTGCCTGACCGACGTTCATCCTGCCGGGGCGCCCACCACGGGTGTCCCGGCGTTCCGCTGACCCCGGCACGCCCGCACGCCGGTGGTCTCGACAGGAGCTGAGAACCGCACCGTGCGCATCCCGTTCGATCCGCGCCGAAGCCGGCGCAAGACCAATCCCGACGGCACCATGTCGCTGGTCGAGCACCTCTACGAATTGCGCACGCGTCTGCTGATCGCTCTCGCTGCGATCGTGCTCACCACCATCCTCGGATTCGTCTGGTACAGCCGCAGCCTGTTCGGCCTCGACAGCCTCGGGGAGATCCTGCGCGGCCCCTACTGCGACCTGCCCGCCTCGGCCCGCGCCGACCTGAGCAACGACGGGGCGTGCCGACTGCTCGCCACCGGACCGTTCGAGCAGTTCATGCTGCGCCTGAAGGTCGCCGCGACCGCCGGCATCGTCATGGCGTGCCCGATCTGGCTGTACCAGTTGTGGGCGTTCGTCACCCCCGGCCTGTACCGCAAGGAACGCCGCTACGCGATCGGCTTCGTCACCTGCGGGGCGGCGCTGTTCGTCACCGGCGCGGTGCTGGCCTATCTGGTGATCTCCCACGCCTTGTCGTTCCTGTTGTCCGTCGGCAACGACGTGCAGGTCACCGCCCTCTCGGGCGCCGAATACTTCGGGTTCCTCATCAACCTGCTGGTGATCTTCGGGGTGTCCTTCGAGATCCCGCTGGTGATCGTCGCGCTCAACGGCGTCGGGGTGCTGCCCTACGCCAAGCTCAAGGCGTGGCGGCGCGGGCTGATCATGGCGGTGTTCGTCTTCGCCGCCATCGCCACCCCCGGCCAGGATCCGTTCTCCATGCTCGCCCTGGCGTTGGCGCTCACGCTGCTCGTGGAGTTCGCCATCCAGATCGCCCGGCTGACCGACCGGCGCCGCGCCCGCAAGGCCCGCGCCGAAGGCTGGGCCGATCTCGACGACGACGAGGGTTCGACGATTCCGGCCCCGAGCCCGGTGGAGCCGGCAGCGCCGACGGCGCCCACCGACACCGTCCGGACCGATCCGGCCCGCACCGACTACTCCGACACCCTGTGACCGGCGACCCCGCTCCCGGCCCCGGTGACGACGAGACCGGCACCGCGCCGCTCGTCCCCACCCCGCAGCTCGCGGAGTTCGCCACCGGCCTCGGGTTCCCGCTCGATCCGTTCCAGATCGAGGCGTGCCGCGCCCTCGAGGGTGGGCATTCGGTGCTGGTGTGCGCCCCCACCGGCGCCGGCAAGACCGTCGTCGGCGAGTTCGCGGTGTATCTGGCGCTGCAGGGCGGTTCCAAGTGCTTCTACACCACCCCGATCAAGGCGCTGAGCAACCAGAAGTACGCCGATCTGTGTGCCCGGCACGGCCGGGACTCGGTGGGTCTGCTCACCGGCGACCAGTCCATCAACTCCGATGCGCCGGTGGTGGTGATGACCACCGAGGTGCTGCGCAACATGATCTACGCGTCGTCCACCGCCCTGATCGGGCTCACCCACGTGGTGATGGACGAGGTGCACTTCCTCGCCGACCGGTTCCGCGGTGCGGTGTGGGAAGAGGTCATCCTGCACCTGCCGGAGGACGTGCGGCTGGCGTCGCTGTCGGCGACGGTGTCGAACGCCGAGGAGTTCGGTGACTGGATGACCACGGTGCGCGGCGACACCACCGTCGTCGTCGACGAGGTGCGGCCCATCCCGCTGCACCAGCACATGATGCTCGGCTCCCGCATCTACGACCTGTTCGACCGCCGCGCCGACACCGACACCGCCCCGGCCCGGCGGCGCCGGGACATCGTCGTCAACCCGGAGCTGGCGTCGGCGGTGCGGCAACGGCAGAGCCTGTCCGGGATGGACCGCTGGGGTGAACGCGGACCCCGTTTCCGGCCGCCGCCGCGCCCGGAGGTCATCGTCCGCCTCGACCGCGACGGTCTGCTGCCGGCCATCACCTTCGTGTTCAGCCGCGCCGGCTGCGACGCCGCGGTGCAGCAGTGCCTGCGCTCGGGTCTGCACCTGACCGACGACACCGAAGCCGCGGAGATCCGCCGGATCGTCGACGAGCACACCCGGGATCTGCCGCGCGGCGACCTCGAGGTCCTCGGTTACGCGTCGTGGCGCACCGCCCTCGAACGCGGCATCGCCGCTCACCACGCCGGGATGTTGCCGGCCTTCCGGCACACCGTCGAAGAACTCTTCGTGCGGGGGTTGGTGCGGGCGGTGTTCGCCACCGAGACCCTCGCGCTGGGCATCAACATGCCGGCTCGCACGGTGGTGCTCGAAAAGCTCGTCAAGTTCAACGGCGACACCCACGCCGAGCTGACCCCCGGCGAGTACACGCAGCTGACCGGCCGGGCCGGGCGGCGCGGTATCGACGTCGAGGGCCACGCGGTGGTGCTGTGGCAGCCGGGCATCGAACCGGCCTCGGTCGCCGGGCTCGCCTCCACCCGCACCTTCCCGCTGCGCAGCTCGTTCCGCCCGTCCTACAACATGGCGGTCAACCTCATCGACGCCGTCGGGGTGGAGCGGTCGCGGGCGCTGCTGGAGATGTCCTTCGCCCAGTTCCAGGCCGACAAGTCGGTGGTCGGTCTCAAACGCGGCATCGACCGCAACGAGGCCACCCTCGAGCAGCTGCGCGATCAGCTCGGCGGTGAGGACAGCGAGATCCTCGACTATCTGCGGTTGCGCGCCGAGCTGACCGACGCCGAACGCGCCCACGAGCGGCGCGGCAAGCAGGATCGCCGGGCCGCGGCGGTGGCGTCGCTGGTGACCCTGCGGCGCGGCGACATCATCGCCGTGCCCGCCGGCAAACACACCGGCCTGGCGGTGGTGGTGCTACCGGACACCGACGCCGGTGATCCGCGGCCGCAGGTCGTCACCGCCGACGCCTGGTCCGGTCGCCTCTCCGCCGGGGATTTCCCGACCCCGGCGACGGTGCTGGGCACGCTGCGGCTGCCGCGGCACGTCGATCACCGCACCGGCCGCGGGCGCCGCGACATCGCGTCGGCGTTGCGGTCGAAGGGCCTCGTGCCGCCGCGCCGCCCCAAGCGCAGCAAGTCCAAGGGCGACACCCGCGAGATCGACGCGTTGCGCCGGCAACTCAAGCATCATCCGGCCCGCAAGCATCCCGATCTGGATTCGCTGGCGCGGGTCGGGGAGCGCTACCACCGGTTGCTGCGCGACACCCGACAGCAGCGCCGCAAGGCCGCCGCGGCGACGGATTCGCTGGCGCGCACCTTCGAGCGGATCGTCGCGCTGCTCACCGAACGCGGCTATCTCACCGAGGGCGACGATCCGGCGACCACCGAGGCGGGGGAGCGGCTCGCCCGCATCTACACCGAATCGGATCTGCTGGTCGCCGAATGCGTGCGGCGCCGTGCCTGGGCGGGACTGTCCGCCGCCGAACTCGCGGCGGTCGCCTCCGCGGTGATCTACGAATCGCGCACCGACGAGCCGGTCACCGTCGTCGGACCGACCGGCCCGATCCGGCACGCGCTGGCCGAGACCACCCGGATCTGCGACGGCTTGCGGGCCGACGAGATCCGGCACCGGCTGCCCCCGACCCGCGAACCGGATCTCGGTTTCGTCACCGCCGCCTACACCTGGGCGTCCACCGCGTCGCTGACCGAGGCGCTCGTCGCCGCGGAGGCCGCCGGCAAGGAACTCTCGCCCGGAGATTTCGTGCGGTGGTGCCGGCAGCTGATCGATCTGCTCGACCAGATCCGCACCTGCGCGGACGATCCGGAGCTCGCCCGCACCGCCGGCAAGGCGGTCGGGGCGGTGCGCCGCGGGGTCGTCGCCGTCGATCCCACCGCCGAATGACCCGGCCCCCGCGGGGGTGTCCGGGACGCCCGGTAGGCGTGGATGCCCGCGCGGCGAGTGGACGCTACCGTATGGGCACACAACGGGAAGGGTGAGTGGAGACGACGATGACCGGGCCGAACGAACCGCAGGACTCGCCGGGGCAGAGGCCGCCGGAATCGACGGATCCATGGGCACCGAACCCGACCTCCGGGGGAGGTGAGCAGCCCGGATCGCCGTGGGCGCCGCCCGCCGGCCAGCAGCAGTGGGGGCAGGGCAGCGGCACCGGCTGGGGGCAGTCGCCCGCCGGGCAGTCGCCGTGGCAACCCGACACCGGTGCGGGTGGGAACGCTCCGCAGCCCGGGTGGGCGCCGCCGGCCGGGCAACAGACTCCCGCACAGCCCGGTCCCGGGCACCAGAATCCGTGGGGTGCGCCGACCGGTGCACCGCAACAGGGCTGGGGTCCGGCCCCGCAACACCCCGCCCCCGGCTGGGGACAGCAGGCACCCGGTCGACAGGCACCCGGACAGGCACCGGGCTGGGCCCAGCAGCCGGGCGCACAGCCGTGGGGCGCGCCCGGTCAGCAACCGACACAGCCCGGGTGGGGTGGTCAGCAGCCCGCCGGGGCGCAACCCTGGGCAGCGCCCGCGAACACCTGGCAGCAGCCCGGCACACCGCCGCAGAACGGCCCGCAGACAGGGAAGTCGACGCTGCCGTGGATCCTCGGTGGCGTCGGACTCGTCGTGGTGCTCGCCATCATCGGGATCCTCGCCGCGACGATGTTCGGCGGGAAGGTCCTCGACACCGAATCCACCCAGGCCGGCATCGCGAAGGTGCTCACCGAGTCGTATGGGGCCGGGCAGGTCGGCGACGTGCAGTGCCCCAGTGACCAGAAGGTCGAGGCCGGACACAGCTTCACGTGCGCGGTCACCGTGGACGGCCAGTTCCGGGAGGTGACCGTCACCGTCACCGACGACAACGGCACCTACGAGGTGGGCCGCCCCAACTGACCGGGGGCGGTCAGCGGTCGGCCAGGGCCGCGATCAGCGCGGACACCGGCCGTTCCAGACCCCACCGCTGCGCCAGCGCGGTGAGCTGCTCCGGATCGGCCGGTGCCGCCGGCAACACATCCGAGCGGGACAGATCCACGTCCGCGTCGGTGGCGACCCGCACCACCGGCAGCGCCGCATCCAGATAGTCCGCCGCAGCGGCGAGTTTGACCCGCATGCCCTTCGCCAGCGACGTCGACTCGTCGAGCGCCGCCGCGCGCACCGCGTCGAGGGAGCCGTACTGCTGCAGCAACGACGCGGCGGTCTTCTCCCCGACGCCCTTGACGCCCGGGAGTCCGTCCGACGGGTCGCCGCGCAGCGCCGCGAGTTCGGCGTAGGCGGCGCCGGCCCGCTCGGCGGGCACCCCGTAGCGTTCGGCGACCAGCGCCGGATCGAACAACTCGGCCTTGGCCAGGCCACGCCCGGCGTAGAGCACCCGCACCGGCACCGGACTGTCGGTGACGACCTGCAGCAGGTCGCGGTCGCCGCTGACCACGATCACCCGATCGGTGGTTTCGCGGGCGGCGAGGGTGCCGAGCACGTCGTCGGCCTCGAAACCCGCTGCGCCGCCGGTGGCGATGCCGGCGGCGGCGAGCACCTCGAGGATCACCGGCACCTGCGGCAGCAGCGCAGGCGGGACCTCCTCGACGGTGCCGTCGGACCCGGCGGCGACCCGGTGCGCCTTGTAACTCGGGATCGCCGCGACCCGGAAGGCCGGGCGCCAATCCAGATCCAGGCACACCACCAGCCGGGTGGGACGGTGGGTGCGGATCAGCGAGGCCACCATGTCCACGAAGCCGCGCACCGCGTTGACCGGGCTGCCGTCGGGGGCGGTGACCTTCTCCGGGATGGCGTGGAAGGCGCGGAACCACAGGCTCGCGCCGTCGAGCAGCATCAACGTGGGGTCCGGTGCGGGCGTGGGGTTCTCCGGTGCGGTCACGGACCACATCCTGCCATCCGGCCGCGGCCACTAGTCTCGAAGACATGACCACTGCCGCCACCCGATTCCCCGCCGACCGTTACGCGGCCCGCCTGGCCCGCGCCGCCGAACTCGGTGCCGCCGCCGGCGTCGATGCGCTGCTCATCACCCCCGGACCGGACCTGCGGTATCTCACCGGCTCCCGCGCCGAGTCGTTCGAGCGCCTGACCTGCCTTGTGATCCCCACCGACGGTTCCGGGGCCACCGTGGTGGTGCCGCGGCTGGAACTGGCGTCGCTGAACGACTCCGCCATCGGTGAACTCGGTCTGCCGGTGCGGGATTGGGTGGACGGGCAGGACCCGTACGCGCTCGTGCGTGAACTCGTGGCGACCGCAGGGGCGTTCGCGGTGGCCGAGGCGATGCCGGCGCTGCATCTGGTGCCGCTGACCGCCCGGTTCGGCAGCGCCCCGGCGCTGGCGACGTCGGTGATCCGGCAGCTGCGGATGGTCAAGGACGCCGACGAGGTCGAGGCCTTGCGCCGCGCCGGTGCCGCCATCGACCGGGTGCATGCCCGCATGGGTGAATGGTTGCGCGCCGGGCGCACCGAAGCCGAGGTGGCTGCGGACATCACCGCCGCGATCCTCGAAGAGGGGCACACCGCGGCGGCGTTCGTCATCGTCGGTTCCGGCCCGCACGGCGCCGACCCGCACCACGAGGTGTCCGAGCGGGTCATCGAATCCGGCGACATCGTCGTCATCGACATCGGTGGTCCCGTCGAGCCGGGCTACTACTCGGATTCGACCCGCACCTACAGCATCGGCGAACCGAACCCGGAGATCGCGACGAAGATCGCGGTGCTCGAGAAGGCACAACAGACCGCGGTCGACGCGGTGCGTCCCGGGGTGCGCGCCGAGGACGTCGACGCCGCCGCCCGTAACCTGCTCGCCGCCGCCGGTTACGGGGAGGCGTTCGTGCACCGCACCGGGCACGGCATCGGCCTGTCGGTGCACGAGGAGCCGTACATCGTCTCCGGCAACGACGACACCCTGCAGCCCGGCATGGCATTCAGCATCGAACCGGGCATCTACTTCCGCGGCGAGTGGGGGGCGCGGATCGAGGACATCGTCGTCGTCACCGAGGACGGCTGCGAGTCGATGAATCTGCGTCCGCACGGGCTGACGGTGCTGCCGGGCTGAGACCCGACACTGCCTCCCGGAAATCGACCCGGGACACTGGGCCGCATGAACCACAGCGCGCAGGGAACCGTCGTCATCTTCGGGGGACGCAGCGAGATCGGCGTCGAGGTCGCCACTCGCCTCGCGCCGGGCCGCACCGTGATCCTGGCCGCGCGTCGCGCCGACGACCTGGTCGACGAGTGCGCCGCCGTGCGGGCGGCAGGGGCGACGGCGGTGCATCCGGTCGAGTTCGACGCCGACGCCCTCGACACCCACACCGCGGTGCTCGACCGCATCGCCGCGTTCGGGCCGATCGATGTGGCGGTGCTGGCCTTCGGCATCCTCGGCGACCAGGCCCGTGCGGAAACCGATGCGGCGCACGCGGTGTCGATCGTGCACACCGACTATCTCGCGCAGGTCGCGCTGCTCACCGACCTGACGCAGCGGTTGCGCGCGCAGGGCTCGGGTCGGCTGGTGGTGTTCTCCTCCGTCGCCGGGTGGCGGGTGCGCCGCGCCAACTACGTCTACGGCTCCGCGAAGGCCGGCCTCGACGGTTTCGCGTCCGGCCTGGCGGATGCCCTGCACGGCAGCGGAATCTCGCTGCTGCTGGTGCGCCCCGGTTTCGTGATCGGCCGGATGACGGAAGGTATGAGCCCGGCACCGCTGTCGAGCACCCCACCGCAGGTCGCCGACGCGACGGTGCGGGCGTTGCACCGCGGGCGCGGGGAGGTGTGGGTGCCGGCGGTGCTGCGGCCGGTGTTCTTCGGGATGCGGCTGCTGCCGCGCGCGATCTGGCGGCGGCTGCCGCGCTGACCGCCGGCGTGCAGTTCCCGTCGTCGCGGTTCGGCGTGTCGCGACGACAACTGCACGTTCGAGAGGCGGTCAGCTGCGGCGGGATTCGAGCAGTCGCAACCAGATCTCGCTGATGGTGGGGTAGGACGGCACCGCATGCCACAGCGCATCCAGCGGCACCTTCCCGACCAGGGCGACGGTGGCGGCGTGGACGAGTTCGGCGACCTCCTGGCCGACGAAGGTCGCGCCGACGAGGGTGTCGGTGGCGCGGTCGACGACGAGCGCCGCGTGCCCGGCGTAGTCGTCGCGGGCCAACGAGGCACCGGCAACGTCGATGTCGGCCTCGAGGACCTCGACGTCGAGTCCGTCGGCGCGGGCCTGCTCGGCGGTGCGGCCGACCGCGGCGATCTCCGGGACGGTGAAGATCACCTGCGGGACCTGCCCGTGGTCGGCGCTCGCCCGGAACCGTGACCCGTCGGTGGGGCGGTTCTCGGCGCGAGCGGCGATGACGTCCCCGCACACCCGCGCCTGGTATTTGCCCATGTGGGTCAGGGCGGCGCGACCGGCGATATCCCCGACCGCATACAGCCATTGCCCGTCGACCCCGTCGACGGTGAGGTCGTCGGCGACCGTCACCTTCCCGTCGGTCAGGCCGACGCTGTCGAGACCGAGTCCGTCCACGGTGGGGTGGCGGCCGGCGGCGACGACGATCTCGTCGACCTCGACGATGCTGCCGTCGGACAGTTCGACGGTGGCGGGACCGCCGTGGATGCAGCCGACGCCGGTGTCCTTCACGTCGGGGCGCTGCACGGAGCGGATCTCGGTGCGGTACCGCACATCCAGGCCCTTGTCGGCCATGCGGGCGGCGACGCGTTCGGCGGCGAACGGCTCCACGCGCGGCAGCAGGCGGTCGCCGCGCACCGCGAGGGTGAGTTCCTCGACGCCGAGTTGCCGCAGCCAGGTGGCGGTTTCGCAGGCGACGACACCGCCGCCGACGACCAGCACCCGGCGGGGGATCTCGCGTAGGTTCGTCGCATCCCGGGAGGTCCAGGGCAGCGCGTCGCGCAGCCCGGGCAGGTCCGGGATCGACGGGACGGTGCCGGTGGCCAGCACGACCGCGTGCCGGGCCTGCAGGCGACGCTCCCCGTCGGCACCGGAGACGGTGACGGTGCGTTCGCCGTCGAGGCGACCGTGGCCGCGCACGACGGCGATGCCCGCGCCCTCGGCCCAGTCCACCTGGGAGCTGTCGTTGCGATTGTGGGTGAAACTGTCGCGGCGGGCGAGCACGGCCGGTACCTCGACTCCGTGGGCGCTGATCTTGTCGGCGACGCCGGGCATGTTGCGGGCGGTGGCGAGCACCTGTGTGGGACGCAGCAGAGCCTTGCTGGGCATGCACGCCCAGTAGGAACATTCGCCGCCGACGAGTTCGTGTTCGACGAGCACCGCGGTGCGGTCGCTGCCGGCGATGGCGTACTGGGCGGCGTTCTCCCCGGCCGGACCCGCGCCGAGGACGATCACGTCGTAGCTGTCGGATTCCGCTGTCGGACCGCTCATCCGTCCACGATAGGCGCGGCCGAACCGTCGGCGGGCCGGATCGGCGGCGACGGTCCGGTTCGCGAAGTCCGCCCGTTCGTGCAGGTCAGCGGTGGCTCAGTGCAGGTGCGGGGAGTCGGCGTCGAAGATCAACCCCATGGGGGCGAGCACCCGCACCACCTGCTCGGCGGTCCACTCGTCCAGATCGCACAGCAGCACCGACCGCCACGGGGTGACGATCACCGGACGGTCGACGGCGGCGAGGAATTCCGCCAGGCGCGCGGGGAGGATCCCGCCGGGCAGCCCGCCGGCGAGGGTGACGGCTCCGTCGGGCTGGTCGAGCCACCCGATCGGTGGCCGCGGCTGCTCCGGCACCGGTTCCGGGGCACCGGTGGGGTCGGTCGGTGGGGTGAGCAGCGCGTCGGCGGCGTCGTCCGGGGCGACGCGCACCCCGGTGTCGGCGCCGTCGCGGATCACCGCGAAGCGACCGTCGGGGCGGGCGAGGACCGCGACGGTGGGGGCCAGGGCGACGATGTCGCCGGTGCCGTCGTCGAGCCCGAGGACGGTGCCGGCTGCCACCGGCCGGTCGTCGAGGTGCGCGATCACCGCGGCGGTGAGGTCGCGCAGGTCGTGGTGTCCGCCGATACGGCCGCTGAGCGGCGAGACGAGAAGCCGTGCGCGGGTGGGCACGTCGACGGTGAGGCCGGCGGCGGTGACGGCCGCGGCGATCGCGGTGTGGTCGCCGCGCACCTGCAGCTGGGCGTGGGCGGTCAGATGCAGTTCGCCACCGCCGTGGGTGTGGGCGAGTTCGGCGAGCAGCTGCACCTGCGCGGAGGTCAGGTGCCCGGCGGGCAGGTGCACGTCGACAGCGGTATCGGCCATGACCGCCAGCGTAGAACGCGGCGCCCGCGGGACGAGCGCTGCCGTGAGACCGTGCGGTTTGTAGGGTGGGGGCCATGCCCGAGTCGACGACCCCCACCTTCGCGGACCTCGCCGCCGCCAAGTTCGTGCTGCTGACCACCTACCGCAAGGACGGCAGCGCGGTGGACACCCCGGTGTGGGCGGCGCCCGACGGGAACCGGTTGCTGGTGTGGACGGTCGCCGACGCCTACAAGGTGCGGCGGTTGCGCCGCGATCCGCGGGTGTCCCTGGCGATCTGCGACGCGCGCGGCAACGCGAAGTCGGCGGCGGTGCCCGGCATCGGGGAGGTGCTCGACGCCGACGGTTCGGCGCACGCCCGGTCGGTGATCGCCCGTAAGTACGGGTTGCTCGGCCGGATCATCGTCGGCGCGAGCGTGGTGCGCCGTGGCCGCACCGGCACCGTCGGGTTGGCGTGTGTGCTCGATCCTGCCGACGACACGGCCGGCCGGTAGACGTCGTGGCGCGCTCTCACACCTACCGGTCCCAGGCGATCGCGGTGGCGCTCGCAAGCAGCCCGCTGATCTCCGGTTCGAAGCGCTGGAAGTGGTTGCGCCGCGCCGGTGTCGACGCCGCACCGCCGAGCCTGATCCACACCCGCGTGGTGGTGCAGGGCCTCGGCCGGCTCACCCTCGGCGCGGGCTCGTTCGTCAACCACGGCTGTTATTTCGACACGGTCGCCGACATCGTCGTCGGGCAGCGGGTGTTCCTCGGCGACCATGTGCGGGTGCTCACCAGCAGTCACCGGATGGGTACCGCCGAACAGCGCGCGTCGACGTTGACGGGGGAGCCGGTGACCATCGGCGACGGCGCGTGGATCGGTTCCGGTGCGGTGATCATGCCGGGCGTGAGCATCGGCGCCGGCGCGGTGATCGGCGCGAACTCGCTGGTGACGAAGGACTGCGCCCCGCACACACTGCATCTGGGCAGCCCCGCCCGGCACGTCCGCGACCTGGACTGACCCGCACCGGCAGCGCGTCCGGATCGTCCCGGTTCGTCCGATCCCGTAGGGTCCGTGGTGATCTCGGCCTCACCTGCGGGGCCGAGCCGATCGAACCCAGTACAGGAGAGCGCATGTCCGTGCACGAGTACACCGTGGCCACCGCCGACGGCGGCAGCGAGGATCTTGCCCGCTTCGCCGGCCGGTATCTGCTGATCGTCAACGTCGCCAGCAAGTGCGGCCTGACCCCGCAGTACGAGGCCCTCGAGGCGCTGCACCGCGAGCTGGGTGAGCGCGGCCTGCAGATCCTCGCGTTCCCGTGCAACCAGTTCGGTGGTCAGGAACCGGGCAGCGACAACGAGATCCAGGAGTTCTGCCGCGTGAACTTCGACGTCACCTTCCCGGTGTTCGCGAAGCTCGACGTCAACGGCGCCGACGCGCACCCGCTCTACCGGCATCTGCGCGCCGAGGCTCCCGGCGATTTCGGGCCGCAGCACGGTTTCCTGTTCGAGCACGTGAGCAAGATCCGCCCGGAGGCGATCGGCACCGACGACGTGAAGTGGAACTTCACCAAGTTCCTCGTCGACCCGCAGGGCGCAGTGGTGCGCCGCTTCGAGCCGACGGTCACCCCCGAGGAGATCGGCAAGGAACTCACCGACCTGCTCTGAACCCCTGCCGGTCCGGTCGGTGCCTACCGACCGGACCGGACGTCAGTGAGCGGCGCTGACCGACGACATGTGGAAGTCGGGGATGCGCACGGGCGGCATCGCGGTGCGGGTGAACCAGTCCTTCCACTCCCGCGGCAGGGTGCGTTCGGTGGCGCCGATCTCGGTGGCGCGGCCGAGCAGATCCACCGGGGATTCGTTGAACCGGAAGTTGTTCACCGCCGCCCGCACCTGCCCGTCCTCGACGAGATACACCCCGTCGCGGGTCAGGCCGGTCAGCAACAGCACCGCCGGATCGACCTCCCGCAGGTACCACACGGTGGTCAGCAGCAGACCGCGTTCGGTGCGGGCGATCATGTCGTCCACATCGGCGGTACTGCCACCGGTGAGCAGCAGATTCTCCCCCGGCGCCGTGGGGGTGGCGCCGAATTCGGCGGCCGCGGCCCGCGGATACGCCAGCGCGTGCAGGGCGCCGTCGCGGAGCCAGTCGACCCGCCCGGCGCTCATCCCGGTGTCGAACACCGAGACGCTGTCGGTGGAGGCGGTGGCGACCACGAACGGTGCATAGCCGAGCCCCGGGGCGGCCGGATCGGACGTCAATGTCACCGGCAGTCCGGCGATCTGCTCGCCGAGGCGGGTGCCGCCGGGCTCCGCCCACACCGACCGGCCCTCCTCGGCGCCGCGCCCGTCGAGGGACCACAGCAGCGGGATCATCAGGTCCGCGACCACCGACGGCGGCAGCAGCGTCTCGTAGCGTCCGGCGGGCAGGTCGACGCGGGTGCCGGCCCAGTCCAGCCGCCGCGCCAGTTCGGCACGCAGCGGATCCATTGCGATGTCGGTGAAGTCGACGGTGCCGGCGCCGACCCAGGCGCTCGCCCCGGTCAGGCCGCCGCGTTTGCCGTTGATCTCGAGCGAGCCGTCGCGCTGCACCCAGCGGCGCCGCACCCCGGTGGAGGTGCCCAGCCACATCGTCGTCGACCGGTGGTGCGCGAATCCGTAGAGGGCGTCGGTGTCGTCGAAACCGGCGGCGAGCCCGTCGAGGAGCGGGGCGAAGACCTCCACGTCGGTGCCGACAGCCTCGTCGCCCCACTGCGGGTCGGGGCCGTCACCGTCGATCAGCGGCATCGCATCCGGGGCCGCCGGGGCCTGCTGCGCGGCCGCCCACGCCGCGGCGACCACCGCGCCGATGTCGGCGGCGTCGACGATCGCGGCGCTGACCACCCCGCAGTGCGCCCCGTCGGGGGTGCGGCGGATCGCGAGGATCGTGGCACCGCGGGCGCGGGCGGAACCGTTGGTGGTCATCGAACTGCCGGCCCACCGCAGCGACGCCTCGGCACTGTCGGTGACCATCACGATGGTCTCGTCGGCGGGCGAGGCCGCCAGCGCGGTCTCGACGAGTCGGTCTCCGGGGATCATCGGCCACCTTCCTGCACCGTGTTGAGCACGTTCACGCCGCGCACCAGCACCGACGGGCAGCCGTGCGAAACGGATGCGACCTGCCCGGGTTGCGCCTTGCCGCAGTTCATCGCGCCGCCGAGCTGCCAGGTCGACGCTCCGCCGACCGCCTCGAGCGCACCCCAGAATTCGGTGGTCGACGCCTGATAGGCCACATCGCGGACCTGACCGGCGAGCCGGCCGCCGCGGATCCGGTAGAACCGCTGCCCGGTGAACTGGAAGTTGTGCCGCTGCATGTCGATCGACCAGCTGCGATCGCCGACGATGTACAGCCCGTCGTCGACCCCGGCGATCAGCTCGGCGGTGCTGCGATCGACCACCGGATCGGGTTGCAGCGACACGTTCGCCATCCGCTGGATCGGCACGTGATGCGCCGAATCGGCGTAGGCGCAGCCGTTCGAGCGGGCCACCCCGAGCTTCGGGGCGAACGCCCGGTCGAGTTGATAGCCGACGAGCACCCCGTCTTTCACGAGATCCCAGGACTGGGCGGCGACCCCGTCGTCGTCGTAGCCGACGGTGGCCATGCCGTGCGGTTCGGTGCGGTCGGCGGTGACGTGCATGGCGTCGCTGCCGTAGCGCAGGCTGCCGAGCAGGTCGGGGGTGGCGAAGGAAGTGCCGGCGTAGGCGGCCTCGTAGCCGATGGCCCGGTCGTATTCGGTGGCGTGCCCGACCGACTCGTGGATCGTCAGCCACAGATTCGTCGGGTCGATCACCAGATCGGTGCGGCCCGGGGTCACCGACGGGGCCTGCGCCTTCTCCGCGAGCTGCTCGGGCAGCTCGGCGAGCTCACGGCTCCAGTCCCACCACCGGTCCGAGGCCACGTACTCCCAACCGCGGCCGGTCGGCGGGGCCAGGGTGCGCATCGACTCGAAGGTGCCGGCCTCACGGTCGACGCGGGTCGCGTCGAGATCGGAGTGGATCCGCACCCGCTGCTGGGTGATCGTCGACCCGGCGAGATCGGCGTAGAAGGTCTGTTCCTTGACCAGGGTCAGATTCGCGGCGACGTGGTCGACGCCGTCGGCGTCCTGCAGTCGCCGCGAACGGTCCTCGAGCACCGCGAGGCGCTCGGCCGCGGGGACGGTGAACGGGTCGATCTCGTACGGCGAGACCCACACCGCGTCCCGGTGGACCGGTTCGTCGGCCCACTGCACCGGATCCCGGTTCAACGCGCGCAGGGTGCGGGCGACCGCGACGGCGCGGGCCGCGGCATCGGCGGCGCCGTCCGGGCCGGGCACCGGATGCGACGCGAATCCCCAGGTGCCGTCGAGCAGCACCCGCACCGCCACCCCGCAGTCGCTGTCGTCCACCGCCGCCTGCAGCGCGCCGTCGCGCAGGGTGCTCGTCCCGGTCCGGATCCGATGCACCCGCACATCGGCGTGACTCGCGCCCGCCGCTCGCGCCACCGTCAGACCCGCGTCGGCGGCCGCGTGCAACGGCAGGGCCAGAAAATCGTCGTCCACCGCATTCACCCGCCCACGGTAACGCCGGGATAGGGGACGCCGGGGTTGCCGCACCGATCGCCGCGGGGTGGCTCAGCCGAACTGTTCGATGCCGAGCCGGATCACCATGGCGATCACCACGACCAGCAGCACCACCCGCACGAATCCGGCGCCGCGTGCGAGCGCCATCCGGGAGCCGAGCACCGATCCGGCGACATTGCACACCGCCAGCGCCGCCCCGAGCGCCCACCACACGTGCCCGCCGACGGCGAACAGCACGAGCGCCCCGAGATTCGAGCCGAAGTTGAGTACCTTCGCCATCGCCGCCGAGGTGACGAACTCGCTGCCGAGCATCGCCGCGAACACGATGATGAAGAAGGTGCCGGTGCCGGGCCCGAGGATCCCGTCGTAGAAGCCGATCACCGCCGCGGCCGTGACCACGACGGTGACCAACCGCAGCGTCGACGGGCGGCGGATGCTGCCGGTGCCGAGTTTCGGGCGGGCGGTGACGAACACCGCCACCGCGACGAGCACCACCATCACGATCGGGATGAACACCTCCCGGTCGATGAGCGAGACCGCCGCCGCCCCCGCCGCGGCGGCCAGCGCGGCGACCAGGGCGGCGGGGCCGAGCAGCGACCAGCGCAGCGGGATGCGCCGCGCGAAGGTCAGCACCGCCGCGCCGGTCCCGCAGATCGCGGTGAGCTTGTTCGTCGCCAGCGCCGCCTGCGGCGTCAACTGCGGGGCGACGAGGAACAGGGCGGGCAGCAGGATCAGCCCGCCGCCGCCGACCACCGCGTCCACCCATCCGGCGGCCGTCGCGGCGGTCATCAGCAACGCCCAGTCACCTGCAGTCATGGCGGCCATTCGATCACGCGTCGCATCCGGGGGGCGGGTGCGGGAGCAAAACCGGTGGCTCGTTCGTTGACCGGACAGAAACCACCGACGGAAGGAAACCCCGCCGTGTACCCGTTGTTGTTCGTGCTCTACGTCGTGGCGGAGATCGCGGTGCTGGCCTGGCTCGGCTCCACCCTCGGCGCCCTGGCCACCGTGTTGATCTTCCTCGGTGTCAGTGCCGCCGGTTACCTCGTGCTCGCCGCCCTGGGGCGCCGGGCACTGCGCAACCTCGGTGAACTGCGCGGCGGCCGGGCACCGCACGCGAATTCCCCGGAGCAGGTGCTCACCGACGGTGCGCTCATCGGCGCCGGCGCGGCGCTGGTGCTGATCCCCGGCATCGTCAGCACCGTGCTCGGGGTGGTGTTGCTGCTGCCGACCCGCGCCGCGCTGCGTCCGGCGGTGCGCACGCTGGTCGCGCGGCGGGCCCGCGCCACCGGGTTCTCCGCGCAGCGGCTGGTGGTGGTCGACGGGCAGGTCGTCGATCACAGCGTCGTCGGGGGTGCCCCGCACCTGACCGGTGGTCCGGCCGTGACCGAGCAGGTCGACGACCGTGGCACCGTGCTCGAAGGGGAGATCGTGGACACCCCGCGCCGCCGCGAAGAGCGGTAACCGGGCAGACTGGGCACTCGTGAGCCCTGCACCGCACACCCAGCTTCTCGTCGGCGGCCGCATCTACAGCGCCGGTGCCCCCGATGCCACCGCGATGGCCGTCACCGACGGCACGGTCGTGTGGGTCGGGCAGGACCGGCCCGGCCGCGCCCTGCACCCGGACGCCGAGATCGTCGACCTGCACGGCGCGTTCGTCGCCCCCGGTTTCGTCGACACCCACGTGCACACCACCAGCCACGGCCTGGCCCTGACCGGGCTGGACCTGACCGACGCCGTCGACCGCGACGACGCGCTGCGCCGGGTCCGCGCGCACGCCGACGCGCACGACGACGCGGTGATCTGGGGGCACGGCTGGGACGAGACCCGCTGGCCCGACCCGACCCCGCCGACCACCGCCGACCTCGATGCCGCCGCCCCGGCCCGGCTCGTCTATCTCGGCCGGATCGATGCGCATTCGGCGGCGGCGTCGAGCGCGTTGCGGGCCGCCGCCGAACCCCTCGACGAGCTGGCCGGCTTCGATCCGCAGCAGCCGCTGACCGCCGCGGCACACCATGCGGTGCGCGGCGCCGCCCGCCGCGGGTTGACCGCCGCGCAGCGTGCCCGCGCCCGCCTGGCGGCGCTGGACGATTTCGCCGCGCACGGCTACGTCGCGGTGCACGAATGCGCCGGCCCCGACATCTCCGGGCTCGACGACTTCACCGAACTGCTCGGCACCGACCATCCGGTGCAGGTGCGCGGCTACTGGGGGCAGGCGGTGCGCACCGGCGAAGAAGCCGCGCAGCTGCGCGCCGAGACCGGCGCCGACGCCCTGGGCGGGGATCTGTTCGTCGACGGGTCGATCGGCTCGCACACCGCCGCGCTGGCCCGCCCCTACGACGACCTGCCGGACTGCTGCGGCACCACCTATCTGACCGAGGACGAACTGACCGCGCACGTGCGCGCGTGCACCTCGGCGGGCATCCAGGCCGGTTTCCACGTCATCGGTGACGCGGCGACCACCGCCGCGGTCGCGGCGTTCGAGACGGTCGCCGCGGAGGTCGGGGGACCGGCGCTCGCCGCGCGCGGGCATCGGCTCGAGCACGTCGAATCGTTGACCGTCGCGCAGGCCGAGGTGTTGGCGCGGTACGGGGTGATCGCGAGCATGCAGCCGAGCTTCGACGCGCTGTGGGGCGGGCCGGACGGGATGTACGCGCAGCGGCTCGGCGCCGACCGCGCCGCGGCGCTGAACGCGTTCGCGCCGCTGGCGGCGACCGGTCTGGCGTTGGCGTTCGGCTCCGATGCGCCGGTGACGGCGCCGCGGCCGTGGCCGATGCTGCGGGCGGCGGTGCACCACCGCACCGAGGGCAGCGGGATCTCGCCGCGGGCGGCGTTCGCCGCTGCGACCCGCGGCGCGTGGCGCGCCGGTGGGGTCCGTGACGGTCTGGCCGGCACCCTCGATCCGGGTGCGCCGGCGTCGTATGCGATCTGGGAGGTCGGGGAGCTCGTGGTCAGCGCCCCGAAGGATTCGGTGCAGCGGTGGTCGACGGATCCGCGGTCGCGGGTGGCGCCGCTGCCGGATCTCACCCCGGGCACCGCCGATCCGGTGCTGGTGCGCAGTGTGCACCGCGGCCGGGTCGTGTACGCGCGGTGACCGGCCGGCCCTTCGCGACGGTCACCGTGCGGGCGGTGCGTGTCGTCGCGCTGCGTGCGCTGCTGGCCGTCGTCGCGGGAGTGTTGCTGTTCGCGTCGTTCCCGCCGCGTCCGCTGTGGTTCCTCGCCCCCGTCGGGATCGCGCTCCTGGTCGGTGTATTGACTGCAGTACCGCTGCGGCGACGCGCGGGGTTCGGCTACGGCTATCTCGCCGGCCTCGGTTTCCTGGTGCCGCTGCTGCCGTGGATCGGCGTGTACGTCGGTCCGTTGCCGTGGTTGGCGCTCGCTGCCGCCGAGGCGGTCTTCGTCGGCCTGTTCGGGGCGCTGGTGGTGCACCTGCGGTCGTTGCCGGTCGCGCCGTTGTGGATCGCGGCGGCGTGGAGCCTGACCGAATGGTTGCGCTCGAGCGTCCCGTTCGGCGGGTTCCCGTGGGGTCGGCTGGCGTTCGGCCAACCCGACGGTGGGTTCGTCTCCCTCGCCGTCGTCGGCGGCGCCCCGCTGGTGTCGTTCGCCGTGGCCGCGACCGGTGCCGGGCTCGCCGCCCTCGCCCTGACCGCCTACCGCCGTCCCCGCCCGGCGCGGGCCTGGACGGTGCGGGCCTGGACGGTGCCGGTCGCGGTGACGCTGCTCGGTCCGCTGCTCGCCGCGGCGGTGTGGCCGCTGGTGCGCACCACCACCGACGAGTCGTCGACGGTGACGGTCGCGGCGATCCAGGGCAGCGTGCCGCGCCTGGGCCTGGACTTCAACGCCCAGCGCAAGGCGGTGCTCGACAACCACGTCGCCCGCACTCTCGCGCTCGCCGAGGACGTCGCCGCCGGACGGGCCCCGGCCCCCGAGGTGGTGATCTGGCCGGAGAACGCTTCCGATATCGATCCGCTGCGCAACGCCGATGCCGCCCGCGACATCTCCGCCGCGTCCGCCGCGATCGATGCGCCGATCCTCGTCGGGGCGGTGCTCGTCAACGGCGACCGCACCACCACCAATTCGGTGATCGTGTGGGACGCGCAGACCGGTCCGGGGGAGCGGCACGACAAGAAGATCATCCAGCCGTTCGGCGAATACCTGCCGTGGCGGTCGTTCTTCCGCCTGTTCTCCGAGTACGCCGACCGCGCCGGCCATTTCGTGCCCGGCGACGGCGACGGCATGGTCACCGCCGGCGGCATCGACATCGGGGTGGCGACCTGCTACGAGGTGGCCTTCGACCGGGCGTTCCGCGACTCGATCGCCGCCGGCGCGCAACTGCTGGCGGTGCCGACGAACAACGCCACCTTCGGCGACACCGAGATGACCTACCAGCAGCTGGCGATGTCGCGGGTGCGGGCCGTCGAGCACGGCCGGGCCGTGATCGTCGCGGCGACCAGCGGGGTCAGCGCGATCGTCGATCCGGACGGTCGGGTGCAGCAGAGCACACCGTTGTTCGTGCCCGATGCCCTGGTGGCGCAGGTGCCCGTGCGTGCAGACGTTACGCTGGCTAGTCGGCTCGGAGTGGCGCCGGAGCTTCTGCTCTGCGCCGCGGCCGTGGCCGCCACCGCTCTCGCCCTGGTGCGGGGACGGCGGGAGAAGGCCGGTGCGGCAGCTCGCACCAGCACCGGCGCAGCAGGAGCACCGGCCGGTGGCCGGTTCGACAAGGAGGACCTCTGATGGCAGCGGCGACGCCGGCCGGGAACGACAGCGCACCCAGCGCCCGCACCCTGGTGATCATTCCGACCTACAACGAGCGGGAGAACCTCGGTCGGATCATCACCCGGCTGCACGCTGCGCTGCCGCACACCCATGTCCTCGTCGTCGACGACGGCAGCCCCGACGGCACCGGCGACCTCGCCGACGACCTCGCCGCCGCCGACGAGCGCATCGCGGTGTTGCACCGCACCGAGAAGAACGGTCTGGGCGCCGCCTACATCGCCGGTTTCCGGTGGGGTCTGGCGCACGACTACACGGTGCTCGTGGAGATGGACGCCGACGGCAGCCACGCCCCCGAACAGCTGCACCTGCTGCTCGAGAAGGTCGACGCCGGCGCGGATCTGGTGCTCGGCTCCCGCTACGTGCCCGGCGGCACGGTGGTGAACTGGCCGTGGCACCGCGAGGTGCTCTCCCGCGGCGGCAACATCTACTCCCGCCTCGCGCTCGGGGTGTCGATCCAGGACATCACCGGCGGCTACCGCGCCTACCGCCGCGAGGTGCTCGAGAAGCTCGACCTCGACGCGATCGCCTCGCACGGCTACTGCTTCCAGGTCGATCTCGCGTGGCGCACCCTGCAGGCCGGGTTCACCGTCGCCGAGGTGCCCATCACGTTCACCGAACGCGAGATCGGCGAGTCGAAGATGAACGGCAACATCGTGCAGGAAGCCCTCGTCCGGGTCACCGTGTGGGGGCTGCGCAGCCGCCTCGCGCGCCTGCGGGCACTGCTCGGCCGCTGAACCTGATGCCCTAGGCGCTGCGCGGCCACGGCCAGCGGGCGTCGAGTTCGTCCCCGAGCCCCAGGCCCGCACACAGCCGGCGGATGGCGCTGCAGTCCTGCACCACCGGCCGGCCCTCGGTCACGGCGATGGTGTCGGCGACCAGCTCGTCGCCGCCGGGGATGTTCTCGTGCGCGATGATCGCCGCCCAGGTGGAGGTGTCGGCGCCGGTGAACGCCGCGACCGCGGTACCGAGCGCGTCGAGTAGCCGCACCCGATCGGTGTCGTCGAGTTCGGTGAGCACCGCAGTGAGCAGCCCACCCGCGAGGGAGGCGTGGCACAGCTCGTCGCGGCGGTGCACCGCCACCGTCGCGCGGTTGACCGGTTGCAGCTCCGGGTCGGTGGTGAGCAACGCCAGATAGGCGCTGATCGAAGTCTCCGCGACGGTGGTGAACGCCAGCTGCACCAACGCCGCGTCCCGCGGGGTCTCGGCGTGCGCGACCGCGGCGCGATGCTCGCGCACGGTCGGGCACGGCGGCAGCACCGACTCCTTCAGCGCCCAGCCGCGGCGGCGGCGGGTGAGCACGTTGGCCTGCTGGTGCATGAGGGTGTGGTACTGCTCGTCGACCATCGCCTGGAGCACCCCGGTGACCACCGTGTCGGACGGGCCGATACCGAAGGCGTCCTCGGTGATCAACGCGAAGCCGGGGTTGACGACGTGCTGTTCGATGTCGACGACGCTCTTGTTGTAGGCGATCCACGCCCAGGCCCGCAGCCGCGCCTGCTGTTGTTCGTCGAGCGCGAGATAACGCGGATGTTCGGCGAAGGGCAGCATCTGCTCGGGATAGTCGGCGCGGTCCGCCTCGAACAGCGCGTCGAGGTCGACCTCGGGTTTCTTGACGGCGGCGCGGCGCGGCCACGAGCGGGTCAGCCCGGCGATCACCGCGCTCTCCGCCGGATCGGACGGATCGTATTGCGGGAGTTCCGGCGCGCGCAGCTGCGGGCCGGGGATGTCGGACTTGCTCATGTCCGGCTCCTTTCCTCGCGGGAACCGCCGACCGCACCCGGATCGCGGGGCAGCGCCGCGAACAGCTGCGCACACAGCTGCGCGGCGGCGGGTTGCCCGTCGCCGAGCGCGGCGCGGGCCCGGTCGAGCAGCGCCGCGAAGTCGGGCAGCGCGTCGGTGGCGGCGTCGAGATCGGCGACCGCCTCGGCGAGGGCGCGGCGGGCGGTGGCGGCGTACGGGTTGGTGAGCTGGATGTCGTGGTAGACCTCGGCGGTGCCACCGGCGACGCGGGCGAGCAGCGCCCGCAGCACGGTGTGCGGCGGCGCGGCGACCTGCGCGGCGGCCTCCGGCACATCGAGCCGGTCCAGAGCGATACCGAACGCGAGGATCGCGGCGTGGGTGAGCACCTGCACGGCGGCGGTGATGCGGTCGTGCTCGTCGGCGGTGGTCTCGACCACCATGGCACCCCAGTCGCGCAGCGCCGCGACGAACTCGGCCACCACCGGAGCGTCGTGGTGGCGCACCGTCAGCACGGGTCGGCCGGGCAACCCGAGGTCGGGAGCGAACATCGGGTTGATGCCCAGCGCCGGGGCGCCGGGCCGGTAGGTGTGCAGCGCCGCGGCGATCGGGGTCTTCACCGACAGCGTCTCCACCAACAGGGCGTGCGGAGGCAGCAGCCGCGCGAGCACCGGCAGGGCGGCACCGGCGACGACGTCGGGGACGGCGAGCACCACGATGTCGGCGCCGTCGAGTGCCGCGGCCAGACGGGTGTCGGGGGCGGTCAGATCGGCGCGCAGCATTCCGGGGGCGGCCGGGTCGGCGGCCGGGTCGACGACGAGCACCGGACGGCCGGCCTCGCGCAGCGCGGCGGTGAGCAGGGCACCGACGGCGCCGCATCCGCCGGCGACGACCACCCGGCCGGGCGTGGTCACGGCCCGGCCCGCCCGGGCAGCGCCGGCGGCCCGTCGACGAGATCGGCCGGGTCCGCGGAGCCGACCGCGCCGGATCCGTTCGTCGGGGTGGTGTCGCGGGTCGCGGCGAGGCAGCGGCGCATCACCACGGACTTGACGAGGGTCTCCTCGAGTTCGTCGTCCGGATCGGACAGCGCCACGATCGCCCCGCCGATCCCGAAGGTGACCTCGTGGGCGGTGGCGACGAGGGTGCGGATGACCACCGACAGATCGGCGGCGCCGGTCGGCGACAGATATCCGATCGCTCCGGAGTATACCCCGCGCGGGCCGTCCTCGAGCTTGTCGATGATCTCCATGGTGCGCAGCTTCGGGGCGCCGGTCATCGACCCGCCGGGGAAGGCGGCGCGCACACAGTCCACGGCCGAGACGTCCGGGCGCAGGGTGCCGCGCACCGTGGACACCAACTGGTGCACCGCGGCATAGGTTTCCACCGCGAACAGCGCCGGCACGTGCACCGAGCCGGGCACGCACACCCGCGACAGGTCGTTGCGCACCAGGTCGACGATCATCAGGTTCTCGGAGCGGTCCTTCTCGCTGGCGTGCAGTCCGTCCCGCAGCGCCGCGTCCTCGCCGGGGGTGCGGCCGCGCGGGCGGGTGCCCTTGATCGGTTTCGATTCGACGGTGCCGTCGGCGTCGATCCGCAGGAACCGTTCCGGGGAGGCGCTGAGCACCGCGACCTCGGGGAAGTCGAGCAGCGCGCTGTAGGGGGTGGGGCTGATGCGGCGCAGCACCCGGTAGGTGCTCAGCGGGTCGATGCCGCCGTCGACGGTGACGGTGTTCGTCAGGCACACCTCGTAGGTCTCGCCGCTGCGGATCTCGTTCTGGCACTGGGCGATCAGATCGAGATAGCGCTGCGGGGAGTGCCGCAGCCGCAGCTGCGACCCACCGTCCGCGCCGATCAGCGGCACCGGGATCTGCTCGTCGGTCGCCGGTTCGGGCAGCGCCGACAGGATCGCGGCGGTCGCGTCGAACCAGGCGAGCGTCTCGGGATCGTCGGTGTCCTCGGTCAGGGCCAGCAGATAGCAGCAGCACCCGTCGTGGTCGACGACGACCGCCCGGTCGGCGAAGACCAGCGCGGCGTCGGCGTAGGGGGAGGTGTGCACGAGCTGCGCGCCGGCGTCGGCCTTGAGTTCGTAACCGAGATAGCCGACATAGCCGAGCGCGAACCCGAACGGCAGGTCGTCGCGGGCGGCGACGCGACGCTCGGCGAGCCGGGCGGTGAGATGGTCGAAGACGGGGCGGCGGTGTTCCTCGACGGTGCCGTCGGCGCGGTGTTCGCGCACGATGCCCTCACCGACCCGGTAGGTCAGATAGTCGGCGCGTGGTCCGGCGCCGTTGCCGAGGACGGTGAACCGCGACTGCGGATCCAGCGCGGCGCTGCCGTCGAGCCAGAAACCGTGCGGCCCGGCGGCGAAGAGCGCCTCGTAGACGGCGGACGGGTCGGGGTGCAGCGGCAGCCGGCGGCTGGCGAGCACGTAGCGCGGGGTCGGTTCGGGTGCCGGTTCCGGTTCGGCGGGGTCGGTGACGGTGATCGGGTGGCGCGGTGGGGTGGCGTCGCGGAAGTTGGCGAGCAGTTGCGCGCCGTGGGCGGTGCCGATCGATTCGGGATGGAACTGCACCCCCCACAGCGGGCGGTGCCGGTGCGCGACGGCCATCAGCAGCCCATCCGGGGTGCGGGCGGTGGCGACGAGGTCCGCGGGGACCGGGTCGGCGATCAGCGAGTGGTAGCGCACCGCCTCGAACGGTGACGGCAGCCCGGCGAACAGACCGGTACCGTCGTGCAGGATCGGGCTGGTGCGGCCGTGCACCGGTTCCGGTGCGGTGATCACGGCGCTGCCGAACAGCTGGCACAGCCCTTGATGGCCCAGGCACACCCCGAGCAGCGGTACCCCGGCGTCGGTGAGGGCGCGGGCGCTGATCCCGAAGTCCCGGGCACGGTCGGGCCGGCCCGGTCCGGGGGAGATGACGATGTTGTCGAACGGTTCGGCGACGAGCTCGTCCCAGCTGCGATCGTTGGTGAGCACTCGCGGCGGGATGCCGTTGACGCGGGTGATCAGGTCGTAGAGGTTGTAGGTGAACGAGTCGTAGTTGTCGATCAACAGCGTGCGGATCGGTCGGGGCGCGGACACGACGGGCCTCAGTTCGTGCCGTCGCCGCGGCGACCGGAGCCGACCCGCTCCGCGGCGTCGTTGCCGGAGACGACCCGCTCCGCGGCGTCGTTGCCGGAGACGATGCGGTCCTCGACCCGGCAGGCCTCGTCGATGAGCAGGGTGTACAGCGAGCGCACGAAGTCGCCGGACAGGCCGTGCCGGTGCGCGTAGTCCTGGGCGCGGCGGTGCACGACCTCCATGCGGCCGGGTTGCATGACGTCGAGGCCGTGGCGTTGCTTGAGTTCGGCGACGCGTCCGCACACCTCGAGGCGGGCGCGGACCCCGTCGAGCAGGGCCCGGTCGATGTCGTCGAGTTCGGCGCGCAGATCGGCCAGTTCGGCGGCGGCCCGGGTCGGCGGTGCGTCCGCCGCAGTGTGGTGACGGTCGGTCACGGACACTCACCCCCTTGCAAGCGACCCGCCGGAATACCGGCGCGAAGGTCGTGGATCGGGCGTGCCGATCATGATCGATCGGCGTGCGATCATGATTGCACGCACCGTCCGGCCGATATCGACGATTGATCGATTCGTGGCGGGGCCGCAACCGAATTCGCGGAACCACCGTCCCGTCGGGGGTGCGTCGTCGGGTCCGTAACGGCGTGTGCCGCC
>NZ_JBLWIU010000025.1:127742-196668 GCF_048381395.1 Rhodococcus shunpengi
CCGGACGATCGTCCGGGGCGGCACACGTGCGAGTTTCGGCGGCGTGGGTGTCAGGCGCCGCGGCGCTTGGCCTTGAGCAGGTCCAGGCGCTCCTTGAGCAGGTCCTCGAGTTCCTCGATGGAGCGACGCTCGAGCAGCATGTCCCAGTGGGTGCGCGGCGGCTTGACCTTCTTCGGCTCCGGTGCGGCGCCCTCGACGAGGGTGCCCTCGAGTCCGTTCTTGCAGATCCAGGTGCCGGGGATCTCCGCGTCGTCCGCGAACGGCACGTCGTATTCCTCGCCGTTGTCGCAGCGGTAGCGCGCGATTCGCCGCGGCGCCAGATCGTGGTCGCGGTCGGTTTCGTAGCTCACCGCCCCGAGTCGGCTGCCTCGCAGTACACGATCTGCCATGGTGGTGTCCTTCCTTGTGTGCTCCGCCCGGGTGACGATGCCGTGCGGCATCGACGCCGAGCTCGACGTCCACTGTGCTCAACGTCGGCGGAGCCGATTCCGTTCCCGCGGCCCACCGAGGAGCCGAAGGGCAAGTCTACCGACCCGCCGCACCGCCACGCGCACGGTGCCCGCACCGGCCGCGCATCCGCTGTTCCCACCGCCCCGCCGGGGGTGCGGGCGGGCAGTACAGTGACGCTCGTGACCGGACGTGACACGCGAGCGAGCACGTGCCTGTGGTGCGGGCGCCCGGTACCGGAGATCGGCACCGGCCGGCGACGCCGGTACTGCCGCCAGTCGTGCCGGCAGCGCGCCTACGAGCAGCGCAGCAGCGCCCGCCGCGCCGGGCTGCCCGAGGATTCCGTGGTGCTCACCGCCGCCGAGGTCGAGGCACTCGCCGACCGCGCCTTCCGGGTGCGCTGCGCCGCCGAGGACGTCGCCACCGCGGTCGCCGAGGGCGCCGCGGCCGACGAGCTGACCGCCCTGTGCGCGGAGCTGCTCGATCTGGCCCGCGACGCCGAACGACTGCGCTGACAGCACACCAGCCGACAGCAGCCGATCGGGGAGTAACGGGCCTCAGGCGAAGAAGCCGCCCATGGTGTAGATCACCTGGCAGAACGCGCCGTTGGCGTACTGCAGCGAGCCGAACAGGGCGCCGAGCACCGCGCCGGGACCGCTGTCGATCACCGTCGACTGCAGCCCGCCGCCGTTGTCGTCGAGGGTGGCGACCCCGGCCCGGATGTTCTCCATGTTGATCCACACGAACTTCAGGTCCGAGGCGGTCACCGGCGCGCCGGCGGTGGGTTCGACGAACACCTCGATCGAGCCGAACGGCACCTGACCGTGCGGGCCGGGATGCACCCAGGCGGTGGTCATCGCGAACGGCACGACACCGCCGCCGCAGCCCGGGCCGACGGTGGGCGCGGGCGCCGAGAACGGCTGCGGGATGTTCTTCGGTGGCGGCGCGAACGGATTCGCCGAGCCGGAGTCGGCGACGAGCCGTTCGAGCGCGGCGAGGGTCTCGGGGGAGTCGGCGACCTCCGCGCGCAACTGGTCGAGCGGCACCCCCGGCGGGGTGGTGTCGGCGGCGGCCTGGGCGGGGGCGGAGAGCAGGGCGGCGGCGAGCAGGGCGGTGACGAGCGGGGCGGATCGGCGACGCAACATCTCGGGCTCCTTCGAATCGGGTCGAGCAGGCGGGACGAGACGATCCGGTCGCGATCCGGTCACGCACCGGTCGCGGCACGGAGGCACGAAGGTGACGGCCGCTTCGAGAATAAGGACACCTATCCGGTTTCGGGGCGTTTCCGGCGAGCCCGATCCTGCTTCGACGCCGACCTCATTCGTCACTCCGGTCACGAACAGGGCATTCCTCCCGGCCGTCGGGAAAACGTTATCGAAACGCGACTGATCCCCTGCGGGGGAACGATTTCCGAGGTCACCCGTGGTTCCGTACCGGTCCTGCCGCGGCACGGGCACGGCCTGTGGGGCGCATCGGCCGGTGGGGGTGCGGTCGTCGCCGCAATCCGGTCGTACCGGTCGCACAGGTGGTCTAGCTTGTTGTGTGGTCCCGGTCACACGGGATCACACGATCGAACGGGGGTCCGATCGCGGCGCCGCACGCCCAGCGGCACCGGGGTCGGCCCCTGCACGCGATGTCGGGGGACACACGCCGATCACGGCCAACAACATCGCTTTCGGAGGGGACATGTCGCTGCGACACCGTCGTCCGCAGATACCGGCCGGCGCTTTCCCGTTGTCGTCCGCGCAACGGGCCATCTGGTTCGCGCAGCAGCTCGCACCCGAGGTACCCGTGTGCATCGCGCAGTATGTGGATCTGCGCGGCGCCCCGGACCTGGATCTGCTGCGTCGCTGCGGATATCGCGCCGGCGCCGAGTTCCAGTCCGCCTATCTGCGGGTCGTCGACGTCGACGGCGAACCCGTCCAGTACGTCGACCCCACCGTCGAGGACCGCAACGAGATCCGGCTGCTCGACTTCCGCGGCGCACCCGATCCGATGGCGGCGGCGCACGAGTGGATGACCGCCGACTACGCCACCCCGGTGGATCTGGCGAACGACCTGCTGGTGAACATGACGATCCTGCAGGTCGCCGACGACCGGTTCCTCTGGTACGCCCGCATCCACCACGTCGCCCTCGACGGATTCGCGGCGATGACCATGGTCAACCGCATCGCCGCGCTGTACACCGCGGCGATCGAAGGCCGCGAGGCGGAGCCGTCCAAGGCCGCCGACCTGCGCGCCCTGTACGACTGGGACCGCGACTACCGCACCTCCGAGCGCTACCGCACCGACCGCGACTACTGGATCGAGCGGGTCGCCGGACTCGAGGACGGCTCGACCCTCGCGCAACGCGACGCCCCCACCGCGGCGGTGTCGCTGCTGTCGAGCCACACCCTCCCCGACGAGCTCGTCGACGCGCTGACCGCAGTGGACGACGAGCCGGGACTGTCGTCGACGGCGGCGGTGATCGCGGCATTCGCGTGCTATCTGGCGCGGATGACCGGCCGCGACGACGTGATGATCAACCTGCCGGTCTTCGCCCGCACCACCGCGATGGCCCGCCGCTCCGGCGGCATGCTCGTCAACACCGCGCCGCTGCACATCTTCCTCGAACCGGGCGACACCCGCACCGATCTGGTGCGGCGGGTGCAGCTCGAACTCACCGGGGCGCTGCGGCACCAGCGGTTCAGCCTCGAGGACATCCGCCGCGAGACCGGCGCGGCCGGCGATCCGTATCGCTATGCCGGGCCGATGGTCAACGTCATGCTGTTCCGGCAGGAGATCGTGCTCGGCGCCATCCGCGGCGAATTCCACATCATGACCTCCGGTCCCGTCGAGGACCTGTTGGTCAACATCTATCAGAGCGGCGACCCGGCCCGGACCTTCCTCGACTTCCGCGGCAACCCCCACCGCTACGACGAGGACGAACTGCGCACCCACCACGACCGGTTCGTCGAACTGCTCGACGACTTCCTGCGCAGCGCCCCCGACCGCGCGGTCGCCGCGATCCATCCGGCCAGCGTGACCCTCGGCGAGCAGCGCCGCCGCGCCGCGGCCGCCGCCGGTTTCTGGCGCGAACGCCTCGCCGACGCCCCCGAACGACTCGAACTGCCCCGCCCGGTCACCGAACCCACCGACGACACGCCCATCGACGCCCAGGACCGCCTGGCGGTCACCGCCGCGGCGCTCGCCGCGCGCTTCGCCACCACCGAGGGGGGCGCCCCGGACACCACCGTCGCCGCGGTGCTGCACGCCGCCACGGCGGCGCTCACCGCCCGGCTGACCGGCCACGACGACGTCCTCGTCGGGGTGGCCCGCGACGGGCGGGTGCTGCCGCTGCGCGTCGTCGTGGACCCGGCCGAACCCTTCGCCGAGTTGGTGCGGCGCGTGCGCACCCTCGACGCGGACCTGTCCGCCCACACCGACGTCGACCCGGCCGTGCTCGCCGACCTCGGGCCCGCATGCCCGGTGGTGCTCGCCCTCGACGACCCGACCCCCGCCCCTGCGGAGGCGGTGCTGCGCGTGGCGATCGACACCACCGGCACCACCGTGCAGATCCGCACCGGCTACCGGCCCGAGCAGGTGGACGCGCACACCGCCACCACCACCGGCCGGCGACTCGGCCGCGCCCTGACCGCGGCGCTCACCGACCCGCACCTGCCCACGGGGGATCTGCCGTTCGTCGGCGGCGACGAGGTCACCGGGCTGGTCCCGGCGCACGGCGACCCGGCGCGCTCCGCGCAGACCCTGCCGGAGATCCTGTGCGCGGTCGCCGCGGTCGTGCCGGACACCGAGGCGGTGGTATGCGAGGACCGGCGCATGACCTACGGCGAACTCGACACCTGGTCCAACCGGCTCGCCCGCGTCCTCATCGACGCCGGGGCCGGACCGGAGACCTTCGTCGCCGTCGGCATCGCCCGCTCCCTCGAATCGGTGGCGGTGATCTGGGCGGTCGCCAAGTCCGGGGCCGCCTTCGTGCCCGTCGACCCGAAATATCCGGCCGAACGCATCGAGTACATGCTCACCGACTCCGGGGCGATCCTGGGCCTGACCACCGCCGCGCACCGCGACGAGCTGCCCGGCACGGTGCCCTGGCTCGTCCTCGACGATCCGGATCTCGACGCACGGATCGCGCAGGCCGGTGATGAGCCGGTCACCGACGACGACCGGCCGGGCACGCTGCTGTTCGACCATCCCGCCTACCTGATCTACACCTCCGGCTCCACCGGCCGCCCCAAGGGCGTGGTGGTGCCGCACCGCGGCCTGGCGAACCTGTCGGCGACCCTGCACACCCGCCTGGCCCCGCCCCCGGCGGCGCGGGTCTCGCATTTCTCCTCGCCGAGCTTCGACGCGTCGATCTTCGAGTACATGACCGCCTTCGGCATCGGCGCGACCCTGGTGGTGGTGCCCGCCCACATCTACGGCGGCGACGAACTGTCCGCGCTGCTGCGCCGCGAACGGGTCACCCACCTGTTCTCCACCCCGGCCGCGCTGGCGTCGGTGGACCCGACCGGCGTCGAGTGCGAGGCGGTCACCGTCGCGGGTGAGGCGTGCCCGCCGGAACTGGTGGCGCGCTGGGCACCGGGGCGGCGGATGTACAACGCGTACGGTCCCACCGAGACCACCATCGTCTGCAACATCACCGACATGCTGGTGCCGGGGGAGACCGTCACCATCGGCCATCCGGTGTGCGGCATCGACGAGCTGATCCTCGACGGTCGGCTGCACCCGGTGCCGGCCGGGGTCGCCGGGGAGCTGTACATCGCCGGCCCCGGCGTCACCCGCGGCTATCACGACCGGCCCGGCCTGACCGCGACCCGCTTCGTCGCCGACCCCTTCGGCCCGCCCGGCTCGCGCATGTACCGCACCGGCGATGTCACCCGCTGGCGTATCCGCGACCCGCACCATCCCGCCCGTTCGGTGACCGTCGAATATCTCGGCCGCTCCGACTTCCAGGTCAAGATCCGCGGCTTCCGCATCGAACTCGGCGAGATCGACGCCGCGCTGAGCGACCGCCCGGACGTCGCCTTCGCCGTCACCCTCGGCCGCGCCGCACCCTCCGGGGAGAAGATGCTCGTCTCCTATGTGCTGCCCGACGCCGGCTGCACCCTCGACCCGGAGCAGCTGGCCGCGGCGCTGGCGGCGCGGCTGCCCTCCCACATGGTGCCCGCCGCGATCATGGTGCTCGACGAGATCCCGCTGACCGCCGTCGGCAAACTCGACCGCAAGGCACTACCCGAACCGGTCTTCACCGGCGCCGGCGGGGCGGCGATGTCGCCCACCGAGACCGCGCTGGCCGCGATCTTCGCCGACCAGCTCGGTGTCGCCGAGGTCGGCGCCGACGACAGCTTCTTCGAGCTCGGCGGCAACTCGCTGGTCGCCACCCGGGTGATCTCGCGCATCAACGACGCCTTCGGCACCGATCTGGGGGTGCGGTCGCTGTTCGAGGCCCCCACCGTGCGGGCGCTCGCGGCGAACCTGCCCGCCGGTGACGACGTCGACCGGCCCGCCCCGGCGCCGGTGCTGCCGCGCCCGGACCGCATCCCGGTCTCCGCCGCCCAGCAACGCCTGTGGTTCGTCGACCAGCTCGACCCGTCCTCGGCCGCCTACAACATCCCGGTCGCGCTGCGACTGCGCGGCGCCCTCGACCAGGCGGCGCTGGTCGCCGCGACCCGCGATGTGCTCGACCGGCACGAGGCACTGCGCACCGTCTACCCGGCCACCCCGGCCGGGCCGATCCAGCAGGTGCTGCCCGTCGACGCGCTCGCCGTGGACCTGACCCCCACGGCCACCGACGATCTCGACGCGGACGTCGCGGCCGTGGTCGCGGCCGGTTTCGATGTCACCGTCGACCCGCCGCTGCGGATGCGACTGTTCCGTGTCGCCGACGACGAGCACGTGCTCGCCGTGGTGGTGCACCACATCGCCGCCGACGGGGCATCGCTGGCGCCGCTGTCGCGGGATCTGGTCACCGCCTACGCCACCCGCGCCGCCGGCACCGCCCCGGACTGGGCGCCGCTGCCGCTGCAGTACGCCGACTACACCCTGTGGTTCGCGGATCTGCTCGGCGACGTCGACGACCCGGCCTCCCGCGCCGCCCGGCAACTCGAGTACTGGCACGAGATCCTCACCGCCGCCCCCGATCTGCTGGCGTTGCCCACCGACCGGCCGCGCCCGCCGCAGCAGTCCTTCCGCGGCGCGAGCGTCGACGTCGAGATCGCCCCGGAGCTGTACGGGCGGATCCGGCAGCTCGCCCACGCCCACACCGCCACCGAGTTCATGGTCGTGCACGCCGCCCTGGCGGTGCTGCTGGCCCGGCTGTCCGGCGGCGACGACATCGTCGTCGGCACCCCCGTCGCCGGGCGCAGCCACCGCCACCTCGACGACCTGGTCGGCATGTTCGTCAACACCGTCGCGCTGCGCACCGCGGTGCCCGCCGAACTGTCCTTCGCCGAGTTCCTCACCGCGGTGCGCGACACCGACCTGGCGGCCTTCGCACACACCGACCTGCCGTTCGACCGGCTCGTCGACGCCGTGGTGCCGGCCCGCTCGGCGGCCTATTCGCCGCTGTTCCAGGTGATGCTCGCCTTCGCCGACACCACCGGCGCGCACCTGACGCTGCCCGGCCTGGACGTCGACATCGCCGAGATCGACACGCACACCACCAAGTTCGATCTGCACCTGCAGCTCGGTGCGGTCGCCGACGGCGACGGCCGCACCCACGCGCTGCGCGGCGCGTTGTCCTACGCCACCGACCTGTTCGACCCCGCCACCGCCGCCGCGATCGGGCAGCGCCTCGTGCGGCTGCTCGAGACGGTCACCGCCGATCCGGCGGTGCCGGTCGGCGACGTCGATCTGCTCACCGCCGACGAACGCCGCACCGTGCTCGACACGTGGAACGCCACCGCCGCCGACGCCGGTCCCGCCACCACCCTCGGGGCACTGTTCGCCGCGCAGGTCGCCGCGACCCCGCACGCCCCGGCCGTCACCGTCGACGGCCGCACCCTCGGCTACGCCGAATTCGACGCGGTCACCAACCGGCTCGCGCGGCGGCTGCTGCGCGCCGGCGCCGGACCGGACCGGGTGATCGCCCTCGCCGCACCACGGTCGCTGGATCTGCTCGTCGGCATGTACGCGATCGTCAAGAGCGGCGCCGCCTATCTGCCGCTCGACCCGGACCATCCCGCCGAGCGGCTGCGCTACGTCCTCGACACCGCCGCCCCGATCGCGGTGCTCACCACCAGTGACGTCGCCGACGCCCTGCCGGACACCGGCGCCGAGGTGCTGCGCATCGACCGGCTCGACCTCGACGACGAATCTCCGGCTGCCCTCACGGCGGCGGAGCGGCCGGAGCCGACCGGCGCGCATCTCGCCTACGTGATCTTCACCTCCGGCTCCACCGGCCGCCCCAAGGGCGTGGCGGTGCCGCACGCGGCGATCGTCAACCGGTTGCGCTGGATGCAGCACACCTATCCGCTGACCGCCGAGGACACGGTGGTGCAGAAGACCCCCGCCACCTTCGACGTGTCGGTGTGGGAATTCTTCTGGCCGCTGCAGGTCGGGGCGCGCCTCGCCGTCGCCGCCCCCGGCGGGCACCGCGATCCCGGTTATCTGCTGCGGCTGTTCGCCGAGGAGCAGGTCACCGTGGCGCATTTCGTGCCGTCGATGCTCGCGGTGTTCGTCGACGCCCTGCACGGCCGGGACCGGGATCCGCTCGCGTTGCGGCACGTGTTCGCGTCGGGGGAGGCGCTGCCCGCCGAGACCGCCGCCGCGCTGCGGGAGGCGCTGCCGCACACCGCCCTGCACAATCTGTACGGGCCCACCGAGGCCGCGGTGGACGTCACCGCCTGGACCACCACCGGCACCGACCACGGGTCGGTGCCGATCGGGCTGCCGGTGTGGAACACCCGCACCTACGTGCTCGACGCGCGGCTGCATCCGGTGCCCGCCGGCGCCGCCGGCGAGCTGTATCTGGCCGGCATCCAGCTCGCCCGCGGCTATCTCGACCGCCCGGGCCTGAGCGCCGACCGGTTCGTCGCCGACCCGTTCGGGGCGCCGGGGGAGCGGATGTACCGCACCGGGGATCTGGCCACCCGCCGCGCCGACGGTGCCCTGATGTACCTGGGGCGCACCGACTTCCAGGTCAAGATCCGTGGTCTGCGCATCGAGCTCGGCGAGATCGAGCAGGTGCTGCGCGCCCGCGACGAGATCGGGCAGGCGGTGGTGCTCGTCCACCACGGCGCCGACGACCGGCTCACCGGCTATCTCGTGCCCACCCCGGGGCGCAGCATCGACACCGCCGCGGTCACCGCCGATCTGGCCGCGCAGCTGCCGGACTACATGGTGCCCGCCGCCCTCGTCGTCCTCGACGCGCTGCCGGTCGGCCCCAACGGCAAACTCGACCGCACTGCGCTGCCCGCCCCGCCGGCCCCGACCGCCGCCGGTGGCTATCGGGCGCCGCGCACCCCCACCGAACAGCTCGTCGCCACCGTCTTCGCCGACCTGCTCGGCGTCGGCCGGGTCGGCGCCGACGATCACTTCCTCGACCTCGGGGGCACCTCCCTGCTCGCGATGCGCGCCGCCGCCCGGCTCGCCGCGGACACCGGCGGTGAGCTCGGCATCCGGGAGATCTTCGACCATCCGGTCGTCGCCGATCTCGCCGCGCACCTCGACCAGCCCGACCGCACCGGCGCCGGGCGCGGCGCCCCGGTGTGCGGGCCGCGCCCCGACCCGGTCCCGCTGTCCCCGGCGCAGCAGCGGATGTGGTTCATCAACCAGTTCGACACCACCTCCCCGGCCTACAACATCGCCGTCGCCCTGCGCCTGACCGGCCGGCTCGATCAGGCGGCGCTGCAGCACGCCATCGGCGACGTCGTCGCCCGGCACGAATCGCTGCGCACCCGCTATCCGCTCACCGATGACGGGCCCGTGCAGGTGGTGGTGCCCGCCGGCGCCGCCGTGCCGGATCTGGCGGTGCTCACCGTCGACGACGGCACCGACCTCGACAGCGAGCTCACCCCGATCCTCGCGGCCGGATTCGATGTGGCCACCGAGATCCCCATCCGCATCCGGGTGCTCGCCCTGGCCGAGGACGAGCACGTGCTCGTGCTCGTCGCCCACCACATCGCCGCCGACGGTTTCTCCATGGGGCCGCTGGCCCGCGACGTCATCGCCGCCTACAGCGCCCGCCACGCCGGGCAGGGCCCGCAGTGGACGCCGCTGCCGGTGCAGTACGTCGACTACACCCTGTGGCAGCACCGGGTGCTCGGCGACGACACCGACCCGACCTCGCTGGCTGCCGAACAGCTCCGGTTCTGGCGCGCAGCGCTCGCCGGCGCCCCGGAACTGCTCGAACTGCCGCTGGACCGGCCCCGCCCGGTGCAGCCGTCGCGGCGCGGCGCCTGCATCCCGTTCACCCTCGACGCCGCCGCGCACCGCCGGCTGCTCGACATCGCCCGCGCCCACGACGCGTCGGTGTTCATGCTGGTGCATGCCGCACTGACGGTGCTGCTGGCCCGCCTGTCGGGCAGCGACGACATCGTCGTCGGCACCCCCGTCGCCGGTCGCGGTCACCGCGCCCTCGACGACCTGGTCGGCATGTTCGTCAACACCGTGGTGCTGCGCGCCCGGGTCGACGACGACGAGCCGTTCACCGCGCTGCTCGACCGCATCCGCACCGGCGACCTGACCGCCTTCGGGCACACCGAGGTGCCGTTCGAGCGGCTCGTGGAGGTCCTCGACCCGCCCCGCTCGACCGCCTACACCCCGCTGTTCCAGGTGCTGCTCGAATTCCAGGACACCGAACGCCCCGAGATCGAACTACCCGATCTGTCGGTGCGGGTCCTCGATCTCGATCCGATGCTGGCGCTGTTCGACCTGCAGCTGTCGATCGCCGAGACCACCGACGCGGACGGCCCCGCCGGTATCCGCGCGTCGTTCACCTACGCCACCGACCTGTTCGATCCCGCCACCGTCGCCTCGTTCGCCGACCGGTTCGTGCGCATCGTCGAGGCGGTCACCGCCGTCCCCGACATCGCGGTCGGCAGCATCGACATCGTCACCGACCGGGAACTGGCCGATCTGACCCCGGCGCGGGGCCTGCCGCCGGTCTCCCCGCAACTGTGGCCGGAACTGCTCACCTCGATCGCCGCGATCCTGCCCGACGCGGTCGCCCTGCGCTTCGCCGACCGGCAGGTCACCTACGCCGAACTCGACGCCTGGTCCACCCGCGTGGCGCGGCTGCTCGTCGACGAGTACCGGATCGGCCCGGAAACGGTGGTCGCGCTGGCGTCGACCCGCTCGGTCGAATCGGTCGCGGTGGTGTGGGCGGTCACCAAGACCGGCGCGGCGTTCGTGCCCGTCGACCCCGCCTACCCGCCGGAGCGGGTGAGTTACATGCTCACCGACAGCGCCGCCGTCCTCGGCATCACCACCGCCGCGCACCGCGACGCGCTGCCCGTGCAGGTGCCGTGGCTGGTGCTCGACGACGACGCCGTCGCCGCCCGGATCGCCGCGACGAGCGACGCGCCGATCACCGACGCCGACCGCACCGCCGCGCTGCACTTCGATCACCCGGCCTACCTGATCTACACCTCCGGTTCCACCGGCCGCCCCAAGGGCGTGGTGGTCACCCACCGCGGCATGACCAACCTCAACGCCGAGGTGCGCAGCCACTTCACCATCACCCACCGGGCCCGCGTCTCGCACCTGGCGTCGCCGAGCTTCGACGCGTCGATCTTCGAGTTCACCAAGGCGTTCTGCGCCGGCGCCACCCTGGTGATCGTGCCGCCGGACGTCTACGGCGGCGACGAACTCGCCCGGCTGCTGCGCGAGGAGAAGGTCACCCACGCCTTCATCACCCCCACCGCGCTGGCGTCCCTCGACCCCACCGGACTCGACGACCTCGAGGTGCTCGTCGTCGCCGGTGAGGCCTGCCCACCGGAACTGGTGGCGCGCTGGGCGCCGGGACGGCGCATGTTCAACGGCTACGGTCCGTCCGAGGCCACCATCGAGACCAGCGTCAGCCCGCAGTTGCGGCCCGGGCACACCGTCACCATCGGCGGCCCCGCCGTCGGTTTCCACCAGACCGTCCTCGACGACCGGCTGCGGCCCGTCCCCGTCGGGGTGGCCGGCGAGCTGTACATCGCCGGGCCGGGCGTGGCCCGCGGCTACCATCGCCGCCCCGACCTGACCGCCGTCCGGTTCGTCGCCGACCCCTACGGCGCCCCCGGCGAACGCATGTACCGCACCGGTGATGTGGTGCGGTGGCGGCACGACGGCACCGTCGAATATCTCGGCCGCTCCGACTTCCAGGTCAAGGTGCGCGGCTTCCGCATCGAACTCGGCGAGATCGACGCCGCGCTCACCGCCCACGACGCGATCGCCTTCGCCCACACCATCGGGCACACCGCACCCAGCGGCGACACCGTGCTCGTGTCCTACGTGCTGCCCGATACCACCGACACCACCGCCGGGGAGATCGATCCGCGGGCGCTGCGCGCCTGGGCCGCGGCGCGGCTGCCCGGCCACATGGTGCCCGCCGCGGTGGTGGTGCTCGACGAGCTGCCGCTGACCCCGGTCGGCAAACTCGACCGCCGTGCCCTGCCGGTGCCGGACCTGACCCGGCTCGGCGGCGACTACCGCGCCCCGAGCACCGATCTCGAGGCCACCGTCGCCGAGATCGTCGCCGAGGTCCTCGGGCACCCGCAGGTCTCCGTCGACGACAACTTCTTCGATCTCGGCGGCAACTCCCTGATCGCCACCCGCGTCGTCGCCCGCCTCAACGCCGCGCTCGGCACCGACGCCGGGGTCCGCGCCCTGTTCGAGGCCCCCACGGTGCGGGCGCTCGCCGCACGGATCCTCGACGATCACGGCGGGCACGGGCGGGTGCCGCTGGTCGCCGCCGAACGGCCCGAACGGTTACCGCTGTCGCCGGCGCAGCAACGCATGTGGTTCGTCAACCAGTTCGACACCACCTCCGCCGCCTACAACATTCCCCTGGCGATCCGCCTGTCCGGCCGCCTCGACGTCGCGGCGCTCACCGCGGCGGTGCGCGACGTGCTCGACCGGCACGAGAGCCTGCGCACCTGGTATCCCGGCGACGACCAGGGTCCCCGCCAGGTCGTCGTCGACACCGACCGGGTGCTCGGCGCGCTGACCGCCCGGCCGGTCACCGCCGAGGAACTGCCCACCGAACTCGGCGAGTTCATCGGTGCCGGTTTCGACGTGGCCGCGGCCGTGCCGGTGCGGCTGCGGCTGTGGCGCCTGGACGAGCACGCCCATGTCCTGGCGGTGGTGGTGCATCACATCGCCGCGGACGGCTCGTCGATGGCGCCGCTGGCCCGCGACCTGATGCTCGCCTACACCGCCCGCACCGGCGGGACGGACCCGGACCGGGCACCGCTGCCGGTGCAGTACGCCGACTACGCCCTGTGGCAGCGCCGGCTGCTCGGCGACCCGGACGACCCGACCTCCCTCGCCGCCGCGCAGCTGCGCTTCTGGCGCGACACCCTCGCCGACGCCCCCGAACTGCTGCCGCTGCCCACCGACCGGCCGCGCCCCACCCAGCGCAGCTTCCACGGCGCCCTGCACCGCTTCACCGTGCCCGCCGACGTGCAGCGGCGCCTCGAGGCGCTGGCCGCCGAGCACGACACCACCGTGTTCATGGCCGTGCACGCGGCGTTCGCGGCGCTGCTGGCCCGCCTGACCGGCACATCCGACATCGTCATCGGCTCCCCGGTCGCCGGTCGCGGGCACCGCGCCCTCGACGACCTGGTCGGCATGTTCGTCAACACCGTGGTGCTGCGCACCCCCGTCGACGGGGCCCTGTCGTTCACCGACCACCTGCACCGCACCCGCGAGATCGACCTCGCCGCCTTCGGGCACACCGAGCTGCCCTTCGAGACCCTCGTCGACGTGCTGGCCCCGGCCCGCGAGACCGACCGGTCCCCGCTGTTCCAGGTGGTCCTCGAATACGGCAACACCGAGCAGGCCCATCTGGTGCTGCCCGAACTCGAGGTCGACGCCCTCGACCCGGAACTGCCCGTCGCCAAGTTCGACCTGCAACTGACCCTGCAGGACACCGACCCGGCCGGGGTGGGGGAGACCGGCGGGATGCCGGCGGCGTTCACCTATGCCACCGATCTGTTCGATCCCGACACCGTCGCCTCGTTCGCGCAGCGGCTGGTGCGGTTGCTCGACGCGGTCACCGCCGACCCGCACCGCCCCATCGGCGACGTCGATCTGCTCACCGAGGACGAACGTCCCACCGCCCCCGCTCCGTTGCGCCCGGCCGCAGAGACCCTGCTCGATCTGTACGCCCGCGGCGCCGGACTCGACCCGGCCGCGATCGCGGTCACCGCCCCCGACGGGTCGCTGCGCTACGACGCACTCACCGACCGGGTGCAGCGCCTGGCGCGGCTGCTCGTCGAGCACGACGCCGGACCGGACCGGCTCGTCGCGGTCGCGTTGCCGCGCGGCACCGACCTGATCGTCGCGCTGCTCGCCGTGCTGCACAGCGGCGCCGCCTATCTGCCCATCGACGTGGCGTTCCCGCCGGACCGGCTCGCGTACATGTTCGACGACGCGGCCCCGGTGTGCCTGCTCACCACCGCCGAACACGCCACCGCCCTGCCCCCGCACACCCCACCGGTCGTGGACCTGCACGACCCGGCGGTGCGCACCCGACTTTCCGAGATGCCCGGTGGCGGTGACGGATTGCCGCGCGTGCACCCGGATGCGGCGGCGTACGTCATCTACACCTCCGGGTCCACCGGCCGCCCCAAGGGCGTGATGGTGCCGCACCGCACCGTCGTCACCCTGCTCACCGACACCACCGAGATGTTCGGTGTCGACGCCTCCGATGTGTGGACGTTGTTCCACTCCTACGCCTTCGACTTCTCGGTGTGGGAACTGTGGGGCGCGCTCGCCCACGGTGGCCGGCTCGTCGTCGTCGACTACCACACCGCCCGCAACCCGCAGGAGTTCCTGGCGTTGCTGCGCCGCGAACGCGTCACCGTGCTCAACCAGACCCCGACGGCGTTCTACCAGCTCATCGACGCCGACCGCGCCGCCGGCACCGACCTGCCGGCGCTGCGCCGGGTGATCTTCGGCGGGGAAGCCCTCGACTTCGGGCAGCTCGACCGCTGGTACCGGCGCCACGACGACACCGCCCCGACGCTGGTGAACATGTACGGCATCACCGAGACCACCGTGCACGTCACCGCCCGCACCATCACCCGCGACCTCGCCGCCACCGCCGCGGCGAGCCTGATCGGCCAACCACTTCCGTCGCTGCGCCTGCACATCCTCGACAACCGGCTGCATCCGGTGCCCACCGGGGTGATCGGCGAACTGTACGTCTCCGGCGCCCAACTCTCCCGCGGCTATCTGCACCGCCCGGATCTGACCGCCACCCGGTTCGTCGCCGACCCGCACGGCGCCCCCGGCGACCGGCTCTACCGCACCGGGGACCTGGCGCGCCGCACCCGCGACGGCGAGATCGAATATCTCGGCCGCGCCGACTTCCAGGTGCAGCTGCGCGGATTCCGCATCGAACTCGGCGAGATCGAAGCGGCGCTGCTGCGCGCCCCCGGTGTCGGCCGCGCCGTGGTCGTCGTCCACACCGACGACGCCGCCGGCACCGGGCGTCTCGTCGGCTACGTGGTGCCCGAGACCGGCCACGATCTCGACGTCGACGTGGTGCTCGACCACGCCGCCGGGGAACTCGCCGCGTACATGCTGCCGTCCACCCTGGTGGTGCTCGACACGCTGCCGGTCACCGCGACCGGCAAACTCGACCGACGCGCGCTGCCCACCCCCGACTTCGCCGCCCGCACCACCGTCTCCCGCGCCCCGGCGCGCGGCCCCGAAACGGTGCTGGTGGAACTGTTCGCCCAGGTACTCGGCCTGCCGACGGTGGGGGTGGACGATTCGTTCTTCGCCCTCGGCGGCGATTCGATCATGTCCATCCAGCTGGTCTCCCGCGCCAAGGCCGCCGGCCTGGACCTGACCCCCCGCGAGGTGTTCGAACACAAGACCCCCGCCGCGCTCGCCGCCGTCGTCGGCACCACCACCCCCGCCGAGACCCTCGCCGAGCTGCCCGGCGGCGGGGTCGGGGACATGCCGCTACCGCCGATCGCGCACTGGATGCTCGACCGCGGCGGCAGCATCGGCCGCTACTCGCAGGCGGTGCTGCTGCGCCTGCCCACCGGACTGGACGCGACCACGCTGCGGGCGATCGTCACCGCCGTCCTCGACCGGCACGACATGCTGCGCGTGCAACTGCGTCCGGCGCCGGACGCCCCCGGCGGACACGTGCTGCACGTACCCGCCCCGGGCAGCGTCGACATCGACACCGTCGTCCACCGGGTGCCGGTCACCAGCGCCGCCGACAGCGACGACTTCTTCGCCCTGGCCGCCACCGAACTCGACGCCGCCGCCGACCGCCTCGACCCGCACCACGGGGCGGTGGTGCAACTGGTGTGGTTCGACGCCACCAGCGGCGCCGGCCGGTTGCTCATCGTCATCCACCATCTCGCCGTCGACGGAGTGTCCTGGCGCATCCTCGTCCCCGACCTGGCCGCCGCGTGGGCGTCCGCTACGACCGGCAGTGCTGCCCTCGCCGGCACCGCCGGCACCGGTGCGCTGCTGCCCCCGCACACCGGCACCAGCGTGCGCCGCTGGGCCCACGCCCTGCGCGACGCCGCCCCCGAGCGCCGTACCGAACTCGACTTCTGGCGCGGAGTGCTCGACGGACCGAACCCGCCGCTCGGGCACCGGACGTTCGATCCGGCGCGCGACACCAACGCCACCGTCACCACCGTCGCCACCGAACTGCCCATCTCGGTCACCGAGGCGCTGCTCACCGCCGTGCCCACCGCCTTCCACGGCGCCGTCGACCACGGGCTGCTCACCGCGCTCGCCCTGGCGGTGGCGGCGTGGCGCCGCGACCGCGGCCACGACCCGACCTCGCTGCTGCTCAACCTCGAAGGGCACGGCCGCGACAGCACCGCCGCCGCCGGCGCCGACCTGTCCGGCACCGTCGGCTGGTTCACCACCATCCACCCGCTGCGCCTGGACCTGACCGGCATCGACCTCGACGACGCGCTCGCCGCCGGCCCGGCCGCCGGTCGCGCCGTCAAGACCGTCAAGGAACACCTCGCTGCCGTCCCCGACCACGGCACCGGCTTCGGGCTGCTGCGCTATCTCGACCCCAACACCGCCGCCGACCTGGCGCACGCGCCGGCCCCGCAGGTCAGCTTCAACTATCTCGGCCGCCCCACCGCCGGGGTCACCGACACCGACACCCCCTGGCTGCCCATCGACGGCTTCCCGCGCGGTGGGGCGCAGAGCCCGGACATGCCCGCCGCCGCGGTGCTCGACATCAACGCCGTCACCGCCGACACCCCCACCGGTCCGGTGCTCAAGGTGCACTGGTCGTATCCGGCCGGGCTGCTCGACGACGCCGACGTCACCGCCCTCGCGCACCACTTCGCCACCGCCGCCACCGCGCTGACCCGGCACACCCGCAGCCCGCACGCCGGGGGCCTGACCCCCTCGGATCTGCCGCTGGTGCGACTGCACCAGGACGTCATCGAACGCCTCGAGCAGCGCTACGGGCGCCTGGACACCGTGTGGCCGACCGCGCCGCTGCAGACCGGTCTGCTCTTCCACGCCCTGCTCGCCGGGGACCGCCCCGACGCCTACATCGTGCAGCTCGTGCTCGACCTGCGCGGCGAGGTCGACGCGAGCCGGATGCGCCGCTCCCTGCAGCTGCTGCTCGACCGGCATCCGGCGCTGCGCGCGGCGTTCCCCGCCGCCGGGGACGGGCACGTGCAGGTCATCCCCACCCACGTGGAGGTGCCGTTCACCGTCGCCGACACCAGTGACGACCCCGACCCCGACGACGCCGCCGCGCAGCTGCTCGCCCTCGATCGGCGCACCCGCTTCGACACCGAGACCGCGCCGCTGCTGCGCGCGACCGTCGTGCACACCGGCCCGGGCCGGCACCTGCTGGCATTGACGAATCATCATCTGCTGCTCGACGGCTGGTCCACCCCGGTGCTGATCCGGGAACTGCTGATGCTCTACGCCACCGACGCGGACCAGCGGGCACTGCCGCCGGCACCGCACTACGGCAGCTACCTCACCTGGCTCGCCGACCGTGACCCGCAGGCCTCCCTCGACGCCTACCGCCGCGCCCTCGCGGGGGTGGACGAGCCGACCCTGCTCGCCCCGCAGCACCGGCCCGGCACCACCGCCGGGATCTCCGAGGACCTCGACCTGGACCTGGACACCGGCCTGTCGGTGCGGCTGCACGACACCGCCACCGCCCGCGGCGTCACCGTCAACACCCTGGTGCAGACCGCCTGGGGTGTGGTGCTCGGCGCGCTCACCGGCCGCACCGACGTGGTGTTCGGCGCGACCGTCTCCGGGCGGCCGCCGCAGATCCCCGGCATCGAGGCGATGGTCGGGTTATTCATCAACACCGTCCCGGTGCGCATCACCGTGCGGCCCGGCGACACCGTCGGCGGGCTCGTCGACCGGGTGCAGGCCGAACAGGTCGCGCTGCTCGATCACCACCATCTCGACCTGGGCACCCTCGACCGGCATCTCGGGGCCGCGGTGCGGTTCGACACCCTCACCGTCTTCGAGTCGTATCCGGTCGAACGCGCCGGCCTCGACCGCGACACCGACCTCGGTGGCATGCGGGTCGCCGACATCACCGGCCGCGACGCCGCGCACTACCCCCTGTCGGTGGTCGTGCACACCGACACCGCGGTGCACCTGCGCATGAAGTACCTGCCGGAGGTCTTCGACGGCGACGCCGTCACCGCGATCGCCGCACGCATCACCGCCGTGCTCGACGCCCTGACCGGCGACCCGGCCGCCCCGATCACCACGCTGCCGGCGCTCACCACCGCCGAGCAGGACGCGCTGCTGCCGGTGCACGGACCGGCCGGGGGCAGCGACATCGCCCTGCCGCACCTGCTGGCCGCGACCGCCGCCGCACACCCGGATCAGCCGGCGCTGCGCGACGGGGAACGGGTGCTGACCTACCGCGACCTCGACGAACGCTCCACCCGGCTGGCGCGGATGCTGCTGCGCCACGGCGCCGGCCCGGAAACCTTCATCGCCGTCGGCATCGCCCGCTCCGTCGAGTCGGTGACCGCGATGTGGGCGATCACCAAGACCGGCGCGGCGTTCGTGCCCGTCGACCCGCGCTATCCGACCGAACGCGTCGCGTTCATGCTCGACGACTGCGGCGCCACCGTCGGCCTGACCACCACCGCGCACCGCGACCAGCTCCCGGACACGGTGCCGTGGCTGCTGCTCGACGACCTCGACCGCGACGCCGCGGGGGAGAGCACCGCCACGATCGACGACACCGACCGCCCCGTCGCGCTGCGGCTCGATCACCCCGCCTACCTGATCTACACCTCCGGCTCGACCGGCCGCCCCAAGGGTGTGCTCACCACCCACCGCAGCCTGGAGAACTTCGCCCGCGATCAGCGCGGCCGCTTCCACGCCGGTCCCGGCGCGCGGGTCATGCACGTCTCGTCGCCGAGCTTCGACGCGTCGATCTTCGAATACCTCCTCGCGTTCGGGTCCGGCGCCGAGCTGGTGGTCGTGCCCCCGCACATCGTCGGCGGCGCCGAACTCGGCGCGCTGCTGCGCGAGCAGCGGGTCACCCACGGGTTCATCACCCCCGCCGCGCTCGCCTCCCTCGATCCGGCGGATCTGACCGCCTTCACCGATCTCGCGGTCGGGGGGGAGGCGTGGCCGGCCGATCTGCAGGCCACCTGGGCGCGCGGGCGGCGTCTCGTCGACGCCTACGGACCCACCGAAACGACCATCATGGCCGCGATCAGCGACCCCCTGGGGGTCGACGACCCACTCACGCTCGGTGGTCCGCTGCGCGGGGTGCACGCCGTCGTCCTCGACACCGCGCTGCGGCCGGTGCCGTTCGGCGCCGTCGGCGAGCTGTATCTGGCCGGCTGGGGCCTGGCCCGCGGCTATCACGCCCGGCCCGCGCTGACCGCCGCCCGGTTCGTCGCCGACCCCTACGGCGCCCCCGGCGAACGCATGTACCGCACCGGGGATCTGGTGCGCTGGGTCGGTGACCTCGACCGGCGGGATCTGCGCATCGACTATGTCGGGCGCAGCGACTTCCAGATCAAGATCCGCGGCTTCCGCGTCGAACTCGGCGAGATCGACGCCGTGCTCGCCGCCCACCCGGCCGTCGGATTCGCCGCCACCGTCGCGCACCGCGCGCCGAGCGGGGAGACGGTCCTCGTCGCCCACCTGCACCCGACGCCCGGCGCCGACATCGACCCGGTCGCGGTGAAAACCCATGTCGCCGAGCGTCTTCCGGCGCACATGGTGCCCACCGTGGTCAGTGTGCTCGACGAGATCCCGCTGACCCCGGTCGGCAAACTCGACCGCGCCGCCCTGCCGGCACCGGAGCTGACCGCCGGCGACCGCCCGGCACCCACCGACCCGCTCGAGTCGCTCGTCGCCGACGAACTCGCCGACGTGCTCGGCCTCGACCGGCTCGGCGTCGACGACAACTTCTTCGACCTCGGCGGCAACTCGCTGCTCGCCACCCGCGCCGTCGCCCGCCTCGGTGACCGGCTCGGCCGACCCGTACCGGTGCGCGCACTGTTCGAAGCTCCGACCGTGGCCGCGCTCGCCGCGCACCTCGCCGACCGACCCGCCCCCGAGAGCGAGGAACCCGCCGCCGGCACCGTCCTCGGCCCGGTCGCCGGCCCGCGCCCCGAGCACATCCCGCTCTCCCCGGCGCAGCAGCGACTGTGGTTCATCAACCAGTTCGACCCGACCTCCGCCGCCTACAACATCCCCCTGGCCATCCGATTGTCCGGGCACCTGTCCCCGGCCGCGCTCGGCGCCGCCCTGCACGATGTGCTGGCCCGGCACGAGAGCCTGCGCACCGTCTACCCGGCGTCGGCGGCCGGACCGCACCAGCGGATCCTCGCCGCCGCCGACGCCCCGCTGCCGCTGGACGTGGTGCCCGCCGGGGAGGACACCGTGCACACCGCCATCGCCGATTTCCTCGGCGCCGGCTTCGACGTCACCGTCGACATCCCGGTGCGGGCGCGGGTGTTCTCCTTCGGCCGTGACGACCATCTCGCCGTGCTGGTGGTGCATCACATCGCCGCCGACGGCGGTTCGACCGGTCCGCTCGCCCGCGACCTGATGATCGCCTACGCGGCCCGCAGCCGCGGGGAGACCCCGGCGTTCGGGCCGCTGCCGGTGCAGTACGCCGACTACACCCTGTGGCAGCTCGACCGGCTCGGTGACCCGGACGGCCCCGGCACCCTCGCCGCCGACCAGACCACCTACTGGCAGCAACGCCTCGCGGGGCTGCCGGAGGTGCTGCCGCTGCCCACCGACCGGCCCCGGCCGCCGCAGCAGTCCTTCCGCGGCGACATCACCCGTTTCACCGTCGACGCCGATCTGCTCGCCCGGCTGCAGCAACTCGCCGCCGCCCGGCACAGCACCGTGTTCATGACCGTGCACGCGGCGTTCGCGGTGCTGCTCGCGCGGCTGTCCGGCAGCGACGACATCGCCGTCGGCTCCCCGGTCGCCGGTCGCGGGCACCGTGCCCTCGACGATCTGGTGGGCATGTTCGTCAACACCGTCGTGCTGCGCACCGCGGTGCCCGCACACGCGTCGTTCACCGAGCTGCTCGCCGCCGTCACCGACAGCGACCTCGATGCCTTCGCACACGCGGATCTGCCCTTCGACCGGGTCGTCGACGCCCTCGCCCCGGCCCGCTCGACCGCGCACTCGCCGCTGTTCCAGGTCTCGATCGAATTCCACACCGCCGAGCTGCCCGCGGTGGAGCTGCCGCACCTGAGCGTGCAGGGCGTCGCCCTCGACCCGACGGTGTGCAACTTCGACCTCGAACTGCTCGTCGGGGAGAACACCGAGGGTGGTCTCGACGCCGCTTTCGTCTACGCCACCGACCTGTTCGACGCCGAGACGGTGCGGGGCTTCGCCGACCGGTTCGGCCGGCTGCTGCACGCGATCGCCGCCGACCCGCACCGCCCCGTCGGTGATCTCGACCTGCTCACCGCCGCCGAACACACCGCCCTGGTGCCCGCGATCGGACCCGAGGCCGAACCGGCGGTGCTGTGGCCGCAGCTGCTCGACACCGCTGTTGCCGCCGCCCCGGATGCCGTCGCGGTCGTCGACGGCGACCGAAAGGTCACCTACCGCGAGCTCGACGCCCGCGCGCACCGGCTCGCGCGGCACCTGCTCGACCGCGGCGCCGGACCCGAACAGGTCGTCGCCCTGGCGATCCCGCGCTCGCTCGAGTCGGTCACCGCGGTGTGGGCGACGGTGCGCAGCGGCGTGGCGTTCGTGCCGGTCGACCCCACCTATCCGGCCGACCGCATCGCCTTCATGCTCGACGACAGCGCTGCCCGCATCGGCATCACCGTCGCCGCGCACCGCGCTGCACTGCCCGACGAAGTGGACTGGCTCGTCCTCGACGACCTCGACCTCACCGAAGGGCCGGTCGCACCCGTCGACGACGCGAACCGGCCGACGGTGCTGCGCCCGGATCATCCGGCCTACCTGATCTACACCTCCGGCTCCACCGGCCGCCCCAAGGGCGTGGCGGTCACCCACCGCGGCCTGGCCTCCCTGGCCCGGGAGGAACGCGAGCGGCTGCAGGTCACCGCCGCGGCCCGGGTGTCGCATCTGGCGTCGCCGAGCTTCGACGCGTCGATCTTCGAGCAGATGATGGCGCTGTGCGCGGCGGCGACGCTGGTGGTCGTGCCGCCGCACGTCTACGGCGGCGACGAGCTCGCCGCGGTGCTGCGTGCGCAGCGGGTCAGCCACGCCTTCATCACCCCCACCGCGCTGGCCTCGCTGGATCCGGACACCGTCCCCGAGCTGCACACCCTGCTCGTCGCCGGCGAGGCACTGCCACCGGAGCTGGTGGCGCGCTGGGCGGCGTCGCGGCGGGTGATCGACGCCTACGGTCCCACCGAGGCGACGATCATGACCTCCCTCGGTGACCCGCTCACCGTCGGTGAGCCCGTCACCATCGGCACCCCCAGCCGCGGCTTCCGCGCGCTGGTCCTCGACGGACGGCTCCAGCCCGTGCCCGTCGGGGTGGCCGGGGAACTGTATGTCGCCGGGCCGGGTCTGGCCCGCGGCTACCACGACCGGCCCGCGCTGACCGCCGCCCGGTTCGTGCCCGACCCCACCGGTTCGGGGGAGCGGATGTACCGCACGGGGGATCTGGTGCGGTGGACCGCCGATCATCGCCTCGACTACGTCGGCCGCACCGACTTCCAGGTCAAGATCCGCGGCTTCCGCGTCGAACTCGGCGAGATCGACGCGGCACTGGCCGCGCACCCGCAGGTGGTCTTCGCCCACACCCTCGGCCACACCGCCCCGTCCGGTCAGGCGGTGCCGGTGTCCTACCTCCGCCTCGCCCCGGACGCCGATGTCACCGCCGCCGAGGTGAAAACCTTTGTCGCGCAGCATCTTCCGCCGCACATGGTGCCGGCGGTGATCACCGTGCTCGACGACATCCCGCTCACCCCGGCCGGCAAACTCGACCGCGCCGCGCTGCCCGCCCCCGTTTTCACCGCCCCGGCCGGGGACTACCGGGCACCGAGTACCGACCTCGACACGCTCGTCACCGACCTGTTCGCCGAGCATCTCGGTCTCGACCGGGTCGGGGTCGACGACGACTTCTTCGATCTCGGGGGCACCTCGCTGCTGGCCACCCGGCTGCTGCCGGCACTCGGGGAACGACTCGGGCGGCGGGTGCCGATCGCGTCGATCTTCACGCACCCGACCCCGGCGGAACTCGCCGCGCACCTGAGCAGCGGCGAGTCCGAGGCGAGCAGCGACATCGACGAGGCGTTCGGGGTGCTCGTGCCGCTGCGCCCCGGCACCGGCACCGCACTGTTCTGCATCCATCCCGCCGCGGGACTGGCCTGGCCGTACAGCACCCTCGCGCACCGGCTCGACGACGACCGGCCCGTCTACGGACTGCAGTTGCCGGCGCTGTCCGGTGGTCCGCGGCACGACACCATCACCGCGCTGGCCCGCCACTACGTGCGGGAGATCCGCCGGGTGCAGCCGCACGGCCCGTATCACCTGCTGGGCTGGTCGCTCGGCGGGGTGGTCGCGCACGCCGTCGCCGTGGAACTGCGCCGCGCCGGGGAGATCGTCGACACTCTCGCACTGCTCGACAGCCACCTGCTGGTCGGGGCGTCCCCGGCCGTCGGCACCCGCGACATGCTGCGCGATCTCGGTCTTCCCGTCGACGACGGTGAGCCGAGCTTCGAGCACGCCGCCGCGGTGCTCGACGAGGCGTTCGGCGGCGGCACCGGATTGACCGCCGCCCACCTCGAACGGTTGCACGCCGGCTCGACCGACACCGCCCGCGCCGCGCGGCGGCACGAACCGGACACCTTCGACGGGGACGCGTTGTTCTTCACCGCGGCCCGCTCGGAGGCCCCGGTTCCGGCGGTGGCGGCCTGGCACAACGTGATCGCCGGGGAGATCCACCAGTACCGGCTCGACTGCGACCACCACGAGATGGTGAGCGCCCGCGCGGTGGAGACGATCATCGCGGTGCTGTCGGCGCGGCTGACCGAGAGCGACGCGACACTGCGCCGGTGGGGGCGGATCGAAGTGCAGGCCGCCGGACGCAACGGGAACCGCCGCAACTGACCCACGTCATGCACGCAATGCATGATCCGAGATGCACATTATGAGTTGGATTAATTTTCGGGGGGGCGATTCACTGAGGGCATGACCAGCAGCCCTCCCACCGCCGACGTCGACCTGTTCGCCGACGACGTCCTCGTCGACCCCTACCCGACCTTCGCGCAACTGCGCGAACTCGGACCCGTGGTGTACCTGCCGCACCACGACGTCTACGCCCTGACCCGCTACGACGTCATCCGCGGCGCCCTCGCGGACACCGCGACGTTCTCCTCCCGCGCCATCGCCTTCAACCCCGCCGCCAACGACGCCCTCCAGGGCACCTCCCTGGCCTCGGACCCGCCCGTCCACACCGAGCTGCGCGCCACCCTCACCGAGAATCTCTCGCCGCGCGCGCTGCGCGGACTCAAGATCACCATCGAGACCAAGGCCGACACGCTCGTCGCCGACCTCGTCGCCACGGGCTCCTTCGAGGCGATCGACGCCCTCGCCCGCGCCTTCCCGCTCGAGGTCGTCGCCGACCTCATCGGCTTCACCGGCGAGGTACGCGCGAACATGCTGCGCTGGGGGCAGGCCGCCATGGAGGTCCTCGGCCCGATGAACCAGCGCACCGCCGAGAACTTCCCCATCGCCGGGGAGCTCTACGCGTGGTGCTCGCAGGTGCAGGCCGAGGATCTGACCCCCGGCTCGGTCGGGCGCGGCATCTTCGACGCCGAGGCGCGCGGCGCCATCCCCACCGGCAGCGCCGGGCACATCATCCACCAGTACCTCGGGGCCGGGGTGGACACCACCATCGCCTCGATCGGCAACCTGATCGCGCTGTTCGCGGCGTTCCCCGACCAGTTCGATCTCGTGCGCGCCGATCCGACGCTGGTGCCGTCCGCCTTCGCGGAGGTGCTGCGCTACTGGGCGCCGCTGCACGCCTGGGGCCGCGCGGTCACCCGCGACGTCGAGATCGACGGCTACCTGATCCCCGGCGGGTCGCAGGCGGCGGTGCTGCTCGGCTCCGGCAACCGCGACCCGCGGCACTACGACGACCCGGATGCCTTCCGGGTGGCCCGCAACCCGGTCGATCACCTGTCCTTCGGCTACGGCCCGCACGGCTGCGCCGGGCAGGGCCTGGCCCGCCTTGAGGCGCACGCGATCATCGCCGCCCTGGCCCGGCATGCGCGTCGCTTCGTCGCCGCCGAGCCGATCCGGGTGCCCAGCAACACCACCCGTTCCATCGACGCCCTCGAGATCCTGGAGGTTGTGCCCGCATGAAGATCACCCTCGACCGTCCCCGCTGCGAAGGCCACGGCCTGTGCGAGGAGGCTGCCCCCGAGTTGATGCACCTCGACGACGACGGCGAACTGATCCTCGATGTCACCGAGGTGTCCGCGGACAGCGCCGAGGCCGCCGCGGCCGGCGCCGCCGTGCGCGTGTGCCCCGTCGCGGCCCTGAGGCTGACATGAGCACCGCAGCCGACATGCCCACCGTCATGGAGCGGATCGTGGTGGTCGGCAACGGCATCGCCGGGCAGACCGCCTGCGACAGCCTGCGCGGCGCCGGGTTCACCGGGCAGCTGACCGTCGTCGGCGACGAACCGGTCCCCGCCTACTCGCGGCCCGCGCTGTCGAAGGCGCTGCTCACCGACGGCGGCTCCCACGAACTCGCCGCCCCCGCGCACGGCGCCACCGAACGCCTCGGCGTCGCCGCGGCCGGCCTGGACGTGCACGCACGGCTCGTGCACCTCGACGACGGCACCGCGCTGGAGTTCGACGGGCTCGTCATCGCCACCGGTGCGCGGCCCCGGCCGCTGGGGGAGGCGCTGGTGCTGCGCACCCTCGACGACGCCCTCGCCCTGCGCGAGCGGCTCGCCGGGCGGCCCTCGGTGGCGGTGGTCGGCGCCGGTCCGCTCGGCATGGAGGTCGCCTCCGCCGCCGTGCAGGCCGGCTGCGAGGTCACCGTCGTCGCCGACACCACCCCGATGCGCCCGCAGTTCGGGCCGTATCTGTCCGACCTGTTCACCACCGCCGCCACCGCCGCGGGGGTCGAACTCGTCTACGGCACCGCCACCGGCTTCGCCGCCGGGACGATCACCCTCGACGACGGCAGCCGCGTCACCGCGGAGCTGGTCGTCGCCGCGATCGGCGACATCCCGAACGTCGAGTGGCTGCGCGAGTCCGGGGTGCTCACCGACGGCAGGTTGGTCGCCGACTCGCGTGGACGGGTCGCGCCGGGCATCGTCGCCGCCGGCGACGTCGCGCATGTACCGATCCGTGGAGTGGTGCGGCGGATCCCGTTGTGGAACAGCGCGATCGAACAGGCCCGCATCGCCGCAACGGCCGTGCTGCTCGGCGACGCCGCACCCGAGTTCAATGCCGATCCGTATTTCTGGACCGAGCAGTTCGGACTGCATCTCAAGGCGGTCGGCCACCTGCCCGTCGACGGGGAGCCCACCGTCCTGACCGGAGAGGATCCGCGCGACGCGGCGTTGCTGCACTGGCGGCATCCGGACGGCGCGGGGGTGGCGGTGGCGATCAACCACCGCATCCCCATCCCGCGGCTGCGGCGCGCCGCGGCCACCGGGGAACTGCCGACCCCCGCGAAGGCGGCTCGGTAGGTTCGTGGGGGTGACCCGCCCTTCGGAGCCTCCGGCCGATCCCGACCTCGCGCGGCTGGCCGCGGTGAACCTCAACCTGCTGGTGCCGCTGCTGGCGGTGCTCGAGGAACGTTCGGTGACCCGCGCCGCCGCGCGGGTCGGGATGACGCAACCGGCGATGAGTCATGCGCTGGGCCGGATGCGCCGGTTGCTCGATGACGAGTTGGTGGTGCGGCAGGGGAGCGGGCTGATGCTCACCCCGCGCGCCGTCGAGCTGATCGCGCCGCTGCGGGAGGTGCTGCGGCAGACCGCGCGGGTGGTGAACTTCCCCGGTTTCGACCCGGCCCGCGACACGCGCACCATCACCCTGGCGATGACCACCAGCACCGCCTTCGTGGTCGGGGCGGAGCTGATGCGCGCGATCGGCGAGCGGGCCCCGCACGCGTCGGTGCGCCTCCGCACCTTCGTCGAGCCGCAGCCGGCGGACTTCACCGACGACGGGGTGGACGTGGTGCTCGTATCGGAGGCGTTCGCCGCGCCCTATCCGCGCGAGCGGCTCTACGAGAACCGGTGGGTGGTCGTCGCCCACCCCGACACCGCTCCCGACGCCGGGGCGCTGGAGTTGCTCGAATCGGTGCCGCACACCGCCTACGACGCGCGGCACCGCATCACCCCCTATGCGGCGCTGGATGCGGCCGGGGTGCCCTATCGGATCGGCGGTCTGGTCTCGGATTTCTTGATGGTGCCGCAGTTGGTGGCGCGTGCCGGTGGGGTCGCGATCCACACCTGGCGGGTCGCGGCACAGATGCGCCGTCAGTTGCCGCTACGGATCGAGGAGTTCCCGTTGCCGGTGCCGCCGTTGGGGATCGACATGGTGTGGAATCCGCGCCTGGCCGACACCGCGTTCATCTCCTGGTTGCGGGCGATCCTCGTCGAGGCCACCAGCGGCGCGAACCTCGGCGAGTGACCGCGCCCGCCGTTCAGTCGTTCTGCGCGTCGAGCAGGTGGCACCACGAGTCGGTGAGTTCGTCGAGGCAGATCTCGCGCGGGGTGCGCCAGCCGACCGAGAAGTAGCGGCGCGACATGTGTTCGAGCTGCCCGAAGGCCAGCACGCAGCGGATGCGGCGGCGCTCCGGGTCGAGTCGATCGGCCCGGTCGAGACCGGCGGTCATATCGGTGACCGCGCCTTCGAACCATTGCTCGGTCGTCGCCGCGACGTCCGGTTCGTGGGCCGCCTGGTAGGAGGCGGTCATGTACGGCTTCATCTCGTCCCACTGGGTGAGTTTGCGGTCGAGCCACTGCCGGATCAGGGTGCGTGAGCCGGAGGCGACGACCTCGGTCAGCGACGGGTCGTCGGCGGCGGTGAGGATCGAGTCGACCTTCGTCAGCAGCGCGCTCATCACGTCGGCCTTCGACGAGAAGTGCAGGTAAAAGGTGGTTCTCGTGGAACCGGCGGCGGTGGCGATGTCGTCGATGGTGGTCGCGGCGTAGCCCTTGGTGCCGAACAGGTCGAGCGCCTTGGTGAGGAACAGCTCGTAGGTCATCTGCTTCTGGGCGGCACGGAGCGACATGGCGGAAATCCTATCCTCGACGCAGCAGTTACCGGCGAGTACAGTCACACATCGTTCAGCAATTTCACTTGACAGTCTGTAATCCGAATCCGTACTGTGACTGTCACCACGTCGCGTTCCCGGCGACGTCGACGAAAGGAAAGTGCCGATGACAGGCGCCGCGCCCCGCACCGTCCACACCGTCCTCGGCCCCGTCCCCGCCGACGACCTCGGTGTCGTCGCGGTCCACGAGGCCCTGCTGTCGGTGCTGCCCGGCGCCGAGCACGCCTACGACATCGACTTCGACCGCGCCGAGATCTTCGCGACGCTGCTCGCCAAACTCCGCGCCTTCCGCGCCGCCGGCGGCGGCACCGTCGTCGACGCCACCGGCATGTTCCACGGCCGCGACGTGCCGATGTACGAGAACCTCTCCCGCGCGGCGGGGGTGCACATCGTCGCCTCCACCGGCCTGGGCCCGGAGACCCTGCTCGGCGGCTACTTCCTGACCCCGCAGACCAACCCGCCCACCCCGTGGCCCGCGGACAAGTTCGCCGACCTGTTCACGAAGGAGATCACCGAGGGCATGGTCGTGCCGCGCGTCGAACGCCGCAGCCCCGCCGGCCTGGTCGCCACCGCCGCGAATCCCGACGGCATGACCGCCACCGAGGAGAGCCTGTTCCGCGGCGCCGCCCGCGCCGCCCGCGACACCGGGGTCGCGGCGATCCTGCGCTACGGCGCCGACGCCCTCGCCGACCTCGATGTCGCGCTCGGCGAGGAACTGCCCGCCGACCGCCTCGTCGTCGCCGGCCTGGACCGCCGCGACGCCGTCGCCGCCGGCGCGCCGGAGAAGATTGCCCGTCGCGGCGCCTACCTCGCACTCGACCACGTCGGGACCGACGACGAGACCCACATCTCCGACGCCGAGCGCGTGGCCCTGGTCCGCGATCTCGTCGACGCCGGTCTCGGACACCGGATCCTGCTGTCGTCGAGCGCTACCGGCGTCGCCAAGGGGCATCCGGCGAACGATCTGCCCTACGAGACGGTGCTCACCGGTTTCGTGCCGCAGCTGACCGCCGCCGGTCTCACCGACGACGTCGTGCAGCAGATCCTCCTCGCCAACCCGCAGGACCTGCTGGCCGCGCGCTGAGCCGCCGCCGACCACCCATCACCGAGAAGTCTTCGTCCCGAAGGGGAATTGCTGTGTCGAGAGTCAACACCGTCCTGGGCCCGATCGCGCCCGAGGAACTGGGCATCGTCGCCGTCCACGAGCACATCGGATACGGCATGCCCGGCTCCGAGCTGGACACCCGCTGGTGGAAGAGCCCCGAGGTCCGCTACGAGGAGACCGTCCCGAAGCTGCGCAAGTTCCACGAGTACGGCGGCGGCACCTTCGTCGACGTCACCGGCATCTGCAACGGCCGCGACATCGACTACTACAAGTCCCTCTCGGCGAAGACCGGTGTGCACATCGTCGCCTGCACCGGTTTCGTCGGCGGCGACACCGCCCTGCCGTTCTTCGAACGCGCCTCCGTCGACTACCTGATGCGCCAGTTCGTGCACGAGATCACCGTCGGCATCGGCGACACCGGCAGCCGCGCCGGCGTCATCAAGGTCGGGGTCTCCCGCGGCGGGAAGATGACCGAACTCGACAAGCGCATCTACCGCGCCGCCGCCCGCGCCGCACTCGCCACCGGCGTACCGATCCTCACCCACCTCGCGATCGACGCCGAGAACGCCATCGCCATCTTCACCGAGGAGGGCCTGCCGCTGCACCGGGTGCTGTTCGGGCACGCCGACGACGGCGTCAACGCCGACAAGACCCGCGACACCTGGATCGCGCAGCAGGGCGGCCGGGTCGGCTTCGACACCTTCGGCTACGAAACCGAACTCGAGGACCCGCCGTTCTGGGCCCGCCCCCGCAAAGAGCGCCTCGCCCACTTCCTGCGCTTCCTGAACGCCGGCCACCTCGATCAGGCCCTGGCCGGCGTCGACGCCAACTGCAGCCCACTCGGCTGGCCGGGCGTCAAGGGACACACCGTGAACTACCTGTTCGAGGACCTCATCCCGGACCTGCGCGAGGCCGGACTCGACGAGGCCACCATCACCAAGCTGTTCGTCGAGAACCCCGCCGACTTCCTCACCATCGCGCAACCCTGACCCGAATCTCCCGGCGCACCCCCGCGCCCTCCGAAAGAGACACTCACATGCAGACCTCGGATCCGACCAACCTCACCATCGCCGTCGTCGGCGCGGGCTATGCCGGTGCGGCCGCCGCCCGGGCCCTGTCGTTGCTCGGCGCGAACGTCACCGTTTACGAACAGGCCCCCGAGATCCGCGAGGTCGGCGCCGGCATCGGCCTGCGCCCGTCGAGCATGGCCCGCTTCCGCGAGTGGGGCATCTTCGACGACATCGCGAAGGTCAGCTCCCCGAGCGACTACTTCGAGATCCTCACCGCCACGGGCGAGCCGATCATGAAGGACACCTGGCCGGCGCACGGCGACCAGAAACACACCCACCTGATCCACCGCGGCGACTTCATCGACACCCTCATCGCCTCCCTGCCCGACGGCATGGTCAAACTCGGCCACCGGCTCGAGCGCATCGAGGACCACGGCGACCGCAGCACCCTGACCTTCACCAACGGAACCCGCGTCGACGCCGATCTGGTCATCGGCGCCGACGGCATCAAGTCCGTGGTCCGTGAGCAGCTGTTCTCCGACGCCGAACCGGTATTCTCCGGCGAACGTGCCTACCGCGCCGTCATCGACATCACCGACGCGCACGGCATGGTCACCGACGACAACCTGCGCATGTACATCGGCAAGGGCACCAAGGTGTACCTGCTGCCGCTGCGCCACCGCGGCCAGGTGTCCTTCGACATCACCGCCCTGTGCCCGGACCCCGACTGGGCGCCGCAGGTGAGCAAGGACGACATGCTCGCCACCGTCGCCGGGTTCGATCAGCGCATCGTCGACATCACCGCCGGCCTCGACATGGACATCGTCAACATCCGCGGTGTCTACGACATCGACCCGATCGAGCGCTGGCACAGCAACTCGGTGGTGCTCATCGGCGACGCCGCCCACTCGATGCTGCACCACCAGGGCCAGGGCGCGAACTCGGCGATCCTCGACGCCGGGGTGCTCGCCGACTGCCTGCGCGACACCGACACCGTCGCCGCGGCGCTCGCCGCTTTCCAGGCGCAGCGCAAGCCGGTCACCGACGAACTGCAGCGCATCTCCCGCCAGGGCTGGACCGAGGACGAGGTCCAGGACGTCTTCCCGGGCCAGAAGCCCGCCGCGCAGCAGCCCGCCCAGTAGATCCCCACCCCACCCGTTCATCGCCCGAAGGAGACGACCGGCCATGCCGTTGCACCCCGAGATCGCCCGGATCCTCGCCGACCTGCCCGCCCCGCCGCCCGGACCGCTCGATCCGGCCGCGATGCGCGCCGGGGAGCAGGCGCAGGTTCCGCCCCTCGAGGAGCGACTGTCCCTGCACGAGGTCCGCGACGCGATCGCGGCGACCCCGGCAGGGGAGGTGCCGGTGCGGATCTACACCCCGACCGACGCCGACACCTGTGGCCTGGTCGTCTACTTCCACGGCGGCGCGTTCTTCCTCGGTAGCCTCGACACCCACGACCACGTCGCCCGGCACCTGGCGAAGGCCACCGGCTGCACGGTCGTGTCCGTCGGCTACCGCCGCGCCCCCGAAGCGCAGTTCCCCGCCGGTCTCGACGACTGCTACGGCGTCGTGCGCTGGGCCGCCGAGCATGGCGACGAACTCGGTTGGGACGGAAAGATTCTCGCGGTCGCGGGGGACAGCTCCGGCGCCAACTTCGTCGCCGCCGTCACCGGCCTCGCCCACGACGACGGGTTCGACCGCATCACCCACCAGGTGCTGTACTACCCGTCCCTCGACCTCGACTTCGACGAAGACCGCTACCCGTCGATGCGGGAGAACGCCGTCGGCTACGGCCTCGAAACCGCCGGGCTGAAGCCGTTCAACGCCTTCTACCTCGACAGCGGAGCCGACCCCGCCGACCCGCGCGTCTCACCGATCAAGCGCCAGAACCTGTCGGGGCTGCCGGCGGCGCTGGTCGTCACCGCCGAGTTCGACCCGATGCGCGACGAAGGCGAACTCTATGCCCGGCGGCTCGAGGAAGCCGGGGTGCCGGTGACACTGCGCCGCTACGCCGGCGCCAACCACGGCTTCGTACAGAACTTCTCGTGGATCCCCGAATACGCGCAGGTCTTCGACGAGACCGCCACCTTCCTGCAGGGCACCGCGCATGAGTGAGGCACCGATCCACCCGATCGTCTCCCCATGGGGACGCTTCGGGCTCTACACCTTCTTCATCGACGCCGAACAGCCCGCGATCGTCGACACCGGCATCGCGTCGTCCCCGGTTGAGGGCATGGCCCCCGCCCTCGACAAGCTCGGCCGGCGACTCGAGGACGTGCGGTGGATCCTGCTCACCCACGGGCACATCGACCACATCGGCGGCGCCCACGCCCTGTGGGAGGCCACCGGCCGCCGAGCCCAGGTCGTCATCCACGAGGCCGACGCCCCGCTGCTGCGCTCGCGGCAGGCCCACGTCGACGACTACCTCACCGGCCGCGGCCGGTACCTGAACGACCCCGACGGGGCCGCGAAGGTCACCGCCGCCACCGAGGCCGTCATCTCCGGGGAGATGGAACCGACCATGCTCGTGCGCGGCGGCGAAACCCTCTCCCTCGGCGGGGGAGTCGAGATCTCCGTGCACTCGATCCCCGGGCACACCCCGGGATCGGTCGCCTACGTCGTCGAAGGCCGGAACAGCGTGTTCGTCGGCGACGCCGTCCAGGTGCACGGCGCCGCCAACGGCTTCCCCGGCTACACCGACCCCGACGCCTACCGCGACAGCCTCGCCTACCTGCGCGAGACGATCCGCCCCGAGAAGCTCTATCTCGGGCATCCCTACCGCCGCGCCGACGGCACCCCCTACGGCGTCGAACTCGACCGCGACCAGGCCGCCGAAGCCCTTCGGGAGAGCGTCGACATCGAAGGGGGAGTGCGCGGCGCCGCGCACCGCTGCCTGTGCCACGGACTGCTCGACACCGACTCGGCGTACTCGCCGTTCGCCCCGGTCGCCGACGACCTCGGTTACACCGGCGATCCCACCCTCGAGCCGTCCCCGTTCTTCACCACACTGCACGGCTACCGCACCCAGTTCTCGCACCAGCACTGATCACGAAGAGGAGTCGTAGGTTCTCATGGCCGAGTTCGAAACGTTCGACGCAGGCGGACAGACCATCCACATCCGCAAGCACCTGCGGGTCCCCATGCGCGACGGCGTCGAGTTGGCCGCCGACGCCTACCACGGCGTCGACGACAAGCCCCGCCCCGCCCTCGTCGCACTGAGCCCCTACGGCAAGGAACTGCAAGCCCTCGCCCTGACCACCCCGCCGCAGCGCCGCCCCAGCCCCATGTGGGACGGCTGCATCGAGGCCGGCGACATCGCCCGCGTCGTCGCCGAGGACTACGTCCACGTCATCGGCGACATCCGCGGCTCCGGCGACTCCGACGGCGAGCACATCGGCAACTACAACGCCGGCGGGGTCTCCCTCGGGCAGGACGCCTACGACTTCATCGAATGGGTCGCCGCGCAGCCGTGGTGCGACGGCAACGTCGGCATGATCGGCATCTCCTATTTCGGGTCCATGCAGGTCCTCGCCGCCGCCGAACGACCCCCGCACCTGAAGGCCATCTTCGTCTCCGGCGGCCACTACGACTTCTACGAGACCACCTACCACGGCGGCATCATGTGGTTCATGCCCCGCGCCGCCCGCGAGGGCCGCGGCGGTGACTCCGGCTGGGCGTTCACCGACCGGGTCAAGTCCCGCATGCTCGAGACCTACACCCCCGACGAGATCCGGGCGCGGGTCGCCCAGCGCCTCGCCGACCCGGATGTCGCGGCCTGGCCGAATCTCGTGCACGTGCTCAACTACCCGAAGCACCACGAAGCGTGGTTCGACATCATCACCAACGAACTCGACGGCGAGTGGTACGAGGAACGCAACCCGATCAATCTCGCCCGGAACATCGACATCCCCGTCTACCTGCAGATCGACCAGGGCCGCGGCTGGACGATGGACGGCACCATCGAACTGTTCCACGCCCTGCAAGGGCCGAAGAAGCTCGACATCGGCCCCTACCCGCCCATGCAGTCGCGGCCCTTCATCGAAGAGCACGACACGATGTTCCGCTGGTACGACTACTGGATCAAGGGCATCGACAACGGCATCATGGACGAACCCGCCGTGAACGTCTTCGTCGAAGGCTCCCGCCGGCGCGTCACCGCCGACCAGTGGCCGCCGAAGGACGTCGAGCACCGGGCGCTGTATCTGCGGCCGCGCGGCAAGCTGTCCACCGAACCCGAACCGATGGGCGCGCAGTACGCCGCCCCGGACGGCTTCTACCAGGCCCCGCTCACGGTCACCGACAAGGTCGAGATCCTGCGCTGGGAAACCCCGGTGTTCGCCGAACCCACCGAGATGATCGGCACCGGCGCCGCCCACATCTTCGCCGAAATCGACCAACCCGACACCAACTTCATCCTCCGCATGTGGGACTACGCCCCGAACGGCAAACGGCAGCTGATCACCACCGGCTACCTCAAGGCCTCCCACCGCGAGCTCGACGAACGCACCACCGAGGGCGACCCCTACCACCCACACACCCGCGCCGTGCCCGTCGAACCCGGCACCATCGAGGAATACGTGCTGCGGCTGTATCCGTTCGCCAACACCTTCATGCCGGGCCACAAGCTCGTCGTGGAACTGTCGAACAACGAACCGCTCGCCGACGAACACAACGCACTGCTGCCGCCGGACGCCTTCCACCTGCCCGTCGGCCGCCCGGTGACCCACAAGATCTACCGGGACGCCGCGCACCCCTCGCGGCTGGTGCTGCCGTTCACCGCGAGCGCGGCGAACTGACCTCGTCGTCCCGAGTTCACCGGGCTCGGTCTCAGCCGAGCCCGGTGAGCGCCCCCGGCGCCCACCCCGGCCAGCGCACCGCACCCACCGGCACCCCACCCGCGAACCGCGCCACCACCGCCGGGGTCCCGGACGCCGTGTCGTACACCGACGCCTGATCGGCGCGGCCGATCGCCTCGGCTACCAGCGGCCACAACCGTCGATAGCGCGCCCGGATCTTGTCCTCGGGCACCGCATGCCCACCGGAGGCCACCCGGTGCTGCACACGCAGCACCGACATCGTCTCGGGCACCAGCATCACGTGCAGCACCACCGTGAACCCCGCCTCGTGCGCGCGGTCGATCAACTCCAGCTTCGACGGATGCGAGAACACCGTCTCCGCGATGAACGACCGGCCCTGCCGCAACAGCCGGTCCCGCGCCGCCGCGGCGAGTTGCGCCGCCTCATAGGACATCTCCTCGGCACGATCGGGCCACCGCTGCCGCGCGATCACATCCGCGTTGACGAACACACTGCGCGGCAGCAGGGGAGCGAGGGACAACTCGACGAACGTCGACTTGCCGGACCCGTTGGGACCGACGATCAGATCCAGACGCCTCATGCGTCGTCGAGCACCCGGCGACTACCGTCGGGACGCTGCTCGACCAACCGGCCCTCGTCGTCGAGCACCACCGTGGTGACCCCACGCGCAGCGAGGATCTCGACGTAGTCGGTGCGGGCCAGCCCGTCCGCCAGGCGCGCATCGATCTCCGCGTCGAACAAGCGGCCCTCGGCGGCGGTGAGTTCGCTCAGCTCCCGCGTCCCGGCCAGCGCCTCGTGCACCCGGTGCAGGGAGGCGGTCTCGTGGGCGGTCATCGCGCGGCCGATGCGGGCCCAGTATTCGAGTTGCTGGCGTCCGGTGCGATTCTGGCGGCCGCCCTCGGCGATGGCGCTGTCGACGAGTTCGGCGTCGAAGCGGGTGACCTTGTCGGTGGACGACGTCATGACGGCCTCCTGATGTTGCAGTCTGCTACAAGCGTAGCTGTCTGCAACACGACGTGCACCCCCGAACAATTCCCTCAACACCGGTTCGTGACCTCCCGGTCCGCACCACCACCCGGATCGACACCCGATCGAACCCGAGCCGACGCCGAGGAACCGGCCACGCGACCTACCGTGAGCGAGTACTCCCATCGCCAGGAGGTGCGTGATGACCACGGAGATACAAGAACCCGACCAAGCACGACTCGAACAGACCCTCGGACAACTCGTCGTCGACATGGGCGCGGCCATGAACGGCGCCCTGGTCCTGATCGGTGTCGATCTGGGCCTGTGGCGAGCCCTCGACGAATCCGGCCCGACCACCAGCGAACAACTCGCGGCCCGCACCGGCCTCCGCGAACGCTATCTACGCGAATGGCTCTCCGCACAGGTAGCAAGCGGATATCTGACCTACGAGCCGGACAACGACACCTTCACACTGTCCCCGGAACACGCCATGGCACTCGCCCGCGAGGACAGCCCGGTCTACCTCGCCGGCGGCCTCCACCTGATCAGTTCGGTCTACAAGGACCGGCTGCGCATCACCGAACGCATCCGCAACGGAGAGGGTTTCGGCTGGCACGAACACGATCCCGAACTGTTCGTCGGCACCGAACAGTTCTTCCGCCCCGGCTACCGCGCCAACCTCGTCGACGTGTGGCTGCCCACCCTCGACGGGGTCGTCGACAAACTGCGTGCCGGCGCCACCGTCGCCGACATCGGCTGCGGCCACGGCGTCTCCACAACCCTGCTCGCGCAAGCATTCCCGCAGTCCACCATCCGCGGCTTCGACTACCACGACGGGTCCATCGCACGAGCCCGCGAACTGGCCGCGGAGGAGGGTGTCGACAACGCCACCTTCGAGGTCGCTTCGGCCGTGGATTTCCCCGGATCCGACTACGACCTGATCTGCTATTTCGACTGCCTGCACGACATGGGCGATCCCGTCGGCGCACTGCGGTACGCGCGCGGCGCGCTCGCCGACGACGGCACGGTGATGCTCGTCGAACCGTTCGCCCGCGACAGCCTGTCCGAGAACCTCAATCCGGTCGGCCGGATGTACTACGCCGCGTCGACGGTGTTGTGCACCCCGTCGTCGCTCGACCAGCCGGTCGCACTCGGGCTCGGCGCGCAGGCCGGGGAGCGGCGGCTCGCGGACGTCGCCGCCGAAGCCGGCTTCGGCACCTTCCGGCGCGCCACCGAAACTCCCTTCAATCTCGTCCTCGAAGCACGCCCCTGAGTCACTCGTCGGCACACCGGATCGGACCCATCGGCGACCCCGGCGGCGCCGATGGGCCACGATCGGAGGATGGACCGCGTCACCCGACTCTCGCTCGCACTCGACCGTCAGGAGGGGCGGTGCCTGTGGTGCGGACGGGAGTTCGGGCGGTTGATCACCCCGACCACCGATCATCTGGTGCCGCGGCTGAAGGGCGGGCCGAGCATCACCGCCAACGAGGTCGCCGCGTGCCGACGTTGCAACGCCGACCGCGGACACGTCGCGCCGGTCGAATGGCTCGACCGGTGCCGGCAGCGCGACGGCTGGACGCCCGACGAGAAGCTGCTGACGCGACTGCTCGAGGAACTCGCCGACGAACTCGTCCGGGTCGGTGGCCATCGTCGTGCCCGGGACTATCTGTCCGCACAGTTGCGGCGGTTGCGGCGACCGTCGTGACACCGGTGAACCGAGTTCCCGTGCACCGCAATCAATACGTCACAGTGACGTTTTAGGGCCGGTCGCCCGGAGGGGAGAAGGGGAGTCCACGCCATCGACCCGACGGAACGCGACCCGCAGAAGAGTCAGGACGACCGCGATACCCCGGGGATCGAACGGGACGATGGTGATCACGAAGACCACCCAGAAGCGCAGGAGCCGTAATTGCGTCACCGTCGACCTCCCGGATCGCGTCGTCACTACCGCGCCGATGGAATCGGCGCAGATTCACGTTCACCGCAGGACCGCGGAGCCCATATGGAAACGTCACTGTGACGTTTTGACGGCGGTTGAGCGGACGAGCAGGGGACGAGGGCGGCAGGCCCGGAAGGTCACCTCGGGCGCCCGAAGCGGCAGACGGGCGCGAGGCGGCAGCCTCGGGCGGACCACAGGCCGTGGATCGGGTCGGCGCGGGCCGGCCACGGCAGATGCATGGCAGTTCGGATGCCGGGAGCGAGTCGGTGCGGGATTGTTCGCATGCCGCGGGATGCAAGGGAACAACTCGCGATAGACGACATGTCGCACAATGCGAGGCAGTGCACGCAACGACGCCGCAGAGACAAGAATCCGGACGCCCGTCGGAACCTCGGATTATCAGCGCGGAACCCCAGGTCGCGGTGTGTATCGAATTGCCGATAATCTACATTATGTTAACTAGAGTGAAATCGGACCTCCTCCGGCTAGGTGCGGCAAGGGCGTTCGAGACATTCGGAGCTCCCTGGTTCGACCCGGATCGATGCGATGGGTCCCACCTGTCACCCGGCCTCCGACCCGAGGCCGGCTCGCCTCCGGACCGAACCCCGCCGCCGTAACCCGCCGGCGCCCGTACCGGATCGAGCCGCCGATCCGCTCGACGCGCGTTCGGCTGCTCATGCATCGGTGCCATGCTGCAGCGACGCGCACACTGCAACGACTCACGGTTCGCCGATGCGGCGTTGCGACAGCACCGTGTCGTCGTCGCGTGCATGTTGTGCGCACTGGATCGCGCGGACGATGCGCATGCTGGTGGTGTGAGATCATCCCGTCCCCCGGGGTGCCGCGACCACCGATCACCCCTTCTCGCCTCTTCCACATTTGATGGATAATCACCGTTATCCATGAATCATGTTGGTAATCAACAAATTTCACGTACACAGAAGTGAACGGTTCCATTGTGCCCCGCGCATGTCCCCTGCACAGCCGATCCGGTCCCGATCTCCTCGAACCTCGAGGGCGAGCCCGATCTCCGCACCGCATCCCCACGACACCAGCGGATGCCTTCCACCCGACTATCTGCCCTTGGGACGGCACAATTCGGGGTCCTTCTCCCCTGCCCGCCCGTCTCGTCAGCCGTGATGGCGCCGGTACGCGGCCACCGCTCCCGGATGCAGCGGGACATCGGCGGTGACGATCAGCGATTGCCGGTCGAGGAACTGGCTGCCGGTGGCCTGGGCCGGCACGAGTTCGGAGGCGTGGTCGACGAGCAGATCGACCAGCGCAGCGGCGGCCTCGTCCGACACCGAGGCGCCGGCGAGCAGCAGATTGCCCAAGCCGATGGTGGCGACGGCGTCCGGCTGCCCGTACGTGCCGGGCTGGATGAGGACCGGTTCGTAACGCGGACCGAATCGCGCCCGCAGCGGTTCGAGGAGCACGGACAGATCGATCAGCCGCAGCGGCACACCCACGTTCGCGAACGACGGGGTGGGAACACCGCCCGCCCACAGGACGGCGTCGATCTCGCCGTCCACCAGCGCGCGACCGGCGTCGGCCATCGACAGGTGCACGCGGGTGACGGTTCCCGGCTCGGCGAGCCCGGCGACGTCGAGGATGCGTTCGCCGGTGAATTCGGCACCCGATCCGGGAGCGCCGAGGCTGATCCGTGCGCCCCGAAGCTGGGCGATCTCACGGATCGGCGAGTCTGCGCGCACGGCCAACTGCATGTAATTCTCGTAGACCCGCCCGATCGCCGTGAACTGCGCGCCCTCGTCGTGGGCACGCACCGCGACGTCGGTGAGGGTCAGCGCCAGCTCCGCGTCCCCTGCCGTCAGCGCGGCGAGATTGGTGACCGATCCCGGGGTGCGTTCCGGCACGACCGCGATGGGAAGACCCGCCCGGTCGGCGGCGGCGGCGGTGAGTTCCGCGAACCCCCAGAAGAACCCGCCCTCCTCCCCTGCCGCCAGGATCAGTTCCTCACGCTCACCGGTGCGCGTGCAGCCGGCGACGGCTCCGCCCACCGCCAGCAACGCGACGGACCGCAGGAGATCACGGCGGGTGATCATGATGCCTCCGCGCGGGAGTCGGCGGGCAGTGTCAGGGTGACGGCGAGTCCGTGCGGAACGGCTGCGGCGAGGTCGAGGGTGCCGCCGCCGCTCTCGACGAGCGCGACTGCGATGGACAGCCCGAGGCCGGTGCCGGGCCCGTCGGCTCCGGACCCGCGGAAGAACCGGGAGGTGAGGGCGCCGAGCTCGTCAGGTGCGACTCCAGCGCCGTCGTCCTCGACGCGGATCCGGATCATCCCGCCGTGGTGTCGGGTGGTGATGCGGACCCCGGTGGCCGCGCGGGCGTACTTGCTCGCGTTGCTGAGCAGCACGTCGAGCACCTGGGCGAGGTGGTCGGCGGAGAAGCAGGCGTGCAGGCGCTGTTCGGATGGTTCGTCCACGGTGACGGTCATGCCGGTCTCGGCCAGGGCATCGGACCAGGCGTCCACACGGTCGGCGACGACGACACCGACATCGCACCCGTCGTGCCCTTCGGTGTCCGTGGTGTCGATGGGTGATTCTGCGGTGGCGAGGGCGAGCAGACCGTCGAGGATGCCGCCGAGCCGGTCGACTTCGACGGCCGTCCGCCGGTAGGTCTCCGCGCCGGCGGCGGCGACGTGCGGTTCGAGGGAGTCGAGCCGGATGTGCAGGGCGGCGAGCGGGTTCCGGAGTTGGTGCGCGGTGTCGGCGATGAGTTGCTTCTGGGCGCGGGTGGACGTGCGGACGGCCTCGGACATGGTGTCGAAGGCCTGTGTGAGTTCCCGTGCCTCCGGTGGACCGTGATACCGGACCGAGACGGTGGCGTCGCCGGTCCGTGAGCGTGGATACAGCGCCGGGACGCTGTCGGTGAGCGCCGCGACCCGCGCGGTGAGCGCGGTGAGCGGGCGGACCGTCCACCGCGACAGGGCGATCGCGAGGATCGTGACGAGCGCAAGGGCCGCTGCCGCCCCGGTGACGATGAGCAGCCACGAGGTGCGGATGTCGTGGCGGGCGGCGTCGGTGGACACGTCGACGACGACGGCTCCTTCGACCTGGGCGCCGGTGCCCACCGGCACGGCGAGCAGGACCCGCTGCGGGGACCACGGGGTCAGCGGACCGCCTATGCCCTGTTTCTGGTTGCGCAGACCGGCGGTGATCGCCTCCGGCACACCGGGGTCGGTCGGGGTCAGGTCCGCACTCGCGCGGGGTGCGCCGCGCGCGTCGACGATCAGCACGCCTTCGTCGTAGAGCCGGTGGTAGCGGGTCACCTCCTCGTCGAGCAGGGCGGTGCTGCCGGGGGCGCGCATCTGGACGGCGAGGGTGGCGAAGTGGTGGGCGTCGGCTTCCCGGTTCGCTCCCAGGACGGCGGTGCGGCCGGCGCTGGTGGCGAGGGCGAGCGGTACGGCGAAGGCGACGACGGCGACGGTCGCGAAGACGAGCAGCACCGCCAGGACTCGCCGGCGCATGTCAGCTGCCCCACCGGTAGCCGTAGCCGCGGATGGTGGAGATGAGTCCGGGGCGGGCGAGTTTCGCGCGCAGCCCGGTCATGTGCACGTCGAGCGACCGGGAGATCGCCACGTAGGCGTCGCCCCACACGGCGTCCATGAGTTGTTGGCGGCTGACCGCGGCGCCGGGTCGGGCGACGAGGACGGCGAGCAGGTCGAATTCCTTCGGGGTGAGGGTGACCGGTTCGCCGCCCACCTCGACTTCGCGGGCGTCGAGGTCGACGACCACGTCGCCGGCCCGGACGATGCGGGAGGCCTCGGACAGCGCGCGGCGCCGTTGGGTGACGACGTCCACGCGGGCGAGCAGTTCGGCCAGGCGGGCCGGTTTGACGAGGTAGTCGTCGGCACCGCCGCGCAGGCCGCGCACCACCGAGCGTTCGTCGCCGCGCGCGGTGAGGATCACGACGGGGACGTCGCTGACGGCCCGCAGTTGCCGGAGCACCTGCAGGCCGTCGGCGTCGGGCAGGCCGAGGTCGAGGATGACGACGTCGAGGTCTCGGTGGCCGAGGAGCAGGTCGGCGCCGCGCCGCATGCGGATCGGCCGGTGGCCGTGGGAGGTGAGGGCTTCGACGAGGGCGTCGCCGACTCCGTCGTCGTCCTCGACCACCGCGATCTGCACGTGGTTGCCTTTCGGTCAGTGTCGTGAGGTGGCCAGGTCGGCGTGCTCGTCGGGGGTGTCGGTGTGGGTGCTCGTGCGGTCCAGGGGTGAGCCGTCGGAGGTCTCCCGCATGAAGAAGTACACGACGAGCGAGATGGCGATGCAGCCGGTCACGTAGTAGAAGAATAGCGATTCGTGGCCGGCGCGCTTGAGGGCGAGCGCGACGGTTTCGACGGTACCGCCGAAGATCGCGAGGGTCAGCGCGTAGGGCAGGCCGACGCCGAGCGCGCGGACCTTGGTGGGGAACAGTTCGGTCTTCACGATGGCGTTGACCGAGGTGTAGCCGGTGACGACGGTCAGGCCGAGCATCATCAACCCGAACGCGATCAGCGGGTTCGTGGTGTTGCCGAGCACGGTCATCAGCGGGATGGTGAGCACGGTGCCGCCGACCCCGAAGAAGATGAGCAGTTTGCGCCGGCCGATGCGGTCCGACAGGGCACCACCGATGGGCTGCAGGACGATGAACACCAGCAGGGCAGCGAAGTTGATCCAGGCGACGGTGTCCTTGGAGATGCCGGAGGTGTTGATCATGTATTTCTGCATGTAGGTGGTGTAGGTGTAGAACGCCACGCAGCCGCCGAGGGTCAGCGCGCACACCAGCAGGCATTCGCGGGGGTACTGCAGCAGCATCCGGATGCCGCCCTGCTCGGGCTTGCCCTCCGGGAGGTCGGCGGCGCTCTTGGCCGCGACTTCCTCGGTGAACGCTTCGGATTCGTCCATGGTGCGGCGCAGCCACATCACGGCGACGGCGGCGACGGCGCCGATGACGAACGGGATGCGCCAGCCCCACGCCTGCATGGCCTCGGCGGAGAGGGTGAGCTGCAGGACGATCTGGACGCCGAGGGCGATGAGCTGGCCGGCGACGAGGGTGACGTACTGGAAGCTCGAGTAGAACCCGCGGCGTCCGGGTGAGGCGACTTCGGCGAGATAGGTGGCGCTGGTGGCGTATTCACCACCGACGGACAGTCCCTGCATCATGCGGGCGAGGACGAGAAGAAGAGGTGCGGCGAGTCCGATGGTCGCGTAGGCGGGGGTGACGGCGACGATGAGGGAGCCGACGGCCATGACGGTGACCGACAGGGTCAGCGCCGAGCGCCGTCCGTGCCGGTCGGCGTAGCGGCCCATGATCCAGCCGCCGATCGGTCGCATGAGGAATCCCACGGCGAAGATCGCTGCGGTGGACAGCAGTTGGGCGGTGGGGTCGCCTTCGGGGAAGAATTCTTTCGCGAAGTACACGCTGAACGCGGCGTAGACGTACCAGTCGTACCACTCGATCAGGTTGCCGACCGAGCCTTTCAACACGTTGCCGATGACTCGGCGTTCGCCCGTCGAGGTGGTGCTCACCCGGGACTCCTTTCGCTGCGTGGATCTGTGCGCTCCCCACAGTGGTTCGGGTCACAGCGGTTGCGGAAGGGTCTGTGGCGGTTCCTAACACTCCCTTAGGAATGTGGTCGGGACGGGCGGGATCGGCGTGGCGCGCGGGGTGCCGCTCCCCCGTTGTGCGGGTCGGAGGTTCTACGGTGGTCGGCGTGACGATCCCCGCATCGAGTTATCTGTTCCAGGCCCGGACGTTCGTGAGCGGCTCGCGTAAGTGGCGGTTCGAGGCGGCGTTGGCGACCGCCCGGGTCTGCGAGCGGTTCGAGCGGCCGTATCCGAAGTCGGTGCGGACGCTGGCACACACCGCGTACGACATGTTGCGGATGGATGCGCCGGAGGTCGCTGCCGAGTTCGGGCCGCCGTCGTTCTGACCCCGGCTGCTCACGCGATCCGGGTGCTCGGTGCCTCCGATGGCCGGTACTGTGCAGCACAACCCGATCACGATGTCTGCGGGGCGAGGAGGGGGCCGATGAACCCTGCGATATGGCTGACACCCGGCCAGTTGGCGGACCGTTCCGGGGTGGCGGTCTCGGCGCTGCACTACTACGAGTCGCGTGGTCTGATCACCAGTCGCCGCACCTCGGGCAATCAGCGGCGTTATCGTCGCGACACGCTGCGCAAGGTCGCGTTCATCAAGGTCGCGCAGGGCGTCGGGGTGTCGCTGGACGAGATCAAGGAGGCGTTCGATTCGTTGCCGGACAGTCGTGTGCCGACGACGGAGGACTGGGCGCGGTTGTCGCGGGCGTGGCACGACCGGCTGACCCGCCGCATCGAGGATCTCACCGCGTTGCGGGACAGTTTCACCGAGTGCATCGGCTGCGGGTGTCTGAGTTTGGCGTCGTGTCCGCTCGCGAATCCCGGGGATGTGCTCGGGCAGCAGGGTCCGGGTCCGCGTCGGCTACCGGTGCACGACGATCCGCCGGTGGAGTCGGTGCCGCGCGCGGAGTGGTCCGGTTGAGGTCACGACTCGTCGAGCCGGCGGTCAGGTGCGCGCCGCTTCGATCTGCTGCACGAACCGGGCGGTGGCGTCGGCGACGTCGCGGGGATGGGAACGCGGCGACCAGTGCCCGGCGTCGAGCGGGTGGATGCGCAGGTCGGTGACCCAGCGGGAGGTGTCCTCGTAGCTCACGGGGCGTACCGCACGGTCGCGCAGGTTCTGGATCAGCTGGACCGGGACGTCCGTGCGCCGCTCGCGGGGTCGGGCGAGCCGCGCACGGATGTTCGCCCGGTACAGGGACAGTCCGTGCACCATGTCGTCGGCGAGGGTCGGGGCGACCGGTGCGATCGCAGCAGGGTCGGTGCGGTCGAAGAAGCCGACGAAGGCCGGCCAGTGGCGGGCGAGCCTGCCGCGCAGCACCGGATTCGGCAGACCGGGGATCTGGAAGGCGAGGGTGTAGGCGGAGGCGAGAGCCTGTTCGGCGGGGCCGAGTGGGCGCATCCGACGCAGACGACGGCGCATCCACAGGCCGAGATGGTCGAGATTGGGGCCGGAGATCGAGGTGTAGGAGGCGATGCGATCGCCGGCGTCGGGTTCGCACACCGCTTCCCAGCACAGCACCGCGCCCCAGTCGTGGCCGAGCAGGTGGACCGGTTCGTTCGGGGCGAGGGCGTCGATGACGGCGTGCAGGTCGGCGGCGAGGTGATCGAGCCGGTAGTGCGCCACCTCGGGAGGGACGGTGGAGGCGCCGGCGCCGCGGTTGTCGTAGCGCAGGATGCGGAAGTCGTCGGCGAGCAGGGGCGCGACGCGGTCCCACAGGGCGTGGGTGTCGGGCCAGCCGTGGACGAGGACGAGGGTCGGGCCGTGCGGGTTGCCTTCCTCGGCGACGTGGAGTCGGACGGGCCCGTTGGTGACGGTGTGGGTGGTCATGGTTGTCCTGGCGTCTCGGGGGCCGGTGGGTGGTCGCCGGGGGGTCGGGTGAACAGCGTGCGGCGCCGCAGGCTGCTGGCGATGGCGAAGAGGGATTCGGAGACGGAGGTGGGCCGGCCGTGGCGGCGCTGGACGAGGTGTCCGAGTGCGGACAGCAGTCCGGCGCCGAGGGGGACGGCGAGGACGAACAGGATCCGATGTCGCAGTGGGCTGCCGCGCAGCATCGACATGGGAGGCCTCCTTCGATACCGGCCACTGTATTTGTGACCAACGGTAACACTATTTCTGGTGATGGGAACCACTCCTGATGTTTCGCGACGGTCCCGCGCGTGCATCCCTCCCGAAGGCGACAAGGGACGGGGCAGCGCATGAGAGTTCTCGTGATCGGCGCCTCCGGCTATGTCGGCAGCCGGGTCGTCCCCACCTTCCTCGCTACCGGCTGCACCGTGCGCGCCGCCGCCCGGAACCCGAAGGCCTTGCGACGCTTCTGGTGGCACGACCGGGTCGAGACCGCGCGGGTGGACGTCACCGACGCGCACACTCTCCCACCGGCGCTCGACGATGTCGACGTCGTGGTCTATCTCGTGCACGGGATGCGCTCGGCGCACTTCCGCGACCTCGACCTGGCGGCGGCCCGCACCGTGCGGCGCGCGGTCGATGCCTCGCAGGTGACGCGCGTCGTCTACGTCTCCGGCTTTGTCCCCGAGTGTGCGCCGGACGAGCTGTCCGAGCATCTGCTCTCGCGCTGGGAGGTCGAGCGGGAACTGTCCCGATCGCGCCGCACGGTGATCACGCTGCGGGCCGGGATGGTGCTCGGCTCGGGGTCGACGAGCTTCGAGGTGCTCGGCCAGCTCGGTGGGCGTCTGCCCGTCACCGTGGTGCCCGATTGGATGGAGTCGCGGGTCGAGCCGATCGCGGTCGTCGACCTGGTCGCCGCGGTGCTCGGGGCGGCCGTCGCGGACACTCCCACGGACTCGTTCGATGTGGGCTGCGGACAGTCGCTGCGCTATCCCGAGTTGCTCCGCCGCTACGGGCAGATCACCGGCATGCCGCGCGCTCAGGTCACCGTCGCCGGATTGCCGGGCGCGGTGATCGGCCGGCTCGGCTCGTGGTTGACGGAGGTGCCGTCGGGAACCGTGGCGGCGTTGATGGAGAGCCTGCGGCACGACATGACGGCCCGCGATCGTCGGTGGGTCGGCCGCCTGGTCCCGGCCACCCATCGGCCGTTGGGGATCGTACCGGCGTTGCAGCGCGCGGTGCTGCCCGCCGATGCGAGTGTGCCGTGCGCGGAACGGGATCCGATGGGTGCGCTACCCGGAGACCCGGAGTGGGCGGTCGCCGCCGCGGAGGCGCGCCGGTTCTCGGCGCACGGGATCCCGCCGCGACGCCGACCGTAGAGGGTGGACGGGACGCCGTACTCGTCGACGGCGGCGTCCCGTTCTCGGGGTGCGCTGGGTCTAGTCGACCGGGCCGAGCGCGGGAGCGGTCACGAAGTTCAGCGCGTCGTGGCCGGCGAGGTGGTTGTCGATGATGCGCTCGATGGCCTGCCGCCATTCCTCCCGCACGGTCCCGGCGTCGTCGCCGGCGTCGAGTCTCTGCAGGATGTTGTGCTGCGCAACGTGATAGGCCATGGGCGTGTCGATGTCGAAGGTCGGTAGTGCCATGGCCTTGCACCATACGTCCGAACCACCCGAGGCCCCAACCCCCCGGTTCCGGCGGTGTACACCGGCGCGAACCGAACCCTCACCCGAGTCATACCATCGGATCATCGATTATCCGATGGTATGGTCCGGGGATGGCATCGGTTGACGTCGAGTCCGGCTGGCCCGCGGTCACCTACGAACAGCACCCGTGGGTGAGCAGCGATGCCTACGGCTCGCGGCGCGAGAAGCGCCTGACCACCGGCCCCTACCGCGCCGCGGTCCCCCCACTCATCGCCCACCGTCCGGTCCCGCTCGACGGCGAACTGCAGGCCCTCACCGAGGAAGCCGCGACGGAACTGACCCGTTTCGACGTCGAGGTCGGGCACATCACCGCCCCGTTCGCCTCCATCCTGCTGCGCACCGAGAGCGCGTCGAGCTCGGAGATCGAGAACCTCTCCAGCGGGGCGCGGCAGATCGCGCTCGCCGAACTCGGCGAACACGCCTCCCGCAACGCCCGCCTGATCGTCGGCAACGTGCGGGCGATGCGCGCGGCGCTCGAGCTGTCCGACGCGATCGACGCCGCCGCGATCCTGCGGATGCACCACGCGCTGCTCGAGCACGACGATCCGGCGATCGCCGGCCGGTGGCGCACCCAGCAGGTGTGGATCGGCGGGGGCAGTCTGGGCCCGCACACCGCGCAGTTCGTGCCCCCGCACCACGAGCGGGTGCCCGAGCTGATCGACGACCTGGTGGTCTTCGCCAACCGGGTGGATCTGCCGGTGGTCGCGCAGATCGCGGTCGCGCACGCGCAGTTCGAGACCATCCACCCGTTCCCGGACGGCAACGGCCGGGTGGGCCGCGCGCTGATCCAGGCGATGCTGCGCGGCGGGCAACTCACCCGCAGTGTCGCCGTGCCGGTCTCCGCAGGCCTGCTGCACAACACCGGGCAGTACTTCGATGCGCTCGGCGCCTACCGCGCCGGGGATCTCGGGCCGATCGTGCACTCGATCGTCGATGCGTCGTTCGCGGCGGTCGCCAACGGCCGCACCCTCGTCGCCGATCTCGAGGCGGTGCGCGAGCTGTGGCGGTCCCGGGTGACGGCGCGGCGCGATTCGGCGGTGCACCGGCTCGTGGACGTGCTGCTACGCCAGCCGGTGATCGACAACCGCTCGGCCGCGGCGGCCTTGTCGGTGACCGGCGCCAACGCGCAGATCGCCATCGACCGGTTGGTGGATGCGGGGATCCTGACGCAGATCACCGAGGGGCGCCGCAATCGCATCTGGCAGGCCAAGGACGTGGTGCGGGTGCTCGACGAGTTCGCCGCGCGCGCCAAACGCCGCCGCGGCTGACCCCCCTCGGTATCGATCGACCCGGCGACGGTCGGTTCGGGGTCGATCAGCCCGGGATGTCGCGCGGGTCGTGACCGTAGGTGTTGCGTTCGCCGATCGTCCCGTCGAGGTTGTGGACGAGGTGTTCGACCTTGCGGCGGCGCGCCTCGTCGCGGCCGGCGGCGACGGCCTCCTCGCGGGTGGCGTAGGTGCCGAGCAGGTCGCTCGAGCCCTCGATGCGGTTGTGCCAGGATCCGTCCTGGCGGAACGTTTCGACATCGCCTGCGGGCATGGGGCTCCTCTCCACGAACGGTCGGTTGTCCACCGCGTACCCGGCATCGGTCTCCCCAAATCCGGATGTGGTCTCTGCTGTCCCGTCGGCCCCTGCTGTCACACTGGACTCGCACATCTGTACGAGCGGATCTTCACGGGAGGGGCATCGTGGCGGGCAGCGCGACCGAGCCGGGATTGTCGGACTGGATCGGGTCGTATCTCGAGACCTTGCAGACCGCGAAACGGTCCCCGCACACCATCAAGGCCTACCGGCTCGACCTGCACGCGGTGCGCGCGCATCTCGCCGCGACCTGCGCGGTGCCGGAGGACGCGTTGACACTCGGGGATGTGACGGTGCGCGGGTTGCGGTCGGCGTTCGCGGCGTTCGCCGCCGAACGGCAACCGGCGTCGGTGCGCCGCGCCTGGTCGGTGTGGAACAACTTCTGCAACTTCCTCGTCTCCGAAGGGGTGTCGGAAGGCAACCCGATGGCCTCGATCGCGCAGCCGAAAAAGCCGCAACACACCCCGAAGGCGTTCTCCCCCACAGCGATCAATCAACTCGTCGACACCATCACCGTGGAGGCACAACGCCCGGCGGAGTCGGCGCGGGACTGGCCGCAACGCGATCTGGCGCTCATCGCGACGCTGCTGCTCACCGGGATCCGCTCGGACGAGTTGATCCGGCTCGATGTGGGCAGCATCCTCGGCGGCCGCGAGGCCCCGGTGCTGCGGGTGCTCGGCAAGGGCGCGATCGAACGGGAGATCCCCCTCGAGGACAGCTGGACGGCGATCGTCGCCGCCTATCTCGAGGAACGCTACGCCCGCTTCCCTGCCGCGCGGCGCCGCGCCCGCGACTGCGACGAGTTGCCCGTGTGGGAGCGGCACGACCCGACCGACCCGCTGTTCGTCGGCGCGGACGGCAAGCGCATCACCCGCGGCACCCTCCAGTACCGGGTGCGCCGTATCTACCGGCGCGCCGGGATCGAATCGGAACGCAAACGCGGGGCGCTCGCCCACGCCCTGCGGCACACCTTCGCCACGAGCCTGGCCGACAGCGGCGCGACGATGGTCGAGTTGCAGCAGCTGCTCGGACACCGTTCGTTGCAGACGGTGCAGGTGTACACCTCGGCGACGAACGACGCGGTGCGGCACGCGGCGCGGCACAACCCGGTGTACGGGCTGCTCGGGCCGGGCCGCGAGGCGGACGGCGACAGGCCGGTCTAGGACGGAGGGGCGGCTCGCCGGTTGGGCTGTGGGCAAACGTGGTAACTGCAAGACTGGAGAACGATCCATCCGGCAACGTGAAGGAGCATCCATGAGTGTCGAGCAGACCGAACCCCGCCGTCATCGAGTGGTCGTGATCGGATCCGGTTTCGGTGGGCTGTTCGGGACCCAGGCCCTGGCTCGTGCCGATGTGGACGTCACGGTCGTGGCGCGCACCACCCATCACTTGTTCCAGCCGTTGCTGTACCAGGTGGCCACGGGCATCCTGTCGGTCGGCGACATCGCCCCGGCGACCCGCATGGTGCTGCGCAAACAGAAGAACGCGCAGGTGCTGCTCGGGGACGTCGAGAAGATCGACCTGGAGAATCGGACGGTGACCTCCCGGTTCCTCGAGCGCTACACCACCACCGAATTCGACAGTCTCATCGTCGCCGCGGGCGCCGGCCAGTCCTATTTCGGCAACGACCAGTTCGCCGAGTACGCGCCGGGCATGAAGACCATCGACGACGCCCTCGAGCTGCGCGGCCGGATCCTCGGGGCGTTCGAGCAGGCCGAACTGTCCCACGATCACGAGGAACGCGCCCGGCTGCTGACCTTCGTGGTGGTCGGCGCCGGCCCGACCGGGGTGGAACTGGCCGGGCAGATCGCCGAGCTGTCGCGCCGCACCCTCAAGGGCACCTTCCGCAACATCGATCCGACCGAGGCGCGGGTGGTGCTGCTCGACGGCGCCTCCGACGTGCTGCCGGTCTACGGCGGCAAACTCAGCCGCAAGGCCCGCAACACCCTCGAACGGCTCGGGGTGGAGATCCAGCTCGGTGCGATGGTCACCGACGTCGACGCCGACGGTCTCGTCGTCAAGGAGAAGGACGGTTCGCAGCGGCGCATCGAGTCGCAGTGCAAGGTGTGGTCGGCGGGCGTGTCGGCCAGTCCGCTCGGCAAGCAGCTCGCCGAACAGTCCGGGGCGCAGGTCGATCGGGCGGGCCGGGTGGAGGTGCTGCCGGATCTGACGTTGCCGGGGCATCCGAACGTGTTCGTCATCGGCGACATGATGTCGCTGAACAAGCTGCCCGGTCTGGCGCAGGTGGCGATGCAGGGCGGCAAGTACGCGGCCCGGCAGATCATCGCCTCCCTCGACGGCGCCGACCCGGGCCATCGGGAACCGTTCAAGTATTTCGACAAGGGCAGCATGGCGACGATCTCGCGGTTCAGTGCGGTCGCGAAGGTCGGCAAACTCGAGATCAGCGGGTTCCTCGGCTGGGTGGCGTGGTTGTTCATCCACCTGCTGTATCTGGTGGGGTTCTCGTCGAAGCTGTCGACGCTGCTGTCGTGGGCGCAGGCGTTCTTCTCCACCGGCCGCAACGAGATGGCGGCGACCGAGCAGCAGGTGTTCGCGCGGATCGCGCTCGAGCACATGCGCGCGGACGAACCCGGCGGCGACTCGGCGAACGGCGCGGCCTCGGCGAAGGACGGGGACCGTTCCGCACAGGCGCCGGCCGGGCAGGGCCGCGGCGGGACGCAGGCCGCGGGCTGACCGTCGGTGCTCCGGCCGGGTGTGGTGTCCCGGCCGGAGCCGCCCGGCTGCAGGGTCAGTGCCCGATGCGGTCCGCGTCGGTGATGTTCGCCAGGCGCACCTGTCCCTGCGCGACGAGGCGGTCCTGTTCGTCGACGATCTCCACCCGCCACAGCTGCTGGGTGCGGCCGCGGTGCACCGGGGTGCCGGTCGCGGTGAGGACCCCTTCGCGGGTCGCGCGGAGGAAGTCGGTGTTGTTGTTGACCCCGACGACGTTGCCCTTGTCCCCCAGCCAGGTGGCCCCGGCGATGCTGGCGACGGTTTCGATGACCGCGCAGTAGACGCCGCCGTGCACGATGCCGTAGGGCTGATGCTGCGCCGGGGTGACCGTCCAGCGGGCTCGCACGAGATCGGGTGCGACCTCGGTGAACTCGAGACCGAGCGCCGTGCCGAATCCGCGGTCGTTGAGGGTCGTCACCGCCCGGGGGTCGCGCAGCAGTTCCGGATCGTGGGTGGGCTGGTCGCTCATGCGCATTCCTGTTCGTGCCGGGAGTGGATCGGCCACCGGAGCGGGTGGCCGTCGAACGATGGTAGGACATGGTGGTTTATGGACGGTCGGGTCGGAGCTCGTGGAGGACTCCGCGGCCCGCATGTTGTATGAGCGCTCCCGGCCGTGTCCTGACCACAGCGTTGATCTTTCCCACAGACGGACCAGGGTTGCCGCGCTTCCGCCGCGGCGATCTGGCGCGCTAAGAGGCGATCGCCCGGCTGACCACCCCGCCATGGCATCCCTTCCAGGCACGGCGCTCGACGAGATCATCGACGTCGGCGGTGAAATGCACGAGTCGGTTCTCCCAGCCGTGGGGCAGCACCACCGTGGTCCTTGTGGATGTCTTCGGCACAGACCCCGTGCAGATCGTGGAATGCGGAATCCTCTTGACGAAGACGTCCAGGACACTGAGCTTGTTCTGAAGATCGGTCCGGCTGTGAAGGCGCTACGCGGTTATATGCCCACCTCACGGGACACCGATGCCTCGGCGGGCAGCACGGAACCGTCGTAACTGGCCAGGATGGACTGCGAGCCGAAGACCACTATGTACGGCTCTTCGAGGTATGCACACGCGGTCCTGATCGCGCGGGCGAATTGTTCGCGGTTCACGCAGCACGATGTCGCAGGTCATCGAGCACCTCGAGACGCTCGGACTCGGCCATCAACACGGTCAGCGGTGACAGATTCCGTATCTCACGTCCCACCTCGTCATCGGAGAGCGCCCCGTGCCGGATCAGGTCGAGATCACCGGTTCGCAGCAGGTGGTCCCACCGCTCGACGTGCTCGAGCAGGGACTTCCCGCAGACCTGCTCACGGATCCTGTCCAAGCTCCGGCGAACCTGGTCGGTGTCCACCGGCAGATGCTCACGCTCGATCTTGTCCAGGACCGCAGTCCGCATGAGTTGTTGGCGGATGACCCTTCGCGGTACGACAGACATCTCAACTCCCCTCATGCTCAGCATCACAGTGCGTTGACCTGCCGCTTGACCGCTTTCAGCGTAAATGGTGCGGCCGGCAACGGCTGGAGCAGCGAGAGGAGCTTTGATGACCTCCTTACGGCGTCGGCTCACCATCGAACACCGAGGAGCCGGAGACCTTTCCCGCTACGGTCACGGTCGTCGGAAATGCGGAGCAAACCGACCCACAGACCGGACAGTGCATCATCGCCGCCGTCCCGATCGCACCGAACGACACGGTGTTGATACACGGCGAGAGCGCGGCCGCCTCGGCACGTTCTGTGCTGGAAGTCGACACCGTCGAACGCAACGCCGACGGTACGGGAGTGTGTACCTACGTAGCGCACTTCGACGCGGTTCCCGCGAATCAACGCCACTACACAATTACCGTCAGTAGCTCGGCGCCTTATGCCCGAACCTTCGAGTCGCCTGCTTTCCATGCGGGCGAGATCGAAGACGGAGCGACGTTCTATCTGCAAGAGTTCCCGCCCGGCACCGACCCCTCGGGCATCGGTGACGGCATGAGTTGGTCGGAGCTCCTGTCCGCAGCACCTGACGGCGCTCGCTGAAATTGGATCTGGCGCACTTCCCTGAGCCTCGTCACACCCGGCGCAGCGTGAAGGCCTGCCTCTTCAGGGCTCTCGGCGAGGCTGCGCCAATGATGGGTGAGTACGAAGACCAGTTCGCCGTGGAACAACGGCAGGTAGTGGCGGGCGAACCCGACTTCGGCGCCACAGGTCAGGGCAGGTGACCCACCCCCCGGGTGTCTCGAAGTGGTCGAGAGGTGCACCGCGGGTTGTAGCGGCTCAGCGCCTACGGGATGGGACGTTCGCCTTTGTCGATCCGCTGTTTGCGCAGGAAGTACTCGTCTTCCGAGATCTCCGCTAGAGCGGGCACGACAGGGCCGGCCCGCCCGCCGTCGATGGTGTGGGGGCAGTAGCCGACGGCAAAGCTTGCAGGCTCATTCTCGAGACCGACCCAGTCCACCAGGATGTGCTGGATCGCAGGACTGGTGATCCGGCCCGGATGGCCGTGGAACAGCATCGGAGGCCCCGTCTCGGGGTTGAGGATGTCGCGGTCGGTGTCGGGGCCGCGATAGGCCACCGGCACACCCTGGCGTACGCGCGTCGTCGCGATCGCCTCGTCCTCTCCCATGTCGTCAGTATCTCCTCCGACAACCATGTACTGCATCATCGGGAGATGACTTCCCGAGGCGTCGTCCGATTCTGGAACAGTGAGGACGGGTGGGGCGTCATCGACTGCGAACAGACCCCCGGGGGTTGCTGGGCGCACTTCAGCGAGGTCGAGGTCGAAGGCTTCAGAAAACTCACCCCTGGCCAACAAGTCGCCTTCGAGTGGCAGAAAACGAGCAGTCTGGTAGAGGGCTTCGCGTTGTGGCGGTGCGCGTGCACCCGGTCGAGGGCGAGTGACGATCGTCGCCTCACATGTGGGAAGCGGGTTCGCCCAAGCGCAGGTGACCGTCGCGGGTTACTGCCCGTACGGGCGCGGCGGGAGCGGGTTGATCTCGTCGCTGTCCCAGGTGACCTTCCGGAGCTTGCTGGTGTCGATGACCTCCAGATCGGGGTGCGCGGCCAAGGCCCGGGCGCAGTCGGTGGACGAGCCGATGTAGGTCGACATCAGGTCGATGTCGGTGGCGACGAACCATGCCCGGTCCTGCGGCCACCACAGGTTCGGACCACACCCTCCGAGAGTGCGCACCGCATCACGCACCGTGCCGTGCACCAGAAAGTTGTCCCGGTGCGGGAGGCGGACCCGCGGTCCGGGAAAGGGAAGATGCAGGGCCTGGCCGGCGCCGCCTTCCCAGAACCCGAACCAGCACTCGTCCGGGGTGCTGGTGTGCTCGACGAGAACCTCGGCAAGGGCCGCGAACTGCTCTTCCGGCATATCACCTTCGTCGGGTTCCTGGTCCCACACGAGGTCGCGGCCGTCCCCGACCCCATTGTGGATACCGGCCTGCAGCAGCGAACCCCATTCGACGGTCTGGTGGATCACCCCGCCGGTATGGGCGGCGACCTCGGCCCAGCGCACCCGAACCTGCTCCCCGCTGTCGGGGTCGATCCGGGCGGCAGGATGCAGCACCCGTGAATACAGCGTGTAGATCGGGGGCACCAGCGATCCGACGGTGTACTCGAAGCGCGGCAGCGCCTCAGCGATCCAGTCGCCGCCGGTGGTGTCGTCGAGCACGTCATCGACCCGCCACACCAGCGACTGCGAGTTCGGGTCGACATGCCGATCCACCTGCTGCCGGTCAGCAGGATTCGAGGCGCTGTGCTCACTCACGTATCCGACCCTGCCACACCGCGGTCGTGCCGGGCGCCCGTCTACGGCCGGGATTCGCTCTGGCGGAAGAGATGCAGCGGGCCGTGTTCGAGGCATATTCCCGAACGCGGATCACCCAATCGGGTCGCGTCCAGATGACATGACTCGGTGCGCTGACGTGCAAAGCTCGACTCATGAACGGCGATGACACGTCACCGGCGCCGCGGCAGCCGTTGGTGTTGCGTGATCCGATCGGCCGCCCGGCACGCCCACCGGGGCTGATCGTGGCAGGGGCGTCGGTGCTGTTGTGCACCGGAATCGTGTTCGCCCTACTGGATTGGTGGCCGGCCCACGGGCACACCGTCGATGCCTTCACCAATTCGATGGTCGTCCTGGTCTTCGGGGTGTTGTTGGTCATCGTCGGCCTGGTGTGGGCGATCAAGTCCGCATACGTGATCGGGCGGGACCGGCGGTGGTCGTGGTGGATCGCGGCCGCTCCGATCGTCGTGGTCGCCGCGACCGTAGCCGCTGCGGTGATTCCGTCACCGTCGTTCGAGTCCTCACGCAGCGACTTCGACCTCGCCGCCCGGACGGCCTTGTCCTCCCCGGATCCGGCCGTGTTCGATATACCGGTCGGGCCCTACACGATGTCCCGGATCGAACGACGCAACAACGGTGCGGTGTACTTCTACGACGCCGACCAGAGCTTCCTGACCACCTCCGGCGGCTGGATCTACTCACCGGCCGGACCTCCGCCGGACCGTTCGGGAATCGATCGGATCGAGTCGACTCACCTCGACGGCCCGTGGTACGAGTTCACGGCGGTATGGCGCGAATGAACCGGACTCGCACACGCCTGCCGGGGCCGGCACATGGTTCGTCGACATCGAAGCCGACTGTGGAAGGCGCTCGGCAGTTCCGGAAAGGGTGCTGGTGATCGATCCGGACCTATGAGCTGCGCTCGAACTCGTACCAGGGACCTCCGAGATGCTCGATCGACCCGACATGCCGCTGGCCGTCCAGGTAGCCCTCCGGTGAGTAGATCCACCCGTGAGTGGTTCCGAACGAATCGTCGGACTCGATGAAGTAGACGGCCCCACCGAGTTGTTCGACACGCGAGATGTCGAGTCCACCGACCTCCACACCACTTCTGACGCCGTCGGGTTCGGTAAGGATCTCACGCGCGATCGCCTCGAGTTGGGGCCGGGCTTCGTCGAACCCCGGGCGGGGAAACAACACCACGACAAGCAGGGCGCCCAGGACGACCACCGGCGCCGCAGCAGTCCACCAGGACCAGGATCGGGTACCTCGAAGGGAGGACCACACACGAAAAGCCCACACCAGACCGGCTACACCGAGTAGCAGAAGCGCGGGTATCGCGATGAAAATCTGGTGATCGTAATCCAGAGCGCCCCCGACCGCCGGCCACCCGTAGTACATGCCGAGCAGCACGCTCAGGGACAGGATCGTTGCGAGGAGCAGACACACCTCGACCGCGACAGTTCTCACTCCTGCACTACGAGCTGTGGGCCGGGCCTGCGCTTTCGCGTCCTTCATTGCATCACCGTACCGAGCCGGTCCGGATGTGCAGCGTAGGCATGATGGGGTAATGACGACGCTGCGGATCGTTGTTCCCGAGGACTTGATCATGGACGGGATAGTCGGCATCCCTCGCATCGGGGACCGCGTCGACTACACGCTGCAGTTCCACGAAGCACGGCCGTGGATCCATCCGGAGATGTCGAACGAGGTCGTGGCACGGGTCGAGCCGTTGAACGACGGCCGGTGTTCGGCGGACCGGGTCGACCCCGACGGCCGGATCCGTGCCGGTTCCTACTCGATGCTGCTGCACGGTGACCGCTGGTGCGCGTACTTCGTGTCGAGCCGTCTCTACGAGGGCACAGCACAGTGTGCCGGGTGGTTCGAGGCCGACTGGCCGGGAGTGCTTCCGGCCGAGGCACAGGTCACCGGCACGGTGGCCCGATGCCGGTTGATCACCCGCGTGAGCGTTCCCGATGCCGACGGCCGACACACCCAGGGATGGACCGACACGCTCGGACCCGTACCGGACGGGCACACCGGCCTTCGGCTCGGGTTGGTACCTGCCACCCCTGTTCCTGCTGATCCACGGGGATGGCACAGCCCGATGATCCCGCCCCGGGACGGTCCGTGGACCCGCGAGGCCGGCGTCCTGGTGGACCTGGACGTAGGGCTGCCCCTCTGACGAAGCTCTCGGCAGCTAGGTCCCAGGCGATCACCTCTGACACCGCGTGTCTGCCTCTGGAGGCGGCGCGGATGTCGCTTAGTGTCGAATGATGACGGCGTGGATCGAGGTACTGCGGGCACTGACCACCGGTCCTGATCTGCCTGTGCGGGGAACGATCCGCGCGGTGCACCCGGACGGGCACACCGAGCAATTCGTCTCCATCGGGCGCAAGCTTCGGGTGATGGCCGGTAATGGCCACCGTATCTGGCGTCACGGCGCACGCCTGCGCGTCGAACGCGAGGACGGCACCCCGGTCTTTGTTACCGACGGTGTGGCCGCGTGGGATTTCACCCGGGATCCGCAACGGCCGCGGGTCGGTCCGGTCGGTCAGGTGCAGTATCTGGGCACCAGTCAGTTCCTGTTGCGGCGGCGCAGCGCGGCCGAATGGTCCGGTGACGACTTCGCCCAGCCGACCGGTCCGGTCGAGGAGGTCGAGTTCGCGGGCCGACGCTGCTGGACGGTGGAGTTGGCACCGCCGCCGCACAAGCCGTATCCGATGCAGATCTGGGTGGACATCGAGACCGGGCAGATGCTGGGCGAACATATCGAGCAGGCGGGGTTGGGCGAGCAGTTCGTCGACCTCGTCGTCGGCGAACCGGTCGACGACGCCCTGTTCGGGTGGGACGGGCCGGTACTCACCGCCGAGCAGGAACAGCAGATGTACCGCGAACGCCAGTTCGCTCTCGAACGCGACCAACAACACTGGTTCACCACCGCCGTCACCGAGGTGCCGCTCCGCACGCGGGTGCCGATGGATTTCACCCCCGACCGGGTACCGTTCCATGACCCGCAGACGGGGGCGTTCGACGCGGGAAACGATCTGACGATGCTCTCGCGTCGGCCCCGCAGCGCCGAGGGGTGGGAACCGTCGTGGGGCGCACTGTTCTACGTCTGGTCGACTCCCGACTGGGACTGGGCAGCCGGGGTGATCCACGGCGACCTCAACGACGACACCATCGCCGATCTTCACCGCATGCTTCACCCCGACGAACCCGTCGACCGGCAACGCCGCATCGACAAGGGCCCACGATCCCAGCGACATCGTAGATAACCCCACGACGTGCTCCGCTCGCTCGAAAGGCCTCGAGCTATTCGGTGCATAGCCGTGCAGCAACGTCGAGTTCGACGAGTGTGCCGACCGGATCGAGCAGGTACACGCCTTTCTTGGTGGCGACCCACACCTTTTTCTGCTCGTCTTTCTGCTCGTCGATCGTCACTGCCGGCTCCGGATCGTCGATTGCCGCCGCCGCGACGACCCGGTGGGTGGCGGGATCGAGCAGCACCAACAGAAACCGCCCGTGCTCGCGGGCCGGCACCTCGTCCGAACTGTCGAACGGCCACCAGCCGGTCTTCCCGGTGCCGTCGGGACGGTGGGTGGTCATCCACAGATAGCCCCCGGCTCCACCGAACGTCAGCGGCCGACCCGGGAGAGCGGGCACAGGCGTGCTCGTCAGATCCGCACCGATCGACACCGCCACACCGCGGCGATCGTAGATGGCCATCCGGTCACCGGTGGAGCCGACACGAACAGGAAACGACAACGGCATCTGCGGTCCGTCGGTGACCGTGCCGTCGAGATCGATGCGCACCATACGATAGATCCGCGGGAATGGCGCCGCGCAATCCTCGGGCACGGCCGGCACCACCGCCACGAACCCTTCCGAGGTAGCCGCCACCCATCGTGCGGTCGGCAACTCCACCCTCAGCGGTTCGGTGCCGGGGCGCAGCACAAACACGCCCTCGCCCGCAGTGAGCAGCACCGAGCCACAGGCCGCGGCCGCTGCCATACGGTGGCCCACATCGATTCGGTGCACCTCGAGGGCGCCGGCCGCATCGAGCGTGCAGCGCAGCACCGTCTGTTCGGCGACGACCCAGCAGCCCGACCCGTCGGCAACCACCCGCCCCCGCAGCGGCGAAAAAACCGTAGTGGCGATGGAGAGGGGCAGAAGATGCTCGGTCACTACCGCGGCCCCGGCCGGGTCGTCGATCTGCAGCAGGACCGGCAGTTGCCGGTCGAGCACCCACAACACCCGGCCGCCGCTGCTGATGACACCGGGACGCACCCGCGGTCGTAGCGGGGCCGGTTCGGCGGCATCGAGGTCCAGCTCGATCAGCACCCCCAGCTGACGCTCGACAGGATGGTCGGCGTGCGCGGGGTCCGGTGGGTCGGGGCGATCGAACCAGCGCGGCGAGGCCTCGATATCGGTGTAGCGGATGTCTTCGTCCGCCACCGCTGCCCAGCCGCGGGTGTGTGGATCGTAGGTGGTCTCGCCGGTCATCAACTGCACCCGCCGCACCAACCCGCGGGCGGTGCCGCTGCCGAGCTCGGTATGGGCGAAGAACATCCCGGTGACCTCGACATGATCGATCAGCGGCCGCGGCGTTCGGCACACTGCGCTCCAGCCGTCGCCGCGCAGCATGATCGTCCACCACCACTGCCCGTCGCGGTCGACGATCGGGGCTGTGTCCGCCTGGATCGGTTGCGCCCAGGCTCGCACCGTGCAGGTCCGCGGATCGGCCGGATCCGGTGTGTACTGGTGGAACTGCAAGGCCACCGACACTGTGTTCCCCACCTTCGGGGGCACGATCGATCCGTCCTCGATCACCCACCCACTGACCACCACTGTCAACAGACGACGCAGTGGGGGAACAACCGAGGAGGTCTTCAGATCCTGGGGGCGGGAGTGTTCGTTGTCGAACGACATGACCATCTCCGTGCACTAGGCAATCCGAGAGGCGACGCTCTCGGGCACGGAGTCACCGTGGGCAAGACCCTACCCGGTGATCGGGGCTCGGTGCGCATCGTCGCGGCCACAGACAGGTCCGGGTCACGACCTGGGCATTGTGTCGGGACCCGGGTCGCACTTGCGAAGGTATTCACGCTGGTTCTACTGGTTTGCGGACGTGATCGGCGGATTCCGGTGCTCTCCGGGTGCGTGAAACGGCTTCACCTGGCAATTTGGCGTCGATGGTGCGTAAACGGCAATTTACGTTCCCGACCCCATAGAAATCTGGAGTGACAAGGGCTCTGGATGGATATGCCCGATTTATGCAGGTGTATGTTTGTCGAGATGCAGCGAAGATTAGCGAGATGAGCGGGGTAGATTAACTGGGCCGACCGCAGCTTCATAAGGCTTCTGAGCTGCGGTTTCCCGGAATGAAACCTTGACCGGCGCTCTCGTCTCACCGAGCCTCTGTCAATCTGTAGCGGCGTGTCCTGTCGATCTTCACTGCATCTCGACAACTAGCCCTGCAATCGGTCGTCAGTGCTGTTGACCCGGTCCCGCGCCGCCCGAAGTCGGCCGTAGGGAGGGACGGCACTGGTTGGGGAATCACGGCGAAGTCGGTTACTTCGAAACCGTCGGTGTGTCCAGCTTGTCCGTTCTTGCCGATACTCTCGTGTCGCCAGGGCACACCACAACGGAGTTCGGAGGTCTCGATGGTCGAACCACTCGAAATGGATATGACCAAGCCGAGGTTCGGCAAGACGGGCCGCGGCTTCGGCAGATTCGCACGAGGTAGCTCGAAGCAGCAGACCGAGCAGACCAGCGATCTCGAGGATGCCGCTGTGGACACCGCCGAGAGGCGGAGCGCGAAGAAACCCGATCCCTACGAGGAGGCGATAGTCGAGTACAACGGCGCGTTCACGTCGATGAACGACAGGGGCGTTTCTCTCCTACGCCAGCGCGAACGCTCGACTGACCTGATCGAGCTCGTCGAGCTGCTGGTGAACAGCATCGCCAACACCCCGAAGTCGTTCGAGACCGACTTCGACGAGATCGACATTCACAAAGCCCAGTTCCTGGCGGCGGAGGAGTTCGCGCAGAAGGATCTCGACGCCGCGAGGAAGTCGGCTGCCGGCGCCACTGCCGGGTTCGCCGCGGGCGCCGCGGTCGCGAGCATGGCTCCGACAGCGGCGATGTGGGTCGCCACCACCTTCGGCACCGCGTCGACCGGCACCGCGATCTCCACTCTGTCCGGGGCTGCTGCGACCAAGGCTGCTCTCGCCTGGCTCGGTGGAGGGGTTGTCGCGGCCGGCGGCGGCGGCACTGCGGCAGGTGGCGCCTTGCTCGCCCTCGCCGGCCCCATCGGCTGGACGGTCGCGGGGGCCACCCTCCTCGCGTCGATCGCTTTGTTCACCAAGAACAAGTTCGAGAACCGCGAGGCGAAGAACAAGGCGCTGACCTCGGTGAAGCAGAACACCGCGCTCATCAAGGGCATAGACGCCCAGATCGATGACCTGCTCCGACGCACCACGTCCCTTCGCGAGCTGCTCGTGCAGAGTTACCGCGAAGCGCTCAGGTGCTTCGGGACCGACTTCCTCGCGCTGTCCGCGCCCCAACAGTCCCAACTCGTCGCGCTGGTGAACAACACGAAGGCCTGCGCGGCCCTCCTGAACAAGCGCATCGCGCAGGGCGCCGGGAATGAGTGAGGCGGTCAGGCTGGGGAAGAGCAACCAGGAGCAGGCTGTCGCCGCCTGGGTGAACTATCTCAACCAGCTCCGGTTGGACAACCTGCTGAGCGCTCTCCACCGGCAGGACCGGAATCTCGAGGACGCGCTCGCCAGCGTCGGTGAGGCGATCCGGAAGATCGACCTCGAGGTGGTCGCCGCCAACCGTGGCGGGCTCAAGGGTATGCACGGCTTCATCGCCGAGGTCGCAGAGGTCGGCGTCGGCAATGCTCGCAGCCACATCCGTGGTGGGGACGCTGTCTACCAGTGGATTAATGACAACGGCCCTGTGGACCTGATGCGCAACGGCGTGGAGATCCAGCAGAAATTCGTCGCGGCCGGCGGCCGCTTCGGTCTCGGCGCGATCACCGAACACCTCGGCAAGTATCCCGACTTCGTCGCCAGCGGCGGGAAATACCAGATCCCCCGCGACCACTTCGAGGTGATCCAGAAGCTGCACGCCCTGCCACGCGAGGAAGCCGGCACACTCCTGACGCGTGGCGGCGACGGCCCGTCGTTCACGGACTGGGAGCGGATCCAGGCGTTCTTCGGCGAGGAGGGATCTGTCGGTATCGAGTCGCTCGAGCCTTCCCACCTGAAATACTCCGAGGTTCAGAAGGGCGCCTATGGGGCGACTTTGGAGACGGAGGCGGATTCCCTCCGCTCCACCGACCAGTCCCTGCGCGATGCCGCCTACCAGGAAGGTCGGCCGACCCTGGCGGAGGGCGCGAAGGCCACGTTTGCGGCCGCCGCCATTGAGAGCGGGACCGCCTTGGTGCTGGCCGTGGTCGACAAACGCCGTGCGGGCAAGCAGCTCAGAGAGTTCACTGTCGAGGACTGGACCGACATCGCCGGCGAAGCGAATCTCGGTGCCGCCAAGGGCGGTGTCCGAGGGGCCAGCATCTACATGCTCACGAACGTCACCGCCACCCCCGCGGCCGTCGCCAGCTCGATCGTCACCGCGGCCTTCGGCGTCGCCGAGCAGGCGAACAAGCTCCGTCGCGGCGAGATCGACGAGCTGGAATTCATCGAGAACGCGGAGCTCGTCTGCCTGGATACCGCCGTCAGCGCCCTGTCCTCCTTCGTCGGGCAGGCTCTCATCCCGGTGCCGGTACTGGGTGCCGTGATCGGCAATACCGTCGGCATCATCATGTACAAGGCCGTCTCGTCTTCCCTCTCCAAGCGGGAGGCGTCGCTGATCGTGCAGTACCTCGACGAACAGCAGGCGATGGACGAGCAACTCGCCGCCCAATACCAAGAGCTCATCGACAAGCTCGATGCGAGCATGTCCGACTACCTGGAGGTGCTCGAACGGGCCTTCTCCCCTGACGTGGAGGTTGTCCTCCTCGGATCCGTCGAGCTCGCACTCGAGCTCGGGGTGGCTTCGGACGAGGTCTTGGATTCCGAGGAGAAAGTCCTCGCCTACTTCCTCGACTAACGCTGTGGTCGTCCGTTCTCCGAGCACAGTGCGATAGTCGCGGGCAGCCCTCGCGCTCGGTCTCGTCCACATGAGGCGCCGTCATTGGAACTGTCGGGGCCGTTCCGAGCCTGACAACCTGAAGACCCTGCTATGAGATGCGGTCAGCCGGACTGCTGCTCGATTCGGGTGGCTCGATAGTGGTAGCCGTCCTGATCGGTGACCTGTTCCCAATCGAGGACCACGGTGGCTCCGACCGCTACGGTACGAAAACCCTCGCCGACGATGGTGCTGTAATGCGCCCAGCATCCGCCCGGGGTCTGGTCGGAATCGATCACTCCCCAGCCCTGTTCGTCGTTCCACTCCCGGACTGTGCCGACACTGTGGCCGGTCACCCGAGGCGGGACCGGTACGGGTGCGGAGGGTTCGCCTACGAAGTGCTCTTCCTCGATGCGGCCGTCGGGATGGACCGACCATGCGCGCGCCCCGAATCCGGTAGGGCGACGGAAGGGTTGTTGCCCGGCCGGCCATGCCCGCACACACTCGAACTCGAATTCGACACCCGCTGCCGGGTTCTCGGGGCGGATCCATTCGAACTCCACCTCGTGGCCCGGTGTGAGAGCGGGAAACCCGTCCACCGCAACGGCCGCGAAGTCGACATGGCATCCACCGGGAACCTCATCGCCGTCGATCACACCCTGCATGTGCTCGAGGTCCCAGCTGCGGACCACACCTCGACTCGGCATCGCGCCGTGATCTCCCGTCCCGGTCTCGGCGACACCGTCGCCGGGGCCGACAGCATCGGGGCCGGATACGGCACCGACGGTCCATATCCCCACGGCCGCGACCGCAGTGAGCACCACCGCGGCAGTGGCGGCCCGTACCGCTGTGCGCACCCACGTCTCCTTTCGCCGCGGTGATCCCCGCATCCTGACACTGGCGACAACTGCGGTGCGGAAAGCCCGGGTGTGCACCACCGGACTTCCCGCCGGCCACACACATCGGGGAGGAATGCGCGGACCGAGCGGCCCCACCGCTCCGAGGAGGGAGAAAAAACGGGGACCGCCGACAAACACATATGGACTTTCGCCTCTAGCGTTACATTTCGACCACACGCTCAAGTGAGGGTGGTGTTTACCCGTATCGTGGGTGCCTGGTGGCGCGACACCGGCAGTGCGTCGCTCATCAATGGCGCTGTCGGACATTCAAGACACGAGCTGGCCATGGAGAATCCGCAGCAAGAAACCTACGGCCGGGTGAGCAACCCGCAACGGTTCGCCCCACTCATCTCAGTTACCGGAGGCGGGAGCGGTCGAGGAGTTCGGCGACATCGAGAAGCTCCGGCGGGTTCATGTGCTGGCGCGGCAAGGCATGCACCCCCGCAGCAGTGACCCACACGGTGCCGGCTCCGTCGATGGTGACGTCCGGGCGGGGACTGCGGATCGGGGTGCTCGAGATCGGCTCCCAGGTGACCGGATCGAGGCGGGTGAACAGCCAGTATTGATGGTGATCGGCGGGATACACGGCCGGTCCCGGCAGTGGCCACCACCGCCCACGGCCGGAACCGTCCGGGGGATGGCCGACGATCCAGAGCAGGTCTTCGATCTGTCCGCCGCCGAGGACATGATCAGGCAATGAGTTCGGCTGGGCGAGAGTGAGATCGTCGAGTATCCGGTATGCAGCGGTGCCGTCGACGATCGTCGGTGGAAGACCGGTCAGAAACGGCCGATAGGACATCACCGCGGTCTCCAGCGGCGGACCGACGGTCACGATGCCGTGCAGATCGACCTGGACCAGGCGCGCCGCTCCGAGCGCGCCGGTGCTCGGATCACGCCGGCGAAACAGCAGGACAAACCCGTCCGCGCAGGTCGTCATCGATTCGAGGTCGCCCCACTGCTCGGCAGGGTGCCTCACCAGGTCCTGTCCCGGGCGAGCGAGGATCAGCTCGGCGGTGCCGCGGTCCGGCACCGCCACGGCGAGCAGGGTCTGGGCATGGGCTGCGCCGTCTCGAATCGGTGTGTCAGTAATCGCCTCGACGGTGCCACCCCGGGTGCAGTGGAAGATTCCGTCCCAGCCGCCCACCCAGCAGCCGTCGGCGTGCGCCCACACCGAACGGGTGCGATCAGCCGGCGGAGTATCGAAGATCTGCCCGGGCACGATGTACTCGCGCACGCGCCGGCCGGCGTCGAGATGCACCACCACGGGCAGTTCACGGTCGGCGATCCACAGATCGCAGTCGTGCGCGGATATCGCGGCGGGGATCACGCTCGGCCGCAGCGGCGGTGGCGGCACATCGGTCAAGTCGAGATCCACCAACACACCCACCTCGTGAATGCGTTCGACCAGCGGGTCGGGGCCGCTGAGCCGGGCAACATGGGCGAACGATCGCGGGGACGTGGTGACCTGCCGATAGCGACGGGTGCCAGCCACCGGCCGGAACGGCGAGTGCGGCTGATCGACCTCACGCCGGTACCGATCGGATGCGACGTGAATACGCCTGACCCGTCCGCGGATCCGCCCGGTAGTGGCGTACGACAGATCACCGATCAGCCGGCCGGTGACCTCGACCTGACCGAGCACCGGACGGCGGGTGTACCAGGTGGCCGTCCACCCCACACCGCGCAGCAGCACGGTCCAGTCCCACCACTGTCGTCCGTCCCCGGGCCGCTGCAACGCGGGCTTTCCCGAATGCAGGGGCTCGGCCACAGCGCCAAGCCTGACAATCGACGGATCCGCCGGATCGGCAGGCATCTCCTCGAACAACAACGGAAACACCGCGACGGCACCGACTTCCGGGGGCGGTGTCTCCCCGTCTTCGATCGACACAGCAGTCACCAACACCGGCAGCTGAGTCTGCGGACGCCACACCTGGTCAGGCTCTGTCACCCTGCCAGCGTGCCCGACACGCTGCCGCCGCGCACGATCGGCGATGCGGTCGACCGAGTCGCGCATTTGCACGAGTACTGTTGACACACCCGGGATCTGTCGATGTGCAGCAGCGTGTCCGGCCAGTCTTCGCTGCATCTCCACAGGAGGTTCCAGGATTCGTGTCAGTTTCCAAGATTCATGTCACTCGGGTGGGCCCTGTAAAGGTGCCCCGGACCAGCGAGGTTGAAGACAGGGTACGTCCAAGATCGCGGTCGACCTCAACAGAAGCGTCCTGATCGAAGCCGACAGCCGGAAGAATCCACATCATGAGCGTTCCCGATGCCGCCGAACTCGACCGACTCTTCTCATTGTGGAAGGACGCCCTGTGGAAAACACAAGGCATCACAGCCAGCGAGGCCGAGAACAACCGGAAGCTCTACCGGTACAGGATCACGAGCATCGACCAGCTCGACGCGAACTCGCTGGAAGTCCACGTCGAGTTCGCGCCGAACGCGGTCTACGGCATCGAGCACCTTCCCGGATCCAAGGCCAGCATCGTGATACCTCCGGTGACACGCGGTGAGATCAACGCACCACCGGAGATGGCTCACTTGTTGACCGAATTCATCGCTTCCGGTGGGATCCGACCCGGTAACTTCATCGGGACGGATGCGGACGGCGCTCCCCGCGTCCTGTGGAATTGACACCAGGACATGCCCGGTGAGCGTTGCCGGAACGACCGGCTTCTGGGAGCGTCGACGAGGTGGCGATGACACAGGAGATCACTACGGAGAGTCTGCGTGTGCTTATCCCGGCAGACCTGATTCTCGACGGCATGGTGGAGTTCCCGCAGGTCGGTGACCATGTGGAGTATGCCTTGACCTTCGTCGAGCACGAGCCGGGGATTCCTCCCGAGATGCGCAACGACCTCACCGCCCGAGTGGAGGTGCGCGGTGACGGACGACTGTCCCGGGAATGGGTCGATCCGGCCGGACGGACGCATCCGGGAACCTATTCACTACTGCTGCACGGCCGGGGCTGGGGCTGGGGTGCAGCTCTGCACTCGAGCACGCTGTATCACGGCACCGTGCAGGTGACCGGCTCGTTGTCGGCCGACTTCCCGGCGCTGGTGCCGGAACAGGCCCGCGTGCGCGCCGCGGTGACCGGTCGCCGGCTGGTCAGTCATACGAGCTGGCCGGATGCGAACGGCCACTGCAGCGGGGGCGGGATCCATACCTTCGGGCCTGTCCGGGAGGGGCAGAACGGCTTCGCGACGGGCACGGTGCCCGAGTCGCCGATCATCGAGAGCTCGGGGAGTTGCATCAATCTGATTCCGCCACCGGAGGGGCCATGGACCCAGGAAGTCGGTGTTCTCGTCGAACTTCGGATAATCGCCGGGTGAGCTTCGAACTGTGCAACGATGCATCGGCCGCCGATTGGCTCGTCGAGCAGAGACTTCCGTGGTACCGATTGGCAGGCCGCGGCCCAGTCGGATATCCGAGCTATGCGCGGGTGAGGTTCATCCCCGACCCGAGCTTTCCTGGACAGAAGACGAGTGACGTCGATTTCGATCAGAACGCATTGAGGTTTTCTCACCAGGAGTTCGCTGACGGCGGCCGGGGACATTCGGGCGGTGTGGCGTGAGATGAGGACGTGGGGTCCTACCTGGTAGAGATCGTTTCGACCAAGAAGCAATCCCGAAGCAGGACCCCACGTGATTTCCTATCGTGCCACGCTCGACGTGCCCGAGCGCACCCTGGCCTTCGTCGCCAGTGCCCTGGCCGCGCATCGCACCCGAGTCGACCGCCGACCATGGCAGCGGGCCGCAACCGTCTACGTCCAGGCGGTAATGGTGCTCCGCTGGTTCCGCGACGGCACCGACGTCGCCGCCCTGGCGCGCGATGCCCGAATCTCGCCGGCAACCGCCTACCGATACCTACACGAAGGCATCGACGTGATCGCCGCCCACGCCCCTGACCTGCACGAGGTCCTCGCCCATGGGAGTGCATCCGGGTGGGAACACGTCGGACTCGACGGCACCTTGATCGCCGCGACCCGATGCCGGGAGCGCTCCGAAGCCGGACACGACTTGTGGTACTCGGGCAAACACCGCCGACACGGCGGCAACATCCAGGTCCTGACCGACCCGACCGGCTACCCGGTCTGGGTCTCCGACGTCGAACCCGGCTCGGTTCACGACATCACCGCTGCTCGACTCGGCGGAGTCCTCGGCGCCCTCTATGAGGCCGCCACCGGCGGGATGCCCACCCTTGCCGACAAGGGTTACACCGGTGCCGGGATCGGTGTCCACACGCCGACCAAGGGCCGCGACCTCGATGCCGGCACTCGATGCCGCAACACACTTCTGTCCGCGATGCGCGCTCCGGCGGAACGTGCGAATGCCCTGCTGAAGACCCGCTGGAAGGCCTTACAACGAATCAGTCTGTGTCCGTGGAGGATCGGCACGATAACCGCTGCCGCCCTCGTGCTTCTTCACCTACAAGCCCCCGCCTGGTGAGAAAACCTCA
>NZ_JBLWIU010000026.1:0-39772 GCF_048381395.1 Rhodococcus shunpengi
TGCAAGCGGACATGCCAATCTCCCTATAGGCGGACAGGTTCGTCCCTGCTGACGGACAGCTGATCTCCCTTCCGATGGACACGGGGGCCGGCGGTGTGTCGGTCCTGACACAGACGCCCCTCCGGGGTTTTGCTCGAGGTCTTCGACCACCTACGAGCAACTCCCACCGGAGGGACGCATGAAGAAGTCTGACAGGGACATCATGGAAATTCTCGAGGCCTACGACACCACCGGCAACGCGCACTCCGCAGCGCAGCTGGCCGGGGTCGATCCGAAAACCGTCCGACGCTACGTCGCCGCCCGAGACGCCGGTATGCCGCTGACCGGCCCGTCGCGACGGCCACGCATCATCGACGACTACATGCCCAAGATCGAAGAATGGGTCGAGCGCAGTAAAGGCAAGGTCCGCGCCGACATCGTCCACGAACGCCTCGTCGATCTCGGTTTCGACGGCACCGAACGCACCACCCGACGCGCCGTCGCAGATGTGAAAGCAGCATGGCAGGCCGGCCATCGCCGCACCTATCGACCGTGGATCACCGAGCCCGGGTTGTGGATGCAGTTCGACTGGGGCGACGGCCCGAAAGTTCCTGGCCCGGGCGGGGTTCTACGCTCGACCTTGTTGTTCTGCGCCTGGTTGGCATGGTCCCGCTACCGGGTGGTGATCCCGGTCTGGGATCAGACGTTGCCGACGTTGATCGCGTGTCTCGACGCCACGGTGCGTCGCTTCGGCGGAGTCCCGACCTACGCGTTGACCGACAATCCGCGCACCGTGAGCATCGATCACATCGCCGGAATCCCGGTGCGGCATCCGCAGATCGTCGAGACCGCCCGCCACTACGGCATGACCGTGCACACCTGCATCCCTTACGATCCGGAATCGAAGGGCGGCAGCGAAGCAACCGTCAAGATCGCCAAGGCCGATCTGGTGCCCACTGACGCGAATCTGCTGCCGGACTATGTGTCGTTCGTCGAACTCGAGGCGGCCTGCGAGCGGTTCTGCGCCACCGTCAACGGCCGTCGGCACCGCGAAAGCGCCCGCATCCCCACCGAGGCGGTGGCCGAGGAACGCGCCCGCCTGCACACCCTGCCGGCCAGCCCGCACACCCTGGCACTGGGCACCACCCGCAGTGTCGGCACCGACCAGACGATCCGCTTCGGGTCAGTGCGGTATTCGACCCCGCCCGGGTTGGTCGGCTCCGAAGTGTGGGTGCGCGTTGCCGGCACCGAACTGGTCGTCGTGGCCGATCTCGATGCCCTGCCCCGGGTTCCGGACTGGGCTGAGAACAGACGGGGTTTGAGTGAGGTTGCCCGGCATCTGCTTTCGACACCGGGCAACCCGCAGATCGACCCGGCGCATTATCCCGATCATCCGCAGGATCCGGACGGGTCACCGAAGCCGCCGGTCCCGAAGGCTCGCTCCGCGGCCGAGGCCCGGTTCCTCGACCTCGGCCCCGGTGCGCACACCTGGTTGATCGCCGCGTCGGCGGCCGGGACGGTCCGGATCCGGGCGAAGATGACCGGCGCGGTCGAGTTGGCCGCATTTGTCGGCGCCGCCGCCGTCGATGCCGCGTTGGCGGTCGCGGCCGAGGCCGGCCGCTTCGCCGACGGTGATCTGCCGGCGATCGTCGCGCATCACACCGCCACCGCAGCCGAGACCGGGCTCGTCGTCGCCGACGAGGCTCATTCGGTCCAACCCGGCACCGCGGCCTGGGCGGGATTCGGTGCCGCCGGAACCGGAGTCGGGTCATGAACGCCTCTGCACCACCACTACCCGACGATCTCATCGCCGTCCTCAAACGGATGCGGCTACCGTATCTCCGCGCCGCCGCACCGGAGGTGCTGGCCACCGCCAAAGCGCAGCGATGGGATCCCACCGAGGTCCTCAAGGTTCTTCTCGACGAGGAGGTCCGCGGTCGGGATGAGGCGACGAAGGCGATGCGCCGAAAAACTGCAGGGCTTCCCGCGGGCAAGACGTTTTCCTCCTGGCGCGAGACGGATTCGTCGATCCCGCTACCCACCCAGCACGCTCTGGCCACGTTGGAGTGGGTGGGGCGTGCCGAGAATCTTGCGGTCAGCGGGCCGTCGGGAACCGGCAAGACCCACTTCGTCGAGGCACTCGCGCATGCGGTCATCGACGCGGGGATGCGGGTGTCCTGGTTCAGTCTCGAATCGTTGACCGCCGCGATCGGGCGGGCTGCGGTGGACGGATCGATCACCAAGACCATCACCCGCATCACTCGCGCCGAGATGATCGTCGTCGACGATATCGGCATGCTGCCGTCGGGGCAGGCTGCTGCCGAGGCGTTCTACCGTCTCGTCGACGCTGCCTATGAGCGGCGCAGCGTGGTGGTGACCAGCAACCTCCACCCGTCCGGCTTCGACACGATCATGCCGGAGACCCTAGCCACCGCCGCCGTCGACCGATTGCTGCACCATGCGCATGTCGTGATCACCGAGGGCACCTCACTGCGGCTGCAGGACGCCACCGCCGGACGCGGGGTGATGCCGTTGACCTGACCTGGTGCGGGAGATCGGCTGACCGCCGACAGGGAGATCAGCTGTCCGCGCGCAGGGACATGACCTGTCCGCCTACAGGGACGCTCTCATGTCCCTTGACACCGAGCACTCGCGCTCGGCAGCGGCGTGCCCCACCGTATCGACGCGTGCTGCTCTTTCGGACCCCCCGAGGAGCAGCATCGAGAGCGTATCCGAACATTTCAGCCGACTTCCCGGCATCTGTGGTCGACGCCCGCGAGCCACGGGAGAAGACGCCGCCGGATGAATCGGCCGAAATCCCCGGCGTTTCGCGGCCGGCCTGATGGCATGAGGTTGTCGGACGAGGGCTTTTCCACTCGAAACCCCGTCGGGGTGCGGAGTGCATCGTGGGTTGCCGTCCGGCTCGCTACTGTTACGCCCCTGTCGGTACCTGTGTTTCGATTTCACCCCCTGATTCATTCTGTCGGCGCCGACGGCGATGCCGAACTCTTTCGTCGACGGAGGTATGTATCCGCGACGGCGGACGGTTCACGGTAGGAACGCTGGTACGCCCCGGAGAATGGGTGCACCGACTACATCTGAAGTGGGGAGCCCTGCCGACGGGGCGGATCGACGGAGACGCCATCAAGGTGACTGCGCCGAGAACGAAGGCGGGCGGTAGCGTCGAGTGGGATCACCCGTGGCAGACACCGGTCAGGGAACGTCCGCCGCTGACGAGTGCTCGGGTATCGGTGGTTCGTCGGTGGTGTGGTCATCCAGAAGACCGGTCATCCTCCGTACATCGTGTGGGGGAGATTCGCAACAAGTGGAACGAGCTCGGCGGTAGCCAGGGCGCATTGGGCTACCCGGTCAGTGATGAGATCGACGTCGACGGGGTGAAGGTGAGTACGTTCGAGCGCGGCTCGATCTACTTCGAAGACGGTGTCGTGAGCGTCCGCTGATCGGCATCGGCGTTCCCGACCATCGTTCAGGGCGAACGAGTGCATGCTGTCGTCGTTCTCCAACCGAAATCCGCAGCAGCGGAATCCGACTCCGCGAGCATGTCGGCTCTCTGATCGCCGGCTGCACGTCACCTCGTACGAATCGGCTTCGTCGAGTCGCTACCTGTATAGGGATCGGGAAAGACTTTCGGTCATCGCCGTGCAACCCGTGTGGGGCGTGTTCCGCGTTCACCCCCACTCGGCGGCCCACTGTCCTTGCGCGGCGGTGGCTACCTCGTGTCCATGGCCATGAGAAAGTCCCCACTGGTGGCCGAGTAACGGTCCCCACCGGTGGCCAGATGAAAGTCCCCGCCTCGTGTTCGTCGTGATTCCCACCGGAACACCAGGCCTGAGCGGTGAAGGTGAAGGTGCCACCCAGTCACCTGTCACCGCCCAGGGAGTTCCATTGAAGTCTGCGAAGGACCGCATGGACATCATTTCCGCCTACCGCGAGGTCGGCACCTACCGAGGCGCCGCCGAGATGTGCGGCACCACCCACAAAACCGTCCGCCGTGTCATCGAACGATTCGAAGCCGGCGACACCCCACCCCCACGACAACCCCGCCCCCGCAACTACGACACCGTCACCGAGATCGTCGCAGAACGCATCGCCTCGTCCCGCGGCAGAATCTCCGCCAAACGCCTGCTCCCCATCGCCGCGGCCGCCGGATACACCGGCTCGGACCGCAACTTCCGCCGCCTCGTCGCCGACGAGAAAACCAAGTGGCGCAAAAACAATCACCGCGGTCGCCGCCCCGCCGTGTGGACACCGGGTGAATACCTGGTCATCGACTGGGCCACCCTCGGTGCCGGCCTGCACCTGTTCTGCGCGGTGCTGGCGTATTCACGGTGGCGGTTCGTCGCCTTCGCCACCGACGAACGCGCCGCCACCACCTTGACGCTGATCGCCGAGGCCCTCGCCGCGATCGGCGGGGTGCCCACCAAGGTCCTGGCCGACCGGATGGCCTGCCTCAAAGGCGCAGTCGTGGCGAACGTGGTGGTCCCGACCCCGGACTACGTGCGGATGGCCACCCACTACGGGTTCCGTCCCGACTTCTGCCACGCCGCCGACCCCGAATCGAAGGGCGTCGTCGAACACCTCGTCGGCTACGCCCAACGCGACCTGGTCGTCCCGCTGCTCACCGACGCCGACCTGTCCGGCCGACCGGTGGACCTGGCCGCCGCGAACGCCGCCGCGAAGGCCTGGTGCATCGAGGTCAACACCCGGGTGCACACCGAGATCGACGCGGTCCCCGCCCAGCGCCTGCGCGAGGAACAGGCCGTGCTCGGGCCGCTGCCGTCGCTGCGACTGCAGATCGGGCCGCCACCGGTGACCCGCAAGGTCGACAAGCTCTCCTGCATCCGCTTCGGCTCGGCCCGCTATTCGGTGCCGACCCGCCTGATCGGGGCCACCGTCACCGTCACCGCCGGCGAGGGGCGACTGCTGATCGCCGACCCCGCCACAGGGGAGGTCGCCGCCGATCACGCGCTCACCGCCCCGGGCACCGCGTCGATCCTCGACGAGCACTACCCGACCCCACGACAGGCTCCCAGTCGTGGTCCGCGACCGAAAACCGACGTCGAGAAACGATTCTGCGCACTCGGTCCGGTCGCCGAACAGTTCCTCGTCGGCGCCGCCGCGGCCGCCAACACCCGCCTGCCCGCCGAACTCGCGGTGCTCCTGGACCTGCAGGCCGCGCACGGCACCGATGCCCTGCTCGCCGCCCTGACCCGGGCAGTGGCGTTCCGGCGGTTCCGCGCCGACGACGTCCGTTCCATCCTCGACGCCGGCGCCGGGGTTCCCCAACCCCGCCCCGGCGGTGAGGCGCTGGTGCTGGACCTGCCGACCGCCCCGACCCGATCTCTCGACGCCTACGCCGTCACCCGAGAGGAGACCGCACGATGAGCAGTTCGAGCACCGCCGTTCCGCCGGCGGTCGCGGCGTTGCCCGCCGACCTCGACGCCGGTCTGCGCCGACTCAAACTCGCCACCGTCCGCCGCACCGCCGCCGAGGTCCTGCAGACCGCCAAGACCCAACGCTGGACTCCGGAGGAGGTGCTGCGCACCCTGATCGAAGCGGAGTTGGCCGCCCGCGACGCCTCCAACATCGCCGCCCGACTCAAAGCGGCCGCGTTCCCCGTCGCCAAGACCCTCGACAGTTTTATCGTCGCCGAGTCCTCCATCCCACAAGCCACATTCGACTACCTGATCGGTTTGGAATGGGTTCGTTCCCACGCCAATCTGGCGTTGGTCGGCCCGCCGGGTACCGGAAAATCCCACACCCTGATCGGGTTGGGGATCGCGGCCGTGCACGCCGGGCACAAGGTCCGCTATTTCACCGCCGCCGACCTCGTCGAAGCCCTCTACCGCGGCCTGGCCGACAACACTGTCGGCAAGACCATCGACACGCTGTTGCGGGCAGATCTGATCATCGTCGACGAGGTCGGGTTCGCGCCGCTGGACGACACCGGCACCCAGTTGCTGTTCCGACTCGTCGCCGGCGCCTACGAACGCCGATCCCTGGCGGTCGCCTCGCACTGGCCGTTCGAGCAGTGGGGCCGGTTCCTGCCCGAACACACCACCGCCGCCGGCATCCTCGACCGGCTCTTGCACCACGCCACCGTCGTGCTCACCGACGGTGAGTCCTACCGGATGCGCCAGGCCCGACACGAACGAGGTGAACGCCCCTGACCCCAACCCCGAACACCCACGAGGCGGGGACTTCCACCTGGCCAAGAGCGGGGACACCACGATGGCCGTTGACACCTCGGGCCTGAGGACGCTTCGAAGGACTGAACCGGGTATGCCACGCCGGCGCCGAGTACCCGGATGCCGACGCGGTCGCCCGGATCGAGAGTGGTGACACCGAAGCGGCGCACGGTGACCCGTTCGGGGACTGCACCACCGGGGGCGTCGAGGCGGATGCCGATGAGCATTTCCGATCCGAGATACTCGACGTCGACGACGGCTCGCAACCGTCTTCAGGTCCTTGCGGAGGGAGCAGGCGATCAGCGGTGCGAGAACCGCATCGACGGTATTGCGCGGTCGGTCGTGTGCCTCGACATCTCGGATTCCCCCGCTACCCGGCGGCGGATGCGCTGGGCGTGGCGCTCGGCGCGCGCCATCCGGGTCAGATAGGCCGGCGTCGGCGGGACTCACCCGAGTTGCTTGGCGAGCCCCAGATCGTCCCGGTTCGCCCAATGCTCGACGATCTTGCCGTTTTCGATTCGGCACCGATGAGATCGAGTGATCGCGAATGTTCGACCCGTGGGAGGGAAGACGGTGTCGAGCGTGCCGTCTTCGGTGTAGAAGGCGATCGGTGCGGTGTGGTGTCCGTGCATCGTCGAGTTCACCGTGACGAGATTCCACTCGGTAACGGCGTGGTGGATCTCGTACCTCAGATCTTCGAATGCGGCGCGCAACCTGAGCGCGAGTTCGTAGAAGGCGTCGGGCCCGGTGCCGCGCGCCGAGGGCGGCGCGGTTTTGCGCTCTCGGGTGAACCCGCCGACGCCGATCACTTCATCGAAAAGCGGCGCGGTTCCCGCGCGCCATGTAGGTTTCTACGGAGTTACGACCGCTGTCTGCCGTCTGCGATCCAGTGCGTCGATCACGAGGGCTGCACCGATGCCGAACATCCACACGTCCTTGGCCACGGCGGTGCCATCCTGGGTGGGTCGGATCGAGCCGTGCTCGTGCATGCCCGGGGTTTTCCAGTACATGGTCAACAATCCACCGCTGAAGGCCGCGAGTGCGGCCCCAACAAGCGCAGAGGGCACGAACGGCGCGAGCAGTGCTACACCGAGGGTCGTTTCGGCTGCAGAGACCGTCTTTCCGAAAGTCTCCGGCCGCATCGTGCGTACAGCGGGAACAGCGTTGGCGGCCATGCCCTGTAACCCGGCGGCAGCTTCGGAGGACAATGCTCGCTTTCCAAGGCCCGAGTTGAGAATGAACGCGCCGGTTGTCAGACGGAGGGGAAGATGACTCAATCTCACAGTTCTCTCCTCTGTGCGTCAGGTCGAACCTCGGTTGAAGTGTCGGAGTACTTCGATCATCCCGCGGTCGACCGGCAGACGCCACCTGTGATGTACCGCGTGTCGGTGAAGGCAAGGAGGACATCGTCGCTTTCGACCTACGCGCCGACCGCCTAGTGGGCGGGGACGCCGAGCGCGGATTCGGTTCGCGGTCGCAGTGGTGCTTGGCATCGCTGTTACGGGGTTCGTTATATGTCGAGCCGACGGACACTGAGCTTTCAGATGCTCTCGCACCTGTCGGCGCTGAGTTCAGCTGCAGTCGGGTTGTTCATGTGTGCGTTGCCGGTGCCTCCCAGGGCAACACCGCGACAGCGTCGGAGTCACGACGGTCAGCCGACCGGTTGGTGCCGGCGAGTGGGATGGCGATGTCGACGACCTCGGACTCGATGGTCAACGACACTTTGCGGGCGTGGGCGCGCCCGGTGGGGGCGTCGTACGCGATCAATACATAGCGACCGGTCGGAGGCAGCTGGAAGGAGTAGCGGCCGCGGTCGTCGCAGTGGGTGGAGTCGATATGTTTTCCCATCGCCTCGCTGAGCGCAACCAGTGCGCCGGGGGCGAGTCGGCCGTCGCAGGTGACGGTGCCGGAGACGGTGAGTTCGTCGTCGAGGGTGATGTCCTGGACGATCTCGCCGCCGGCGAAGTCGATCACGGTGGCGGACGGTGCCCAGCCGAGGGTGTTCGCGACCACCACGTAGGTGCCCGGGCCGGGCAGCACCACCGCATAGCGGCCGTCGTTGTCGGCCCGGCTCCAGTCCAGCTGTTCGCCGTGCATGTCGAGCACTGATACCAGCATCATCCCGCGGGCGTTGTTGTCGGAGCGGGCCAGCCGGATCTGGCCCCGCACGACCGCTTCGTGTTTCTCCTGGCCTTGGGCGCGGGCGAGTTCCAGTTCGCGGTGGGTGCGGCGGTCTCTGGGGATCAGGGCCGCCACCGCGGCACAGGTCGCTGCTGCCAGGGCGCCGAGGCCGAGTACGAGCTGGAATGCCGTGTCGGTGGCGTAGAAGTTACCGGCGATCTCGACCTGGTGGGTCGCCATGATGACCGCGACCAGGGTGCTGGCCAACGAGGTGCCGACCGAGCGCACCAGTGAGTTCAGGCCGTTGGCCGATGCGGTCTTGGTGATCGGTACCGAGGACATGATCAGTGTCGGCATCGCGGCGAAGGCCAGCGCGGTGCCGATTCCGACCAGGGTCGAGCCGATCACGACCGCGGTCACGGACTCGGCGTAGACGAGGCGGCCGGCGTAGGCCAGTGCCATGAGTGCCGCGCCGGACAGGAGCACCAGGCGGCCGCCCCATCGGCCCAGCAACCACCCGGACAGCGGTGACATGGCCACCATCGCCAACCCCGAGGGCACCATCGCCAGACCGGCAGCGCTGACGCCCAGGTCGAACCCGGTGCCGCTGACACTGGGCTGCTGGAGAACCTGGACGGTGACCAGCATGTTCACGAACATCGCTGTCCCGGCGAAGATGGAGGCGAGGTTGGTCATCAGCACCGGTCGTTGCGCACTGGTGCGCAGGTCGACCAGGGGCTCGTTGACGCGCAGCTCCAGCGGCGTCCAGATTGCGAACAGCAGCACCGAGGAGGCAAACAGGCCGAGGGTCAGCGGCTGGCCCCATCCCCAGGTGTTGCCCTTGGAGATCGGCAGCAGCAGGCATACCAGTGCCGCCGAGAGCACCAGCGCCCCGACTGCGTCGAAGCGGCCCGGTGTGCGCACCGGTGACTCCTCGACCACCACGAGCAACGCCACGACCAGCACCGTTCCGATGACGGCGCTGAACCAGAAGATCGAGTGCCAACCCAGCCAGTCGGTCAACACGCCCGCCAGGGGGAGCCCGAGCGCCGAACCGATGCCCATCGTCGCGCTCATCAACGCTACCGCACTGCCGATGCGCTCTGGTGGGAGCTTGTCGCGCAGCAGGCTGATCCCCACTGCGATCAGCGAGGCACCGAAGCCCTGCAGCGCTCTCCCGGCGATCATCGTCAGGAAGGAGACCTCCATGGCGCAGATCACCGAGCCGACGATCATCGCCCCCAATGCGACCGACAACATCCGCCGCTTGCCGTACATGTCGGCCATCCGGGCCACGACCGGGGTACTCACGGCGGCGGTGAGCAGGGTGGCGGTGACCAGCCACGAGGAGTTCGAGGTGGAGATGTCCAGTAGCCCGGGGAACTCCGGCAGCAGCGGAATGACCAGGGTGAACTGCAACGCTGAGACCATGCCGCACAGTGACAGCACCACAATCGTCATCCAGGTTGGCACATGGCGAGACATCGGACTCCTTCGAATCGGGGCAAGGTCGATCGTTGGCACCCAGTTTTGCTCACCGGGGAGGGTGTGGGTGGTCTGGCACGCTCGGTGTCGCCGGGTTTCTCGCCGCATTTCGCAACCAGCGACAGTTCGACCGGCCATACCGACCACTGCGCCAAGGCGCGGCGACACCACAGGTCCCCGGCGGTATGTGCACTGGCGATTTTCGGCGTGGTTGGTGCGGTGCTCGGAGCTACCGGCGTCCTCAGCCGTCTCGAGTGGGCATCTGGTGGTCGGGAGACCGGCCCCAAGTCGACGCGTGGCGAGCGGCCGGCTTCACCCTCAGTGAGCTTCAGTTGGGGGAGACGGTCACCTTCTCTCGCGCCGTCACGGATAAGAACGCGCGACTTGTGGTCGAGGTGCCCAGCAGAGCGGAACTGAAGACGGTGACCGAACGCTCGGAGCAAGCCGCTGATGTCGATCTGGTGCTGATCACCTGTGAAGTCGAAGCCGGACGTGCCGGCGGCGGCGAAGGATCTGTACATCTCGCCGTTGTTCACCGCTATCGTCTGCGTGCTCACCAGGGGCTGTGCCTGGCGGCACCTGCCGCCGTCATTCGGGGGCAGTGCTCCGAACGCGCATAGTCGGTTCACGCCCTGAGTCAAGGATGGGGTGTTCGACGAGCTGCACCGCCGGGTCCTCGATCGGCTCGGTGCCGGCGGGGACCTGGACTGGTCCGCCGCGTCCCACGCATCGCCCGCCGCGGCGTTGCCGACTGACCATCCGCTACGAGCACCACGGCGAGAACTTCGCTGCCTTCCTCCGACTCGCCGCGGCGTCGACCTGCTTCGAGAAACTCGCCGAATGAGACATTCTCTGAAACAGGAAAGGTACTAACGGAACTCTGCCGATGTCAGAGTGTTGAGGAAGGGCCGACATCAAGTCCTGCCACTTCTACGTGACCCATATGGAAGCCCCTCATTCGGGGTATCGATCAGTCGGCGGCGCGCTTACGCGGCCGACCACGCCGCGCCGTCTTCTTGACCGGGGCTCTCCGTCGCGGCTCGGTTTGCTGAGGCTCGTCCTCGTCCTCGCCCTCATCCTCATCCTCATCCGAGTCCTCATCCGAACCTTCGGTGGTGTCCGCTTCCTCGTCCTCCTCCTCGTCCGCATCGGCTTGTGGACTGTCGGATGGGGCGTCGCGCCAACTGAATTCGACTTCAATCTCGACCTGGTCGCCGTCCACCTCGATCTCGAGTTCCCATTCGAGTCGGTCGGCGACGACGAGCGAAATGGTGTCACCGCCCGAGTCCAGTTCCACTTCGGATCCCGTCGCCAAGGCGCGGCCGAGTGCGATCAACCGCTCGGACGCCTGCTTGCGGGAAAGTTCGGCCTTCTGCTTGATCTCCAGCTTCGGCACGGCAACTCCTGACCTCGGTGAAGTATGCATCCACGGTATCTGCCGCGAGGTAGGCAGGAGTCGTGAACGAGGAGTCGTGACGATTTCGAGGTTCGTCGTCCTGGCAAGTTACGTGCGCGCGACCGATCGCGGCGAAGAGTACCTCCGGGCGGGCTTGGACTTGCGGTGTCGCAGGCCTGCCGATGATGTCGGGCCCGGTGCCTTGCCGGTGCCGGTTCGTGGGGCGATGGTTCTGTTCGTGTTGTGACGGTCGACGGTGCGGTCGGTGGTTCTTCTGTCAGGAGTTGTCATGGCCCGTTCCGTTCGAGATGAAGAAGACCGTTCGCTGGCCGATGAGGTGACGCTGCGCGACCTCGAGATGGTGGTGCAGGCACGGATCGGCCGATGTGCGGACGCAGATGCCGTCGAGTTCGGGAGCAGGCGAGGAGCCGCAGAGCCGGCCGGGCGATCCGACGTGCCGGATGGGAGGCGTCGTCACCGCACACGACGGTGATTCCACTCTTGGCCCGCCGGGTTACGGCCAGGGCCGCGCGAAACAGTCATGAGTGCTTGCTCCGAGAGCAGCGGCATGTGACGCTGACCACATGGTGGAGTCGCGTGCACTTCTCGACGGTCTCTCTCCGCTCGTTCCTCAACGGGCAGGCAAACCGGTCCAGGAAGGGATCGCGTGAACCGCGTCGTGCGAATCGGCAACTGCTCCGGTTTCTACGGCGACCGTCTGTCGGCGATGCGCGAGATGCTCGAAGGCGGCGAACTCGACTATGTGACCGGCGACTACCTCGCCGAACTGACGATGCTCATCCTCGGTCGTGACCGTCTGAAGAATCCGGAACTCGGTTACGCCAAGACGTTCCTGCGGCAGGCCGAGGACTGCATGGGGCTCGCCCTCGACAAGGGGGTGCGGATCGTCGCGAACGCCGGTGGTCTCAACCCTGCGGGTCTGGCCGCGGCGCTGCGCACGGTTGCGGATCGGCTCGGTCTGTCACCACGCATCGCCCATGTCGAAGGCGACGATCTCCTCGCTCGCATCGACGAGTTCGGTTTCGAGGCCGACCCGCGCCCGCTGACCGCCAACGCGTATCTCGGTGCGTGGGGCATTACGCGGTGCCTCGACGCCGGAGCCGATATCGTCGTGACCGGGCGAGTCACCGACGCATCGGTGATCGTCGGTCCCGCCGCCGCCCACTTCGGTTGGGCTCCTGAAGACGTCGATGCACTCGCGGGTGCTGTTGTCGCCGGGCACGTCATCGAATGCGGTACCCAGGCGACCGGCGGAAACTATGCGTTCTTCACCGAACTCGACGATCTCGTCCGCCCGGGATTTCCCATCGCCGAGATCGAGGCCGATGGCGCGGCCACGATCACGAAGCACACGGGCACCGGAGGAGCCGTCACCGTCGGTACGGTCACCGCACAACTGCTGTACGAGGTGACGGGCGGACGCTACGCGAACCCCGACGTCACCGCGCGCCTCGACACCGTCACGCTGAGCCGGGAAGCACTCGATCGTGTCCGTATCACCGGTGTGAAGGGCGAGTCGCCCCCACCGACTCTGAAGGTGTGTCTCAACGCCCTTGCCGGGTTCTACAACGAGGTCGTCTTCGTCCTGACCGGACTGGATATCGACGCAAAGGCCCAGTTGGTGCGATCTCAGATGGAATCGAGTCTGCCGAGACGGCCTGCCGAACTCGAATGGGCTCTCGCTCGCACCGACCGTGCCGATGCCGATACGGAGGAAACCGCGAGTGCTCTGCTGCGCTGCACTGCGCGCGATCCCGATCCCGACGTCGTCGGACGCGCATTCACCTCCACGGCGGTCGAGTTCGCCCTTGCAAGCTACCCCGGGTTCTTCGTCACCGCTCCGCCCGGCTCAGGCACCGCCTACGGTGTCTACACGGCCGAGTACGTCGAGGCGACGCGTGTGCCGCACATCGCGGTGCTGTCCGACGGCACCCGCGTCGACATCCCGGCCGCGGCGACCACCCGGGCCCTCGAACCATTGCCGGACCCGAGTGTGCCCGCGCCGCTGTCGCCCGGACAGACTCGCCGCGTTCCGCTCGGCACGATCGCCGGTGCCCGAAGCGGCGACAAGGGCGGTGACGCCAATATCGGGGTGTGGGTCCGATCCGACGACGAATGGCAATGGCTTGCAAACACTCTCACCGTCGACACACTGAAGGAACTGCTCCCCGAAATCGAACCTTTGTCCGTCACGCGTCATCTGCTTCCGAATCTGTGGGCGGTGAACTTCGTGATCGAGGGAATTCTCGGTCGTGGCGTCGCCTCCCGTGCCCGCTTCGACCCGCAGGCCAAGGGCCTCGGTGAATGGTTGCGCGCCCGATACATCGACATCCCCACCGTCCTGCTGGAGAAGCATTCGTGAGCACCTTGATCTCGACCCTCGATCCCGGCTCCACCGAATACGCCGCGGCCGCCGAGACGATGCGTGCTCGTCTGGCCGAACTCGACATCGAACACGGCAAGGCCCTTTCCGGCGGGGGAGAGAAGTACGTCCGGCGCCACCACGACCGGGGCAAGCTGCTTGCGCGGGAGAGGATCGAACTGCTCCTCGACCCCGACTCGCCGTTCCTCGAACTGTCACCGCTCGCGGCCTGGGGCACCGAGTTTCCCGTCGGCGGCAGCGTCGTCACAGGCATCGGTGTGGTCGAAGGCGTCGAATGTGTCATCGTGGCCACCGACCCCACCGTGCGCGGGGGAACCAGCAATCCGTGGACGCTCCGCAAGACGTTGCGTGCCGACGACATCGCCCTGCAGAACCGGATGCCGCTGATCTCCCTCGTCGAATCCGGCGGCGCGGATCTGCCCACGCAGAAGGAAGTGTTCATCCCCGGTGGCCGGCTCTTCCGCGATCTGACCCGGTTGTCGGCGGCAGGCATATCCACCATCGCGGTGGTGTTCGGCAATTCGACCGCGGGCGGCGCATACATCCCCGGTATGTCCGACCACGTGGTGATGATAGAGATGCGGTCGAAGGTGTTCCTCGCCGGTCCGCCGCTGGTGAAGATGGCCACCGGAGAAGAATCGGACGACGAGTCACTCGGCGGCGCCGAGATGCACGCCCGTATCTCGGGTCTGGCCGACCACTTCGCGGTCGACGAACAGGACGCGGTGCGTATCGGTCGCAGCATCGTGCGACGCCTCAACCACCGCAAGGCCGGCCCGGCGCCCCAGGCGGACGTACGCGAACCCCGGTACGACGCCGAGGAGCTGCTCGGGATCGTCCCCGAGGATCTTCGGCAGCCCTTCGATCCGCGGGAGGTCATCGCTCGCGTCGTCGACGATTCCGACTTCGACGAGTTCAAACCGCTCTACGGGTCGTCGCTCGTGACCGGGTGGGCACAGGTGCACGGCTATCCGATCGGGATCCTCGCCAACGCGCGCGGCGTGCTGTTCAACGAGGAATCCCAGAAGGCAGCCCAGTTCATCCAACTCGCCAACCGTGCCGATACGCCGCTGTTGTTCCTGCACAACACCACCGGATACATGGTGGGCCGAGAATACGAGGAGCGCGGCATGATCAAGCACGGGGCGATGATGATCAACGCGGTCGCCAACTCGACGGTGCCGCACATCTCCATACTGATCGGCGCATCCTACGGTGCCGGTCACTACGGCATGTGCGGACGGGCTTTCGATCCGCGGTTCCTGTTCGCGTGGCCCAGCGCCAAATCTGCGGTCATGGGCGGTGCCCAATTGGCCGGGGTCATCTCCCTCGTGGGCCGTGCAGCTGCGCAGGCGCGCGGCCAGGCCTTCGACGAAGCCGCCGACGAGGCGATGCGAGCGGCCGTCGAGAACCAGATCGAAGCCGAATCGCTGCCGATGTTCCTGTCCGGTCGTCTCTACGACGACGGCATCATCGACCCCCGCGATACCCGCACCGTGCTGGGACTGTGCTTGTCGGTCGTTGCCACCGCCCCGATCAGTGGTGCCGAATCCTTCGGCGTCTTCCGGATGTGAGGTTCCCGTGACCGAATCGACCATCACCACGGTGCTCGTGGCGAATCGCGGCGAGATCGCCCGCCGCGTGTTCGCGTCGTGCCGTCGGGCCGGACTCGGGGCGATCGCCGTGTTCTCCGATGCCGACGCCAACAGTCCGCACGTCGGCGACGCCGATGCCGCCGTGCGACTTCCGGGAGTCACTCCCGCCGAGACCTACCTCGACGGGAAGAAGATCGTCGCCGCTGCGTTGGCGACGGGTGCCGACGCGGTCCATCCGGGTTACGGATTCCTTTCCGAGAACGCACGATTCGCGCGCGCAGTGCTCGAGGCGGGATTGATCTGGATCGGACCGCTTCCCGAGTCGATCGAACGGATGGGCTCGAAGGTCGAAGCCAAGAAGATCATGGCCGACGCCGGTGTCCCTGTTCTCGCCGAACTCGACCCCGCCGACATCACCGACGCCGACCTCCCGGTGCTCGTCAAGGCATCCGCAGGTGGTGGAGGGCGCGGAATGCGGGTGGTGCGGACATTGGCCGACCTGCAGAGGCAACTCGACGCGGCCCGCCGGGAAGCCGGGTCGGCGTTCGGCGACCCGACGGTGTTCTGCGAGCGGTATCTCGAGAACGGGCGGCACATCGAGGTCCAGATCCTCGCGGACCGCTACGGCACGGTGTGGGCGGTGGGCGAACGCGAATGCTCGATCCAACGTCGCCACCAGAAGGTGATCGAGGAGGCACCCTCGCCACTCGTCGACAGGATCGAGGGGATGCGTCCACGCCTGTTCGACGCCGCGCGGCGCGCCGCTCAGGCCATCGGGTACGAAGGCGCCGGCACCGTCGAGTTCCTCGCGGACCGCTCGGGCAAGTTCCACTTCCTGGAGATGAACACGCGGCTGCAGGTCGAACATCCCGTCACCGAATGCACGACCGGGCTCGACCTCGTCGACCTCCAGTTCCGAATCGCCGACGGCAACCCTCTCGACCCCGAACCACCACCCGTGCACGGTCACTCCGTCGAGGCCAGGCTCTACGCCGAGGACCCGGCCCGGGATTGGCAACCGCAGTCCGGCACCGTGCACCGTTTCGCGCTGCCGCAAGAGGCACGTGAATTCGACGTGCTCCGGCACACCGGTGTGCGCGTCGATTCCGGTGTCATCGCGGGATCGGAGGTCGGGGTCCACTACGACGCCATGCTTGCCAAGGTCATCTCGTACGCGCCGACCCGCGACCGCGCTGTGCGTCTGCTGGCGTCGACGTTGACGCGCACCGAGATCCACGGCATCGTCACCAACCGCGATCTCCTCGTCGCGGTGCTCAGGCATCCCGCTTTCGGTGCAGGGGAGACCGACACCGCCTTCTTCGACACCCACGGATTCGCGGAACTGTCGGCCCCGCTCGCCTCCGCGCACGCGGAAGCGGTGTCTGCGATCGCCGCTGCTCTGGCGGAGTCGGCTGCCAACCGCGCCGCTGCCACGGTGAATGTAAGACTGCCCTCGGGATGGCGGAATCTGCCCTCGCAGCCGCAGGTCAAACGATTCTCCGGCGTGCACGGCGACCATGAGGTGCGCTACCGGATCACGCGCGACGGTGTCCACGTCGACGGCGGTGACGACCTCGGCGTCGTCGGCTTCACACCGGATCGGGTGGTTCTGGACGTCGACGGTGTCCGCCGGCATTTCGCTGTGGCGCGGTACGGCGACGCGGTGTACGTCGACTCGTCGCTCGGACCGGTGCGCCTGACCGCGGCGCCGCGCTTCGTCGACCCCACCGCCCGGATCGCTGCCGGATCACTACTCGCGCCCATGCCGGGATCGGTGATCAGGCTCGGCGCTGCCGTCGGCGATGTGGTGGACGCGGGCCAACCTCTCGTATGGCTCGAAGCGATGAAGATGGAGCACACCGTCACCGCACCCACCGGCGGCACCGTCACGACGCTCGCCGTCGAGGTCGGCGATCAGGTCGCCGTCGGTGCCGTCCTCGCTGTCGTCATGCCCCACGGCGAGTCCGCACCGGTCGAGAGCCCCGACGGTAAAGAGGGACACCACATCGAGGAGTTGTCATGACCGAACCCGATCCGGTGGTGGTGCGCTACATCGTCGACCACGGCACTGCGACACTGACCCTCGACTCACCGCACAACCGCAACGCTCTATCGGTACCGCTGCTGACCCAACTGAGCCGCGGACTCGTCGACGCGGCCGCCGATCCCGACGTCCGCGCGGTCGTCCTCACCCATACCGGTGGAACATTCTGCGCCGGAGCGGATCTGAGCGGATCTTCCGGATCCGCGCAGGAGACGGCTGCCGCACGTACCCGCGACATGACGGCCTTGCTCCGGCAGATCCTGGAGCTCCCCAAGCCGGTCCTGGCCCGCATCGACGGGCACGTCCGCGCCGGCGGTATGGGTCTGATCGGGGCCTGCGACATCGTCGTCGCCGGGCCGGCGTCGACGTTCGCACTTACCGAGGCACGGCTCGGTCTGGCCGCGTCGATCATCTCTTTGACCGTGCTCCCGCGATTGTCGCCGCGCGCGGCGGCACGGTACTTCTTGACCGGCGAACGGTTCGGTCCCGAGGAGGCGTGCTCCGAGGGTCTCGTCACCCTGACGGTGGCCGATACCGGAGCTGTCCTGGTGGAGTTGCTCGCGGAGATCCGTGCATGCTCACCGCAGGGTCTGGCCGAATCGAAACGTCTGGTCACGCAGCGGATCCTCGAGGACTTCGATCGTTACGGAGACGACCTGGCAGCGCGTTCGGCACGGATGTTCGGTTCCGAGGAAGCCGCGGAGGGGATGACGGCGTTCCTGCAGAAGCGGCGCCCGTGGTGGGACATTCGGTGACGTCGTGTCACCCGAGGATGCGACGGCGATTCGAAGGTCAGCGCGTCCCGTCCATCCGGGATTCGCCTCCGGCGGGAGAAGCGGATCCGGGCGGGGTAGTGCGAGCACTGGTGCTGCGACCGAGTTCGGAGACCTGATGGTCCATGGTCGCCAGGAACGATCCGTACCTTGCCAGCATCACTCGCTCGGCGGGGCGGGACGACACGATCGGTTTGAGCCAACGCATCGTCGCGATCCACCGCGGCACGTACACGCGCCGCTTGCGTGTCGCCAACGCTGACACGAACGCGTCCGCACACACTTCGACGGGCAGAGTCTTGGAAAGAAGAGCAGGCAAGCCCGCGAGCATCGAGGAGAAGACCGGCAAGTCTGCTCGTATGTCCTGGATCATCGGAGTGTCGATCCACCCCATATGTGCCGAGCCGACCTCGACACCGTACGGCGCGACCTCGAGACGAAGCGCTGAGACGAAGTGCTCGTTTCCGGCCTTGCTCGCGTCGTACGCGGCCATTCCTGGAGCAGGCAGAAAAGCAGCGGCGGACGACACGACCAGGATGTAGCCTCGACGCTCGACTACCGATGGAAGCACAGCGCGAATGGTGTTGAAGACCCCGATCAGGTTGACCTCGATCACGCGAGCGAAAGTGGCCGGATCGATTTGGGCCACCGAGCCGTAACTGGTCATACCGGCGTTTGCCAACACCAGATCAATGCCCCCGAAGCGATCCACGCCGGCGGACACCACCCGCTCGACAGCGTCGAGATCGCAGACGTCGGCAACCGCGGCGACCACCTTCTCCGCACCGAGTTCGGCTTCGAGTTCGCGCAACGGTTCGGCATCGCGATCAACCAGTACGAGGTGGACGCGTTGGCGGGCCAGAGCGCGCGCCGTATGCGCACCGATTCCCCTGGCCGCCCCCGTGACCAGTGCGACCTTCCCCTCCAGAGCGGAGGTGATGTCCATTACACGACGATAAGCGCACTTTGCGGATCGAGGAAGAGCCAACGTCCCGTCTTCGACAGCTACCTCTCGCGTACCTGCGCGCCGTTTGAAGCCATCGAAACTTGCGTGGGGTGCGACGGTCGCGCGTATCACTGTGGACACGAACACCGAAGGTTGCTCCTACGATCTGTATTTCGCACTGGAGTTCATGCAGCACACCGGATCGTTCACAGCGCGCGGCGCGCAGGACTTCATCCGGGCGCACCGTGAACAGGGAGCCCTGCCCTTGCCGGCGTCACGATCGCGTCCGGCGCAATTCTTTACGGAGCGAATACCGATCCGGCCGACCTCGTATCGGGTAGATGACCGCTCTTTGTTGCACCTCGTCGGAGGGGTTCCTCCGACCACCGCGTCGCCGATTCCACGCCGGCCTTGTAGGTGATGCAGTTCGGATGGGATAACCGCAACGGGATAGGGGTACTCCACCGAGCATGACGACCAGCTCGAAGGGCCCCGGTGATTCGAACTCCGACTTCTCTCCGTCCGCGCGGCGTAGCGATACTCCGGTCCCCCCATCCGGCGTGACACCGGATCCGGACGCTTCCAGCAGGCTGCATCCCGACGTCGCCCGTGGGAAAGGCATCAGGGGCACCCGTACCGGGGCGTTGTGGACCGCTCTGATCGTCGGTATGTTGATCCTGCTGTTGCTGTTGGTGTTCATCCTGCAGAACCTGGACAGCGTCACCCTCGAATTGTTCGCGTGGGACTTCTCATTGCCGCTGGGGGTGGCATTGCTGTTTGCTGCGATCGCCGGAGCAGTGATCGTCGGACTCGCCGGCGGTCTGCGAATCTTGCAGCTCCGCCACGCTGCCAACCGGCAACGCGCACGTACCGTCCGGTAAGTCAGATCCCCGGCTGCAGTACACCCTCGCCGGCCGCACTTCCTTCGTAGAGTGAATGACCTCGAGTGGGGAGAACGCCATGGCCGCCACAGGACCGATCAACACCTCTCCTGTGCGCGGCGGGGTGGCGGCAACGATCGGCGTCGAAGAGGAATTCGTCCTGGTCGATCCCCGTACCGGTCGTCCCCTCCTGCGCAGTCTCGACGTGATCGAGGCCGGGCGCGCACTCGGCATCGAGCTCGAGGTCGAGCTCTCCCCATGTCAGGTCGAGACCGCCACTGCGGTATGTACACACCCGCAGGATCTACGCGAACAGCTGCGCCGCTCCCGCGCGACGGCCGCCGACGCCGCAGCGCGCGCAGGATGCCGGCTCGTCGCGGTCGGAACCCCGATCTTCGAACCTTCGAGCGGCTCGGTCACCGCCACGCCGCGCTACCAACGCATGGCCCAGCACTATGGTGGCGTCGCCGACGGCGTGATCTGCGGATGCCACGTGCATATCGGTGTCGACGATCGTGACCGCGCGGCCCAGCTGATCAACCATCTGCGTCCGTGGCTTCCCACTCTGCTGGCGCTGACCGCGAATTCCCCGATCGCCGACGGTCGGGACACCGGTTATGCCAGCTGGCGATACCTGCGATGGGGGCGCTGGCCGAGCGCGGGAGTGCCCCCGCAGTGCGCCTCGGCCGCGGAATACGACGCGGCGGTCGAATCGCTGCTCGCCACCGGCACGATCCTGGACCCTCGAATGGTCTATTGGGATGTGCGGATCTCCGCGCGGCATCCGACCCTCGAGATCCGCATCGCGGATGTCCCCGCGACCGTCGAGGAGACCGTCACGCTGGCCACCTTGGTGTATGAATTGGTCGCCCAGGCGACGGCGTCGATCGAACGCGGTGAGGCGGCGCCTTCGGTCGATCAGGAGCTGCTGCGCGCGGCGTGCTGGAGAGCCGCTCGGGACGGTCTGGCCGGGCACGGCATCGATCTCGGGTCTGCGCAGTTGGTTCCGGCCGTCGACCTGCTCCGCCGACTGCTCGCTCAGCTCCGGCCGGACCTGGAGGAGTTCGACGCCTATCGCTCCGTGCACGACGCCCTGGCGGTGACCCTGGACCGAGGCAACGGCGCGATCCGGCAACGTCGCATCCTCGAGTGCGGGGGGTCCTTCACCGATGTGGTTGCCGACGCGACGCGGCGCACGGTGGAGAATTGACCCTCGGCCGTGGTTGCTGACAGTGCCCGGAACGCCCCTGTTGCTACACCGTGGCGCGAGCTCGAATCGGATCGCATACCCCCCGGTTGAGGGATGGTTCTCGACCCGGCGGCGGCAACACACTGAAGTCATGACTGAGATCAGGAACTCGACTGCGGTAGTGATCGGTGCCGGAGTGGGGGGATTGCTGGCCGCCCGTGCGCTCAGCGACCGCTTCGATCGAGTGATCGTCGTCGAGCGCGATACGTTGCCGAAAGCGCCGAGTGCACGGCGATGTGTGCCGCAGGGTTGGCATGCACACGCCTTGACCGTGCGAGGCAAGGAGATCATGAATGAATTGTTCCCCGGCTTCGTCGAGGAATTGATCGACCACGGTGCACCAACAGGAGATCAGCTGTCTGACGTCCGGTTGGTCTTGGACGGTCACCGCTGGGCGCGAGGTAGGTCGGGGGTCCGTCCGGTGCTCGTCAGCCGCCCGTTCCTCGAGGGACATCTACGCACTCGGCTGGAGGCGGTCTCCAATGTGGAGATCATCGACCGGTGTTCGGTCCACGCGATCTCTGTCGATCCGGTGGACCGCACCGTGACCGGAGTGTTGGTGTACGACGAAGAAGACGGTGCGAAGAGCCGGCCTATCCCCGCGGATCTGCTCGTCGATGCTTCGGGTCGCAGTTCGAAGGTGCACAAGTTCCTCGAGTTGGAGGGATTCCCGGCACCTGAAGAGGAGCGAATGCCCATTCATCTCACCTACGCCACTCGCCGCTATCGACGAGAGCCGACACATCTACAGGGTGATATCGGTCTGCTCGTCGGCGCGACTCCGAGCAACCCTCGAAGTGGGTATCTGCTGGCGCAGGAGGGCAACAGTTGGATCGTGACGCTGGCCGGTTACGGTGACCATGCGCCGCCACTCGACGAGGATCGATTCGTCGACTTCGCGGCTTCGCTACCTGCGCCGGAATTGGCCGAGCTACTGCGCAACGCCGAGTCGCTCGGTCCCGCGGTTCACTATCGGATTCCCTCCACTGTGCGTCGGCAGTTCACGGGTTCCCGACTCCCCAGGGGATATCTACCGTTCGGTGACACCATCTGCAGTTTCAATCCCGTGTATGGCCAGGGGATGAGCGTCGCGGCTATGGAAGCGCTCGTTCTTCGTGAGTGTTGTGCTGAGAACAACGACACGCTGGCGTACCGCTTCCTGCGCGGAATCGAACCTATCCTCGACGAGGCATGGTCGATGTCTGCAGACTCGGATCTGCGGATGCCTTTCGTGGAAGGAGATCGGTCCGTGCAGACGAGGCTGATGAACGCCTACCTGGGCTTGCTGTATCGGGCCGGTGTCAACGACCCCCAGGTGGGGGCTGCGTTCGCGCGGGTCGCCCATCTTCTCGACCGTCCTGAGTCGCTGATGCGCCCAATGATGTTCGCGCGCGTGATGTGGGGGAGTGCGCGCCTTGGTTTATCGGCGAAATCGGGTGACCGCGACTCTGTGTCGGGCACTTTCGCACGACAGCGAGTGGTGTCGTAGGGAGTGACACGTAACATGTTGCCACCGTATCGGATCAGCGATTGTTGTCCGTGACGTATGCCGAGCGGTCTCGACGGGTCGCGGCAGTGAATCGCCCGGGTGACACATTGTCTCGTCGAGATAACGCGTGCAAACACAACAGAAATCGCTTACGTATCGTGCCGACGGTGGCGATAGCCGGACGCGGACGTCTTGGACCGTGCCACCGTGTTGCGGTTCCGCAGCTACTGCGCCGTTCTGACGCGTGCTCCCGTATTGACTGGTTGCACGCGTCGAATTCGTGTTCATTCCCTGTCAAATCGGATGTGGCGGAAAGAAAATCGAGATTTGGTCTGGTGTGGTCGCGCGTTCGGAGGGACACTTGACTCATGGCCAGGACAGCCGAACAGGCCCAGAACTCTCCTCTCCCGCCCACCGTGTCGATGCCGTGGATCGACCGCATCCGAGCACTTCGCAAGTTCGATACCGGTCCCGAAACGTTCCGTGATGCCGGAGGGCCGGTCACCCTTGTTCGTACCGGTCCCGGACGATGGACGCCGACGTTCGCCATCGTCACGTCACCGCAGGGCGCTCACGATGTGCTCGGCGGCGCCGACGGTGCCTTCGACAAGGAGACAGAGCTTTTCGTCCAGGCACGGCTGTGGGGCGGTAAGAACGTGTTCAATCTTCCTCACGACCCGTGGGTGCCTCGTCGACGAGCGCTGCAACCGTTGTTCACGAAACAACACGTAGCCCTCTACGCCGATCGTATGGCAGAAACTGCCGACGCTATGGCGACGGAGTGGCTCGAGCGCGGCACGGTCGACCTCGATCGGGAAACGCGAAGGCTGACCTTGCGAGTGCTCGGACGATCGTTGTTCGGGATCGACCTCAGCGGGCGGGCCGACACCCTCGGGCCGCATCTCACCCGAGCACTGCAGTTCGTCACCCGTCGCGGATTGCAGCCTGTGCGGGCCCCGGCCTGGATGCCGACTCCCGCCCGGCACCGGTTCCACAAGTCCATGATGGTCATCACCGAAGCGCTCGAGGAAGCGATGGCGGACGCGCGCACCGGGTCCGAGACCAGCGCCGAATTGATTCGACGATTCTTCCAACTCGCCGATCCAGCGACCGGTATGCCGTTCAGTGATGAGGACATTCGAAATGAGCTGTTCGCCTTCCTGTTCGCTGGTCACGACACCACCGCCACCACGCTGACGTACAGCCTGTGGCAATTGGGCCGTAACCCGGAGATGCAGGATCGTGTGGCGGAGGAAGGTAGTGCAGTCGGTGATCGTCCTCTACAGGCAGCCGATATCGGCCGCTTGCCGTACACCGTGCGGGTGCTCCATGAAGCATTGCGGATGTGTCCTCCAGGGGCGATAGTGGCGCGGAGGGCGATGCGGGACGTCGAGGTAGACGGTTACCGAATCCCGGCCGGAACGAATGTGGCGGTGGGAATTTACGCGTTGCATCACGACATTACGCTCTGGGAACATCCGGAACGCTTCGATCCGGATCGGTTCGACCGGGAGCGATCATCGCCACCCCCGCGCTGGCAGTATCTGCCGTTCGGTGGAGGGCCCCGTACCTGCATCGGTGACCACTTCGCCATGCTCGAAGCTACTCTGGCTCTGGCCGGAATCGTCCGAAGGGTGCGGACCGAGTCCCTTGCAAACGACTTCGCAGTGGTTACACCTTTCACCCTCGTTGCCGCCGGACCCGTTCCGGCACGGATGCAGGCGAGAACCGTTGCTTGAGTTCGCTACTCGTGGTTGGAGGCCCGGATTCAACCGGGCTTTCCGTCCCGGCTCGTTCTCGTGGCGACGTGCCTGGTGCTACTTACCGGCCAGTGCGGAGTTGATGAGGATTTCTGCTGCGGCACGTGCCTGTGCCGCAGCATCCGTCGTGCCGGCGATCGCCGCGGTGGTCTGAGCGCCTTCGGCGAGGATGGCGAGCTGAGGAGCGAGAGAGTCGGGTGCACCGGCCTCGGCGACGAGGCGCGCAACGTAGCGCTGGAAATCGGCCTTGTGCTCGCGCACGATCTCAGCGACGCGCGGGTTCGCCGACCCGAGTTCCCCGAAGGCGTTGATGAATCCGCAGCCGCGGAAGTGAGGGTCCGCGAACCAGTCGCTCAAGAAGTCGTACACGGCCAGCAGGCGAGCTGCCGGGTCGGCGATCGCGTCGACCTTCGCTTCGACCCCCTTGGTCCACATCTCGTGACGGCCGGCGAGGACGGCCGCGATCAACTCGTCCTTCGAGGGGAACTCCTTGTAGAGCGCGCGTAGCGACACCCCGGCGGCATCGCGCACGGCGTCCATGCCAACCTGGCCGAAGCCGCGGCTGTAGAAGAGTGCATCGGCGGTTTCGACGATGCGGGTACGGGTCTCTTCGTTCACGCCGCCAGTCTACGCACCCTGAGAACGCTGGTTCTCCAGGCCTCGGTCCGGGGCGGCACGGGATCTGCCGATGCATCGTCCACCGCGTCAACTATCGGCGTCCTGCCTCCTCGGGCTGGGTTCCGACGAAATCCTCGGCTCCCTCTTGACGCTGAGAACGGCCGTTCTCTACAGTCGACATCAGAGCGAGAACGGTCGTTCTCGATCTCCGGCTCCACCGATCAAAGGAAGTTCCGTCATGTCCGCGAACCCGAAGAACATCTCCCTCGAGCCGGCCGCCCAAGCGTTCGTCGAGACGACCGCCAATCCGCCGTATCTCTACCAACTCGCTCCCGGAGACGGCCGAAAAGCTGTCGACGGTGTGCAGGACGAACCGATCTTCAAGCCGGCGATCGATGAGGAATGGATCGAGATCCCAGGTGGCCCGACCGGGACGGTCCACGTTCGCATCGTGCGCCCGGCCGGGGTCACCGGCACGCTCCCGGTCATCGTCTACACGCACGGCGCCGGATGGGTCTTCGGCGACGCCCACACCCACGATCGCCTCGTGCGCGACCTCGCCGTGGGTGCGAACGCCGCCGTCGTCTTCCCCGAGTACGACCGCTCACCCGAGGTGCGCTACCCCCACGCGATCGAGCAGGTCTGGGCCACCGCGCAGTGGATCGCGAGCGCCGGCGCCGACAAGAACCTCGACGGCACCCGCCTGGGGGTCGCCGGCGACTCGGTCGGCGGCAACATGACCGCGGCCCTGACCTTGCTCGCCAAGGAACGTGGTGGCATCGACATCACCGCCCAGGTCCTGTTCTACCCGGTCACCGACGCCGCGTTCGACACCGCCAGCTACCACGAGTTCGCCGAGGGATACTTCCTCACCCGCGAGGGCATGAAGTGGTTCTGGGACCAGTACACGACCGACGAGGCCGAGCGCGCCCAGATCACCGCCTCGCCGTTGCGTGCGACCATCGACCAACTCAGCGGATTGCCGCCGGCGCTCGTCATCACGGCCGAAGCCGACGTGCTGCGTGACGAAGGTGAGGCCTACGCCGCCAAGCTCCGTCAGGCCGGTGTCCCCACAACCGCGGTGCGCTATCAGGGCATCATTCACGACTTCGTCATGGTCAACTCTCTGCACGACACGTTCGCCGCGAAGGCCGCAGTTGCGCAGGCTGTTGCTTTCCTCCGGGACGCTCTGCACGCGTAGCCGATTCACGCTGCGGCGCTCGCACGACTTCGAGGCGGGCGCCGCGGCTGTAGTGTCGGGACAGCAGTGGCCTTCCCCGCACTACCCGGCATCGTTGTGGGCGGTCGTTTACGTCCGCGTTCGGATGGGTGAGCGTTAGCCTCGGGAGAGGAAGATTCCGTGCAGTAATACCACCGTGCATGGGAGCAGAGATGCCCGATCACACCATTTCCTCGACTCCGATCGCACCGCCGAACGATGCGTCCAAGACCCAACTCGTGCAGTGGGCGATCGGACGCATCAGCGCCCAGGACCTCGACAGTCTGCGCAACTTCTGGACCGTCGACACCACCGTGTATTTCCCTACCGGGACGTGTCACGGCCACGCCGAAATCGCGGCCTACTTCGAACTGGTCTTCGCCGCTCTCGCCGACTTCACCCTCGAGATCGTCTCGGTCGCCGAGTCCGGACACGATGTTCTCGTCCACTGGCACCTGACCGGGCAGCACGTCGGAGCCTTCATGGGCATCGGCGGCACAGGGCGACACATCGACCTCGAGGGATTCGACCACTTCGTCGTCGAGAACGGACACGTCGTCACCAACACTGTGCGCTACGACCAGATGGAATTCGCCCGTCAGATCAAGTTGTTACCCGCCGACGGATCAGTTGCCGACCGCGCATCGAAGGCTGTCTTCAATGGCGCGACTCGTGCCAGGCACTTTGCCCGCAGACGGTAGGTAGACGACCCGGCCGGCACGGTTACGAGCTGTTCTTCCGCCGAAAGTGCCGCCGCGAAACACCGTCGGCTGAGCCTTCGATCGGTCGATGCATCGGCACGGCGTGCCCTGGCGCCAGGACCCCGTCCGACGGCAGCGAAGGTCCGGTCGGTTGTCGGGAGCATTGAATGCCCGGACGAGTCGAACACCGGTTCCGAACTGGGGCGATTACACGTCCTCCGGGTCTGGGCAGCCTCATTGCCGGCGCTGGGAAACGCACATCCTCGGAGCGGTTTTCATTCGGAGAAATACGTGATCGCCCTTGGTCACGGTGTTTCGCTGAAGTCCTCGGGGATGAAGTCGCGCAGCTGCCCATTGACTACGTATCCACGGTGTTCGAGGGTCTGGAGCGCCTCGATGTGCTCCTCCCGGCTGGTGTCCGGGTGGGTGCGTAGTCCGTCGACGGTCGCCGGGTACCCCGGCCCGTGGCTCATGAGGTCGATCAGGGTCCAGAGTGCGACGGGATCTCCCATGAGGTCTTCACTCCACCGGTGTGGGATGTTGACGCCCTCGGAGGTGGTCATGGGAGGCAGGGTGTTGTCGGTCATGGCTTCGACAGTAGGGCGCAGGAGGCTTCGGGGACAGGGGTCGACCCGACTGGCCAGTACAACGAACCGTCCCACTCGGCGGACTGCCTTCGCGTCGATATGCGGGCCTATGACGGACGGGCCCTTGTGAACCAATGGGCTCAACTCACGCTGATACGCAGGGCATAAGCGCACCGCCCCACGATGCCGCAGGTATTGTCACGACGTGACTGATCGTCGAAAGATCCTCTACGTCGACCTCGACAACACGCTGGTTCACTTCAAGTCCGGAATCGCTCGGCTCGGCGCTGCCGATTTCCAGGAATACCAGGACCGCTTTGACGAGGCACCCGGGATCTTCGCGCTGATGGATCCCATCGACGGTGCGATCGAAGCATTCACACTGCTGGCCGAGCACTTCGATGCGTACATACTCTCGACTGCTCCGTGGAAGAACCCATCAGCGTGGTCGGACAAGCTGCTGTGGGTGCAGAAGCATTTCGGCATCGAGCCCACGTCCGTCGCCTACAAGCGATTGATCCTGTCGCACCACAAGAACCTCAATCACGGAGACTTTCTGGTCGACGACCGCGACCACAATGGCGCGAAGGACTTCACGGGTGAACTGGTCAAATTCGGCAGCGCCGAGTTTCCCGACTGGAATGCGGTAACCGCCCATCTTCTGGCTGCAGTCAGGAACTAGCACCATCTCGCAGGCTGCGGACTGGGTCGAAACGATCAGAAAACCTGCAACGCTCACTAAGCAAGTCTTCCTCGGCACCGTCATTTCTCACGGGTTTGCCGCGTGCAGCAGGGTCATGGCATCGGAACGCGCGAGCCGCGGATTCCCGCAGCTCGGAGTAAGTCCTGGGCTCTGCCCCGGTTGTGTGAAATGACAAGTAGAGCTGTCGGCGGTTCGAAGGTTTTGAGAAGGCCGGAGTTCGGTCGAAAAGTCACCAATATGGGAACTCAGTGACATCTGTCGAAATTCAAGATTTTCTGATGGTTGGGCTGGAGGTCGTATGGCCGACGAACGAGGCAGTTTCAGTGCTCCGATCCGAGTAGGTCGCAGCTGTTTTCCCGCATACCGCCACAATTGTTGTGACTGGCGACACACGAAGCTCGCCGGTTCGTCTACAGCTCCGGGCGTCGACGAAGCCTTCCTATCGGGGGAGAGACGATCAGCTTCACGCACGCGCGGGCACGTTTCGCCTACCGGGCGTCGACCCGTGAGAGCTCTTTCATATGCTTGGCGGTACGCACGCCGTAATCGGCGTCGGTCGCGTACGGTTCCACCGATCCGGACACCGACCGGCGAGTGACGTGCGTCTCGTCTGGGCTGCACCCAACAGCCTGTGACGTGTCAGACGAGCCGGAAAGGCAGAGGAGCGCAGTGAGCACCCCGGAATTGGCACAGTGGAACTCGCAAGAGGCTATTGCGGAAGCAATGATCCCGATCATCGGCGGTCTGCACCGCCGGCATTCGGTCACGATCTTGCTTCACAGCCGCTCCCTCGTGAACAAGTCGGTGATCGGCATTCTGCGGACGCACCGTTTCGCGCGTCAGATCCGCGGCGACGAGTTGTCCGTCGAGGCGACGTTCCCGTTCCTCGAGGCATTGACCGACCTCGACCTGCAGCCGTCGAAGATCGACCTCGGCCTGCTGGTGACGGCTTATCAGGCCGAGGGTGCCGGACGGTCCATCCCGGAGTTCGTCGCTGAGACCCTCTCGGACCTGGTCGGTGGTGCTCAGACGAGCCCCGCGAAGCCGCAGGACGTGGTCCTGTACGGCTTCGGTCGGATCGGTCGCCTCGTCGCCCGTCTGCTCATCGAGAAGGCCGGCTCGGGGAACGGCCTGAACCTGCGCGCTGTGGTGGTGCGGAAGGGCAGCGGTGACGACCTGACCAAGCGTGCGTCTCTGCTGCGTCGCGACTCCGTCCACGGGCAGTTCAACGGCACGATCAAGGTCGACGCCGAGAACAACGCCCTGATCGCCAACGGCAACGTCATCAAGTTCATCTACAGCAACGATCCGGCGAGCGTCGACTACACCGAGTACGGCATCGACAACGCCATCCTGATCGACAACACCGGCATCTGGCGCGACCGTGACGGGCTGTCGAACCACCTTCGCCCCGGTATCGCCAAGGTGGTGCTCACCGCGCCGGGCAAGGGCGATCTTCCGAACATCGTGCACGGCGTCAACCACCGCGCCATCGACCCGGACGAGAAGATCGTGTCGTGCGCGTCCTGCACCACCAATGCCATCGTTCCGCCGCTGAAGACCATGGACGACAAGTTCGGTGTGGTGCGCGGCCACGTCGAGACGGTGCACTCGTTCACGAACGACCAGAACTTGCTGGACAACTACCACAAGGCCGACCGTCGCGGTCGTTCCGCGCCGTTCAACCTGGTGCTCACCGAGACCGGCGCGGCCTCGGCGGTCGCGAAGGCGCTTCCGGATCTGAAGGCGAAGATCACCGGCAACTCGATCCGCGTTCCTACGCCGGATGTGTCCGTCGCGATCCTTCACCTCCAGCTGACTCGTGAGACCACCAAGGAAGAGGTGCTCGAGCACCTGCACCAGGAGTCGCTCACCGGTGCGCTGCGCCGCAACCTCGACTACACCTCGGCCACCGACGCAGTGTCGAGCGACTTCATCGGTTCGCGCGCGGCGTGCATCATCGACGCCAATGCAGCGATCGTCGACGGCGATACCGCCATTCTTTACGTCTGGTACGACAACGAGTTCGGCTACTCGTGCCAGGTGGTGCGTACCGTCCAGTACCTGTCGGGTGTGGAATACCCCGTCTATCCCATCACGGAAGCCGGCCCCGTGGAGCATGTCGAGGAACCGGCCGCTGCACAGGCATAGCAGTCCTGCACGGATTGCAGTAACGACAGTTCTCCAGGGACTTGTCGACGAGGGAACCCATCCTTGCTCGAGGATGGGTTCCCTTTTGCGTTGGGCCGTTGGTGGCGTCGAGGAGGAGTAGCGGCCGTCGAAACTCGGGGGAGGTTGTGTGCGGTTCCGGTGAAGAACTCGCACAGAACCTCCCCTTATTTCGTCACTTTTTCGCCGTGCCGCTGCAACCAGACCTTCCCGGCCGGGATGTGGCCGATCGCATGGTGTTCGACGACGTTGACGGCGAGGCGACCCACCGGATACCACGGCGGACGCAGCGGGACCTTCAGTGCGAGGGCCCCGGACGGGCCGAGACGTGTTGTCGTGAGCGACAGTCCGCGTTCGCATCTGTACCTGCGACGCGACGCGTGGAAGCACGGATACCGGGTGTGGAGCGGGAGTTCTACCAGCGACCTGGCGCGCGTAGCTGTTCTCGTCGGCGGCGGGGGAGGACAAGCCATCATTCGGAGCCCTGCGCGCTCCCGTGAGTTCACCACGGTTCCGTCCCTCGCGCGATCCTCGTACTCTGACTCGTGGGGTCTCCTCGACGAAGGAGGCTGAAAATGAGTCAGCCGATCACAGACCCGACCTTCTATCGGACAGCGGCAGACGCGGCCGCCGCCCCACCGGAGCGATTGGCCTACGTGGTCGCGTTCGATCGTGCGGCGGACAAACCCGACGCCATGAGCGTGATCGACGTGGATCCCGACTCGGACACCTACGGCCGGGTGGTGGGCTGGACCGAGGTACCCGGGCTGGGCAACGAACTGCATCATTTCGGTTGGAACGCCTGTAGCAGCGCGTTGAAGCACGAGGGCCACGATATGACGGGGTTGGCACGCAGATACCTCATCGTGCCGGGCATCCGCTCGTCGTCCCTGTACGTGCTCGACACCGAGCCCGACCCGCGTCAACCCACCGTGGCCAAAGTCGTGGAGGCTGCCGATCTCGCCGCCAAGGCGGGTTACTCCCGACCGCACACCTTGCACTGTGGACCGGACGGGGTGTTCATGACCTGCCTGGGCGGTGCCGACGGATCGGACGGCCCGGGCGGGATCGCCCTGCTCGATCACGGCACGTTCGATGTGCTCCGGCAGTGGGAGACCGACCGGGGGCCGCAGTATTTCGCGTACGACGCCTGGTGGCATCTCAACCAGAACACGCTGATCAGCAGCGAGTGGGGCACACCGTCGATGATCGAGAACGGGTTGGTGCCCGAGCTGCTACTGGCGAACGAGTACGGCCATGCCATCCACTTCTGGGACCTCTCGACGGGTGCGCACCAGCAGCGAGTGGACCTCGGCGCCCAGTACCAGATGCCGCTCGAACTGCGCCCGTCGCACGACCCCGAGGCCACGTGGGGATTCGTCGGCGTAGTCGTCTCGACCGAGGACCTGTCCGCGTCGGTCTGGCGCTGGCACCGCGGTGACGACGGTTGGGCGGTGGACAAGGTGATCACCATCCCGGCCGAACCGGCAGAGCCGGACCTGCTGCCACCGGCGCTGAAGCCGTTCGGTGCGGTGCCGCCGCTCGTCTCCGACATCGACCTGTCCGTCGACGACGCGTTCCTCTACGTCTCGTGCTGGGGCACCGGCGAGCTCAAGCAGTTCGACGTGCGCGACCCTGCCCATCCGAAGGAGACCGGATCTGTCCGACTCGGCGGGATCGTCGGCCGCCGCGCCCATCCGGCGGTACCGAGCGAGCCGCTGGCCGGTGGTCCGCAGATGGTCGAGATCAGCCGGGACGGCAAGCGGGTCTACGTCACCAACTCCCTGTACGGGGCCTGGGACGATCAGTTCTACCCGGACGGGGTCGGCGCCTGGATGGCACTGATGCGCACCGACCCTCGCGGCGGGATGGAGATCGACGACCGCTTCTTCCCACACGGCGACGACTTTCGGGGTCTGCGGGCGCACCAGGTTCGTCTCCAAGGTGGCGACGCGTCCTCGGACTCCTACTGCTATCGATAACGACCGAGTCGGACCCGATTCCACCCGCGCGGCCGACTTCCGGCCCGACTCGGTCAGGGCTGGTAGTCGGGGTACTTCGTATGCAACTGGAAGTATCCCGTCACGTTCTCCCGGAGCCAGTCCTTGCCGTCCTCGGGTGTGCGACCGTCGCAGATCGCGTCGCCTTCGATGCAGACTCGCTCGACACGAATCTCACCGAAGTCGTTCCGGCCGCCGCCGAGCGTCACGCCAGGAGCGACGGGACCCGGGAACAGGGTCTCGACGCCGCGGTCGTCGCGGGGATCGGAGTAGAGGATGCCCGAGATCCGTTCGGGGGGAACGGACCCGTCGGCTGCAATCTCGGCGAGAACGTCGCCGGCGATCGAAGCGCCCTGCGAGTAGCCGAGCACCAACAGGTCCGAATCCGGGCAGGTGCTGTGCCGGACGGTGATCGTCTGGCGGAGTCGCTGATGCCCGATCTGCTTCGACCTGTCGTATGCGATGGTGCCGTCGTCGTCGATGCCGTCGAAATCGTCGTGCGAGCCGGTCCCCGGCAGCGGCACGACCACTGCGGGGTAACGGATGTGTTCGACCACAGTGCCGGGAGCCTCGAACCGAGCGGAGATCTTCGCCAAGGGGGACTCCGGATCGATCGAGTCGAGGGTCTCGAAGCCACGGGTTCCATCGACGGCGAGGACGTACCGCTCAGGGCAGTTGCGGACCGGGTCGGCCGACGCGGAACCGACCGGACCCGCGACGTTCAGTCCTGCGGTGAGCAGACCTGCGGCGAGCAGACCGACGGTGCGTGTGCGTCTGCGATCGATCCGGGACATGCGCGATTCTCCTCGTGTGCCCCCGACAGACAACAGTTGACGCCGATAATAGCGATGTCTTATTTGTTCGGCCTGTTAGGGATGCGCGCTTTTCGGTGATCATGCTCACCTCGGTCGGAAACTCCGGTGAATTTCCCGTCAGTGCTCGGCGAGGGTGCGGGCGGCCAGCTCGGTGATGAAGCCGGCGATCTCCTCGGGGTTCTCTTCGGCCATGAAGTGGCCGCTGGTGGTGGACTGGTAGGTGAAATCGGGTGCCCAGGCCTGCCACAGCGCTGAGGCGTCGAAGCCCAGCTGAGAGCCCCAGTTCTGGGAGATGACCGCGACGGGCATAGTGAGCTGAGTGCCGCGTTCGCGGTCGGCGAGGTCCATGTCGAGGTCGATGCCGGCGGTAGCTCGGTAGTCGGCCACGATCGAGTCGACAGAGTCGATGGAGCTGGTGACGTAGTGGTCGCGCTCCTCGGGCGTGAAGGTCGTTCCGGTCGGGTCCCACGCGTCGAGGAACGAGCCGAAGAATTCCGGGGCGACTGCGGCGATCATCTTCTCGGGCATCCCTGCGGGCTGGGCCATGAGATAGAGGTGCCAGGCCACCTTCGCGTTCACGCCCTGGAGTACCGCCCAGGTGTCCATCGTGGGCAGGACATCGAGGATGCCGAGACAGTCGACGGCGTCGGGGTGGTCGAGTCCTGTACGGACGGCGACGAGCGCGCCGCGGTCGTGACCGACGAGCCCGAAGTGGTCGAATCCGATCTCACGGGCGAGGGCGACGACGTCGTTCGCCATCGTGCGCTTGGAATAGGTTTCGGGGTTGTCGGCAGGGGGCCGGTCGCTGGCGCCGTAGCCGCGCAGGTCGGGGACGATCACGGTGTGATCGTCGGCGAGTATGTGGGCGACGTGGCGCCACATGTAGTGGGTCTGCGGGAAACCGTGCAGCAGGACGACGGCCGGGCCCTCGCCGCCGATGGCGACATTGAGGTTCACGCCACCGTCCCCGTTGATCGTGCGGTAGGTGAAGTCCTCGATGGTGCAGCGGGTCATGGGGTCTCCGTAGTCGTGGTGGAGGTTTCGGGGTGGCCGGAGAAGATGCCGGCAGGCAGGTCCGTTCGGCCGGCGGACGCGGTGAGCGCCGGAATGACGACCGTGTCGACGAGGGCTTCGAGGTAGGTGTCGTCGACGGTGAGGCCGTTCGCTCGTCGCAGGAGCAGGACGGTGCCCACAACTTCCTCATATGCGAATGGTTGAGCGCCCGTGGGAAGTTCGCCTCGAGCAACGGCATCGTCGAGGACCGCCTGGGGGAGACGCGCGCCTGTCGGGCCGACGGTCTCCTCGATGGCGTCGCACAACTCCGGGTCTTCGAGTCCCGCATGGAGCAGCATGAAGGCGGCGTTGCTGTCGGTTGCGGACATGGTGCGGCTGAGGCGCTGCGCAAGGAGCAGCAGATCGTCGCGAAGTGTTTCGCCGCGCCGAAGTGGGACTGCCGAGGGATGCGCAGGGGCGTCCTTCACGGCTGCGAGCACCATGTCGCGCTTGGACGGCCAACGTCGATACAGCGTTGCCTTCGACGCCTGGCAACGTCGAGCGACCGCCTCGAACGTCACGCCTTCGTAGCCTTCCTCGGCCAGTAGCTCGAGAACGGTGGTGGTGATCCGACGCTCGAGTTCGGCGTCGCGTGGACGTCCGCGTTGCGCAGGCGGTTCATTCGGATACGGCACGTTCCGTATCTTAACTCAGGCAACTCATGTTCGACGAACCTCGAAGTCGATACCCACAACTTCCTGATTGCGGCCGACTGTGATGCACTATCTCGCTGTCGACATAACGGACAACGGCGAGGAGATCGGTATGGGGTCGAGGTATCACCATCTGGCGTTCGGCCCGCAGGCGGTGGCTCGTCAGGAAGCTGCAGGCAGCATCGTTGCCTATGGCGCCGACCTCGACGAACCCGATCAAGGACCTCAATTGTTGGGCGACCGCGAACTCGCTCTCGTACGCGAAAGCTTCCAGTTCCACATGGCGACGGTGACCCCGAGCGGATGGCCCTATGTCCAGTACCGCAGTGGACCCGTCGGGTTCCTGCACCACCTCGGTGGGCAGACGATCGGGTTCGCGGATCACCGAGGCAACCAGCAGTTCGTCTCGGTCGGGAACATCGCGGCCACCGGGAAGGTCGCGCTGTTCCTCGCGGACTTTCCGCTGAAGAGGCGGTTGAAGGTCTTCGGTACCGCGCGGGTGGTCGATGCGGACGACGACCCGCAGCTTCTCGACCGACTGCGCGATCTCGGAGACGGTCGGAGAATCTCGGCGCGATGCGAACGAAGCATCGTCATCGAGGTCGAGGCCTTCGACTGGAACTGCTCACGGAGCCTGATCCCCCAGTACACCGACGAAGCGGTCCGCGCCCGGATCCGTCCCTACATCGACGAGATCAACGACCTCCGAGCCGAAGTGGATTCCCTCCGGGCCCGCTTGGAGGCGGTAGGAGAGAACTGACGGCCGCCGAGGGTCCGCGCAGGCTCAAGCCCGGCCGAGCCGTGCGACAACCAGATGCAGTGCCGCCGTGGTGGTCAGAGTCCTGACCCGTTCGCGGTCTCCGGGGAAACGGCGGGTGACCGTGTACGTCGGTCGTCCCTCGATCGCGACGCCGAAGCACACCGTGCCCACCGGCTTGGCGTCGGTTCCACCGTCGGGGCCGGCGATCCCGGTGGTGGAGACCGCGACGTCGACCTTCAGGCGACGTCGGGCACCCGCGGCCATGGCTGCGGCGACCTGCTCGCTCACCGCGCCGTGCTCCGCGATCATCTCGGCCGGTACGTCGATCAGATCGGACTTCGCGTCGTTGGAGTACGAGACCACGCCACCCATGACATAGGCCGACGACCCGGGACGGTCGGTGAGCCGCGCAGCGACGAGTCCGCCGGTGCACGACTCCGCAGTCGCGATCGTGCGGCCGTCGAGGGCGGCGATCAGCTGGTCGTCGATGGTGGAACCGTCGGTCGAGAATATCTGGCGGCCATGGTGTTCGGTGAGGACATCGAGAAGACGGTGATAGATGCCCGCGTTACCGGAGGCGACCCGCGTCACCATGTCGAGTTCGCCGTGGCGAAGGCAGGTCGTGATCTCGAGGCGATCGAGGCCGGTGATCTCTGCTTCGGCCCGGCGCAGCGTCTCGGCGAGTTGTGCCTCGTGCAATCCGTAGGCACGCACGGTGTGCTGCTGCAGGTCGTCGGCTCGCGACAACACGTTGGCGACCGCAGGGGAGGCGACCGCGCTCGGCCACATCGCCTGCAGCTCACCGGGCGGTCCGGGCAGGATGACGATGGTCGGTACCGGCCGATCGCCGGCGATCGCGGGGATGACCACGCCCGGCGCTGTACCGGTGGGCGGCAGGGCGGTGGCACCGGCGGGCACGTGCGCCTGCTTGCGGATACCGATGCGCGTCGGCCCGGCGTCGAGATCCGGGGTGTCCGGGCGGAAGCGGCGAATGACACCTGCGATGTGTTCTTCGAGTTCGGGATCGAGCAACAGTTCGCGATCGCAGAACTCCGCGACGGTGGGGACTGTGAGGTCATCGGCGGTGGGACCGAGGCCCCCGCTGGTGACGATGAGGTCGACGCCCTGCTCGGCGAGAAAGCGCAGCTGTGCGGTCAGGTCGGCGGGCCGGTCACCGCAGATCGTGATGTGAGCGACGTCGACGCCGAGTCTCAGGAGTTGGTCGGACAACCACGGTCCGTTCTGGTCGGCGATCCTCCCGGTCAGTACTTCGGTCCCGGTCACGATGATTCCTGCACGCACGCTCACGGTGCCGAGCCTAGTCGGCGACGATCATCGTGGGCGCCTCCCTGCTCTGTTGCGACGGTCTGCAAAGCGGGCGAGTTCACGAAGCATGCCGGGAGCCCGGCGCGCCAAGGTCAGTACTGCCCGGTCCGAGACGGTCGGGCGTGGCGGCAGCGCAGGCTGTGCACGACGGGCCCTGGTCGTCGCCCTGAACACCTGCACCTGACCGGGCACACCTTTGAGTCGATGCCTGCCCAGGTCGGTGAAATCGAAATCTCCGCCGACCGCAAGTTCGCGCACCGCCTGTGAGCATCGCACCTCCCCAGGCCCGGAGGAGGCAGCGATCCGCGCTCCGATGTGGACCGTCATTCCGGTCAACCCGGGACCGGCGCGGGTCACCGACCCGACATGCACACCGGACCGCACAGTGAATCCGAGAGTCGATGTGGCTCGGATGATCCGGTGTGCGCACTGCAGCGCGGCCACGGGACCGTCGAACACACTGAGGGTCCCATCGCCCGCGATGCCCACGAGTGTGCCTCCGCCGGCCTCGACCTCCACACGCACGAGTCTGTCGTGGGCGCCCAGCAACCGTGCGAAGCGGCTGTCACCGACCTCCGCGAGCAGATCGGTGGAGCGGACGACATCGGTGAACAGAACCGCGCCCAGAAACCGATCCGCGTCGACCGGATGGTCCGAGCCGCTGACGAGTTCCTCCACGTGGTCGAGAACAGGGATCAGCACTTCACCCAGCGTTGCGCCGACCGGGATCGGCGGCAGCTCGTAGAAGCGGCCGTTCGGAATATCCGCGGCAACTCTGCGGCCGGCCTCTCGGGCGAACAGAGTGTCCGGCTGGTGCAGGACCTTCGTCGGGCATTGGATCGCCGGCAGAATCGAGGAGTAGTTCGCGCGGAGGGCCCACTCGAGATGTTTCTGGGCTGTTCTCGGTGTGGCGGAGCAACGTTCGAGCAGCGCCATGATCCGTCGGTTGTGTGGGACATCGAGGGTCGGGTGCGTCAGGGACGTGAGTTTCCCTTGACCCCAAAATGCGTACGCATCCCGATACGACTCGACGAACCGGTCTCGCTCGTCAGCAGTCCATCCTGGTGGCGGATCGCCGTCGGACAGCAGGGTGTCGGCCCAGGGTTCGGCGAGGATCAGTCCGGAAATTCGGTCGGGGTGCCGAGCGGCTACCAAGGCGAGGGGCCCGCAGGTGCTGGCCGCGCCGACGAGCGTGGCTCGAGAGACCTCGGCGTCGTCGAGCACCGCGACTATGTCGTCGGCCTGCTCCTCGAGCGTGGGGACGTGCTCGACGGGATCGGACAGTCCGAATCCGCGGCGCTGGAAGAACAACGAACGCGCGAAGCGGGCACAACGTTCGAAGTTGTAGTGGAAGTGCGGATCGGTCCACATCAGGTCCGGATGCATCATGTCTTCGAAGAACCACGCGATCGGATGGGGCCCCTCGCCCACGACCTGATACGCCAGTGCGTTGCCGTCGCGCTGGATGTACCGCGTCACGGGCGGATGGGGGTAGCCCCTGGGTGGTGGACACGCTGACACTGGCCCATACTGGCCGGAGAATGCAGGACATCACCATGACGAAGAAGAAGTACTCTGACGAGTTCAAGGCCGACGCCGTGCGACTCTACGAGAGTCGCCCGGAAGTGTCGTACTCGTCGTTGGCCGCGGATCTGGGAGTCGCTCGGGGGTCGTTGAAGACGTGGGTGCACCTGGCGCGTAAGAAGGCCGCGATGGCGCGGTCTGCGCCCGACAAGAGCGTGGGTGCCTCGGAGACACCCGAGGAGCAGTGTGTGCGGATGCAGGCCGAGATCGAGCAGATTCGGGCCCGCAACCAGGCTCTGGTCGCGGAGAACGACAAGCTCAGCGAGGAACGAGACATCCTGCGTAAGGCCACGAAATATTTCGCGGCAGAGACGAACTGGTGATCCGCTTCCGGTTCGTTGACGACCACCGGGACACCCATGAGGTGAAGTGGATGTGCACGGTGCTCGGCATCCACCGGTCGAGCTACTACACGTGGCGAGCCGGAAAGGCGGCTCGGCTTGCCCGCCAGCAGGCCGATGCGGCGCTTGTCGACCGAATACGTGCCCACCACCAGGAATGGGGCCACACCCTCGGTTACCGGCGGATGACCGCCGAACTGGCCGATGATGACGCGGTGCCGGGCACGGTCAATCACAAGCGCGTGGCCAGGTTGATGCGAGTGAACAACATCGTCGGTGTGCACCTGCGTAAACCGAAGAGCACGACGATCAAAGATCCTGGGGCGCAGGTCTTCGAAGACCTGGTCAACCGTGATTTCACTGCAGACGAGCCTGGACGAGTTTTCGTCGGTGACATTACCTATCTTCCGCACAGCGGCGCCGGTGAGTTCCTCTACTTGGCGACCGTGATCGACGTGTGTTCCAGACGGCTCGTCGGCTGGTCGATCGCAGATCACATGCGTACCGAGGTCGTGGAGAACGCGCTCGACAATGCGGCGGCCCGAGGGTCGCTGGAAGGAGCGATTTTCCACTCCGACCACGGCCGTCAATTCACCTCCTCGGACTACCAGGCGACATGTCGCCGGCACGGGGTGCGGCAATCGATGGGCCGGATCGGGTCGAGTGCCGACAACGCGATGGCCGAGTCCTTCAATGCGTCGTTGAAGCGGGAGACGCTTCAGGGCGCGAAACGCTGGCTCGACGAAGCGCAATGCCGCACCGAGGTTTTCCGCTGGATCACTCGATACAACACACGCCGACGGCACTCATCACTGCGGAACCGATCACCACTTGACTTCGAGGTCGACCATGGGTCTACCCTTGATCGGGCCGCCTGACGTACACACCCAGTGTCCACTATCCAGGGGCCAC
>NZ_JBLWIU010000027.1:0-6972 GCF_048381395.1 Rhodococcus shunpengi
TGCAAGCGGACATGCCAATCTCCCTATAGGCGGACAGGTTCGTCCCTGCTGACGGACAGCTGATCTCCCTTCCGATGGACACGGGGGCCGGCGGTGTGTCGGTCCTGACACAGACGCCCCTCCGGGGTTTTGCTCGAGGTCTTCGACCACCTACGAGCAACTCCCACCGGAGGGACGCATGAAGAAGTCTGACAGGGACATCATGGAAATTCTCGAGGCCTACGACACCACCGGCAACGCGCACTCCGCAGCGCAGCTGGCCGGGGTCGATCCGAAAACCGTCCGACGCTACGTCGCCGCCCGAGACGCCGGTATGCCGCTGACCGGCCCGTCGCGACGGCCACGCATCATCGACGACTACATGCCCAAGATCGAAGAATGGGTCGAGCGCAGTAAAGGCAAGGTCCGCGCCGACATCGTCCACGAACGCCTCGTCGATCTCGGTTTCGACGGCACCGAACGCACCACCCGACGCGCCGTCGCAGATGTGAAAGCAGCATGGCAGGCCGGCCATCGCCGCACCTATCGACCGTGGATCACCGAGCCCGGGTTGTGGATGCAGTTCGACTGGGGCGACGGCCCGAAAGTTCCTGGCCCGGGCGGGGTTCTACGCTCGACCTTGTTGTTCTGCGCCTGGTTGGCATGGTCCCGCTACCGGGTGGTGATCCCGGTCTGGGATCAGACGTTGCCGACGTTGATCGCGTGTCTCGACGCCACGGTGCGTCGCTTCGGCGGAGTCCCGACCTACGCGTTGACCGACAATCCGCGCACCGTGAGCATCGATCACATCGCCGGAATCCCGGTGCGGCATCCGCAGATCGTCGAGACCGCCCGCCACTACGGCATGACCGTGCACACCTGCATCCCTTACGATCCGGAATCGAAGGGCGGCAGCGAAGCAACCGTCAAGATCGCCAAGGCCGATCTGGTGCCCACTGACGCGAATCTGCTGCCGGACTATGTGTCGTTCGTCGAACTCGAGGCGGCCTGCGAGCGGTTCTGCGCCACCGTCAACGGCCGTCGGCACCGCGAAAGCGCCCGCATCCCCACCGAGGCGGTGGCCGAGGAACGCGCCCGCCTGCACACCCTGCCGGCCAGCCCGCACACCCTGGCACTGGGCACCACCCGCAGTGTCGGCACCGACCAGACGATCCGCTTCGGGTCAGTGCGGTATTCGACCCCGCCCGGGTTGGTCGGCTCCGAAGTGTGGGTGCGCGTTGCCGGCACCGAACTGGTCGTCGTGGCCGATCTCGATGCCCTGCCCCGGGTTCCGGACTGGGCTGAGAACAGACGGGGTTTGAGTGAGGTTGCCCGGCATCTGCTTTCGACACCGGGCAACCCGCAGATCGACCCGGCGCATTATCCCGATCATCCGCAGGATCCGGACGGGTCACCGAAGCCGCCGGTCCCGAAGGCTCGCTCCGCGGCCGAGGCCCGGTTCCTCGACCTCGGCCCCGGTGCGCACACCTGGTTGATCGCCGCGTCGGCGGCCGGGACGGTCCGGATCCGGGCGAAGATGACCGGCGCGGTCGAGTTGGCCGCATTTGTCGGCGCCGCCGCCGTCGATGCCGCGTTGGCGGTCGCGGCCGAGGCCGGCCGCTTCGCCGACGGTGATCTGCCGGCGATCGTCGCGCATCACACCGCCACCGCAGCCGAGACCGGGCTCGTCGTCGCCGACGAGGCTCATTCGGTCCAACCCGGCACCGCGGCCTGGGCGGGATTCGGTGCCGCCGGAACCGGAGTCGGGTCATGAACGCCTCTGCACCACCACTACCCGACGATCTCATCGCCGTCCTCAAACGGATGCGGCTACCGTATCTCCGCGCCGCCGCACCGGAGGTGCTGGCCACCGCCAAAGCGCAGCGATGGGATCCCACCGAGGTCCTCAAGGTTCTTCTCGACGAGGAGGTCCGCGGTCGGGATGAGGCGACGAAGGCGATGCGCCGAAAAACTGCAGGGCTTCCCGCGGGCAAGACGTTTTCCTCCTGGCGCGAGACGGATTCGTCGATCCCGCTACCCACCCAGCACGCTCTGGCCACGTTGGAGTGGGTGGGGCGTGCCGAGAATCTTGCGGTCAGCGGGCCGTCGGGAACCGGCAAGACCCACTTCGTCGAGGCACTCGCGCATGCGGTCATCGACGCGGGGATGCGGGTGTCCTGGTTCAGTCTCGAATCGTTGACCGCCGCGATCGGGCGGGCTGCGGTGGACGGATCGATCACCAAGACCATCACCCGCATCACTCGCGCCGAGATGATCGTCGTCGACGATATCGGCATGCTGCCGTCGGGGCAGGCTGCTGCCGAGGCGTTCTACCGTCTCGTCGACGCTGCCTATGAGCGGCGCAGCGTGGTGGTGACCAGCAACCTCCACCCGTCCGGCTTCGACACGATCATGCCGGAGACCCTAGCCACCGCCGCCGTCGACCGATTGCTGCACCATGCGCATGTCGTGATCACCGAGGGCACCTCACTGCGGCTGCAGGACGCCACCGCCGGACGCGGGGTGATGCCGTTGACCTGACCTGGTGCGGGAGATCGGCTGACCGCCGACAGGGAGATCAGCTGTCCGCGCGCAGGGACATGACCTGTCCGCCTACAGGGACGCTCTCATGTCCCTTGACACCCGCTGGCGGTGATCGTGTGGGGATGCGACGAGCTGCCCCAAATGGGGGCGTCGGACTCGAAACGGAGCGCAACGCCGATGAAGCACCAACCGATGAAACGCTGGCTGGCGAGGTGGATCGCGGTGGTGACGGCAGGAGAAGCGGTGGGTTTCGCTGTGCCTGCCGCCATCGGTGTCCTCACGCGGGATTCCGCGTCGGCATTTCCCTTGCTCCTGGTCGCCGGTGCCGTGGAAGAAGCGATCCTGGGACTCTCGCAGGCGACGGTACTGCACGGGCAATTGCCATATTTGTCGAAACGGAGATGGGTGGTGCTCACAGCTGCAGCGGCGATGTCGGCGTACGCGATCGGGCTGTTGCCCTCCACCCTCGCGGCGTGGTGGACGAGTTGGCCGCTGATCGTGCAGGTGCTCTTCTTCGGAGCGGGTGCTGTCGTCCTGCTGATATCGATCGGCCTCGCTCAATGGCTCGAACTGCGCCATCATCTTTCCGGCGCGACATGGTGGATACCCGCCACCGCTCTCAGCTGGCTTGTCGGTCTCGCTGTCTTCTTTGCGGTGGCCCCACCACTCTGGCATCCCGACCAATCCCCTGCTCTCGCAGTGACGATCGGACTCGTCGCCGGCGTCGGCATGGCATTTGCCATGGCGGCGGTGACGGGCTGGGCCATGACGGTCCTGCTCAGGCGGCAGACCTCCTCCGTCTCCCGAGCTGCGGAGTCTCGACAGGGGCGACCGTGAACGCAGTCGACGAGATTCCTTGCAGAACTCCGCCGGATCGGCTTCACTGGTCTCCAATGGAGGGGAGTATCCCCCAACTGTCTCGTCGTCACGACGGCCCGGTGATCCGGTCCCGGCGAACGGGCCCGCCTCGGGCGGGCGGGAAAGACCTCCGGTTGATCATGAACCGGAGGTGTGTCGATGACTGTTCCGTTCTGGGCGTGGGCCGCGGTGCTCGGCTTCATCGTGGCCATGCTTGCGATCGACCTGTTCGCCCACCGCCGCGCCCATGTGATCGGGGTACGCGAGGCGGCGGTCTGGTCGGCCGTCTGGGTCGGCTTCGGGATCGGGTTCGGTGTTCTGATCTGGCTCAACGCCGGCGCGGAGTTCGGCCGGCAGTACTTCGCGGGGTACCTGATCGAGAAGTCCCTTGCGGTGGACAACGTTTTCGTGTGGGCGATCATCTTCACGTACTTCGCGGTTCCTCGCCGGTTGCAGCACCGGGTGCTTTTCCTCGGGGTACTGGGAGCGTTGGTCTTCCGTGGTCTGTTCATCGCTGCCGGGTCGGTGCTGATCGCCAGTTTCGGGGCCATCCTGTATCTGTTCGCAGCATTCCTGATCGTCACCGGCTGTCGGATGCTGCGCCGCCGCGACGAGCACCTCGATCCGGAACGCTCGCGCACGTTACGCCTGTTCCGCCGCTACGTACCGATGACCGACGCCTTCTACGAGCAGAAGTTCTTCGTTCGGATCGGTGGCACACTGCTGGCCACTCCCCTGCTGGCGGTGCTGGTACTGGTAGAGGTCACCGATATCGTCTTCGCCGTCGACTCCATTCCGGCGATCTTCGCGGTCACCGACATTCCGTTCCTGGTGTTCACGGCCAACGCGTTCGCCATCCTGGGCCTGCGAGCGATGTACTTCCTTCTCGCCGATCTGATCCACCGCTTCATCTACCTGAAGGTCGGCCTGGCGCTGGTGCTCGTCTGGGTAGGAATCAAGATGGCGCTGAAGATCGACGTGTTCTACATCCCCACCACGATCTCGTTGGCCGTGGTGACCACGATCATCGGCGTCTCCGTTGCTGCGAGTCTGTACGTCACCCGCGGCCGGGGACGTCAGGCCCCTCCGGTCACTGAGACTCCGTTCCGCAGCGCCACTGCGGCGGAACTCGCTGCCGCAGCACCCCTATGGACGCGGACACGCACACGTTTCCCGGCTCGACCGGACGACACCGACACCGACACCGACACCGACACCGAGTCTCGGACTTCGGCGACCCGCTCCGACAACTGACCGGAACAAGGATTCATTCGCGTGCCACCCTGTCAGCGAGGCACGGGGAGGACATTCACATGCTCGACGACATCGAGACCCTACTGGTGAAGCGGAAAGAGGTCGGAACTCGCATTGGTGGGGTGTGCTTGTGGGAGAAGTGGGCTCCGGGACTGAGCGCGAGTCTCGCCGACCCGCAGCGGCAGATCGAAAACGACGGTTGGAAACAGGTCGCTCTCGGATCCGAGGCATGGGATCTGACGTATCGACGCTCTGTCGAAGTGCCCACCGGGTAGAGGGCGCCGATCTTCACGCCTGCGCGCGGCGGGCGCGGTCGAGCAGGATGCGTTGCTCCGCTCGCGCCACCGTCCGCCTCGTCTGCGCCGCGGCGTCGGGCGTAACCGACACGGAGGTGATACCGCGCCGGACGAGATGTTCCGCCAGGTCGGTGCTCGTCGACACGGCCTGACCGCACAGCGACGTCGTCAGTCCCGCGGCCGACGCGCGCTCGATGATGTGATCGATCGCGTCGAGCACCGCCGGGTCGAGGGTGTCGAACAGGTCCTTGCACACCTCCGAGTCCCGATCGACCCCGAGCATCAACTGCGTGAGGTCGTTGGTTCCGATGGACACGCCATGGATCCCGAGCTTCGCGTACTCCGGCAACCAGTAGACGACCGACGGGACCTCGGCCATGATCCAGCGCAGCATACGCTGGTCGGAGCCGAGCGGATGCCGGTCGAGTTGGGCGAGGCAGTCCCGCAGTTCCCAGCGGGTGCGCACGAACGGAATCATCAGGTGCACGTTCCGGTGCGTGCTCCGAACCCGGTGCAGCACATCGAGATCCAGGGAGAACAGTTCCGGATCCCGCACGTACCGGAAACACCCGCGGTAGCCGATCATCGGGTTCTCTTCGTGGGGCTCGACCTCACCACCCTCGAGATCGGCGAACTCGTTGCTGCGCAGATCGATCGCGCGATACACGACCGGACGCGGCGCGAACGCCGCCGCGATCCGCGCGACGCCTCCGGCCATCTTCTCCACGTACTCGTCGCGACGACCCTGCGCGATCATGTGCGAGGGGTGCTCCCCCGCGAGCGCTTCGGTGATCATGAACTCGGCGCGCAGCAGACCGACGCCGTCGACATCGGTCGCGGCGACCGCCTCCGCGGCGTCGGGGGTGGCGAGATTGACGTAGACCGCTGTGGCCGTCACAGTCTCGGCGGAGAGAGTCGATGTCGCCGGCGCGGAGGTCGTCGCCGCGGGCCGCTCGGCGGTGTGGACCGCCCCGTCGAACACCACACCGACGTTGCCGTCCACGGTGATCAGCTGCCCGTCGTGCAGATCGGTGGTGGCGGTACGTGCACCGACCACGACGGGCTTGCCGAGTTCCCGTCCGACGATGGCCGCGTGGCAGGTGATGCCGCCGCCGTCGGTGACGATGCCGCCGGCGCGTCGCAGGATCGGCAGCCAGTCCGGCCGGGTCATCGGTGCCACGATGATCTCGCCGTCGCTTAAGCGCTTCCCGTCGACGAGTTCGTGCAGCACCCGCACGCGGCCGGTCGCCGTCCCGGGGCCCGCGCCGAGACCGGTCAGCAACGGTCGTGCCTCGCCGTTGCCGGACGGGGCGGGAGCCGCCGGTTGGTCGAGTGTGGTGATGGGGCGGGTCTGCACGATCCACAACTCGTCGTCGGCGAACGCGAACTCGAGGTCCTGGGGATGCCCGTAGTGTTCTTCGACTCCGGCGGCCAGCCGTGCGACGCGCAGGAGTTGCTCGTCGTCGAGGACCCGGGTGCGGCGCTCGGGGTCGAGTGCGACGCGGCTGTCCCCGCTGTCGGTGGAGGTGATGCGGAATTCCTGATGACCGAGGTGCACGTCGAGCACCTCGAAGCCGTCCTTCGCCACGACGTACGTGTCGGGTTCGACCTGCCCGCCGACGACGACCTCACCGAGACCGAGCGCTGCTTCGACGACGATCCGATCGAGTTCGCCCGTGCGCGGGTCGGCCGTGAACGCCACGCCCGACGACTCGGACTTCACCATCACCTGGACCACCACGGCGATGGACGGTTCGTCGGTCACCCCGCGCAGCCCTCGGTAGGTGCGGGCGCGTTCGGACCACAACGAGGCCCAGCACGCCTGCACCGCGCGGATCACCGCGTCGGCGCCGATGATGTTCGTGTACGACTCGTGGATACCGGCGAACGAGGTATCCGCGGCGTCCTCCGCGGGAGCGGACGACCGCACCGCGACCGGCACATCGGGACCGAGGCTCTCGTAGGCGGAGACGATCGCCGCGCGCATCCCGGCCGGCACGGTCGAATCCGTCACCAGGGCGGCGAGCTCGGCGGAGGTGCG
>NZ_JBLWIU010000028.1:0-170336 GCF_048381395.1 Rhodococcus shunpengi
TCCCCCGCGAGCGCTTCGGTGATCATGAACTCGGCGCGCAGCAGACCGACGCCGTCGACATCGGTCGCGGCGACCGCCTCCGCGGCGTCGGGGGTGGCGAGATTGACGTAGACCGCTGTGGCCGTCACAGTCTCGGCGGAGAGAGTCGATGTCGCCGGCGCGGAGGTCGTCGCCGCGGGCCGCTCGGCGGTGTGGACCGCCCCGTCGAACACCACACCGACGTTGCCGTCCACGGTGATCAGCTGCCCGTCGTGCAGATCGGTGGTGGCGGTACGTGCACCGACCACGACGGGCTTGCCGAGTTCCCGTCCGACGATGGCCGCGTGGCAGGTGATGCCGCCGCCGTCGGTGACGATGCCGCCGGCGCGTCGCAGGATCGGCAGCCAGTCCGGCCGGGTCATCGGTGCCACGATGATCTCGCCGTCGCTTAAGCGCTTCCCGTCGACGAGTTCGTGCAGCACCCGCACGCGGCCGGTCGCCGTCCCGGGGCCCGCGCCGAGACCGGTCAGCAACGGTCGTGCCTCGCCGTTGCCGGACGGGGCGGGAGCCGCCGGTTGGTCGAGTGTGGTGATGGGGCGGGTCTGCACGATCCACAACTCGTCGTCGGCGAACGCGAACTCGAGGTCCTGGGGATGCCCGTAGTGTTCTTCGACTCCGGCGGCCAGCCGTGCGACGCGCAGGAGTTGCTCGTCGTCGAGGACCCGGGTGCGGCGCTCGGGGTCGAGTGCGACGCGGCTGTCCCCGCTGTCGGTGGAGGTGATGCGGAATTCCTGATGACCGAGGTGCACGTCGAGCACCTCGAAGCCGTCCTTCGCCACGACGTACGTGTCGGGTTCGACCTGCCCGCCGACGACGACCTCACCGAGACCGAGCGCTGCTTCGACGACGATCCGATCGAGTTCGCCCGTGCGCGGGTCGGCCGTGAACGCCACGCCCGACGACTCGGACTTCACCATCACCTGGACCACCACGGCGATGGACGGTTCGTCGGTCACCCCGCGCAGCCCTCGGTAGGTGCGGGCGCGTTCGGACCACAACGAGGCCCAGCACGCCTGCACCGCGCGGATCACCGCGTCGGCGCCGATGATGTTCGTGTACGACTCGTGGATACCGGCGAACGAGGTATCCGCGGCGTCCTCCGCGGGAGCGGACGACCGCACCGCGACCGGCACATCGGGACCGAGGCTCTCGTAGGCGGAGACGATCGCCGCGCGCATCCCGGCCGGCACGGTCGAATCCGTCACCAGGGCGGCGAGCTCGGCGGAGGTGCGTATCAGGGTGGCGTCGTCGATGTCGGGGGCAGGTGCCGCCTCGGCTGCCAGCCGGGATCGGACGCCGGCTGCGTCCATCGCGTCGAGATACGCACCGGCGGTGACGGCGAAGGCCGTCGGTACCGGAAAGCCTGCGCAGGTGAGTTCTCCGAGGTTGGCGGACTTGCCACCGACCGTCGGCGCGTCGGCGGCGCCGACCTCCGCGATCGGGCGTACCCACAGTTCGTGTTCGGTCATCGACGACTCCCCACACTCCCCGCCCCGCGTCGACCTTTCGGGCAGGGGCGGATACTCGATCTTCCCATCGTCACCCCCGGCCCGATCTATACCCTAGGGGCAAAAGTCATCATTCCGGGACGGGGACGACCGTGGCCGATCCTCCGCGCACACCCGATCCGCGGGAGCGGAGACGGTTGATCGTGTCTGCGGTCGCGCGACCCGCACTCACCGCGCTCGTCCTGGTCAGCGTGTATTTCGTCGTTCCCCTGGATCAGGTCACCGGCGTGTCCGACGTGTTGTTCCTCGTCGGGGGTGGCGTAGTGGTCCTGCTCGTCGGAGGGTGGCAGGTCCACAGAATTCTCGCCGCGGAGTATCCGGCGGTGCAGGCGATCGAGGCGCTCATCAGCGTCGTGTCCCTGCATCTCGTGCTGTTCGCGACCGTCTATCTGCGGATGTCCGTCGTCGCCCCGGACGACTTCTCCGAATCGCTGTCCCGGATCGATGCGATCTATTTCTGTCTGACGGTTTTCGCCACGGTGGGCTTCGGGGACATCTCCGCCGAGTCCGAGCCTGCGCGCGCCGTGGTGTCGGTGCAGATGGTTGCGAACCTGATCTTCTTCGCGGTCGGGGTCCGGTTGCTCGCGGCCGCGGTGCAGTGGCGTCGGCGCAGTCGCGGTGACGACGAGGGGTGAAAGATCCGGGTTCGGTCCACCGGATTCCACGACTTCGCATTCCCACTGCAGGCTGCGGGGTGATCCTTGTAGGGATGCGACTGTAGGGATGCGACTGTAGGGATGCGACTGTAGGGATGCGACTGTAGGGATGCGACTCCACTGACGCCTGTCGGAGGCCGACATGTTGGATTGGGGAGCCGTCGTCGTCGACAGCATCGTGTGGACGGCGAAAGCGTTTGCGATCACTGCCCTGGTCTTCGTCGCCGTGATCGCCGCGCTCGTGCGGTTCACGCGTTGGGGTCGCCAGTGGTGGCGCATCGCCGCGTCCTTCTTCGACCCGCGCAACGGCGCCGGCGGCCTCGCCCTCGCCCTCGCCGCGATCGTGTTGCTGCTGACGGTGTTCGCCGTGCGGATGAGCGTGCTGTTCTCCTACTGGTACAACGACTTCTATACGGCGATCCAGAATCTGGACGAGTCGGCCTTCTGGCGGTTCATGCGGATCTTCGCGATCCTGGCGACGATCCATGTGGTGCGTGCGCTCGTCGACTACCTGCTCGCGCAGACCCTCGACATCCGGTGGCGGACACATCTGAACGAACGCCTCGTGGACGACTGGCTCGAGTCGGGGTCCTTCTACAAGGATCGGTTCGTCTCGTCGCCGGTCGACAATCCGGATCAGCGCATCCAGGTGGACATCACGAGTTTCGTCACTACCACACGGGTGCTGTCGATGGGGGTGGTGACGGCGGTGCTGTCGATCGTCAGTTTCACGGGAATCCTGTGGGATCTGTCGGGACCGATCACGATCTTCGGCACCGAGATCCCCCGCGCGATGGTCTTTCTCGTGATCGTCTACGTGCTCGTCACCACGGCGGTCGCCTTCTGGATCGGCCGTCCCCTGATCATGCTCAACTTCCTGAACGAGAAGCTCGGCGCGACCTACCGGTACGCGCTCGTGCGGGTGCGCGAGTACGGCGAATCGATCGCGTTCTACCGGGGTGAGGGCGTCGAGCGGGGTGGGCTGCTCGCGCGGTTCGCCGCGGTGATCCGCAACTGGTGGCGCATCGTGTTCCGGACGCTGAAGTTCAACGGTTTCAACCTGGCGGTCAACCAGACCGCGGTGATCTTCCCGTTCCTCGTGCAGGGGCCCCGTCTGTTCGCCGGCCAGGTGACCCTCGGCGACGTGATGCAGACGAGCAACGCGTTCGGGCAGGTGCACGACTCGCTGTCGTTCTTCCGCGAGTCGTACGACGAGTTCGCGGCGTTCCGCGCGACCACGATCCGCTTGAACGGATTGCTCGACACCACGCATCAGGCCGCCGAGCTGCCCTCGGTCTCGGTCCGGGCGCAGGAGGATCGGCTGGAACTGGCGGATCTGTCTGTGGAGACCCCAGCGGGTGACCCGCTCGTCACCGACCTGTCGCTGGGCGTCGACGCGGGCGAGGCGCTTCTGGTGCGCGGAGCGTCGGGCAGCGGGAAGACCACGCTGCTCCGCACGATCGCGGGACTGTGGCCGTATGCGCGCGGTGAGGTCGACCGACCGACCGGGGACGGATTGTTCCTGTCCCAACACCCTTACCTCCCGCTGGGCACCCTGCGCGATGCCGTCACCTATCCCCGCGCGGCGGATCACGACGACGCCGCGCTACGCACGGCGCTCGAGACCGTTGCGCTCGGGCATCTCACCGAACGGCTTGACGTGGAGACCGACTGGGCGCGCACCCTCTCCCCCGGCGAACAGCAACGGCTCGGATTCGCGCGCATCCTGTTGTCGTCCCCGGCGATCGTGTTCCTGGACGAGGCCACCGCCGCGGTCGACGAAGGTCTCGAACACGCGCTGTACCGGACGATGCGGGAGACGCTGCCGGACGCCGTGATCGTGAGCGTCGGGCATCGCAGCACTCTCGACGCCTTTCACGACCGCGTCCTGGAACTCCGCGGCGAAGGACGCTGGGTGGTCTCCGACCTGCAGAAGTCGCGATGATCCCCGCCCACCACCCGCCGGTACCGCGGTGTCGGATCCGGCCGGACCCGACGACTCTTCCGGGAGGTGCTGAATGTTCGACACTCTTGTGCCCGATTCCCAGCGACGCAGCCTGACGGAACTCGACGAGCGTCTGGATCTGTCGGTCGGTGACCGGCAGGCGAAGCGGTCGGCGTTCTGGACGATGCTCATGCTCTCGGCGGTCATCGCCGTGGCGGGGGTGGTCAGTGATTCGACGGCCACCGTGATCGGGGCGATGATCGTCGCGCCGTTGTCCACTCCGATCCTGGGCGTCGGTCTGGGAATCGCGGTCGGACGCGGTGTGTTGATCGCGCGCAGCGTCGCCCGGATCCTCGGCGGCATCGTCCTGGTGGTCGTCCTCGGGGTCGTCTTCGCCCAGGTGCTCGCGAATCCGGGCAATGTCCTGTCGAACTCGCAGGTCCTCGGTCGCACGTCGCCGACGTTGATGGATCTGACGGCGGCCATGGCGACCGGACTGGTCGGGGCGATCGCGGTGACACGCCGCGATGTCGGAGACGTCCTGCCCGGGGTCGCCATCGCGATCTCGCTGGTGCCTCCGCTCGCGGTGGTCGGTGTCTGCCTCGGCTCCGGCGCACCGACCCTCGCACTCGGCGCCTTCGTGCTGTTCGCATCCAACGTGGTCGCGCTGATCATCACGGCCACAGTGGTTCTCGTCGCCGCAGGCTACTCCCGGGAGGCGGCGGAGACGGTCCGAACCCGGTGGAGGCGGGCCTATGCCGTGCTGGCGGTGGCACTGGTCGTCGTCGCGGTGCCGATGGTCGTCAACTCGATGGCGTCGTTGTGGGCACGGCAGATCTCCGCGCAGGCCACGCAGTGGCTCGACGGGACACCCGGCGCGGAGGTCACCGGTGTGGACTGGCACGGCACCACGGTGGTCGTCTCCGTGCTCGGTCCGGCCGAGCTACCACCCCTGGACGAGCTCGACGCCGCGGTCGATGCGGTCCTGCCCTGGGATCCCACCCTGCAGCTCGTCCATACCGTGGGCGCGAACATCGAACGGGTCGACTCGGAGTGAGGGAAGGTCAGGGGGTGGCGATCGCGAAGTCCGGATCGGGTTCGTCCAGCACACTCACCAGTGTGGCGAGCACGCCGGCCGTCCCGTCGACATCGAGCCCCTCGGAGTTCGCAAATCGGACAACAATTCTCGTTTCGGCCGGAAATCGGACGTCCGGACTTGGCGATACGGCCCGGCATCGCGTATTAGTTGTGTCGCGTCATAAACCTGTGACGGGGGTCATGGTTTGACGCACATGTCGGCGGGGCAGCAGGGGGCCTCGCCACGAACTGCCCGGCGATCCGGGCGGAGGAAATGTGCCGATGCGTCCACCCATGTCGCCCACCGATTCGATGTTTCTCCTCGGGGAGTCCCGTGATCATCCGATGCATGTGGGCGGACTGATCCTTCTCCGGCCTCGCGAAGGCACGACCGCCGCGGATCTGGGAGCACTGTTCACTGCCGCCGCGGCGGACGGCGAGGTCGCCCCGCTGTGGCGCAAGCGTGCGGCCCGTTCCCTGGGCAGCTTCGGTCAGTGGGCCTGGGAGGAGGATGCGAACTTCGACCTGAGCTACCACGTGCGACGCAACGCATTGCCGCAGCCCGGCGGGCTCGACGAACTGTGGGATCTCGTCTCCCGGCTGCACAGCACGCTGCTCGACCGGAGCCGGCCGTTGTGGCAGATACACGTCATCGAGGGTCTCGCGGACGGCCGTCTCGCCGTCTACACGAAGATCCATCACGCTCTCGCCGACGGCGTGGGGGCGATGAAATTGCTGCGTCGCGCCCTGAGCCCGGACTCCGAGCGGACCGACATGCCGGCGCCGTGGGCGCCCTTCGACACGCCGAGTCGTCCTCATTCGCCCGGGACCGCGCTCGATCTTCCCGAGGCCGCGATGCAGGCGGTGCGGACCGCGACGGCCGAGGTCACCGGCTTCGTGCCCGCGCTGGCGGGCACCGTGAACAGGGCACTGCGCGGTGGAGGCGGATCGTTGTCGCTCGCCGCACCGAACACCGTGATCAACGTGCCCATCTCGGGTACGCGCCGGTTCGCCGCGCGCTCGTGGCCGCTGGCCCGCCTGCGCGCGGTGGCCAGGGCGGCCGACACCACCGTCAACGATGTCGTGCTGGCCATGTCGTCAGGAGCACTGCGCGCCTTCCTGATCGAGCAGGAGGCGTTGCCCGACAGGTCGCTCGTGGCCATGGTCCCGGTGTGCCTTCGACCCGACAAGGACTGTGCCGGAAACGAACTCGGTGTTCTGATGGCGGATCTGGGTACGGATATCGCCGATCCGGCCGACCGGCTGTCCAGGGTGTCTGCGTCGACGACGGAGGGCAAGAGCTCCATGCAGGGGATGTCCTCCCTGTCCCGGCTGGCGGCCAGCGCACTCGGCGTCGCGCCGCTGGCGGTAGGGATCCTCACCCGCAATCGTGCGCTCCCGCGACCGCCCTTCAACGTCATCGTCTCGAACGTGCCGGGATCGCCGGATCCGTTGTACTGGAACGGCGCTCGTGTGGATGCGGTGTATCCGCTGTCCGTGCCGGTCGATGGTCAGGCACTGAACATCACGTGCACGAGCACCGACGACGCCATCGCTTTCGGTCTCACTTCATGCAGTCGCAGCCTGCCGCAACTCCAGCCGCTGCTCGACCACTTCGACGCGGCCCTCGAAGCACTCGAGGACGCCTTCGACCTCGCTCCCGTCGACCGGCAGGAAGCCGTGCGCGCGGGCTGACGCCACCGGGTAGCCGTCCGTGCGGCCTGACGCATGGGATAGTCGCAGTGCACTCGTGTGCCCGAGTCGGACAACTGCCCCAGGAATCGCCGTTCTCGTGTGAGAAAGCACTCCGCCGGAGCACTATCGACCGATAGCGGTGTGCCCCCGGGATGCGTCGACGCCGACACGGCAACTCGCGTCCCACTCCTCGCGGAGAGCAGGTCCGAATGCAGAAGCTGACGCCGTTCTACGAGCAAGTGCAAACCCACTACGACCTGTCCGACGACTTCTTCGAACTGTTCCTCGACCCCACGCGCACGTACAGTTGCGCCTACTTCGAGCGCGACGACATGAGCCTCGAGGAAGCCCAGATCGCGAAAGTCGATCTTTCTCTCCGCAAGTGCGATCTCCGACCCGGGATGACACTGCTGGACATCGGCTGCGGTTGGGGCTCGACGATGATGCGGGCGGCGGAGCGATACGACGTGCACGTCATCGGTCTGACGTTGAGCCGCAACCAGTACGAACACGTGTCCGGTCTGCTCTCGGCGATGTCGTCCGGCGGCCGTACCGCGGAAGTGCGTCTACAAGGCTGGGAGGAATTCGACGAGCCGGTGGACCGCATCGTCAGCATCGGAGCGTTCGAGCATTTCCGCCGACAGCGGTACGACAGCTTCTTCGACCGCGCCTCCCGCATCCTGCCCGACGACGGCAGGATGCTGCTGCACACCATCGTCGGTCATTCCCGCGCCCAGCTCGAGGCGATGAAGGTGCCGGTCACCCGCGAGGACGCACTGTTCCTGCGTTTCATCATGAGGGAAATCTTCCCCGGAGGGCAGCTCCCCGACCGGGACCTGGTCATCACCGGCGCACAACGCAACAGTTTTTGGGTGCAGAACATCGAGTCCCTGCAACCCCATTACGCCCGCACGCTCGACCTGTGGGCGCGAGCCCTCGAGGCGCGTCGCGACGACGCGGTGCGGATGGCCTCGGAGGAGGTCTACCAGCGATACATCAGATACCTCACCGGGTGCGCAGCGAATTTCCGGCGTCGCCTCATCGACGTCCAGCAGTTCACCCTCGTGAAGCAGCCGCACCGCTGAGGCTCGGTCCCGAGCGGGACCGGCGGCAGAACGAATCCGGTGAGCCTGCACGCCGATCCGCTGCCCGGGTGGACAACGGATCGGCGAGAGGCAGATCAGTGCGAGCCGCGGCGCTTCTGCTGCAGCTTGGTGAGCATCTCCTTGGCCTTGCGCTGATTCTCCGGCTTGGCCGCTTCGCGTCGGACGACCTGGATCGCCTTGACCACGGCGGCGCTCTTCATAGCCTTGCCGAACATTCCCATCGAGCACTCCTCCGCAGTGGCGTCACAACCTGTACCTCCACGATACGGATCCGCGGAAGGCACCACCCGTGCGCGTGATTCAGTTCGTCGCGTCGGCGATGCGACTGTTCGGCAGCTTCCAGCCCGGCCGCGGGAAGTGGCAGGTGTACCCGTTCGGGTAGTGCTGGAGATAGTCCTGGTGCTCGGGTTCGGCCTCCCAGAAGGTGCTCGCAGGAGTCACCTCGGTGACCACCGTGCCGGGCCACAGGCCCGATGCCTCGACGTCGGCGATCGTGTCCACCGCGACCTGCTTCTGCTCGTCGTCGAGGTAGAAGATCGCAGAACGGTAGGACGCCCCGACGTCGTTGCCCTGCCGGTTCAGGGTGGTCGGATCGTGGATCTGGAAGAAGAACTCGAGCAGTGCCCGGTAGTCGGTGCGTGCGGGGTCGTAGACGATCTCGACTGACTCCGCGTGCCCCGGATGGTTGCGATAGGTGGGGTGATCGTTCTGCCCACCGGTGTAGCCGACCCGTGTCGACACCACCCCGGGCTGCCTCCGGATCAGCTCCTCCATACCCCAGAAGCATCCGCCTGCCAGAATCGCCTTGCGTGTATCGGTCATTACGCCTCCTCGGGAGGTGGAACCGATACGAGGGCCGCGGCATTCCCACCGCGCACGTTCGTGGTCAGAGCACGAACACCGCCGCCCGCTCGGCGAGGTCGAGGACGGGTTGCGGCAGGATGCCGAGCAGCACCGTCGCCACCGCCGCGAACGCGATCGCCGCGCTCGTCGCCACGGTCGAGGTCGCGAGCCGCGGGGCGTCGTCGGTCGGGTCGGTGAAGAACATCAGCACGATCACCCGCACGTAGAAGTACGCGGCGATCGCGCTGACCAGCACGCCGACGATCACGAGCGGAGCCGCACCGCCCTCGATCGCCGCGCCGAAGACCGCGAACTTCGCGATGAACCCGCTGGTGAGCGGAATGCCCGCCAGCGACAGCAGGAACAGCGCGAACGCCCCGCCGAGCAACGGGGAGCGTCGCCCGACACCGGCCCAGCGCGACAGCTCCCATGCCTCGCCGTCCGGGTCGCGCACCAGAGTCACCACGGCGAACACACCGACCGTCCCGATCCCGTAGACGAGCAGATAGAACAGCGTCGACGAGATCCCGGACGCGGTGCCGGCCACGACGCCGGTGAGCACGAATCCGGTGTGGCTGATCGCCGAGTACGCGAGCATGCGCTTGATGTCGTTCTGCGTCACCGCGAGGACCGCGCCGACGACCATCGTCGCGATCGCGACGGCCCACAGGATCGGCCGCCACTGGTCGGCGGAACCGGGGACCGCGACGTAGAGCACGCGCAGCAGTGCACCGAAGGCGGCGATCTTCGTGGCGGCGGCCATGAACGCCGTCACGGGGGTCGGTGCGCCCTGGTAGACGTCCGGCGTCCACGAATGGAAGGGCACCGCCCCGATCTTGAAGAGCAACCCGACGGCCAGCAGACCCACCCCGACGAGCGCGGTGGTCTCGCTGCCCGCACCGGTGTCGATCGCCAGGGCGATACCGCCGAAATGGACGGTCCCGGCATAGCCGTAGAGCATCGCCACCCCGTACAGGAAGAACGCCGACGAGAACGCGCCCAGCAGGAAGTACTTCAGTGCCGCTTCCTGGGAAAGCAACCGGCGGCGCCGCGCCAGACCGCACAGCAGATACAGGGGCAGCGACAGCACTTCGAGCGCGACGAACATCGTCAGCAGGTCGTTCGAGGCCGGGAAGACGAGCATTCCGCCCACCGCGAACAGCATGAGCGGGAAGACCTCGGTGCGCGCGCCGCCCGCCGCGAGCGCCTGCCGTTCGGCCGCGGTACCCGGAATCGCAGACGCCTGGGGCGCGAAAGCGTCGAGATGCGCACCGACCGCGGCGCGGGAAACCGATTGCGTACGAACCTGTTCGATACTCCGTTCCGCGACGAGCGCAACCGACAGCACCGCCACGATCAGGACCGATCCCTGCAGGAACAGCGCCGGTCCGTCGATCACGACCGCCCCCGACAGGGTGGTTGCACGGGTTCCCGCGAGCATCACCACGGCGACGAACGCCGCCACGAGCGCGCCCGTCGTCAGGAGCACGTGGGCGAGATAGCGTGCCGAAGCCGGCGCGAAGGACTCGACCAGCACACCGACGACGGCCGCGGCGAAGACGATGAGGATCGGTGCGATCAGTCCGTAGTCGATCGCCGGGGCGGGAATCGACGCGGCAACAACGACGAGGCCCTCGGAGGGGTTCATTCGGCTTCACCTTCCTCGGAACCGTGCGCGGGAACACCACTCTCGGCGACGGGTCGCTCGGCCGGCACCACCGGTTCTGGCCGGGAGATGTCGATCGAGACGAGCGTGTCGTCGACCGCGGGGGTGATGACGTCGAGCGCGGGTTTCGGGTAGATCCCCAGGATGAGCAGCAATGCGATCAGCGGCGCGACCACCGCGACCTCACGAGGCACGAGATCGGAGAGCCTGCGGGCGTGTTCGGCACCGTCGTTCCCGTCGTCACCGTCGTCCCCACCGGGCAGGCGCACGGGTCCGCCCATCATGCGCTGGTAGAGCCACAGCACGTAGAGCGCGGACAGCACGAGCGCGAGTGTCGCGATCACCGCGGCCACCTGGTAGCGCGGATAGGTGCCGACGAAGACGAGGAACTCGCTGACGAACGGCGCGAGCCCGGGCAGGGACAGGGTCGCCAGTCCGGCGACGAGGAAGGTCCCGGCGAGGACCGGAGCGACCTTCTGCACCCCGCCGTAGGCGGCGATGGTGCGGTCTCCGCGCCGCGAGACGAGGAAACCGGCGATGAGGAACAGTGCGGCCGTGGAGATCCCGTGGTTGACCATGTACAGCGTCGAACCGGCCTGCCCCTGCGAGGTCAGGGCGAAGATGCCGAGGACGATGAACCCGAAGTGCGAGATCGAGGTGTAGGCGATCAGGCGCATCACGTCGGTCTGACCGATCGCGAGCACGGCGCCGTAGACGATGCCGATGACGGCGAGGGTCACCACGACCGGTGCGAAGGTCACCGAGGCGTCGGGGAAGAGCTGCAGGCAGTAGCGCAGCATGCCGAAGGTGCCGACCTTGTCGACCACGGCCATCATGAGCACCGCCGCGACCGGCGTGGTCCGCACCGCCGCGTCGGGTAGCCACCCGTGCAGCGGCCACAGCGGGGCCTTCACCGCGAAGGCGACGAGGAAACCGAAACACAGTGCACCGAGCACGGCGGGGGTCGCGTCGAGGTCCCCCGAGACGGCGGCGGCGGTGACGGTTCGGACGTCGAAGGTGCCCACACCCGCGGTCTCCCCCAGCCCGGATCGGGCAGTGACCACGTACAGCCCGATCAACGCGGCGAGCATCACCAGTCCGCCGAGCAGGTTGTACAGCAGGAACTTCACGGCGGCGCGTGCCCGGTCGGCGCGCGGTGTCCCCGGCGAACCGAACCCGCCGATGAGGAAGTACATCGGGACGAGCATCGCCTCGAAGAAGACGTAGAACAGCAGGATGTCGAGGGCGGTGAACGACACGAGCACCATCGACTCGACGAGCAGGATCAGCGCCACGTAGGTGTGCGCGGAACGCGGGCGGGCCGCGCCGGCCTCCTCGTCGGCGGCGCGGTGATCGTGCCACCCGGCGGCCAGGAGCAACGGCACGAGCGCGGCGGTCAACAGGACCAGCACCAGGGCGATGCCGTCGACGCCGAGCCGGTAGCCTGCGCCGAACGAGGGGATCCAGTCGTGCGATTCGACGAACTGGAAACGCTCTCCCCCGCGGTCGAATCCGACGGCGACGATCACCGCGACCACGAGAACGGCGATCGACACCGCGAGGGCGATCGACCGGACGGCGGAACCGAGGCGTGCGGGCAGAGCCATGATCGCGGCGGCGCCGAGCAGCGGGAGCACCCACAGGATCGTCAACCAGGGAACGGTGGTCATCAGTACACCCCCATCACAGCGTCACCAGGACGAGCGCACCGACCACGACGGTCGCGCCGGCGAACATGTACAACGCGTACGAACGGACGAAGCCGGTCTGCAGCAGGCGCAGTCCGCGCGAGAGCGCACCGATCCCGGTGGCGGCACCGGTGACGGAGCCGTCGATGCCGGTGGATTCCACGGCGCCGAGGGCGCGCACCAGACCCTGACCGGGACGCATGAACACCGCTTCGTTCACGGCGTCGCCGTAGAGGTCGCGACGTGCGGCGACGGTGAGCACCGACACCGCCTCGGGGGTCGTCTCCGGGACCGGTGCGCGCACGTACTGCCGGTACGCGACGGCGACACCGGCGAGCACGACCGCCAGCGTGAGGGTGGTGACGAGCCAGACGGGCAGACCACCTTCGTGATGGTCGTAGCCGACGACTGGTTCGAGCCAGTGCTGCAACGCGCCACCGAGCACCAGCAACCCGCCGGCACCGACCGAGCCCACGGCGAGAGCGATCATCGGCCAGGTCATCGAGGCCGGCGACTCGTGTGGGGTGGCGTCGGGCGCCCATCGCCGGTCGCCGAAGAAGGTCAGGATCATCACGCGGGTCATGTAGAAGGCGGTCAGCCCCGCACCGAGCAGCGCGACGACACCGAGCACGATGCCTTCGACACCGCCGGCAGCGAAGGCCACTTCGATGATCTTGTCCTTGGAGAAGAACCCGGCGAACGGCGGGATGCCGATGATCGCGAGGTAGCCCAGCCCGAAGGTGGCGAAGGTGATCGGCATGACCGCGCGCAGTCCGCCGTAGCGGCGCATGTCGGTCTCGTCGTGCATCGCGTGCATCACCGAGCCGGCGCCGAGGAACAGTCCGGCCTTGAAGAAGCCGTGGGTGAGCAGGTGCAGGATCGCGAAGGCGTACCCGGCGGGGCCGAGTCCGGCGGCGAGCACCATGTAGCCGATCTGGCTCATGGTCGACGCGGCGAGCGCCTTCTTGATGTCGTCCTTGGCGCAGCCGATGATCGCGCCGAAGAGCAGTGTCGCGGCGCCGACGATCACCACCGTGAGTCGTGCGGCCGGTGCGGCGTCGAAGATCGCGTTCGCGCGGACGACGAGGTAGACACCGGCGGTGACCATCGTGGCGGCGTGGATGAGCGCGGAGACCGGGGTGGGGCCCTCCATGGCGTCGCCGAGCCACGACTGCAGTGGCAGCTGGGCGGATTTCGCGCACGCGGCCAGGAGCAGGAACAGGCCGATCGCGGTCACCGTGCCCTCGCTCGCCTCGGGTGCCGCGGTGAAGACCGTGTCGTAGTCGAGGCTGCCGAAGGTCGCGAACATGATCATGAGGGCGACGAGCAGCCCCATGTCGCCGACGCGGTTGACGACGAACGCCTTCTTCGCGGCGGTCGCGGCGGTGGGCTTGTACTGCCAGAATCCGATGAGCAGGTACGACGCGAGACCGACGCCCTCCCATCCGAGGTACAGGACGAGGAAGTTGTCGGCGAGGACGAGCACCAGCATCGCCGCGAGGAACAGGTTCAGATAGGCGAAGAACTTCCGGCGCTCCGGATCGTGTGCCATGTAGCCGACCGAATAGAGGTGGATCAGCGAGCCCACGCCGGTGATGAGCAGTACGAAGCAGATCGACAGCGCGTCGAGCCGCAGTCCGAGATCGACCTGCAGTTCTCCGACCGGCACCCAGGTGAACACGGTCTGCTGCGCGAGTCTCTCGCTCGCGTCGAGTCCGCGCAGTCCGGCGAACATGACGACGCCGACGACGAACGAGGCGAGCGCCGTGGCGCATCCGAGCAGATGTCCCCAGCGGTCGCTGCGACGCCCGAAGAGCAGCAGAACGAACGCGCCGGCCAGGGGCAGTGCCGGTATCGTCCACAGCGCCGAGTTCAGGAACGAAGTCATGCCGCGTGTCCTCTCGGTTCGTCGTGGGCTCTCACACTCACCGTCCTCGTGGGGGTCGTCAGTACTTGAGCAGGTCGGCGTTGTCGACGGAGGCGGATCGCCTCGTCCGGAAGATGGTCACGATGATCGCGAGGCCGACGACGACCTCGGCGGCCGCGACGACCATCGTGAAGAAGGCGAAGACCTGTCCGTGGAGGTTGCCGTGCATCCGCGCGAAGGTGACGAAGGCCAGGTTGGCGGCGTTGAGCATCAACTCGACGCACATGAACACGACGATGGCGTTGCGGCGCAGGAGAACTCCCACAGCGCCGATGGTGAACAGCAGTGCCGACAGGTAGAGGTAGTTCTCGGGGTTCATCGCCGATCCTTCCTCGCGTCGTCGTCGGGTTCGCGCAGGCCGAGTTCGGTGTGGTCCCAGTCGCGTCCGATGCGGCCGAGCAGCTCACCGACCGACAGTTCGGAGAACGATCCGTCCGGGAGCAGGGCCGGGACGTCGGCGGCGTTGTGGCGGGCATAGACGCCCGCGGCCGGCAGCGGTGTGACCCGCTCTCCTTCGCGGAATCTGCGTGCGGCGAGTTCGCGTTGGGTCTGCCTCGGCTGCAGTCGTTCCCGGTGGGCGAGCACCATCGCACCGACGGTGGCGGTGATGAGCAGCGCTCCGGTGAGTTCGAACGCCCAGACGTAGTCGATGAACAGCAGCACCGCCAGGCCCTCGACGTTGCCGCCGGCGTTGGCGGCGTCGAGTCCCGCGAAGCCGGAGACCGCGGTGTTCCCGATGCCACCGATGAGCATCACCGCGAAGCCGATCGCCACGACGATCGCGAGAACGCGCTGTCCCTTGATGGTTTCGACGAGGGAGTCGGCGGAATCGATACCGACGAGCATGAGCACGAACAGGAACAGCATCATCACGGCGCCGGTGTAGACGACGACCTGCACCACACCGAGGAACAATGCGTCCTGCGCGATGTAGAAGACGGCGAGCACGATCATCGTCATCGCGAGGAACAGCGCCGAGTACACGGCCTTCGGGGCGACGACGACACCGAGCGCCCCGAGTACCGCGACGGCACCGAGGATCCAGAACTGCACGGCCTCCCCGGTGGAGGTCGTGGTGAGTTCGGCGGCGAGCAGCGCGGTGGTCACCGGTGTTCCTCCCCGTCGGCGGCGGACGCGTGTTCCGGGACGGGGATCGTGCCCCGGTAGTAGTCCTCGTCGGTGGCGCCGGGTGCCATGGGATGCGGGGGTGGTTGCATCCCAGGCTCGAGCGGCGCGAGCAGGCGGTCCTTCTCGTAGATCATGTCGGTGCGGTTGTCGGCGGCCATCTCGTACTCGTTCGTCATCGTCAGCGCGCGGGTCGGGCACGCCTCGATGCACAATCCGCAGCCGATGCACCGCAGGTAGTTGATCTGGTAGACGCGCCCGTACCGTTCGCCGGGTGAGTACCGCTCCTCGTCGGTGTTGTCGGCGCCCTCGACGTGGATGGCGTCGGCGGGGCAGGCCCACGCGCACAGTTCGCAGCCGATGCACTTCTCGAGTCCGTCCGGATACCGGTTGAGCTGGTGGCGTCCGTGATAGCGGGGGGCGGTGGGTCTCTTCTGCTCCGGATACTGCTCGGTGTTGGGCTTCTTGAACATCGTCGTGAGCGTCACACCGAAACCGGCGAGCGGGCCGCGGAATTCGACCATCACGATCCTCCTGGGAGACGACCCGCCGGGGCGGGCGGACTCGATCGGGTGCTCGACCGAGCAGGTAGTGGCGGCACGGGGAAGCCCCCGGCCATGGCGTCGAACTCCTCGTCGACGCCGGCGGGTGGTTCCGTCGCCTGTGCGATGCGCCGGGTCCGCCGCCCCTGCAGGGTGAGGTAGGCGAACAGCAGAGCGGTGGACAGCACCCCGGCGACGATGAGGCTCGCGGTGCCGGGCAGGACGTCGTCGGTGTCGAGGATGCGCAGCGCGGCCACGATCATCACCCACACCACCGAAACGGGGATGAGCAGTTTCCAGCCCAGGGCCATGAACTGGTCGTAGCGCAGTCGCGGCAGGGTGCTGCGCAGCCACACGAAGACGAACAGCACGACCCACACCTTGATCACGAACCACAGCAGCGGCCACCAGCCCGAGTTCGCGCCGCTCCACAGCGTCAGCGGCCACGGCGCGTGCCAGCCACCGAGGAACAGGGTGGTCGCGAGCGCGGAGACAGTGACCATGTTGACGTACTCCGCGAGCATGAACATCGCGAACCGCAGCGACGAGTACTCCGTGTGGAAACCGCCCACGAGTTCGCCCTCGGCCTCGGGCAGGTCGAAGGGAGCGCGGTTGGTCTCCCCCACCATCGACACCGAGTACACCAGGAAGGACGGCAGCAGCAGCACGACGAACCACAGGTCGTTCTGCGCGGCGACGATGCCCGAGGTCGACATCGTGCCCGCCTGCAGGAAGACCGCGGCGAACGCGAGTCCCATCGCGATCTCGTAGGAGATGACCTGCGCGGTCGAGCGGAGACCACCGAGCAGCGGATAGGTCGAACCCGAGGCCCAGCCGGCGAGCACGATCCCGTAGACGCCGACGGAGGTGATCGCCAGGACGTAGAGCACCGCGACGGGAAGATCGGTCAGCTGCAACGGCGTCCGGTTCCCGAGGATCGACACCTCCGGCCCGAAGGGAATGACCGCGAACGCCATGAACGCCGGGGCCGTCGCGATGATCGGGGCGAGCATGTAGATCGGCTTGTCGACCCCGGTCGGGATGATGCCTTCCTTGAGCGCGAGTTTCAGACCGTCGGCGACGGTCTGGAACAGTCCCTTCGGTCCCACCCGGTCGGGTCCGACCCGCATCTGCATCCAGGCCATGATCTTGCGTTCGGCGAGGATCATCACGAGGGTCGTCAGGACGAGGAACGCGAAGATCGCCACGGCCTTGACGACGACGAGCCACCAGGGGTCGATGCCGAACATCGACAGGTCCACGGGTTGGGCGGTGACGCTCATCGCGGATCCTCCTCGGCCGATCCGGAGCCCGTCGTGGCGGTGGCCCGGATCCGCACCACGTCACCGGCGGTGACACCGAGATCGACGTGCACCATCGATCCCGGCGAGGCGGTGGGCAGCCAGACGACACGGTCGGGCAGGTCGTCGACCACCAGCGGCAGCGTGATCGAGCCGCGCTCGGTGGAGACGGTGAGCGAATGATGGTCGGCGGCGCCGATCTCCGCAGCAGTTGCGGCCGACAGACGGGCGACGGGTTCGTGCGCGGTTCCGGCGAGGTGCGGTTCGTCGTCCTGCAACCGGCCCGCGTCGAGGAGCATCCGCCAGGTGGCGAGGACCGCTTCCCCGAGAACGGGACGTCGTGGGGGTCGCGGGGACACTCCCGGCGATTCGGGAACGGTGCCCATCCATCGTCCGAGTTCCGCGAGTTCGTGACGCAGGGTCTCGACGTCGTGGGGGCCGGGATCGTCGAGGCCTCCGTCGAGGTCCATCGCGTCGGTGATCGCCGCGAGCACCCGGTGGTCGGGCAGTGCTCCGGTGTCGCGGAGGGCGATCGGGAAGGCACGTTCGCGTCCCTCCCAGTCGAGGAAGCTCCCGGCCTTCTCGACCACCGGCGCGACGGGGAAGACGACGTCGGCGCGGTCGGTCACCGCGCTGCGTCGCACTTCCAGACTCACGACGAAGCCGGCACCGTCGAGACCCGCGAGTGCGGCATCGGGGTCGGGCAGGTCGGCGGGGTCGACGCCGGCGACCACGAGCGCAGCCACATCACCTTCGGCGGCCGCGGAGAGGATGGCGTCGGTGTCGCGGCCCGCCTCCGACGGCAGGGTGTCGGCCGGTAGACCCCACGCCGACTCGATGTCGCGCCGGGCCTGCGGGTCGCCGATCGGGCGACCACCGGGCAGCAGGGTCGGGAAGGCGCCGGCTTCGAGTGCTCCGCGATCACCGGCGCGGCGCGGGATCCACGCGAGGCGGGCTCCGGTCTCGTCGGCGAGGGCCGCAGCGGCGGACAGCGTGCCGGGCGATGCTGCGGCCCGCTCCCCCACCAGCACGATCGCACCGGGAGTCCCGAGCGCCGCCGCGGCATCGGCGGATGCGCCGGTGCGGATCGCGTCGAGCGCGCGTGCCTCGTCGCCCGGGACGCAATGCTCGACCCGGCCCGACAGCTTGTGGACACCGCGCGAGGCGAACGGTGCGATCGTGAAGACCTGCAGCCTGTTCCGCCGGACCGCCTTGCGCAGCCGCAGGAAGACGATCGGCGACTCCTCCTCCGGCTCGAATCCGACGAGGAGCACCGCCGGCGCGCGGTCGAGGTCGCGGTAGGTGACGTCGAGGCGCCGCCCGGCGACCCGCGAGGCGAGGAAGTCCGTCTCCTCCCCCGACAGGGCTCGACTGCGGAAGTCGATGTCGTTGGTGCCGAGCGTCGTTCGCGCAAACTTCGCGTACGCGTAGGCGTCCTCGACGGTGAGCCGGCCACCGGTGAGGACCCCGGCCTTACCGCGCGCCGCAGCCAAGCCGCGGGCGGCGACGCCGAGCGCCTCGATCCACGATGCGGGAACGAGCGCTCCGGTGTCGTCGCGGACGAGCGGCGTCGTGAGGCGGTCGTCGGCGGTGGCATAGGTGAACGCCCACCGCCCCTTGTCGCAGTTCCATTCCTCGTTGACCTCGGGGTCGTCCCCGGCGAGGCGGCGCAGCACGACTCCGCGACGGTGGTCGGTGCGTTGGGCGCAGCCGCTCGCGCAGTGTTCGCACACACTCGGTGTGGAGACCAGATCGAACGGGCGGGCGCGGAACCGGTAGGCGGCGCCGGTGAGCGCACCGACCGGGCAGATCTGGACGGTGTTGCCGGAGAAGTACGACTCGAACGGTTCCTCGGTGTAGATGCCGACCTGCTGCAGCGCCCCGCGGTCGAGCATGTCGACGAACCGGTCGCCCGCGACCTGGTCGGCGAAGCGGGTGCAGCGCGCGCACAGCACGCAGCGTTCGCGGTCGAGGAGCACCTGCGAGGAGATCGCGATGGGTTTCGGGTAGGTGCGTTTGGTGTCCTCGAAACGGGATTCTGCGCGTCCGTTGGACATCGCCTGGTTCTGCAACGGGCACTCTCCGCCCTTGTCGCACACCGGGCAGTCGAGCGGATGGTTGATGAGCAGCAGTTCCATCACGCCGCGCTGGGCCTTGTCGGCCACCGGCGAGGTGAACTGGGTGCGCACGACCATCCCGTCGGTGACCACCGAGGTGCACGAGGCGAGCGGTTTGCGCTGCCCCTCGACCTCGACGAGGCATTGGCGGCACGCGCCGACCGGCTCGAGCAGCGGGTGGTCGCAGAACCGCGGGATCTGGATCCCGATCAGTTCGGCGGCGCGGATCACGAGAGTGCCCTTGGGCACGGCGATCTCGGTGTCGTCGATGGTGACGTGCACGAGGTCGGTGGTCTCGGATTTCTCCGCTCCGGCACCGGACACGGCGGTCATCGCTCGCCTCCTTCCGCGGGGGTGTCGGCGGCGAGCGTCGACAGGTGCGGGTCGAACGGGCAGCCGCCGTGCTCGAAGTGGGCGACGTATTCGTCGCGGAAGTACTTCAGCGACGACGTGATCGGGCTGGTGGCGCCGTCCCCGAGGGCGCAGAATGCCCGGCCGAGGATGTTGTCGGAGATGTCGAGCAGCTTCTCCAGGTCGGCTTCGGTGCCCCGCCCGTGTTCGAGCCGCTCGAGGATCTGCACGAGCCACCAGGTGCCCTCGCGACACGGGGTGCACTTGCCGCACGATTCGTGGGCGTAGAACTCGGTCCAGCGCAGCACCGTGCGGACGACGCAGGTGGTCTCGTCGAAGATCTGCAGGGCCCGGGTCCCGAGCATCGACCCGGCGGCGGCGACGTTCTCGTAGTCCAGGGGGACGTCGAGGTGTTCGTCGGTGAAGATCGGGGTCGACGAGCCACCGGGTGTCCAGAACTTGAGCCGGTGGCCGGCGCGCACACCTCCGGCGTAGCCGAGCAACTCCCGCAGCGTGATGCCGAGCGGGGCCTCGTACTGGCCGGGGGTGGTGACGTGCCCGGAGAGCGAGAACATCGCGAATCCCGGTGATTTCTCGGTGCCCATCGAGCGGTACCAGTCCACACCGTTGCGGATGACGAGCGGGACGTTCGCGATGGACTCGACGTTGTTGACGACGGTCGGGCACGCGTACAGGCCGGCGACGGCGGGAAAGGGTGGACGTAGGCGTGGTTGGCCGCGGCGTCCCTCGAGGGAGTCGAGCAGCGCCGTCTCCTCACCGCAGATGTACGCGCCCGCACCGGCGTGGACGACGAGTTCGAGGTCGTATCCGGAGCCGAGGATGTCGCGTCCGAGATAGCCGGCCTCGTAGGCCTCCGCGACCGCGGCGTGCAGGCGCCGCAGCACCGGGACGGCCTCCCCCCGCAAGTAGATGAACGCGTGCCGGGCGCGGATCGCGTAGGCGGCGATGATCACGCCTTCGACGAGGGCGTGCGGGGTGGCCAGCATGAACGGGATGTCCTTGCAGGTGCCCGGTTCGGATTCGTCGGCGTTGACGACGAGATAGTGCGGCTTGTCGTCGCCCTGGGGGATGAACGACCACTTGGTGCCGGTGGAGAATCCGGCGCCGCCGCGACCGCGGATCCCGGAGTCCTTCACCGCGGCGATGACCGTATCCGGGTCCATCCCGAGGGCGATGGGCAGGGCTTCGTATCCGCCGTGCCGCCGGTAGGCGTCGAGGGTCCACGCCTGGTCCTCGTCCCAGTAGCGGGTGAGTACGGGGGTCAGACCCGTCGGTGGTTTCCCGACGGCGACGACGACCTCGTCCTTCTCCGGTGGTTCCGGTGCCCGCATGTCGTGCTTGCGGGCGACCTCGAGCCCGGCGCGGGAGGCCGGTCCGGCGGTACCGGCGGCCTCGAGCGCACCGGGCCGGTCGTCGGGGATCCCCGCGAGCAGGCGCGCGGTGTCGCGGAAGTTACGCAGCGGGGCGCCGCGCGTCGGTGTGGGTGTGCCGCCGGCGAGCAGGTCGTCGACGAGTTCGATCGCGGAGTCGACGGTGCGGTTGTCGAACAGTTCCCAGTCGACGGTCATCACCGGGGCGTAGTCGCACGCCGCGTTGCATTCGATGTGTTCGAGGGTGATCGCGCCGTCGGCGGTGGTTTCGTCGTGTCCGATGCCGAGCCGGGTGCACAGGGCGGAGAAGATCTCGTCGCCGCCCATCGTCGCGCACAGCGCGTTCGTGCACACCCCGACGTGGTGGCGGCCGGTCGGCGAGCGGCGGTACATGGTGTAGAAGGTCGAGACGGCGGCGACCTCGGCGCCGGTGAGTCCGAGCCGCCGGGCGCAGAACTCGATGCCGGCCGGCGTGATGTACCCGTCCTCCGCCTGCACGAGGTGCAGCAGCGGCAGCAGCGCCGATCGGGGCTGCGGGTAGCGCGCGACGATCCGGTCGGCGTCGGCGTCGAGGCGGGCACGCACGTCGTGGGGATAGCGGCGCGGTGCGTCGGGTGGGGTGAGATAGGTGTCCTCGTCGGGTCGCGGCCCGAGCGGGACGAGGACGGGTTCGCGTCCGGCCGGTTCGGTCATCGGCACGGCGGCGGTGGTCTCGCTCGTGGCCGCGGTGCCGGTGGTCTCCGCACCCGCGGCGCGCACGAATTCGGTGCTCATCGGTCCACTCCCCCCATCACCGGGTCGATGCTGGCGACGGCGGCGATCACGTCGGAGACCATGCCGCCTTCGCACATCGCCGCGACGGCCTGCAGATTCGTGAACGACGGGTCGCGGTAGTGCACGCGGTAGGGGCGTGTGCCGCCGTCGCTGACCATGTGGACGCCGAGTTCGCCGCGTGGCGATTCGACGCCGATGTAGACCTGTCCCGCCGGGACGCGGATGCCCTCGGTGACGAGCTTGAAGTGGTGGATCAGGCCCTCCATCGACTCGCCCATGATGTGACGGATGTGGTCGGGCGAGTTGCCGAGTCCGTCCGGTCCGAGCTGCAGTTTCGACGGCCAGGCGATCTTGCCGTCCTGCACCATCACCGGTCCGGGACGGAGCCGGTCGAGGCACTGTTCGACGATCTTCAACGATTCGCGCATTTCCCCGATCCGGACGAGATAGCGGGCGTAGCAGTCGGATCCCTCGGCGGTGACGACGTCGAACTCGTAGGTCTCGTAGCCACAGTAGGGTTCGGCGCGACGCAGGTCGTAGGGCAGGCCGGTGGATCGCAGGATCGGTCCGGTGACGCCCAGAGCCATGCAACCGGTGAGATCGAGGCAGCCGATGTCGCGGGTACGCGAGATGAAGATGGGGTTGTCGGTGAACAGGGCTTCGAGGTCGGCGAGGCGTCCGGGCAGCAGGGCGAGCAGGTCGCGGATCATCGGCACGGCCTCGTCGGGCAGGTCCTGGGACAGTCCGCCGGGCCGGATGTAGGAGTGGTTCATCCGCAGTCCGGTGATCGTCTCGAAGACGTCGAGGATCAGTTCGCGTTCGCGGAAGCCGAACAGCATGGGCGTGGTCGCACCGAGTTCCATGCCGCCGGTGGCCAGCGCCACCAGGTGTGAGGAGATGCGGTTGAGTTCCATGAGCATCACCCGCACGACCTGCGCGCGGTCGGGGACGAGATCCTCGATGCCGAGCAGTTTCTCGACGCCGAGGCAGTAGGCCGTCTCGTTGTGGAACGGGGCGAGGTAGTCCATGCGGGTGACGAAGGTGACGCCCTGGGTCCAGTTGCGGAATTCGAGGTTCTTCTCGATTCCGGTGTGGAGATAGCCGATTCCGCAGCGGGCCTCGGTGACGGTCTCGCCGTCGATCTCGAGGATCAGGCGCAGTACTCCGTGGGTGGACGGGTGCTGGGGTCCCATGTTGACGACGATGTGGTCCTCACCGCTGTCGCGTACGGCAGCGGTGATGTCGTCCCAGTCGCGTCCGACGGCGTCGAAGACGGTCTCGGTCGCGGGTTCGCTCGTCACGTGTACGCCCTCCGTTCGTCGGGTGGTGGGATCCGGGCGCCCTTGTACTCCACCGGGATTCCGCCGAGAGGGTAGTCCTTGCGTTGGGGATGTCCGCGCCAGTCGTCGGGCATCTCGATGCGGGTGAGCGCGGGGTGCCCGTCGAAGACGATCCCGAAGAAGTCGTAGGTCTCGCGCTCGTGCCAGTCGTTCGTCGGGTAGATGCGGTAGAGCGACGGGACGTGCGGGTCGCTGTCGGGGATCGCCACCTCGAGCCGCATCCGGCGGTTGTGGGTGATCGAGACGAGCGGATACACCGCGTGCAGTTCGCGGCCCGTCTCCTGCGGATAGTGCACCCCGCTGACCCCGAGGCACAGCTCGAATCGGAGGTCCGCATGGTCGCGCAGGGTGCGGGCCACCAGAGCCAGGTGTTCGCGGCGGACGAAGGCGGTCAGCTGGTGGCGGTCCACGACGATCTTCTCCACCGCGTCGGCGTATCCGATGTCGGTCCCGCCGGAGTGTTCGTCGAGTGCGTTCGCGAACGTGTCGACGAGGTCGTCGAGATAACCGCCGTAGGGACGTTCGGTGCTGCCGGGCAGCGTCACCCGGCGCACGAGTCGTCCGTAGCCGCTGGTGTCGCCGGATCCGCGCACCCCGAACATGCCGCGGCGGACCGCGATCAGCTCGTCGGCGCGGTCGTCGTGGCCGGATCCTGTCCGTTCGAGATCGGTCATCGCGGCGGCACCGTCAGTTCGATGAGTGGGCGCTGGGTCAGGGCGGCTTCCTCCGCGGCGCGGATCGCTTCCTCCCGGTTCACGCCCAGGGGCATCTGCGCGATCTTCTCGTGCAGCATCAGGATGGCGTGGAGGAGCATCTCGGGCCGGGGTGGGCATCCGGGGAGATAGATGTCGACAGGGACGACGTGGTCGACTCCCTGGACGATCGCATAGTTGTTGAACATTCCCCCGGACGAGGCGCACACGCCCATCGCGAGCACCCACTTCGGTTCGACCATCTGGTCGTAGACGCGGCGCAGTGCGGGGGCCATCTTCTGGCTTACGCGGCCGGCGACGATCATCACGTCGGCCTGTCGCGGCGAGGCCCGGAAGGCCTCCATGCCGAAGCGAGCGATGTCGTAGCGGCCGCCGGCGGTTGCCATCATCTCGATGGCGCAGCACGCGAGCCCGAAGGACGCCGGCCACAACGAGCCCTTCCGTGCGAAACCGGCGAGGGTCTCGACGGTACTGAGCAGGAAACCGGTGGGGACCTTCTCCTCGATGCCCATCGCCCTCACCTCCCCCGGAATCGGACCGGGTACCCGATGCCCGGCCGTCCGCTCGCGGAACCCGTTCGTATGCAGGACATCCCGCTGTGCATGCGGGTCGTCAGTCCCATGTCAGGCCTCCTCGTTTCCACTCGTAGGCGTAGGCGACGAAGACGTTGAACATGAACAGCGCCATCGCTGCCAGACCGAAGACGCCGAGTGCGTCGAAATGGACCGCCCACGGGTACAGGAAGACGATCTCGATGTCGAAGATGATGAACAGCATCGCGGTGAGGTAGTACTTCACCGGGAAGCGGCCACCTCCCACCGGCTGGGGTGTGGGGTCGATACCGCACTCGTACGCATCGAGCTTGGCGCGGTTGTACCGGCTCGGGCCCGCGAGGCTCGCCACCGCGACGGAGAAGACGGCGAAGGCAAGCGCGATGCCACCGAGTACCAGGATCGGTACGTAAGCGTTCATGCGACCTCCGGTTGCTCGCGCGAATCCGGCCGCGGGTCTGCTCGTCGCCCGCGAACCCACCCCCGCCGTGCACCGGGCGGTTCCACCCCGGCTCCGGGTTGTGAGTTACGGCACACACTAGTGCTGTTCGCGTCGGACTTGTCGCGATTTCACGCCCTCGATTCGGGGCGGCGTGTCGGGCTGCTCCACAACCGGAAGGAGAGTAGATTCTCCGGCCCCGCATACGAGTTCGCGGCCGGGCGGTCGCGCGCCGGAAGGGTCAGGAGGGGCGGGAGCGAGGGGTGAGCAGAGCGAGGACCTGGCGGCCGAGCCGGATCGGGTCGACGGGATGACGCAGCGCCACCTCGGCGCCCGACCAGCGGGCCAGCCATTCGTCGTCGGCCCGGGCGATCAACACGATGATCGGTGGGCACGAGTCGAGTTCGTCCTCGAGTTGCTTCGCGAGACCCATGCCGCCGGCGGGGGCGGCCTCACCGTCGAGCACGGCGAGTGCGATGTCGCCGGCGTGCATGCGTTCGACGACGACCGGCGGTGTCGCGACCTCGACGTAGTCGAGGGGAGGCAGATCCGGGTGCAGGCGGGTACCGAGGGCATCACGAACCTGTTGCCGCACGGTCGCATCGTCGCTGTAGACGAGGATGCGCAGCGAGTCGGTCACGGGCAAGATGCTAACCGAGCACACCCGCCCGTCCGGGGAACCCGCGTGTCGCGGTGGCGCCGCGACATCGGCGGGCCGGGACGAGCTCAGGATCCGCTACCGAGCGGATGCCACCGCTCGCGGATCTCGGGACGGATGGCCGCCTCCGCCTCGTCGTCGTGGATGATCGAGGCGGGCGCGATCATCAGGTGCGCCAGTACGATGCATGCGCCGGTGAGCATGGCGAATGCGGCACCGATCAGATACGACCCGGTGAACACCGCAGCCAGGAATCCGATCGTGAGCATTCCCGTGAGCGCGATGATCGCGAGAATCCGCCGATTCGAGCGTGGCACCGAATCGGACCTCTTGTCCGTGGATGCAACCATGAGCATCTCCGTTCCTCCCCGGAACGACGCATCCCGTACCCCCGCATCCACTCATCGTTCCCGGTCGACGAATCGTCGGTGATGAGCGAACCCCCGCGGTGGCCGAGTGCGGCCGTCCCCTCTCCCGCTCGGGCCGTGAGCGGTTTCGATAACAGAATACTATCAAATGTGACATCCGTCTCGTGATCTGTTTGTGGGACATCACGAAGTTGGGGACCGCCCCGAAATCTGTCGGTAACCCGCCGCCCGGCCGGAAGGTTAGGCTCACCTCTCGACATGGCCCCCATCACTGAGAGGTACTCATGAAATTCCGATCCCAGCGCCGCGGGCCGCGCGCGGTAGTCGTACTCGTCGCCGCCGCCGTCGCGCTCACCGCGTGCTCGGCCGGCAGTGGCGACGACTCGAACGGCTCTCCGACAGGCGACTTCGAACCCGTCGCGATCGAGCACGCACTGGGCACCGCCGAGATCGACGCGCAGCCCCAGAGGGTCGTGACGCTCGGGATGGGCTCGGCCGAGACGGCGATCGCCCTCGGCGTCACCCCGGTGGGGATGGAGGAATATCCCTGGGGCAGCGACGAAACGGGATACCTGCCCTGGATCCACGAGGAACTGACCGAACGCGGCGAGCCGCTGCCCGAGCAGTTCACCGGCGGCACCGAGGTGGACGTCGAGGCGATCGCCCGACTCGCTCCGGATGTCATCCTCGCGCCGTGGTCCGGGATCACGCAGGAGCAGTACGACCTGCTGTCGGCGATCGCTCCGACCGTCGCCTATCCCGAACTGCCGTGGACGATCACCTGGCAGGACCAGATCGAGACCATCGGCACCGCGCTCGGCAAGCACGACGAATCACTGGATCTGATCACCGGGATCGAGGACACCTTCGAACGCACCGCGGCCGCGCACCCCGAATACGCCGGCGTGACGTTCTCCTATATCTACAACACCGGCCCCGGCACGCTGGGCGTGTTCATGCCCGACGAGCAGCGCGTGGCGATGGTTCGCGGACTCGGGCTGACGGTCGACCCGGTCGCGAACACTCTCGAGGAGACCGAGGGCACCGACTCGGCGGTCATCGGGCTCGAGAACGCCGGACTGCTGAAGGACTCGGATCTGATCTTCACGTTCTATTCCGACCCGGCGAACCGCGCGGAGATCGAATCGCAGCCCGTCTACCAGCAGATTCCGGCGATTGCGCGCGGGTCGCTCGTCGCGCCGGAGGAACAGCCGTTCGTCACGGGATCGTCGATGATCAATCCGCTCACCGTGCCGTGGTCGATCGACCGCTACGTCCCGCTCGTCGACGAGGCGATCGCGAAGCTCGACCGCTGAGCCGGACGCACCGGTGGTGCGCCCGGCTCTCGGGCGTCACCGCCGGTGCGCGAGCCTGCGGACCATCAGATCACCGATCGACTGCATGATCTGCACCATCACGATGAGGACGACCACCGCGAGCAACAGCACCGGCGTGTTGAACCGCTGGTAGCCGTAGACGATCGCGAAGTCGCCGAGACCGCCACCACCGATGACACCGGCCATGGCCGAATAGCCCACCAGCAGCACGAGGGTGAGGGTGGCACCGGCGATCAGCGGGGACAGCGCTTCGGGCAACAGCACCTTGCGCACGATCTGCGCGTTGGTGGCTCCCATCGCTTGGGCCGCCTCGACCCGGCCCCGCGGCACCTCCCGCAGAGCGGATTCGACGATCCGGCCGAAGAACGGGATGGCACCGATGGTCAACGGCACGATCGCCGCGGTCGGCCCGATCGCGGTACCCACGATGAAGCGGGTGAACCCGATCAGCGCGATCAGCAGGATGAGGAAGGGAAGCGACCGGAACAGGTTGACAATCACGCCGAGGACGGTGTTGAGCGTCCTGCGGGGCCACAGCCCGGACGGTGACGTCAACTGCAACACGATCCCGACCAGCACACCACCGACGACGGTGAGCACGAAGGACACCGCAACCATGTAGAGCGTCTCGAGGGTGGCTTCCCACACCTCCGGGAAGGCGTCGTACCACTGCAGTTTGTTCATCGCGCCTGCACCGTCATTCCGTGAGTCCCTCCAGTTCGGCTTCCGTCCCCCACGCCAGGCTCAGATACGGGCGTTCGGCCACGAAGCCCTCGATGAGTGCCCGCTCGGTGCCCGCCGTGAACCGCAGGCGCATCCGGCCCACGGTGACGCTGCCGACCTGTTCGACCCGGCCACCGACCACAGCGATGTCGGCGTCGATCGCGCGGATCATCTCCGCGAGCCACGGACCGTGCGCGGCATCACCGATCGCGGTGACCAGAGCCGTGTCGGCACCAGAACCCGTCGACGGGTCGGTGCCGACCGGGACGAGCGCATGCCCGAGCGCCGACTCGGGATCGGCGACGAGATCGACGATCCGGCCCGTCTCGACCACCTGTCCGGCATCGAGCCGAGCGGCCGAGCTGCAGATCCGGCGCAGCACCCCGAGTTCGTGGGTGATCACCACGACCGTGACACCGAGTCGTCTGTTCACCTCGGCGACCAGATCGAGGACCTGATCGGTGGTGTCCGGGTCCAGGGCGCTCGTCGCCTCGTCGCACAGCAGCACCTCGGGTTCTGCGGCGAGTGCGCGGGCGATGCCCACGCGCTGCTGCTGACCACCGGACAACTGCGAGGGGTAGCTCTCCCCCTTTCCGGCCAGGCCGACGAGATCGAGCAGCTCGAGCGCCCGCGTGCGGCGCTGTTCCTTGCCGATCCCGGCCACTTCGAGGGGGAACTCGACGTTCCGGATCACGGTGCGCGAGTGCAGCAGGTTGAACTGCTGGAAGACCGTCCCGATCCGTCGACGGGCCGCGCGCAGTTCCGCACCGGACAGGGTCGACAGGTCGTCCTTACCGAGCAGGATCCGTCCCGAGGTGGGCCGCTCGAGCAGGTTCAGGCAGCGCAGCAGCGTGGACTTGCCGGATCCGGACGGACCCACGATGCCGTAGATCTCGCCGTCCGGGATCTCGAGCGACACCCCTCGCAGCGCCGCGACCTCCCCGGAGCGTCCGGCTCCGGGGAAGGTCTTGACGAGGTTCTCGACGACGATCATCAGTTCGTCGGGTGGACCGGCAGCACGGCGCCGGAGTAGGTCTCCTCGATCCAGGCAGCCGTCTCGGGCGACTCGAGGGCCTCGGCCAGGGCGGTCACGGCCGGGTCGTTCTCGTTCTCGGCCCGCACGACGAGCAGGTTGGAGAAGGGGTTGTCCTCGACCTCTTCGGTGACGATGGCGTCCTCGGCCGGGTTCAGGCCGGCTTCGAGCGCATAGTTGGAATTGATCACGGCGGCGGTGATCTGTGCGTCGTCGAGCTGACGGGCGAGCTGCGGACGCTCGATGCCGACCAGGTTGAGGTTCTTCGGGTTGGCGGTGATGTTCGATTCGGTGACCACCGACAGGTCGGCCTCCTCGAACGGCACGTCCATCTCGAGCAGACCGGCCGATTCGAGCAGGTACAGCGCGCGGGCGTAGTTGGTGGTGTCGCGCGGCACGGCGACGGTGTCGCCGTCCTTCAACTCGTCGAGCGAGGCGATCTTGTTCGAGTAGAGCCCGATGGGCTCGAGATGCACGTCGGCGACGGCGACGAGGTCGTCGACACCCTTCTGTTTCTGCCAATCCGTCAGGTAGGGCTCGTGCTGGAAGAAGTTCGCGTCGACGTCGCCGGCCTCGAGCAGTTCGTTGGGATCGACCTCACCGGTGATCTCGACGATGTCGAGTTCGTAGTCGCCCAGCGCCCCGGTGCTCACGATCTGGTCGAGGATCTCGACGTGCGGGGTGGACGACGCCGAGATCCGGAGGGTGGTGTCGTCCCCTTCGGACGACGAGCAGGCCGCGAGGCCCGCAGCGAGGGTGAGCGCGGCGGACGCGACGACGATACGACGCAGTGACATCGGGTGGATACCTTCCGTTGGAAATGCGGGGACGTTGGACATGCGGGACGGACAGATCGATTATCGGGGTGCGGCGAAGCGGGCGAGGAGATCCGCGTGAAAACGCTCCGCCACGTTCGGGTGTGCCCGCAGGCGGGACTTGAGTGCGTTGAGGCCGTAGACGGCGTGCAGCGTGCCGCCGTGCGCGTCGGGGCCCACGCCACGGGCGACCGCGGCGAGGTCCGCAGGCAGCTCCACCGGCGGGAGTTCGCGGTCGAGACCGGGATTGAGGAAGAAGGGCAGCGACACGCGGTCGGTGCCCGCCGGGGGCGGCAGCACGCGGTGGACGGTCGCCTGGAGGTAACCGCCGGTGGCGACCTCGAGGAGTTCGCCGATGTTGACGATGAAATGCCCTGGGAGCGGGTCGATGTCGACCCACCGGCCGTCGCCTTCGACCTGGAATCCGGTGCTGCCGGGTTCGGGGTAGAGCAACGTGAGCGCGCCGACGTCCTTGTGGCTGCCGACTCCCTGATCGGTGACCGAGCGGTCGTGGCCGGGATACCGTGCGATCTTCAGCAGCGGGTCGGGATCGGCGAAGGCATCCTCGAAGTGATCGGCGGGGGCGCCGAGGGACTCGGCCCATGCGCCGAGCAGTCGGCGCCCGACGTCGCCGGCCTCGTCGATCCAGCGCAGGGCCAGTTCACGCAGTCGGGGGACCTGCTCGGGCCACAGATTGGGGCCGTGCAGCACCTCCCAGGGGCGGTCGGGGTCGATCTCGGCGACGGCGTCGCGTTCCGGGCCGATGTCGAGTTGTTCGCGCCAGTCGACGTAGCCCTGGGTGCGTTCGCCGCCGACACGGGTGTAGCCGCGGAAGTGGGGTGAGCGGATGTTCTCGATCGCGAGCTTGTCCGCCTCGGGGAGGGCGAAGAACTCGCGGGCCGCCGCGACGAGTTCGTCGGCGAGCGCGGGATCGATCCCGTGACCGGCGAGATGGAAGAACCCGATCTCGTGGGTGGCCTCCCGGAGACGATCGAGCAGGGCGTTGCGCGTTGTTTCGTCGCCGTCGAGATCGGACAGATCGATGACGGGCAATACCGCCGAATCGGACATGATGTGCCTTTCGAACCGCATCGGATGCGAGGAATTCCCGGTCACCGCCGGATCGTCGGTCACAGCGGACTCAGGGGAATCGTGAGAGCAGTGCGAGAAGCCCCGGACAGGGGGCGATCAGCGGCAACGACAACACGCAGGAGCCACGGCGCGTCGAGCGCGTGTGCTCACAGTCTGCGTGTGGGTGTTGCCCATGTTCTCCTCCGATGAGGTCGCATGCGACCTTCGACGACAGTGCCACGACGTGGTCCTGATCAAGGCTAATCGCCTCCGCGACCACCCGGCAAATCACCCTGGATCGACGATTCGACACCATTGACAGCATGCTGCTTTTTTGCCAGTATGCTGTCATGACCGAAACAGTTCACATCGCCGTGTACGACACCCTGGCGGACTGGGAGATCGGATACGTCACGCCGCACATCGCAGATCCGGAATGGCAGCGCAGTCCCGGCCGGTATCGCGTCCGCACGGTCGGAGCCACGCCGGAACCGGTCACGACGAAGGGCGGACTCCGCATCCTCCCCGACACCGTGCTCGCGGACGTGACGCCGGAGAACAGCGCGATGCTGATCCTCGCGGGCAACGACATCTGGCCGACCGACGCCTACGCCCCCTTCGTCGACAAGACCCGGCAGTTCCTCGACGCCGGCGTTCCGGTGGCTGCGATCTGCGGCGCGACCGGGGCGCTCGCGGCAGCCGGCCTGCTCGACGAGCGACCGCACACGAGCAACGCTCTCGAATTCCTGCAGGGCATCGGCTACGGGGGCGCCGATCTGTATCGGGACGAACCCGCGGTCACGGACGGTGATCTCATCACCGCGAGCGGCATCGCCCCCGTCGACTTCGCCCGCGCGATCCTCGCCCGCCTCGACATCTACGAACCGCGCGTGCTCGACGCCTGGTACGCCCTCTACGGCGAGCGCGACCCGCGCGGCTACTACGAGCTCATGTCCTCCGGCTCGTGACAGAACCGAACGCGGCCGAGCAGCACCCGGCCGAGGCCGAACTGCTCAGCGCGGCCGCACTGACGGCCTTCCGGCTCAACGGCCAGTTTCTCGCGCTGGCCGAGACCCTGGCGCGTCCGGTGGGCCTGACCGCGGCCTGGTGGCAGGTCCTCGGCGCGGTCTCCCCCGCTCCGCTGCCGGTGTCCGCGATCGCCCGCGAGATGGGCATCACCCGGCAGAGCGTGCAGCGCATCGCCGATCTCCTCGTCGACAAGGGCCTGGCGGAGTACCGCCCCAATCCGGCGCACCGTCGCGCCAAGCTCGTCGCGATGACACCGGCCGGCCGCGACGCGATCCGTGCCATCGGCCCCGCCCACACCGACGCCGCGCGGGCACTGTGCGAGGAGACCGGATCCGAGAACCTGGCGCGGATCGTGGAGGGCATGCGCGCGTTGTCGGCCGCCCTCGACCGATCGGCCGATCAGCTCCCCGATGGACGACGCGGCGGGAAGTGACGGATGAGCCCTTCCTGCACGACGGTGGCGACGAGTTCGCCCTCGATGGTGAAGTAGCGGCCCGTCGCCATCCCGCGAGAACCGGCTGCCACCGGGGATTCCGTGGCGTACAGGTGCCATTCGTCGAAGCGGAGCGGACGGTGGAACCAGATCGAATGGTTGACCGTCGCAGCTACGATCCGGTCGAGTCCCCACGAGAGGCCGTGCGTGGTGAGGATCGAGTCGAGGACGGTCGTGTCGGACGCGTAGGCCAGCGTGGCGACGTGGAGCAGCGGAGCGTCGGGTAGTTGCCCGTCGGCGCGCATCCACACGCGGTTGTGGCCGAGCTTCTCCCCCGTTCCCCGCAACACCCAGGCGGGGTCGTTGGCGTACCGCATGTCGATCGGCTTGAGTGCGCCGACGAAATGCGGCAACTGCTCCTCGAAGCCACGCAGACGTTCGCCGATCGGCGGAAGTGCTTCGGGCAGCGGAACATCGGGAACGGTCACCGAGTGCTCGAGGCCCTTGCCCCACCGCTGGAAGGCGGCGAGCATGACGAACAGTTCCTGGTCGTCCTGGTACGCGGTGACCATCCTGTTCGCGAAGTCGCGGCCGTCGCGGTGGGTGACGACGTGGTAGTCGATGGGCCGCTTGACGTCGCCGCCCCGGATGAAATGGGCGTTGATCGCGTGCACGGGTCGATCACCGACGGTGCGCCCGGCCGCGATGAGCGCCTGCGCGACGAGTTGACCGCCGAAGGTGCGGCTGCCGACCTGTGCGGGATGACCGCCACGGAAGACGTTCTCCTCGACCTGCTCCAGGTCGAGCAGTCCGAGGAGAACGTCGAGATCCGTTGTGTCCGACAGTGTCACCGGGTGTCTTTCTCACCCAACCGGTGCACGTGGATGAGGTTGGTCGAACCCGAGCGTCCCGGAGGCGCTCCGGCGACGATCACCACGAGGTCGCCGCGCTGGTACCGGCCCAGCGACAGCAACGCCGCGTCGACCTGTTCGACCATCTGGTCGGTGGTGTCGACCGGCTCGACCGAGAAGGTCTCGGTGCCCCACGTCAGCGCCAGCTGGTTACGGATGTGCGGGACGGGCGTGAACGCGAGCAGCGGCAGCGGGGTGTGCAGCCGCGCGAGTCGTCGCACGGTGTCGCCCGACTGGGTGAACGCGACGAGCGCCTTGGCGTCGAGACGCTCGCCGATGTCGCGGGCGGCGTACGAGATGACACCGCGCTTGGTGCGCGGAACGTGCGTCAGCGCAGGTACTTCCGTCGAATCCGACTCGACGGCGGCGATGATGCGCGCCATCGTGCGGACCGTTTCGACGGGGAACTTGCCGACGGAGGTCTCACCCGAGAGCATCACGGCGTCGGTGCCGTCGAGCACGGCGTTGGCCACGTCGGAGGCCTCGGCGCGGGTGGGACGCGAGTTCTCGATCATCGATTCGAGCATCTGCGTCGCGACGATGACGGGCTTGGCGTTCTCGCGTGCGATCTGGATCGCGCGCTTCTGCACGAGTGGTACTTCCTCGAGCGGAAGTTCGACGCCGAGGTCGCCGCGCGCCACCATGACCGCGTCGAAGGCGAGGACCACGGCCTCGAGATTCTCGACGGCCTCGGGCTTCTCGAGCTTGGCGATCACCGGCACGTGCCGCCCGACGCGGTCCATGACCTCGTGAACGAGTTCGACGTCGGCCGGTGACCGCACGAACGACAGGGCGATGAAGTCGACACCGAGGCGCAGGGCGAACTCGAGATCCTCGATGTCCTTCTCCGACATGGCCGGAACGGAGACGTTCATCCCCGGCAGGGAGACACCCTTGTTGTTGCTGACGGGTCCGCCCTCGATGACGCGGCAGACGACGTCGTTGCCCTCGACCGCCTCGACGACGAGACCGACCTTGCCGTCGTCGACGAGCAACCGGTCGCCGGCGACGGCGTCCTGGGCGAGTTCCTTGTAGGTGGTCGAGACGCGGTCGTGGTCTCCGACCACGTCGTCGACGGTGATGCGGACCACTTCACCGTGTTCCCACACGGTGCGGTCCTCGGCGAATCGTCCGAGCCGGATCTTCGGCCCCTGGAGATCGGCGAGGATGCCGACGGCGTGCCCGGAGGCCTCCGACGCAGCGCGGACCCGGTTGTAGTGGCCCTCGTGGTCGGCGTGTTCACCGTGGCTGAAATTCAGGCGGGCGACGTCCATTCCGGCGTCGACGAGATTCCGCAGGACATCGGGGTCGGCGGTGGCCGGCCCCATAGTGCAAACGATCTTGGTGCGTCGGGTCACGCTTCGAGCCTAGCCTCCGAGCCTGCGACCCTCCATCCCAGCACCCCGGTGCGTGTCGCCGGGGTGCCGATGGGACGGAGACGTCGGGATGTCACGGACGGAGCTGGCGTCCGTTCTTGTCACGGACCTTGCCGGTGAGCATGAGGATGCCGTCGATCAGCGGCCAGATGCCCCCGATACCGCAGGTGAGCCACGTGACGGCGATCTGCGCGACCGCCGTACCCGGCTGGTCGAGATAGAAACGTCCGGCACCGAAGGCGCCGAGCAGGATCTCCAGCACACCTGCGGTGACCTTGCTCTTGTCGGAGTACGGCTCGCCGGTGTAGGGATCGCGCCCGAAGGGCGCTGCGGCGTCGCGACCGTACGGGTTCGACGGGTCGGGGTAGCCGTAGGCGGGCATCACCCCGTAGCCGGGCGGCGGACCGTATCCCTGTCCGCTCTGCGGCGGCGGACCGTAACCCTGCCCGCCCTGCGGCGGCGGACCGTAACCCGGCTGCTGCGATCCCTGCGGACCGGTGTACCGGCCCTGCGACGGGTCCTGCTGCGGGGACCCGATCGGGTAGTGCGGATCGGGTGTCCCGTAGACCGGTCCGGTGCCGGTCTCGGGCCGGCCCTGATGCTCGCCGTAAGGGTAGTCGCCCGGGGACGGATAGTCGGACTCGTGCTCGGCCGGTGGCGGGTAGCTGGGCGTGGTCCCCCAACCCGGTCCGTTGCCGACACCCGAGTAGGTGTCCCATCCCGGTCCCGGAGTGCCGGTGGAACCACCGAGGGAGTCGAGGGTGGGCGGTTGAGCGGACAACGAGGCCTGCGCGGTGGCGTCGTAATCGAACGCGCGTCCGAGATCGGGAGGCGGGGTGTGCTCGCTCTCCGAGGACCGCTCCGGCGTGTCGGCGCCGGAGGCGGACTCGCTCCGCTTCGTCAGGTCGGGCTTGGCAGGCTCCGTCGTGTCGGGCTCCGGCTTGGCAGGCTCCGGCTTGGCAGGCTCCGAATCGGATGCTCCCGAAGTTCCCGGGTCCTGTGTGGTCACGAGTGATCCCCTTTGCTGTCTCCGGACGTCGCTTCGTCGACTCTACCGGCGGCGGACGACGAGCTGTCCGACTCGACGCCCGTCCCGCCCTCGCCCTGTGCGGCCGGCTCTCCCCCGGCGCCCGCGGCGGCGGGGTTCAGCGACGCGGGGTCCTCGCGGCCCTTGCGGGCGAGGACGAAGTAGGCGACCGCGAGCACGAACACGATGCCCGAGGTGAACGAGTTGATCCGGATACCCGCGATCTGGGTCGCCGCGTCGGTGCGCATGAGCTCGATCCAGAACCGGCCCGCGCAGTACCCGGCCACGTAGAGGGCGAACAGGCGTCCGTGGCCGATCGTGAACTTCCGGTCGACGAACACCAGCAGCAGCACGACGGCGAGGTTCCACAGCAGCTCGTAGAGGAAGGTCGGGTGCACGACGAAGGCCACCTCGCCGGTGGACACGCCGTCGACCAACCCGGGCGCGACCTGCCCCGCGTCGTTGCGCCGTTCGTAGATCTCGAGTCCCCACGCCACCGTGGTCTCGCGACCGTAGAGTTCCTGGTTGAACCAGTTGCCGAGGCGTCCGATGGCCTGCGCCAGCAGGATCGCCGGGGCGAGAGCGTCCCCGAAGGCCGGCAGCGGGATCCCCCGCCGACGGCACCCGATCCACGCACCGAGCGCACCGAAGGCGACCGCACCCCAGATGCCGAGGCCGCCCTCCCAGATCTTCAGGGCGTCGACGGGGTCGTTGCCGTCTCCGAAGTACTTCTGCCAGTCGGTGGCGACGTGGTAGAGCCGCCCACCGATCAGGCCGAAGGGCACCGCCCACACGGCGATGTCGAGGACGGTGCCGGCCTGTCCGCCGCGTGCGACCCAGCGGCGGTCGCCCCACCAGATCGCCACGACGATCCCGACGATGATGCACAGGGCGTAGGCGCGGAGGGCGAAGGGTCCGAGATACCAGACGCCCTGCGGCGGACTCGGCAGATAGGCCAGAACAGAGGCAGTGGATGTCACGAGTGCACGTTAGCGGAGCGAACGCCCTTCGCGAGATCCCGAGTCAGTGCGAGCAACGCGTCGTGTCCCTCGGCCACGGCGGAGACCAGCGCGGAGCCGACGATCACGCCGTCTGCGTAGCCCGCGATCTCCGCGGCCTGGGCACCGTTGCGCACACCGAGGCCGACACCGACCGGGATCTCGGAGTGCGTGCGCACCCGGGCGACGATCTCCGGCGCGCGGTTGTCGACGCTGTCGCGGGCGCCGGTGACACCCATGGTCGAGGTGGCGTAGACGAAGCCGCGGCACTTGTCGAGGGTGGTCGCGAGGCGCTCGTTGGTCGACGACGGTGCGACCAGGAAGATCCTGCCGAGTCCGTACTTGTCGGCCGCGGCAATCCATTCCTCCGCTTCGTCCGGGACGAGGTCGGGGGTGATGATGCCGAGTCCACCCGCGGCCGCGAGGTCACGGGCGAAGTTCTCGACGCCGTACTTGAGCACGAGGTTCCAGTAGGTCATCACGACCGCGGCGCCACCGGCGGCGGTGATCGCCTCGACGGCCGGGAAGACGTCGCGGACCCGGACGCCGTTGGCGATCGCCTCGAACGCCGCGTTCTGGATGGTGGTGCCGTCCATGACCGGGTCGCTGTAGGGGATGCCGACCTCGATGAGATCGCAGCCGCCCTCGACGAGGGTCTTCATCGCCTCGACGGAACGCTCGACGGTGGGATAGCCGACCGGCAGGTAGCCGACCAGTGCGGCGCGGTTCTCGGCACGGCAGGTCGCGAAGATCTCGGTCAGGCGTTCGTGCGGGGCGCTCACTGTGCTGCTCCTTCGGTGCCGGTCCGGTCGGCGGACTCGTCGGTCGGCAGGTAGCCGAACCACTTGGCGGCGGTGTCGACGTCCTTGTCCCCGCGGCCGGAGAGGTTGACCAGGACGATGGCGCCCTTGCCGAGCTCGGGGCCGAGCCTGACGGCACCGGCGACGGCGTGTGCCGACTCGATGGCGGGGATGATGCCCTCGGTGCGGCACAGCAGCGCGAAGGCCTCCATGGCCTCACTGTCGGTGACGGCGCGGTACTCGGCCCGGCCGGTGTCGGCGAGCCAGGCATGTTCGGGGCCGACGCCGGGATAGTCGAGACCGGCGGAGATCGAATGCGATTCGATGGTCTGGCCGTCCTCGTTCTGCAGCAGATACGAGAACGCGCCGTGCAGGGCACCGTGGGTGCCGCCGCCGATGGTGGCGGCGTGCCGTCCGGTCTCCACCCCGTCTCCCCCGGCCTCGCAGCCGACGAGCTTGACGGACGGGTCGTCGATGAACGGGTGGAAGATGCCGATCGCGTTCGATCCGCCACCGACGCAGGCGACGACGGCATCGGGCAGACGACCGGTGAGCTCTCGGATCTGGGCGCGCGCTTCGAGGCCGATGATGCGCTGGAAGTCGCGGACCATCGCCGGGAAGGGATGCGGGCCGGCGGCGGTGCCGAAGCAGTAGTAGGTGTTGTCGGCGTTGGTGACCCAGTCGCGCATCGCCTCGTTGATCGCGTCCTTGAGGGTGCGCGATCCGGTCTTGGCGGCGATGACCTCGGAGCCGAGCAGACGCATGCGCGCGACGTTGAGGGCCTGCCGTTCGGTATCGACCTCGCCCATGTAGACGCGGCATTCGAGACCGAGCAGCGCGCATGCGGTGGCGGTGGCGACGCCGTGCTGGCCGGCGCCGGTCTCGGCGATCACGCGGGTCTTACCCATGCGCTTGGCGAGCAGTACCTGCCCGAGCACGTTGTTGATCTTGTGTGAGCCGGTGTGGTTGAGATCCTCGCGCTTGAGGAAGATGCGCGCTCCGCCGGCGTGTTCGCTCAGGCGGGTGGCCTCGTAGACCGGAGACGGGCGTCCGGTGTAGTCGCGCTGCAGGCGGTCGAGTTCGGCCAGGAAGCCGGGATCGACGCGTTCCTTCTCGTAGGCAGCGGTGACCTCCTCGATCACCGCCATGAGCGCCTCGGGCACATAGCGGCCACCGAAGACTCCGAAATGGCCGCGGACGTCGGGTTCGTGCGCGGTCGGAGTGGCGAGGGCTTCGCTCATCGAAGGAAGCCCTCGGCCCTTGGCGGAAAGTGCGGAATCGTCTGCAGTCACGCGTCCAGTCTGCCCCACCACGCGACGCGGATCACGTGGGGGTCCGGACCGGCCGGGACGGTCAGCGTGCGGGCTTGGGGCACGACGGATGCGTGCCCACCGTCACCAGTTCGGCGACTGCCTGGCGCGGATCCCCACTGGTCACCAGTCCCTCTCCGACGAGCACCGCGTCGGCGCCCGCGCCCGCGTACGCGAGCAGATCGGCCGGGCCGCGAACACCCGACTCGGCGATCTTGAGCACGTTGCTGGGCAGGCCCGGCGCAATGCGCGAGAAGGTCGTCTTGTCGACCTCGAGGGTCTTGAGGTTGCGGGCGTTGATCCCGATGACGGTGGCGCCGGCTTCGAGGGCGCGGTCGGCCTCCTCTTCGGTGTGCGCCTCGACCAGCGCGGTCATGCCGAGCGACTCGACGCGGTCGATCAGCGCCGTCAGCACGGTCTGCTCGAGTGCCGCGACGATGAGGAGCACGATGTCGGCTCCGTGTGCCCGCGCCTCGTGGATCTGGTAGGGACCGACCACGAAGTCCTTGCGCAGCACGGGAATGCGGACAGCGCGACGGACTGCGTCGAGATCGGCGAGGCTGCCGTGGAATCGGCGTTCCTCCGTGAGAACGCTGATGGCGCGAGCGCCTCCGGACTCGTACGCTGCAGCGAGCTCGGCGGGATCGGCGATGTCGGCGAGAGCACCCTTCGAGGGGCTGGCACGCTTGACCTCGGCGATGACCGCGATGCCCGGTTCGCGCAGCGCGGCCTTGGCGTCGATCGGCGGGGGTGCGGCCGCGGCCGCAGCCTTGACGGAGGCGAGATCGAGGGCCGCCTCACGGGCGGCGACGTCTGCTCGCACTCCTTCGAGAATCGAATCGAGAACTGTCATCGTGGCTCGAGTCCTTTCCCACCCTGCTCAATCCCGATGTGATCAAGCTCATCGGATCTGTCTAGAAGAGTAGTGAAGTGGTTTACAGCGGTCACCGGCGGGTGTCCGTATCACCCTCGCCACCGTCGTCCGTGGGATCCTCACCTGCATCCAGCGCGTCCCACAGACCGCGTTCGGACAGGGGTTCGTCGTTCTCGGCGCGCCGGGCGACCGCCTCGCGACGTGCTGCCGGGGCGTCGTATTTCGACGACAGTCCGGCCGCCTCGCGCGGGGTGCGCCACAGCGTCACCGCCGCAGCGAGGGCCGCGACGGCGCCGACGATCGCGAGGACGGCCGGCAGCGGATAGGTCTGGACGGCGGTCACGGTCGCGCGGTCGGGCAGCGCGGCGACACCGGCCGCGGTCTCGGGGTCTGCGTCGCCGGTGAGCAACCGGACGGCGGGGATCGCGGCCGCGACGGCGACGACCGCGACCACGAGCGAGACGAGACGCAGCGCGAGGCCACGCACCGCGAAGACGGCGGCGACCGCCGCGAGCAGCACGAGAGCGAGCGGGGTCAGTGCCGCCGCCCAGCGGCCACCCTCGAGGTCGTCGACGCGGTCGATCCCGAGTCCGTCGGACGAGACGGCGGTGACCCACGACATCCGGCTCGATGCCCACAACAGGGCTGCACCGACCCCGAGCAGCAGGGCGGCGATCACGGTCGGCCGGCGCCGGCGTCCGGTGGTGGGGCCGGCGTCCGGCGTCTCCGCGGTCACCGTGCGTCACCGCCGTAGGTGGTGAGGGTGGACGCGGCGGCCACTGCGGCGAGGGCGGACATGGCCTTGTTGCGGGCCTCGGTGTCCTCGGCCTCCGGATCGGAGTCGGCGACGATGCCGGCACCCGCCTGCACGTAGGCGACGCCGTCCTTGACGAGCGCGGAGCGGATCGCGATGGCGGTGTCGGCGTCGCCCGCGAAGTCGAGATAGCCGACGATGCCGCCGTAGATACCGCGGCGGGTGGGTTCGAGTTCCTCGATCAGTTCCATCGCGCGCACCTTCGGCGCCCCCGACAGGGTCCCGGCGGGGAAACACGCCGTGACGGCGTCGAGGGCGTGCTTGCCCTCCGCGAGTCGCCCGGTGACCGTGGAGACGAGGTGCATCACGTGGCTGTACCGCTCGATGTGGCGGTAGTCGTGCACCTCGACGGTGCCCGGCGTGCACACCCGGCCGAGATCGTTGCGGCCGAGATCGACGAGCATGAGGTGCTCGGCGTTCTCCTTCTCGTCGTGGACGAGGTCCTTCTCGAGCAGGATGTCCTCCTCCTCGTTCGCGCCGCGCCACCGGGTCCCGGCGATGGGATGGGTGGTGGCCACCCCGTCCGAGACCGTCACGAGCGCCTCCGGGCTCGATCCGACGATCGAGAAGGCCGTCTCGCCGTCCGGGCCGGGGATGTGGAGCAGGAACATGTACGGGCTGGGGTTGGAGGCGCGGAGCATCCGGTAGACGTCGATCGGCTCTGCGTCGCAGTCGATCTCGAAACGCTGCGAGAGCACCACCTGGAAGGCCTCACCGGCCTCGATGTCGCCGATCAGTTTGCGGACGTCCGTGCAGAACGACTCGGTGGTGCGCTGACGGCGGTAGTCGGGTTCGGGCCGCGAGTAGGTCGCGACGGTGGCCGGCGCGGGCGCGGCGAGCGCCGCGGTCATCCGATCGAGGCGGGCGACGGCGTCGTCGTAGGCCTCGTCGACGCGCTCGTCGGAGCCGTCCCAGTTCACGGCGTTGGCGATGAGCCAGATCATGCCCTCGTGGTGGTCGACGGCCGCGAGGTCGGTGGCCAGCAGCATCACCATCTCGGGGATCTGCAGATCGTCCTCGGCGAGCGTCGGCAGCTTCTCGAGATGACGGACGACGTCGTAGCCGAGATAACCGACCATGCCGCTGGTGAGGGGCGGCAGTCCGTGGATGCGATCGGTGTGGAGCAACTGGAGGGTCTCCCCGAGGACGTCGACGGGGTTGCCACCCGTGGGCGCGCCGGCCGGGACGTTGCCGTACCAGGCGGCGTCGCCGTCGACGACGGTCAGCGCTGCCGGGCTCCCGGCGCCGATGAACGACCACCGCGACCACGACCGGCCGTTCTCCGCCGACTCGAGCAGGAAGGTCCCGGGGCGGTCGGCCGCGAGCTTGCGGTAGGCCGACAGCGGGGTCTCCGCGTCCGCGAGCACCTTGCGGGTCACCGGGACCACGCGGTGCTCGGCGGCCAGCTGGCGGAACTGCTCGCGGGTGGTCGTCGAATCGGAACGGCCGCCACCCGAGGAGTCGGTGGTGGCTGCGGGAATGGTGGTGGGCTCGCCGGACATGGGCCCCATCATCCCAGGGACCTCGTCCGGCTCTGCAGCCGCCGTCAGGCGACCTGGAACGAGCGCTTGGCCAGGCCCATCCAGAAGCCGTCGACGACCTGGTCGATGCCGCGGCCGGGAGCGTCGGAGGCACCGAGGGTGACGAACAGTGGGGCGAAGTGCTCGACCGTCGGATGCGCGTAGGGCATGCCCGGTGCGCGGTGCCGGAAGTCGAGCAGCGCGTCGACGTCGCCGCGCGCGAGCTGCTCGGCGGTCCAGTGGTCGAACTCCGCGGACCAGCCCGGTGCGGGCGCCTCGGGGCGCGGGTCGCGCAGGAAGGGCAGACCGTGCGTGGTGAATCCGGAACCGATGATGAGCACACCCTGCTCGCGCAGCGGCCGCAGTCGTGTGCCCAGGTGCAGCAGGCGTTCCGGATCCAGTGTGGGTAAGGAGATCTGCAGCACCGGGATGTCGGCATCCGGGTACATGACGGTCAGCGGCACGTAGGCACCGTGGTCGAGTCCGCGGTGGGGTTGCTGCACGACCGGTTCGTCGTCGGGCATCAGTGCCGCGACCTGCCGGGCCAGTTCGGGCGCGCCGGGGCTGGTGTAGGTCACCTCGTAGAAACGGCGCGGGAATCCCCCGAAGTCGTACACGAGCGGGGTGCCGGTGGTCGTCGAACCGATGGTCAGCGGAGCGGATTCCCAGTGCGCCGAGACCACGAGGATCGCTGTGGGTCGCGGCAGGTCGGCTGCCCAGCGCTGCAGCTGTGACACCCACAGTTCGCTGTCGACGAGCGGCGGGGCGCCGTGACTGAGGTACAGGGCGGGCGTGGTCGCGGAATCGATGGTCATGACATCCCCTCAAGTTGAAGCTTCAAGTATCATAGAGGAGAACCCGTCGCGCGGCCATGCTCATTCCCCGGCCGGGTGCGACAGCGAGACCGAACGAGCGAGGAGCAGGCATGAGCAACGAGGACCCGCGGTGGCTCGATCCGACGCAGCAGAACGCCTGGCGGGCGCTCGTCTCCGTCGTCACGCGACTGCCGGCCGCGCTCGACACCCAGATGCAACGCGACTCCGACATGACGCACTTCGAGTACTTCGTCCTCGCACTGCTCTCCGAGAACCCCGAGCGCCGACTGCGTCTCAACACCCTCGCCGCCGAGGCCAACGCGTCGCTGTCGCGGCTCTCGCACGTCGTCACGCGCCTCGAGAAGCGCGGCTGGGTTCGACGCGAACCGGTTCCGGGCAGTCGCGGTTCGTACGCCGTGCTCACCGATGCCGGTTACGACACCGTCGTCGAGGCGGCACCGAGCCACGTCGAGGCGGTGCGCAGGCTCGTGTTCGACGGCCTCGACGACGACCAGGTGCGCGCGCTCGCGCGCCTGGGCTCCGCCCTGGTCGAGCAGATCGACGAGGGGATCGCCGGCGGCATCGGCAAGGCGTGAGCCGCCGCCTCACCCGGCCCACGACCCTCCCGCGCCCGTCACGTGGCGGGGCGGCTCCGCGGCACGTCCCGGAACGGGATGTTCGGGTCGTGGCTGCGTTCACGCGGCATGCCGAGCACGCGTTCGCTGATGGCGTTGCGCGCCATCTCCGTCGTCCCACCCGCGATGCACCACACCTGCCGCATCAGATGGTCGACGCCACGTTGCGCGACCGCTCCGTCGGCCTCGTCCCAGGCGGCACCGTTGGCATCGGTGAACTCGTAGCCGATGGTGACGAGCCGGCTCTCCACGACACCGGTCATCAGGCGGGCGATGCTCGCGGCCTGGTCCGACATGGTCCGCGTGGCCACGCCCGTGGACACCCGCTGTTCGAGGGACTGCTTGACCAGTTCGAGCATCCGCGCCTCCCCGAGCAGGTCGCGGGCGAGCAGGTCGTCGAGCCGGCCGGCGTCGCGGGCCACGGCGAACAGCTCGGGCATCCGCGAGGCGCCGCGCGAGACCCCCGCCGGGATCGTCGTGTACGGCGAGTTCCGGTACATGCGTTCGTGGAACATCCAGCGGGTGCCCACGGTCCAGCCGTCGTCGACCTCGCCGAGCCGGTCACTGTCGGGGACACGCACGTCGGTCAGGAATTCCTGGCAGAACTCCTTCGAGCCGCTGAGCATCTCGATGCGATGCACCTCGACCGACGGTTGTTTCAGCGGCACCATGAAGACGGTCAGGCCCCGGTTCTTCGGGACGTCCCAGTTGGTGCGGGCCAGGCACAGCGCCCAGTCCGACCACCATGCACCGGTGGTCCAGATCTTCGATCCGTTGAGGATCCAGTCCTCACCGTCGCGGACCGCGGTGGTGACGGCGGCGGCGACGTCGGATCCGCCGTTGGGTTCGGAGAGCATCTGCATCCACAGTTCCTCGCCCTTCAGGATGGCGGGGATGTGGCGGCGCTTCTGTTCCTCGGTCCCGAATTCGAGCAGCACCGCGGCGCACGGCACGAAGGTGGGTACCTGCAGGCGGGACGGATACTCGTAGCCGGCGAGTTCCTCGTCGAACACCTGCTGGTAGGCGCGTGGCAGCCCCTGCCCGCCGTACTCGCGGGGAAAGCAGATGCCGGCGAAGCCCGCGTCGAACATCGCCCGCTGGATGTCGCGCTCGCGCCGGACGAGGGCCAGTTCCTCCTCGTCGGACGCTTCGGGGCGGAGCACCCCGATGTAGGCCGCGGAGTCGGAGCGTTCCAGGTTGACGTCGATCCACGCCCGTGCCCGCGCCCGGAACTCGTCGAGCGTCTCGGTCACGTCGGCCCTGTCCGAGGTGTCGAGGGTCATCAGGATGCCTCCCGGAGTTCGACGATGTCGGCGAGACGGGCACGATGTTCGGCCGGGGTGCCGAAGCCGGAGCGGTTCGCGGCCACGCGTCGCGCATAGAGGTGCAGATCGTGTTCGTAGGTCACGCCGATCCCGCCGTGGATCTGGATGCAGTCCTGTACCAGCTCGCTGCCGTACTGCCCTATGTAGGCCTTTGCGGCGCAGAGGAGTTCGTCCGCATCGGGGCTCGATGTCGCGACCGCTCCGGCCGCCCGGTCGGCGATGGCATGACTCGCCTCGAGCCAGGCCTTCATGTCGGCGAACCGGTGCTTGAGTTCCTGATAGGACGCGAGCGGGCGACCGAAGGCATAGCGGTCGAACGCCCACGCGACGGTGAGGTCGAAGACCGCTTGCAGCGCTCCGACGGATTCGGCGGCGGAGATGACGAGCGCGGTCCGCCGCGCGCGGGCGGCGTCGTCCGCTCCCCCGCCGGGTTCGCCGACGACGGAGCTCCGCGGCACGCGCACCTCGTCGAAGTGGACCGCGGCGTAGCGCCGCGTGACGTCGATCGACTGCAGTGGTGTGACCGTCACTCCGTCCGTGTGGCGGGGCACGAGCACGTTCGTCACGTCCTGCCCGGTCCGACCGGTCACGAGCAGGAGCTCGGCGGTGGCACCGGCTTCGACGGGGCGTTTGGTGCCGGTGACGACCACCTCGTCGCCGTCGATCCGGATCTCGACGGGCGCGGTGGCGGTCCGGCTGCCGGCGTGCGGTTCGTCCAGGCACCAGGCTGCGGTGGCGCTGCCGGCGAGCAGCGCCACCAGCGCTTCCTCGTGGTCGTTCCCGTATCGGCCGAGCATCTCCGCGGCGACGTTCGTCGGACACAGCGGGCCGGGGGCGGCGTGACGCCCGAACTCATGCGCGACCAGCGCGAGATCGACGAGACCGAGACCGCTCAGCGATCCTCCGCCGTGGTCCTCGTCGACGAGCAGGCCGGTCCATCCGAGTTCGGCTCCGGCGCGCCAGTAGTCGGCTGCGAAGCCGTCCGGATCGTCGCGGAGGCGGCGGATCCCGTCCGGCGGCACCTTCTCTGCGAGGAACCGTGCCGTGGTGTCGCGGAAGAACTCCTGATCCGGATTCGGATCCAACAACATGCGTGCCCCTTCACCCCGTCGTCAGAACATAGCGCTCTCGATATAGAGAACACTATTCTCATCGGATGCGAAAGGGGTACGCGAGGACGGACTCGGGTGGACCGAGTCGGTTCAGCCGAGCGGAGTTCCGCCCACACCCCAATTCTCGCGGGGCACCTCGGTGATCGTCACCCACACCGACGACGGATTCTTGCCCGATGCCTCGGCGTACGCGCGGGTGACCGCGGCGATCACCTCGGCCTTCTGCTCGTCGGACAGGCCCGGCGTCTGACTGATCTGGATGAGAGGCATGCGGGCATTCTCGCAGCCCGTCGCACGGCCCGCCGATCGGTCCTGCCGTCCGCCCCACGAGATGTCGTGCGAACGGACGACCTCGGGTTACTCGGCGATCTGCGGTGCCTCGAGCAGGATGTCGGTGTCGAAGCAGGTGTGCGTGCCGGTGTGGCAGGCGGCGCCGACCTGGTCGACGACGAGCAGCACCGTGTCGCCGTCGCAGTCGAGGCGCACCTCGTGCACGTACTGGGTGTGCCCGGACGTCTCGCCCTTGACCCAGTACTGCTGCCGCGACCGCGAGTAGTAGGTGGCCTTGCGAGTCGCGAGGGTGCGGGCGAGCGCCTCGTCGTCCATCCACGCCATCATCAGCACGGCGCCGGTGGCCCGCTCCTGCACGACGGCGGCGAACAGGCCGTCGTCGTTGCGCTTGAGCCGGGCGGCGATCGCCGGATTCAGGATGCCGCTCATCGGACCGTGATCCCTTCCACGCGCATCGCGTCCTTGACCTGACCGATGGTCAGCTCCCGGAAGTGGAAGACGCTCGCGGCGAGCACCGCGTCGGCGCCGGCCTGCACGGCGGGTGCGAAGTGCTCGACGGCACCGGCACCACCGGAGGCGATGACGGGCACGTGCACATCCTTGCGCACGGCCTCGATCATCTTCAGGTCGAAACCGTTCTTGGTGCCGTCGGCGTCCATCGAGTTGAGCAGGATCTCGCCGACGCCGAGTTCCTCGCCGCGCCGGGCCCACTCGACCGCGTCGATGCCCGTCCCGCGACGACCACCGTGCGTGGTGACCTCCCAGCCGCTCGGCGTGGGTTCCTGTCCTGCGGGCACGGTGCGCGCGTCGACCGACAGCACGATGCACTGCGACCCGAACCGCTCGGACATCTCGCGCAGCACCTCGGGCCGGGCGATGGCCGCGGTGTTCACCGAAACCTTGTCGGCGCCGGCGCGCAGCAGACGATCGACGTCCTCGACGGTGCGGACGCCGCCTCCGACCGTGAGCGGGATGAACACCTGCTCGGCGGTGCGCGTGACGACGTCGAGCATGGTGCCGCGGTCGCCGCTCGACGCCGTGACGTCGAGGAAGGTCAGTTCGTCGGCGCCCTGTTCGTTGTAGAGGGCGGCGAGCTCGACCGGATCACCCGCATCGCGCAGGTTCTCGAAGTTGACACCCTTGACCACCCGCCCCGCATCCACGTCGAGGCACGGGATGACCCGCACGGCCAGCGTCATGTTCGATCTCCTTCGGAACCCAACTGCTCGGCCACGGACTGTTCCGTCGCCGACTGCACAATCTCCAGTATCTCGCCGTGCACTCCGGGCGCTGCAGCGACCACCGATCCGGACCCGATCCGCCAGGGCCGGCCCGCGAAGTCGGTGGCGATGCCCCCGGCGGCCCGCACGAGTGCGACACCGGCGGCGTTGTCCCAGGGGTGGTGGCCGAACACGACGGCACCGCCGATCGCGCCTCCCGCGGTGAACGCGAGGTCGGCGCCGGTGGAGCCGTGCATCCGCAACCGGGCGACGCGCCGGCTCAGCTCGGTGATGACGGCGAGACGCCGGGTGCCGGGCACCCGACCGCGACTGTCGATGTCGAAACTGCCGACCGCGATCATCACGTCCTCGAGCCGCGCCGGCCGCAGCGGTGCGGTGGGCTCGCCGTTCACGAGCAGCGGCCCGTCGGCGATTCCCGCGAAGCGCTGATTCGTCAGCGGCAGCCACGTGAGGCCGAGGATCGGTTCGCCGTCCTCGACGAGAGCGAGGAGGATCCCGGCCATCGGCAGCCCGGCGGAGTAGTTGATGGTGCCGTCGATCGGGTCGAGCAACCAGACGGTGCCCTCCCCCGCGGACGGGCCGCCGAACTCCTCACCGTGCACGGGGATACCGGTGCGCTCGGCGAGGGCACCGGAGATCCGCCGTTCGAGTTCGAGATCGAGATCGGTCGCGAAATCGTTCGGTCCCTTGTCGACGGAGCGCGGCGCACCGTGCCCGGCGACGAACCGTTCCGCGACCTCGTCGAGTACACCGCTCGCGACGGCGAGCAGCCGGTTCAGGTCTGCGGGATCGGCCATGGGTCAGCGCGAGACGGCGTCGAGCGCCTCGGTCAGCGTGAATCGGCCCGCGTAGAGCGCCTTTCCGATGATGGCGCCTTCGACGCCCTCATCGGTGAGCGTCGCGATGGCACGCAGGTCGTCGACGGTCGAGACGCCGCCGGAGGCGACGACCGGAGAGTCGGTGGCCGCGCACACCTCGCGGAGCAGGTCGAGGTTGGGGCCGGAGAGGGTGCCGTCCTTGGTGACGTCGGTGACGACGTAGCGCGAGCAGCCGTCGCGTTCGAGACGCTCGAGCACCTCCCACAGATCGCCGCCGTCGGAGACCCAGCCGCGGCCGCGCAGCCGCCACTGGCCGTCGAGAAACTTGACGTCGAGCCCCACGGCGATCCGGTCGCCGAACTCGCCGATGACGCGCGAGCACCACTCGGGATTCTCGATCGCGGCGGTGCCGAGGTTGACGCGGGCACAGCCGGTCGCGAGGGCCGCGGCGAGGGTCTCGTCATCGCGAATGCCGCCCGACAGCTCGACCTTCACGTCGAGTTCGCCGACGACGTCGGCGAGAAGCGCACGGTTGTCGCCGCGGCCGAACGCCGCGTCGAGATCGACCATGTGCACCCATTCGGCGCCGGCGTTCTGCCATTCGAGGGCGGCGTCACGGGGCGAACCGTAGCCGGTCTCGCTGCCCGCCTCTCCCTGAACGAGGCGAACTGCTTCACCGTTGACGACGTCGACTGCGGGCAAAAGGACCAGGCTCACTGCGTACACATTAGTGCCTGTACCTGTGACATCACCAAACGCGTGGCCGGGGCGTCAGGAAAGCGCCGTGCGTCATGCCGACCGTGCCGCGTCGAGGGCCCGGCAGGTCGGGGTCGGACGGCCGGCGTACTCGTCGACGGGACCCTCGTACAGCACGGTTCCGCCGTGCCGTCCCGGTCCCGGTCCGAGGTCGACGATGTGGTCGGCGTGCCGGATCACGTCGAGGTGGTGCTCGATGACGACGACGGTGTGCCCTCGGTCGACGAGGTCGTCGAAGACGCACAGGAGGGTGCCGACGTCCTCGGCGTGCAGGCCGGTGGTCGGCTCGTCGAGGACGTAGAGGGTCGGCGTCTTCACTCGTCCGAGTTCCTTGGCGATCTTCACCCGTTGACACTCGCCACCGGAGAGCGTGTCGAGCGACTGTCCGAGGCGGAGGTAGTCGAGGCCCACCCCGGCGAGCGCACTCAGTCGACGCGCGATCTCCGGGTGCGGCAGTTCCTCGAGGGCGCGACCGACGGTGAGGTCGTCGACATCGGCGATCGACAGGCCGTTCACGGTGTGCCCGAGCACCTCGGCGGTGAACCGGCGGCCGTGGCAGGTGTCGCAGACGACCTCGCGTCCGTCCATGAAGGCGAGGTCGATGTACACGACACCGGCCCCCGTGCAGGTCGGGCACGCACCCGCCGAGTTCGCGCTGAACAGGCTCGCCGGCACACCGCTGTGTTCGGCGAACATCCGCCGCAGGGTGGGTGCGATGCCGGTGTAGGTGATCGGGGTGGAGCGGCGATTGGCGCTCACCGGCCGCTGGTCGATCACCGTGGCGTCGTACTGATCGACGAGTTCGGCTGCGAGACTGGACTTTCCCGACCCAGCGACGCCGGTGAACACGGTGAGCACGCCGGTGGGGATCCGCACCGTCAGGTCGCGGAGGTTGTTGCGACACGCATCGGCGATCGTGAGACGACCGGTCGCCTCGCGGGCGGGGTGACCGCGGCCGATGGCGCGCCGCAGCGATCGGCCGGTGGGAGTGTCGGCCGTTCGGAGCCGGTCGAAAGTGCCCTGGAAGACGAGGCGACCACCGGACGAGCCCGCACCGGGACCGATTTCGATCACCTGGTCGGCCCGGGCCATCACGCTCGGGTCGTGTTCGACGACGAGGACGGTGTTGCCGCTGTCACGGAGCCGTTCGAGGAGGTCGATCATCGTCTCCACGTCGGCGGGATGCAGACCGACCGTCGGTTCGTCGACGACATAGGTCATCTCCGTCAGGCTCGACCCGAGGTGCCGGACCAACTTGATCCGTTGCGATTCGCCGCCCGAGAGCGTGGTGGTCGCCCGGGCGAGCGCGAGATAGCCGAGGCCGATCGTCACCATCGCCTCGAGACGGCCCACCAGTGCGGACACCACAGGTGCGGCGCGCGAGTCGTCGATCGTGCGCACGAATTCGAGCAGCTCGATGATCTCGAGGCGGGACAGCTCCCCGATCGTGCGGCCGCGAAGGGTGACCGCCCGCGCGGCCGCGTTCAGCCGTTCTCCGGCGCAGTCCGGGCACGTCTCGGCGCGGGTGAAACGTCGGATGACGTCCTGTTTGCGTTCGGAGAGGTTGTCGGAGGTGTGCAGGTGGATGCGCTCGAACCTCTCGACGACGCCCTCGTATCCGTCCGGCGGTTTGTGGCCCAGCGCCGCTGCGGCCTCGCCGCCGTAGAGCAGTGCCTCCCGCTCGGCGGGCTTCCAGTCGCGCAGGGGTGTGTCCGCGTCGAAGGAACCGATGTCGGCGTACTGGGAGTACCAGTACCCACCGTTGCCGAAGCCGGGCACCAGGATCGCGCCCTCGGCGAGGGACCTGTCGAGATCGAGGAACCGCTCGACGGCACTGACGACGATCTCGCCGAGCCCGGAGCAGGTCGGGCACATCCCGGTGGGGTCGTTGAACGAGAAGCGGTTCGACTCCCCGAGGACGGGTGTGCCCACCCGGGAATACAGCAGCCGCAGATAGGTCCAGGTGTCGGTGATGGTGCCGACCGTCGAGCGGGCGTTGCCGCCGAGGCGGCGCTGGTCGACGACGATCACCGGCGTCAGACCGTCGATGTGGTCGACGTCGGGTCGTGTCCACTTCGGCAACCGATTGCGCGTGAACGGCGGGTACGTCTCGTTGAGCTGGTAGCCGGCCTCCGCGGCGATCGTGTCGAAGACGAGCGACGACTTCCCGGAGCCGGACACCCCGACGATCACCACGAGCCGGTTGCGCGGAACGGTCAGATCGACGTCGGCCAGGTTGTGGGTGCGGGCGCGGCAGATCGTGATGGCGCGGCCTCGCATTGCCGCCTCGGTGGTCGTGACGGTGGTGGTCATGGATTCGACGCTACGACCGGTTGCGGCCGGATCCTGACCGCAACCGGTGGGAGGATGACGGCATGGCGGACGTCACCGAGCGGATGCTCGCGTTGTTGTCGATCCTGCAGACCGGACGCGCGATCGGCGGGGACGAGCTGGCCCGGCGGCTGCAGGTGAGCCGCCGGACGCTCCGCCGCGACGTCGACCGGCTGCGCGGCTACGGATATCCCGTCGAAACCCGTTCCGGGCCCGGCGGTTTCTACCGTCTCGCGTCGGGACGTTCGATGCCGCCGCTGGTGCTCGACGACGACGAGGCCGTCGCGGTGCTGCTGGGGCTCGGCGCTCTCGCTGCGACCGGGCCGGCCGAAGGCGGACTGGACGACGCTGCCACCCGCGCCTACGGCAAGCTCGACCAGTTCCTGCCCGCGCGGCTGCGCCCGCGGGTCGCGGCCGTCCGCAGCGCGGTGGAGACGAGTGCGCTGCAGGCGCCCAGCGTGTCGGCGGAGCTGCTCGGCACGGTGGCGGAGGCGATCGCGCGGTGCGACACGCTCACCTTCGACTACGTCGACGCGCAGGGCTCGCCGACCTCGCGCAGGGTCGAGCCGTACCGGCAGGTCCACCACCTGCTGCGGTGGTACCTCCTCGGATGGGACGTCGATCGCGAGGACTGGCGGGTCTTCCGCCTCGATCGTGTGCGCGACCTGCTCCGCACCGGCCGACGGTTCGCACCCCGCCGACTTCCCGCCGGGTCCGCCACGGAATACCTGCGGCAAGGACTCCGGCAGGGGCGGACACCGGTGCACCTGGACGTGGCGGCCTCGGCCACGCACGTCGCCGACGCGCTGAAGTACCAGGACGCCGAGATCCGGCCGACGGGTGACGACCGGACCGAGGTGCACCTCGCGGTCGAGTCGTGGCAGTGGCTCGTCCTCGCGCTCGCCACCCTCGACGCCGACGTCCGGATGCGCGCGGACCCGGAGATCGTCCGGGCCTGCGCGGTGTTCGCCGATCGTCTGCGCGCGGCGGCGCAGGACGTCGTCGTCCCCTCCGAGGACGGCGCGAGGTGAATCTGGGCGCGGCAGATCGATTTCGAGTCCGCACAGCTGCGTTACGAAGCTCCTCGCGCGCCCGACTGGGGTTCGCTACCGCAACACGCCGGGCGAAGCCCGGTTCGGCGCGTCAGCTTCCGGGACGGTCGTCCTCGGCGGGACCGAAGGCCCGGCGGGCCGACCGCGTCGATACGACACCCATGGCCACGACGGCCGCCACGATGCCGACCAACGCGATGACGAGGCCGACGACCGGCGTGGGCCGGACCGCCACCACGACGATGGCGGTGACGAGCAGCACGACGGTCGCCGCGCCGACGGACAGCAGCGCGTGACGGCCGAAGGAGAACTCTCCGCTCGGTCGTCCGCGCCGCGGCCCGGTCACAACGAGTTGACCCAGTTCTGCAGCAACTGTGCGCCGGCGTCGCCGGACTTCTCCGGGTGGAACTGGGTGGCCGAGAGCGGACCGTTCTCGACGGCAGCGACGAAGCGGCTGCCGTGCTCGGCCCAGGTCACCTTCGGCGGCGCGAGACGCTCGGGAGCGTCGAGTTCCCACTTGCGGGCGGCGTAGGTGTGGACGAAGTAGAAGCGGGTGTCGGCGTCCATGCCGGCGAAGAGCACCGAATCGGCGGGGGCCTCGACGGTGTTCCAGCCCATGTGCGGCAGCACCGGCGCGTCCAGACGCTCGACCGTGCCCGGCCACTCGCCGCAGCCCTCGGTCTCGATGCCGTGCTCGACGCCGCGTTCGAACAGGATCTGCATGCCGACGCAGATGCCGAGCACCGGACGACCGCCTGCGAGGCGGGTGCCGATGATCTTGTCTCCGCCGACGCTGCGCAGGCCCTTCATGCACGCATCGAAGGCACCGACGCCGGGGACGACGAGTCCGTCGGCGGCGAGCGCGATCTTCGGGTCGGCAGTGACCTCCACATGCACGCCGGTACGGGCGACTGCCCGCGTGGCGGAGTGGAGATTGCCCGAGCCGTAGTCGAGGACGGCGACCGTGGTTGCGCTCATGATGTCGATTCTATGTGGTGGGACGGGGACGTTCCGACGGCCCGGCCAGTCGGGCCAGCAACGGCAGCGCCGGGACCAGGACCGCGGCGGCGGCGAAGGCCGCCGGGTATCCGGCCGCGGCGGCCACCGCGCCGAGGGCGAACGAACCGGCGCCGGTGCCGGCGTCGAAGCCGATGTTCCAGGCGGCGCTCGCCGACCCGGTGTTGCCCGCGCCGGCGCGACGGAACGCGACGAGCAGCGCCTCGTTCTGCACGACACCGAAGCCGAAGCCGAAGGCGATCGCGGCGACGATCAGCAGCACCGCTCCCCCTCGGTCGTCGGCGACGAGCGCGAAGGGAATCATCGCCAGGCCCGCGAGCCCGAGACCGACCGGCAGCAATTTGCCGGCGCCGATCCGGTCCGCGACGGAACCGGCCGCGTACCGCCCGATCAGCGAGGACGCGCTGAGCACGGCCAATGCCGCCGCGACGGGCAGGCCGGCGACCGCGATGCGCAACAGCGAGGTGAGACCGCCGTAGGCGATCGCACCCGCGCCCACCGCGACCAGCGGGAACAACAGCACGACCGGAGGCACCCGTCGCGCCGTCCGGGATTGTTTCGCGGTCAGCCGCGGCAGACGGATCGCGGCGAGCAGACCGGCGGACGAGATGATCGCGCCGAGCACGAACACCGGCGTGGTGGAGAACCGCTCGGCGATCGCCAGGCCGGCGGGCAGGCCGATCGTCTGGGACGCGGCGATGGCGATGCCGAGCATGCCGGTGGCCCGGCCGAGCAATCGCGGCGGCGCGAGTTCGCCGACGAGGGCGGCCGCCGCCACGGTGATCATGCCGAAACCGATACCGCGCAGCGCGGAGATGCCGAGCACCGCCGCCGGAGCCATCGATACGAGGAACAGCAGCGACGGCGGCCCGAGGAACAGGCAGCCGGCCGCGAGCGTCGCGCGGTGACCGAACGCGCGCAGCAGTCGCGGCATCGCGAGCTGGGTGAGGACGGTGGTGAACATGAACACCGCCGTCACCGACCCGGCGAGCGTGTCGCTGCCGCCGGCCTCGGCGATCGCCCAGGGCACGACCGGCAGCAGCAACGAGAAGCCGCCGAAGGCCGCCGCGGACGTCGACCACGCCGGGATCAGACCACGAACGGTGAACAGTCCTTGTTGTTCCGCCACGTCAGAGCAGCCGGAAGACGCCCGCGGCGACGGCCAGCACGGTCAGAGCCAGCAGCACACCCGCGAACAACGTGTTGCGCGCCTTCCACATCGACCACGTTCCGCCCGCGGCGAATCCGGCCACGATGAAGCACAGGTAGGTGAGGACGACATCCATATGTCAGAGACTGCCCTTCGTCGACGGGATGCCGGTCACACGCGGGTCGGGTTCGACGGCCTCACGCAGCGCGCGGGCGACCGCTTTGAACTCGGCCTCGGTGATGTGATGCGGGTCGCGGCCGTAGAGCACCCGCACGTGCAGTGCGATGCGGGCGTGGAAGGCGAACGACTCGAACACGTGCCGGTTGATCACCGTCGAGTAGGGCACGCCCGGATATCCCCCGATCACCGAGTGCACCATGTAGTCGGGCTCACCGGTGAACACGCAGTAGGGACGGCCGGAGACGTCGACCGAGGCGTGCGCGAGGGTCTCGTCCATCGGGATGAAGCAGTCGCCGAAGCGCCGGATGCCACGCTTGTCGCCGAGGGCCTGACCGAAGGCCTGGCCGAGGACGATGGCGGTGTCCTCGACGGTGTGGTGGGCCTCGATCTCGATGTCGCCCTGCGCCTGCACGGTGAGGTCGAACGAACCGTGCTGGCCGAGCGCGGTGAGCATGTGGTCGTAGAACGGGATCCCCGTGGAGATCTCGGTGCGACCGGTGCCGTCGAGGTCGATCTCGACGGTGATGCTCGATTCCTTGGTGGTGCGTTCGACGCGCGCGATGCGGTCGCTCATCGGGTTTCCTCGATTTCCGTGGCCGCGAGCTTCTCGCTCACTCGCAGCAACTCGTCGTTCTCGTGGGTCAGGCCGATCGTGGTGCGCAGGTAGCCGGGGATCCCGACGTCGCGGATGAGCACACCCTCGTCGAGATACCGCTGCCAGGTGGCAGGGGCGTCCGCGAAGCGGCCGAAGAGGATGAAGTTGGCGTCGGAGGGAATCACGTCGTAGCCGAACCGGGCGAGTTCGGCGGCGACGCGGTCGCGCTGGGCGGCCAGTTCCGCAACCGACGCGAGAGTTTCGTCGGCGTGCCGCAGGGCCGCACGCGCGGCGGCCTGGGTGACGACCGACAGGTGGTAGGGCAGGCGCACGAGCAGCAGCGCCTCGATCACCGCGGGGGCGGCGGCGAGATAACCGAGCCGTCCGCCGGCGAAGGCGAACGCCTTGCTCATCGTCCGCGAGACGACGATCTTCGTCGGGTACTCGTCGATCAGCGACAGAGCGCTCGGCTGCGAGGAGAACTCGACGTACGCCTCGTCGACGATCACGATGCCGGGGGCGGCGTCGAGGATCACCCGCAACTGGCCGAGCGGGATGCTGTGTCCCGTCGGGTTGTTGGGGCTGGTGACGAAGACGACGTCGGGCCGCCGCTCCCGCACGGCCGCGGCGGACGCCTCGACGTCGAGGGTGAAGTCGTCGCGCCGGTAGGTGGACAGCCACTCGGTCTGGGTGCCGTCGGCGATGATCGGGTGCATCGAGTACGACGGCACGAAGCCCATCGACGTGCGCCCGGGACCACCGAAGGCCTGCAGGAGCTGCTGCAGGATCTCGTTGGAACCGTTTGCGGCCCAGACGTTCTCGACACCCAGAGGAACGCCTGACGCGTTCGTGAGATAGGTGGCGAGGTCGGTGCGCAGCGCCACCGCGTCGCGGTCGGGATAGCGGTGCAGCTGCGTCGCCGCCTCACGCACGGCCTCGGCGACGTCGTCGACGAGCGCCTGCGTGGGCGGGTGGGGGTTCTCGTTGGTGTTGAGCTGGACGGGCACCGTCAGCTGCGGCGCACCGTAGGGCGACTTGCCCCGCAGGTTCTCGCGCAGCGGCAGATCGGCGAGGGTGATGCGGGAGCCGGGGATCTGGGTCACTTCAGCGCCTCGAATCGCAGACGGACGGCTTCGCCGTGGGCGGGCAGGTCCTCGGCGTTCGCGAGGGTGATGACGTGACCGGAGACGTCCTTCAGGGCCGCCTCGGTGTACTCGACGACGTGGATGCCACGCAGGAAGGTCTGCACGCTCAGGCCCGACGAGTGCCGGGCGCAGCCGGCGGTGGGCAGCACGTGGTTCGACCCGGCGCAGTAGTCGCCGAGGGAGACCGGTGCCCACGGCCCGACGAAGATCGCGCCGGCCGAGCGGACGCGCGCGGCGACCTCGGAGGCGTTCTCGGTCTGGATCTCCAGGTGCTCGGCGGCGTAGGCGTTGACGACCTTCAGGCCCTGGTCGATGTCGTCGACGAGGACGATGCCGGACTGGCTACCGGACAGCGCGGTGGTGACGCGCTCGCGGTGCTTGGTGAGCTCGAGCTGCGCGGCGAGGGCGGTGTCGACGGCGTCGGCGAGTTTGGTGCTGGTGGTGACGAGCACCGAGGCGGCCATGACGTCGTGCTCGGCCTGGCTGATCAGGTCGGCGGCGACGTGCATCGCGTCGGCGGTGTGATCGGCGAGGATCGCGATCTCGGTGGGGCCGGCCTCGGCGTCGATGCCGACGACCGCGCGGCACAACCGCTTGGCGGCGGTGACGTAGATGTTGCCGGGGCCGGTGATCATGTCGACCGGGGCGAGTTCGGCGCCGTCGGTGTCGGTGCCGCCGTAGGACAACAGTGCGACACCCTGCGCGCCGCCGACGGCCCACACCTCCTCGACGCCGAGCAGCGCCGCGGCGGCGAGGATCGTCGGGTGCGGCAGTCCGCCGAAGTTCTTCTGCGGCGGCGAGGCGATGACGAGCGATTCGACACCGGCGGCCTGCGCCGGGACGACGTTCATCACGACCGACGACGGGTAGACCGCGTTGCCGCCGGGCACATAGAGGCCGACGCGCTCGACCGGCACCCAGCGTTCGGTGACGGTGCCGCCGGGGACGACCTCGGTGGTGACGTCGGTGCGCCGCTGGGCCGCGTGCACGACGCGCGTGCGCTCGATGGCCTCCTCGAGGGCGGCACGGACGGCCGGTCCGAGTTCGGCGAGCGCACGGTCGAGCTCCGCGGCGGGAACACGCACGGAGGCGGGGCGGACGCCGTCGAACTTCTCGCAGTAGTCGAGTGCGGCCTCGGCGCCGCGGTCGCGGATGTCGTCGACAACGGGACGGACCTGATGGAGCACCGCATCCACGTCCACTCCGCCGCGGGGCAGTGCGCCCCTGAGCTCCGCAGTGGTGGGAGTACGACCGCGCAGGTCGGTGCGGGCAAGCATGAGGTGTCCTCTCTCGTCGAACAGGGATCACCCTCTACTATCCCGCATCCCCCGACGACGATCGAAGTCGCGCCCGCGTGAGGATGCTCTCGGCACGGATCACCGTGCTTATGCTGTCGGCATGGACGAGGACGAGTCGCGCCCGAGCACATTGGGCGAGTTGATCCGCCGCCAGCGTGAGCTCGCAGAACTGCCCATGCGTCAACTCGCGGCGATGGTGGGCATCTCGAATCCGTACCTGTCGCAGATCGAACGGAACCTGCGGGCGCCGAGCGAGCGTGTGCTGCAAGCGATCGCCGAGCAGTTGCATCTGTCCGCGGACACCCTCGCGGCCCACGCGCAGGCCGACGACGGAGCGGAGTCCGCCGTCCTGCGGGCGATTCGCGAGGATCCCGACCTGACCAATCCCCAGCGGCGTTCGCTCGAGGAGATGTACGAGGCGTTCCGGGAGGTCACCGTGGCGCGTCGTCGGCGTGGTGGAGGACGCGAACCCGACGAGGAGTGAGCATTCTCACAATCGTCACCGGACGGGTTCGTGCGTCACGCAGCATTCGAGGTCAACCCGGTTTCGTCGCCCCGTCGACGAACATGCAGGTAGCACGTACCTGGGGGTAAGGTGCGCGCCTCCGTCGACGACGTCACCATCGGCTCCGGACCATTCACCCAGTTCTGGAGTTGCTCGGTGCTCAACCATCTGCAGAAGAAGCTCACCTCCTCCCTCGACCCGATCGGGTGGGGACCGGCCGTCGCATCCGTCGCCGGCCGTGCAGTGAAGAATCCGCGGGCCGTGGCCGGCGCGACCACGGAGTACGCGACCCGCCTGGCGAACATTCCGGCGGCGGCGACGCGCGTGTGGAACGCCGCCGATCCGCAGCCCCCGGTGCCGCTGGATCCGAAGGACCGCCGGTTCTCCGATGCCGCCTGGAAGGAGAACCCTGCCTACTTCTCGCTGCTGCAGAGCTATCTCGCCACCCGCGAGTACGTCGAGGACCTCGCCGACGCCGGCTCGGGTGACCCCGTGCAGGACGGCAAAGCCCGCCAGTTCGCGAACCTGATGTTCGACGCGCTCGCCCCGTCGAACTTCCTCATCAACCCGGGTGTGCTCGTGCGCGCGCTCGACACCGGTGGCGCGAGCCTGTTCCGCGGCGCGAAGTACGCCATCGAGGACGTCGTGCACCGGAAAGGCCTGCCGCTCAAGGTCGATCGCGAGGCGTTCACCCTCGGCGAGAACATGGCCGCAACCCCCGGCAAGGTCGTCTTCCGCAACGACCTCATCGAGGTCATCCAGTACGCCCCGCAGACCGGCGAGGTGCACGAGATCCCGATCCTGGCGGCGCCGCCGTGGATCAACAAGTACTACATCCTCGATCTCGCGCCGCAGCGCAGCCTCATCGAGTGGGCCGTGCAGCACAACCGCACCGTGTTCGCGATCTCGTATCGCAACCCGGACGAGTCGATGCACGAGATCACGATGGACGACTACTTCCGGCAGGGTGTCGCGGCGGCGCTCGACGTCGTCGAGGAGGTCACCGGATCCTCGCGTATCGAGGTGCTGTCGATCTGCCTGGGCGGCGCGATGGCGGCGATGGCCGCGGCCCGCATGGGCAAGCTCGACGACAAGCGGATCAGCGCGTTCACGATGCTCAACACGCTCCTCGACTACAGCGAGGTCGGCGAGTTGGCGCTGCTGACCGACCCGGCGACGCTCGACCGTGTCGAATTCCGGATGAGCAAGCAGGGCTTCCTCTCGGGCAACGAGATGGCCGGCAGCTTCGACATGATCCGCGCGCGCGATCTGATCTTCAACTACTGGGTGTCGCGGTGGATGAAGGGTGAGAAGCCGGCCGCCTTCGACATCCTGGCGTGGAACGAGGACAGCACCCGCATGCCTGCGAAGATGCACTCGCACTACCTGCGGTCGCTGTACGGCCGCAACGAGCTCGCGCGCGGTGTGTACGAGCTCGACGGCGAGGTCCTCGACCTGTCGGACATCACGTGCGACACCTATGTGGTGGGAGCGATCAACGATCACATCGTGCCGTGGACGTCGTCGTACAAGGCGACGGGCCTGCTCGGCGGGTCGGTCCGGTACGTCCTGACCAGCGGGGGCCACGTGGCCGGCGCGGTCAATCCCCCCAATCCGAAGGCCTGGTTCGAGGCCGTCGGCGCGCCCGACGGCGAGAAGCTGCCGAAGCTGCCCGAGGACCCGAAGGCATGGTCGGAGAAGGCCACTCGCACCGCGGGGTCGTGGTGGGAGGACTGGACCGCATGGTCGACGAAGCGCGCCGGTGAGCTGGTCGCTCCCCCGGCGATGGGCAGCGCGCAGCATCCGCCGCTGTGCGATGCCCCGGGAACCTATGTCTTCGAGTGACATTGCGCGTTAGCTATCATTTTGCTAACCTGCTAACAGCGCTGATCCGAGCGCACCCCCACAGGGGAAGCCCCGCTCCTGTCACGAGCGCCCACGGAAGGTACACATCATGACCGCACCGACCAAGACCACCGCCGCCAACGCCAAGGCCACCGATGCCGCTGCCAAGGCGACGGAAGCCGCCACGAAGGCCGCCACCGAGGCCACCGCAACGGCCCAGCAGTCGGCCGAGAAGCTCACCTCGACGGCCGCTGCGGTCGCCGACAAGGCCGCCACCGAGTTCACCAAGACCGTCGACGAGGCCACCGAGCGCTTCCAGGAGTTCAACGCGAAGTTCATCGACGCCGCGAAGCAGAGCGGAAACCTCGGCGTCGACACCTACGAGAAGGCCGTCTCGAGCATCCTGGATCTGCAGGAGAAGGTCGCCGACGCCACCCCCGTCGAGTGGGTCGCCGATCTCGCCAAGGCGCAGGTCTCCTTCGCTCGCGAGCTCACTACCACCGTCACGAGCACCGCTCGCGACCTGCTGAAGTAATCGTCGACTCCTCGATGCAGTCGATACCGAACACCGCATCAGCGGACGTTCTCCGGTGCAGTGCATGCTGTCACTGACACCCGCCCGGATCGCCGCGGCCCCGTTTCGTCTCGGGACCGCGGCGATCGCCGGTTGGAGCGCCTATCTCGCCGGCCTCGTACGACGCGGCGCCACACCGTGCACGTTGGTCTCCGACGCGAACCGGTACAGCCGCGCCCTGACCTCGGCCACGCCGCCGCGCTGGTCCACGGACTGGCCGGTCGTGCGCCGGTGGTCCCTCGGAGGTCTGCGTGATTGCAGCACCTCCGACCCCGCACGCGACGAGATCCCGACGCTGTTGTTGCCGCCGCAGGCCGGCACCCACTCGTGCATCGTCGACCATTCCGTCGACCGCAGTCAGGTCGAAGCCCTCCGCGCCGGTGGCCTGACCCGCCTGCATTGTCTCGACTGGGCACCCGCGACTCCCGCGACGGACGGCTGCTCGATCGACGAGCACCTGGCGGTCGTCGCCGAGGCCGTCGACCATCTCGGTGGTCGGGTGAACCTGATCGGCGACAGCCAGGGTGGGTGGCTCGGCACCGTCTACGCGGCGTTGCATCCCGAGAGCGTGTACTCGCTGACCGTGGCGGGAGCTCCCATCGACTTCCACGTCGACCAACCGGCGCTGTCGGTGCTGGCCCACGCGCCTCGCGGGGCCGCGGCCACGACGATCGACTTCTGGTACGGGGCGGCGCGGGCCGTCGGGGTGCCGACCACCGATCCGATCGGTGAGGTCGAACGTGCGATGACGCTGCTCGGACTGCTCGACGATCCCGACGAGGTCGCGCGGTGGGAAGCCGAACGGCACTGGTTCACCTGGAAGCAGGAGATCCCCTCGGCCTTCCGCGAGTGGATCATGCGACACCTGTTCGTGGGCAACGAACTCGTCGCCGGCACGCTGAGGGTCGAAGGACGCATCGTCGACCTCTCGGCCGTCGACTGCCCGGTCCATCTGATCGCCGGGTCCGCCGATCCGATCGCGACTCCCCGGCAGGTCACGGCGCTGGCGGAGCACGTCTCGACCCCGCCGGAGAGGATCACCACGACGATCGCCGACGCCGGCCACATCGGGCTGTTCATCGGCCGTCGTGCACTCACGGAGGTGTGGACGCCGCACGCCCGACGGCTGGCAGCGTCGACATGATCGCGCTGTCCCGGCCGCAGCGCGGTCGGGACAGCGATCAGGACGGGGTGTCGACCCCGAGGCGTGTACACGCCGCCTTGTAGAGATCCACGACGGCCGTGCGGAGTCCCGCCCGGTCGGTCACCGGTTCGAGCCACGGGATGCGCACGGTGTGGTCGCGACCGTCGATCACGACGACCCACTCCCCCGCCTCGCGGTCGACGCCGGTCATCCGCGCCTCGACGGCGCCTGGCTCGGCGAAGGCACGCACGATGAGCAGGCCGTCTGCTGCGTGATCGTCGTTCATATGGGCGGTCACAGCCGCCACCACCTGGCTGTCGAAGTCGGTCACGGGCGCTGAGCGTAACCAATCGGGGCGGACGACGAGCGCGTCGGTCCCGGTCGCGACCGCCGACAACTCATTCCACGATGCGCCGCAACGACTCTCGGCACTCGCGATACACCTCGACCGGATCGCGGTCGTCGCCGGCGAGGGCGAGTTCGTCCCACCTGTCCCAGCTCGTGCGCCACACCACCACGGCCAGTTCTGCGAGCAGGCGGACCGTCGTCGGATCCGTATTCTCCGCCTGCTCCGTGATCCGTTCGCGCAACCGGTCGACGAGTGACTTCTCCTGGGCTGCGGCCAGTGCCTGCAGTTCCGGGTGCACTGTTGCTCGCCGGTGGGCAGTGGTGGCTGACGCAGCTGGGCACCGACACCACGCTCGGTGTCGTCGTCGCGATGCACGTCGTGTTCTGTATCGGCATGGCCGTGCTGATGACCCCGCTCATGACGGCGTCGGTCTCCGGCGTGCAGACGGCCTTCGTCGTCGGCGGGTGCATCGCCCTCGTCGCGATCGTGCCGGCACCGCTGGTGCGTCGCCTCGAGGATCGTTCGACGCTCGAACCGGTCGACGTCTAGCCTCGATGTCGAGGGTTCCATCCGGAAAGTTGCGGCGGCGTACCGAGGATCCCGGTCCCGCCGCCGATGTGAACACCCACCTATCGCTGGTCACACGATGATGGGAGGCTGGACCAGCCGGACCGGATGCGCCCTGCAGGGGGCTGCGCAGCCGATCCGGCCCACCATCGGCACATTCGCTCGATGACCGTCGAGCACGTACGTTTCCGATTTGCGACGGGAGGGCACACCGTCCGCACCCGGGCCTGTCCATCCGGACAGCTCAGCTCGGAGGCATCGCCGGTTCCGTCGACAGCCGACGATGCCGTCTTCACACCACCCCTCGCATCGATCTCCTCGCGGAGCGAGGACGAACACCTTCGGAGTCGGAGACCCTCCACCGAAGTCCCTCCGGATCCGACGCGTTTCACCGACGAGGAGAAGCCATGGGTTTCGTGTACTACATCCTTCCGGACGGCCGCGAAGCCGGGTACGGAGTCGAGGCCGAATGCGACGATCCGCAGTGCCACCTGCGGATCGACCGGGGACGCGGGTATCTGTGCGGGGACAACCCCCTCGGGCACAAGGGGGACGACGAGGCGGGGTGCGGCGACTACTTCTGTCTCCTCCACCTGCCCGATCATGGGTGCCCGCTGCCGGAATGCGGCGTGCACTGCGACGACGAGCTACCGTGCTCGCTGGTGCACGGCCACGACCGGCCGCACCGGCACACGACCGCACGGCCACGCACGCGTACACGTCGGCGCTCACCCCGAGGTCGCCCGTGAACACTTCGCACACGTGAGCTCCTCCCACCTCGATACCGGAACGGTAGGCTGAAGGTGCCGAGGCTGCAGTACGTGATCATGTCCGATCCCGTCGTCCTCGTCGAACGAGCAGGCCGCCCTACGGCCCAGTCAGGAGCGTCGCAATGACGCTGCACAACGCCCGGATCCGCTCCGATCGATCTTTCTCTCGTTACCCCGCCGGACATCCGCGACCCCGGGCCGATGATCACCCGCATCCATGCACCTGGGGGCAGGCCTCGTGGGCGGCCGACGAAACGGACATCGGCTGCCTGCACCGGCCTCGATCCGTACCCGGCGCGGGTGTGTGACATGACGGAACATCCGCGACGCGCATTCACCAACCGGGACCTGAGACGTTTCCGAGCCGCTGCCGGCGGTGGACAGCCCTTCGATGTGCCGACCCGCACGGTGCGGCTGCTTCTCCGCGATCCCGATGACCACTCCACCGGCGTGGACGGGGCCTGGTGGCCGCGGGGCGACAATCTCACTACCGAACTCCACGATCTGGTCTCCGCACTGACCTCCCGCTTGGGGAGAACCGAACGAATCGCGTTCGACTGGAATGTCCTGAGCCTGTCGCAGCGAGGTATCGATCCCCCGGACGGTATCGAACTCGTCGGACCGGCACCGGATCAACCGAGCAACCTGATGTACGTTTTCGGCCGGCGCGAAACCTGCCTTCGGTTGTCGATCATCGAGCCCGTGCTCGACGCCCGCCAAGCGTACGAGAGCATGCAGAAGACCGTCGCACCGAATCCGGAACAAATCTGAGCACCATCGATATCCGGACGTAGACGGACTCACCCGGGGCTTCTGTGGCGTCCGGAGACCACGATGTGCACGAAAGGCGCTTGAGAATGCCCCTGCCCTCCACGATCGAGGCAGTATTACGGACCCACTACCGCCTCCTACGAACCCCGCTGGCGGTCCTCGAGCAGCACCTACCGCGTCATCCCGAGCAGGATTCCGTCGTTCGTTCGGTCTGCCGACGAGTACTGATCACGTGCGACCGCACGGCGGCGCACGTCCTGAGCGACGGGGCGGCCGGCCGTGCCGCCAACCGGACCGAGCGGCGCCACACCGCCGATCGCGACGCCCACGCCCGGAAACAACACGACCGCGACCTGCGGGACGCGGCAGTCCTCGACGAACATCGCCGTCGATTCCTCGACAGCCAATATCGAGCCGGAAACACCTCGCTACCGACACATTCGTCGGATGCACCGCTGAGAGCCGCTGACGGTAGCGACGAACATCGATGATCCTCTCGATGCCGCTCAGTCGTGTCCGGTGCCGCTCTCCCCGCGCATCTCGTCGTCGTCGACCTGCACGCGGACCCCGAGAGCGGATTCCAACGCCTCGAGTTCGGTGTCGAAGTGATCGAGCAATCTGACGAGATCCGGCACCGTGCGGCCGCACGCGGTCAACCCGAAGGCGATCTCGTCGTCGGTGCTTGTGCACGTGATGTTCAGCGCCTGCCCGTCGACGGGCACCGACAGCGGATACAGCGCGTCGACACGCGCACCGTTCCAGTACAGCGGGGCGTCGGGACCCGGCACGTTCGAGACGATCACGTTGAACGGCGGACGCGGCAGCGCCCGATTGCCGGTGAGCACCCCCACCGCCAGGGGTGCCACGCCCACCGCACTCGTCGCGAGACGACCGAGTTTCGACATCGAATTCATCGCGTGCTTGCCCTCGATCATCGAACCGCGCACACGCGCAAGCCGTTCCACCGGATCGGCGCACTGCGTTGCGAGGGTGCACATCAGGATGCCGATCTCGTTGCCCGACGAGCTCGTGCTCCGACGCAACGACACCGGAACCATGGCGACCAGCGAATCGTCCGGCAGCGCATCGTGTTCGGAGAGGAACGCCCGCAGAGCCCCGCCCGACAGTTCGAGGACGACGTCGTTGAGTGTCGCGTCGGCGGCCTTGGCCACCATGCGCAGTCGTTCGATCGGCCAGGACCGTGCCGCGAATCTGCGCGATCCGGAGATCTGACGGTTGAGGATGGTGTTCGGAGCGCCCAGCGACAGCGAACCCCCGCGATTGTGCAGTGCCCGGTCGACGGTGCCGACGATCGCCGGGACCAGTGCCACCGCCTCGGACACCACGTTCACCGCGTCGTTCATCACGCCGGTCGCCGCACGGACGACTGCACCGGGGAATCCGATCGCGGTGCCCACGGCCGACCGGCTCGTCGACCGGGCGTCGGCGACCGCCCACGGGGCCGGCATGTCGGTGCGGTCCGGGTCGGTGCTGAGTGCGCGGCGGAGCAGGCGCATCGCACCGACCCCGTCTGCGAGCGCGTGGTGGATCTTCACATACAGGGCGTAACGACCGTCGGCCAGACCCTCGATCAGATGCATCTCCCACAGCGGACGCGTGCGGTCGAGCAGCGAGGCGTGCAGGCGGGAGACGAGTTCCCACAGATCGTCCATCGTGCCCGGGGACGGCAGCGCGTTGAACCGCACGTGGTAGTCGATGGAGAAACGCGGATCGTCCTCCCACGCCCACTGACCGAGGGTGAACAGCGACCGGGTGGGCCGCTTGCACCACAGCGGCCCGGCAGGTTCCTCGCGGGAGAGCGCCTCGGCGAACATCGACCGCAGGTCGCTCGCATCCTCGCCTTCCGGCGGCTGGAACAGCAGCAGACCGCCGACATGCATCGGATGATCGCGCGACTCGCCGAGCAGGAACATCGAGTCGGTCGGTGCCATCGGTAACCGCATCGCGTTCTGTCTTCCTCCCCCACCAAGCACCGGCCACCACCGGAGCCCGCCCCCACGTGACCGGTCCCGGCACGTCGATGTGCTGTCAGTTCTACCCCAGAAGGCGCGGGTGCGGGGACCGTCTCACCGACGAATCTTCCGATGACGCGTCCGATTCGTCCGGTCGGTGACGTGCGACCTACGCCCTACATGTCCAGGCCGAAGTCGAGCACCGTGACGGAGTGGGTGAGCGCACCCACCGCGAGGTAGTCGACGCCCGTGCGCGCGTAGTCGGCGGCGACGTCGAGGGACAGGCCGCCGGAGGATTCGAGTCGCGTCCGCGGCGCGTGGGTGTTGCGCCGCTGCACCGCGATCTGCGTCTGCCACAGCGGGAAGTTGTCGAGCAGGATCAACTCGACGTTCTCGGCGAGCACCTCGTCGAACTGCTCGAGGGTGTCGACCTCCACCTCGCACGCGATGTCGGGGGCGTGCTCGCGGACGGCTCGCAATGCGGCGACCACCGAACCGGCCGCCGCGACGTGGTTGTCCTTGATCAGCGCCTCGTCGCCGAGTCCCATGCGGTGGTTGACGCCGCCACCCATCCGCACCGCGTACTTCTGCAGCGCGCGCATTCCCGGCAGCGTCTTGCGGCTGTCGCGGATCTTCGCCTCGGTGCCCGTCACCGCATCGACCCAGTGCGAGGTCGCCGTCGCGATGCCCGACAGATGGCACAGGAGATTGAGCATCGTGCGTTCGGCGGTGAGCAGGCCGCGGGTCGGCGCCTCGACGGTCAGGACCGAATCGCCGGGCAGCACCCGCTCCCCGTCGGACCTGCGGTCAAGCACGCGGTAGTGATCGGCCCCGATGACCTCGTCGAGGACGAGCAGCCCGACGTCGAGACCGGCGAGGGTGCCGGCCTGCCGCGCGACCACCGAGGCGGTGGCGACGGCGTCGGCGGGCACGGTGGCGTCGGTGGTGACGTCCGGTCCGTAGCGCAGGTCCTCGTCGAGCGCCTTCCGGACCAGCTCGCAGGTCTCGGCGAGGTCGAGTCCGTCGGGCAGCGCGGTGGTCATCTCAGTTCGCTCCTGTCAGTTCCGGTGTGGTGAAGGACAACTCGCCGTCGTCGAGGCGCAGTTCCAAGCTGTGTGCCTGCGCCGGGTCGGTGTCCGGATGGTCGCTGCGGGTGTGGCATCCCCGCGATTCGGTGCGGCGCTGCGCCGCGAGCAGCAGGGCCCGCGCGGTGACGGTGAGCGCCGCGTCCTCGAGCCGATCCGCGTCGGCACACGGCGTGGCAACGCTCGCGTCGTCGAGTTCGACTGCGGCAGCGGATAATCCGTCGGCGTCGCGCACGACCAGCGCGTGCCGGGTCATGAGTTGCTGCAGCACCGCACGATCGCAGACGGTCGCGGCGACGACGGGAACGCCGTCGGTCTCGACAGGCGTTCCGGCCCGTTCGATCGCCGCTGCCACCCCGGCGCGCTCGCCGAGGACGAGCCCTTCGAGAAGGCTGTTGGAGGCCAGCCGGTTCGCGCCGTGCAGGCCGGTGCGTGCCACCTCACCGGCCGCGTACAGACCGGGGATGCGGGTGCGGCCGTGCACGTCGGTGACGACACCGCCGCACGAATAGTGGGCGGCGGGAGCGACCGGCAGCAGATCCTGGGCCGGATCGAGACCGGCCTCGGCGCACATCGCCGTGATGGTCGGAAAACGCGTGGCGAACCCGTCGAGGTGACGTGCGTCGAGGTAGACGTGGTCCTCGCCGAGCGCGGTGAGTCGCTCGGCGATGGCCCGCGAGACGACGTCGCGGGGCGCGAGGTCGCCGAGCGGGTGCACACCGTCGGTGATCGATCGGCCGCGGGAATCGACCAGTCGCGCTCCCTCACCGCGCACCGCTTCGCTGATGAGCGGCCGACGTCCGGTGCCTCCTTCCGCGAACAGCACGGTCGGGTGGAACTGGACGAATTCGAGGTCGGCGACGCCGGCGCCGGCGGCCAGGGCCAGCGCGATGCCGTCGGCCGTGGCGCCGGGCGGATTCGTGCTGCACGCGTACAGCTGCCCGAGGCCACCGGTGGCGAGCAAGACGGCCGGGGTGTGGACGACGCCGTACCCGCGCTCGTCGAGGACGAGCAGTCCGGTGACACCCCGCGCGTCGGTGAGGACCCGGGCGGCAGCGGCTCCGAACAGGACAGGCAGGCCGGCCGCGCCGAGGGCGCGCTGTGCCGCTGCACCGAGGGCGCGCTGGACCTCGGCGCCGGTCGCGTCGCCACCGGCGTGGATGATGCGGCGGGTGCTGTGCCCGCCCTCGCGGGTGCGGGCGATGTCGCCGTCTCCGGCGGTGTCGAACACCGCGCCGAGATCGCGCAGGGCGGTGACGGCGTCGGGGCCGGCCGTGACGATCGAGCGCACCGCGTCCTCGTCGCACAATCCCCCGCCTGCGGCAAGTGTGTCGGCGACGTGGGCGTCGACGCTGTCGCCCACCGAGGCCACCACCGCGATACCGCCCTGGGCGTACTGGGTGGCCGTGTCGGTGGGGCCACCCTTGCTCACCGTGAGCACCCGCGCGCCGCGCCGGGAGGCGGCGCGCGCGGCCGTGAGACCGGCGACGCCACCCCCGACGACCACCAGGTCGGCGTGGTCCTCCCACGCGACCGTGATGGCGGTGGTCACTCGCCGCTGCCCGGGTTGCCGATGGCGATCATGCGCTGCACCGACAGGCGGGCCCGCTCGGCGACGTCGGCGGCGACGTGGACGTCGTCGCGTCCCTCCTGCAGGCAGCGGAGCAGGGCGGCGGGGGTGATCATCTTCATGTAGGGGCACGATGCGCGGTCGTTGACCGCCTGGAAGTCGATGCCGGGCGCAGCCTTGCGGAGCTGGTGCAGCATGCCGACCTCGGTGGCGACGAGGACCTGCTTCGCGCCGGTCTCCCGCGCGGCGTCGATCATGCCGCCGGTGGACAGGATCCTGACCTTGTCGTCGGGCACGAAGCCCTCCCCGGCGAGGTAGAGCGCCGAGGTGGCGCAGCCGCACTCGGGGTGGACGAACAGGTCGGCGTCGGGGTGCGCCTTGGCCTGCGCGGCGAGCTCGTCGCCGTTGATACCGGCGTGCACGTGGCACTCCCCCGCCCAGATGTGCATGTTCTCGCGGCCGGTCACGCGCTTGACGTGGGCGCCGAGGAACTGGTCGGGCAGGAACAGCACCTCACGGTCGGGGTCGATGGACGCGACGACGTCGACGGCGTTCGACGAGGTGCAGCAGATGTCGGTCAGGCCTTTGACCTCGGCGGTGGTGTTGACGTACGAGACGACCACGGCGTCGGGGTGGTCGGCCTTCCACTCGCGCAGCTGGTCGGCGGTGATCGAATCGGCGAGCGAGCAGCCGGCGCGCTCGTCGGGGATGAGCACCGTCTTGTTCGGGCTGAGGATCTTCGCGGTCTCGGCCATGAAGTGCACGCCGCAGAAGACGATGGTGTCCTCCTCGGCCTCGGCGGCGATACGCGAGAGCGCGAGCGAGTCGCCGACGTGGTCGGCGACGTCCTGGATCGCGGGAAGCTGGTAGTTGTGCGCGAGCAGCGTGGCGTTGCGCTCACGGGCCAGCCGACGGACCTCCTCGGCCCATTCCGGCGTCGCCTCGACGCCCGTGTATCCGCCGGGGCCGTCGACGATGGTGGCGGCTCCCGCCCACTCGGTCGTGGTCATGGCCTAGCTCCTTCGAGGGTGTCATCCCGGCGGGTTGTACCGGAATTGCCGTGTTCGAGGTTTTCGACTTAGGATCGAAAACATGCCACATGGTAACACCCGTCACGAAGTGCTCATCGCCGTGTTCCAGGTTCGCCGCTTCCCGGACGCCTCGGGAACCCTCCGCGAAGAACCCGAACTCGGGGTGCTGCTGTGGCAACGGGCCCTCGATCCGCAGGTCGGCACGTGGTCGCTCCCCGGCGGGCAACTACGCAACGACGAGGACCTCACGACGTCGGCGAGGCGGCAACTCGCGGAGAAGGTCGACGTCCGCAAGGTCGCGCATCTCGAACAGCTGTCGGTCTTCTCCGACCCGGATCGGGTGCCGGGTCCACGCACGATCGCGGCGACCTATCTCGGCCTGATCCCCCTGACCTCGGATCCCCAGCTGCCGGCCGATACGGCCTGGCATCCGGTCTCGGACCTTCCCGAGATGTCCTTCGACCACGGGGTCATGGTGGCGAACGCCCATGCGCGCCTGGCCGCGAAGCTGTCGTACACGAACATCGCGTTCGGCCTCGCGCCGGCGGAGTTCTCCATGTCGACTCTGCGCGACATCTATTGCGCTGCACTGGGATACGAGGTGGACGCTACCAATCTCCAAAGAGTGCTGGCGCGCCGGAACGTACTCACCCGCACCGGCAACACCGCACCGTCCGGAAAAGCGGGGGGTCGCCCCCCGGCGCTCTACCGCTTCACCGATTCCCGGCTGCGCGTGACGGACGAATTCGCCGCCCTGCGACCGCCGGTGTGAACCTCCCCGAAGAGGTCAGAAGGGCCGACCCATGATGACCTCGAGCAACTGCAGCGGCATCGTCAGGAAGGCCGACCCGACGAACAGCGCCGAGCGCAGCGGATCGCCTGCCAGATAGCCCTCGCTGATCCATTCCAGAAATGTCGACCGAACCCATGCCGCCCCTCCCCGTTCGTCGTGCACAGATCGTCATGCGATTCCGATGTGTGTGTCGGACACGAGGAGTCGCGCGTTACATGCTCGCGGACCGAACGCCCTCGGCCGAGCGCGTCAGGCCGTCGAGGACGGTCTCGACCAGCGTGCGGACGTAGTCGTCCGACGGGGGTTCGCCGGTGGCCGACCACTTCTGGGCGACCGGTGCGAACAGCAAGTCCACGGCGACATCGAGATCGAGGTCGTCCGGCAGTTGCCCCGCATTCTGCGCGGCCCGGAGTCGGGCCTTCTTCATCTCCCGCATCGGTGTGTCGAGCCGGTGTTCGTATTCCGCTGCGAGTTCGGGGTCTTCGAGTACCGCCACGGTCAACGCGCGCAGCGGGACGGCGAACGTCGGATCACGCAGCTCCGCCACGGTGGCCTGCAGCACCGCGATGAGGTCCGCGCGCAGGTCGCCGCTGTCGGGTAGTGCGGCCTCGTCCCCGGCGTCGCCCTGCGTGCGCGCCAGGTACGCATCGAGGAGCACAGCTCCCTTCGACGGCCACCAGCGATAGATCGTCTGCTTCCCCACGCCGGCCCGGGCGGCGATCGCCTCGATACCGAGTTTCGAGTAGCCGACCTCGGCGACCAGTTCGAAAGCGGCATCGAGGATCGCTTTCCGCGAGGCAGGGTTCCGCCGGGAGTGTCCGGTTTCGGGGCGTGCGGGCATGAGACGACGATACCGCACCGAGACGAGACGTTGCGTCTTGACAGACAGTCCTCCGTGGATCATTCTCGAATGAACGAGACGGACCGTCTCGTCTCATCCAGGAGGTGTCCATTGAAGACCCAACCGACAATCCCATCCTCCGTCACCCCCGGCGTGCGTCCCCGCACCTGGTTGATCACCGGCGCGAGCCGCGGCCTGGGCAGGGAGTTCGTCCGTGCCGCGCTGTCGAGAGGTGACAACGTCGTGGCCGTCTCACGATCGATCGAATCGGCCGATCTCCCCCGGGATCCGGAGCGTCTCCTCCGACTCCCGGCCGACGTCACCGACCGCACGGCGGTGTTCGCCGCTTTCGACAGGGCACGCGAACATTTCGGAGACCTCGACATCGTCGTCGACAACGCGGGCACCATGACCTACGGATTCGTCGAGGAGTTCACCGAGGAGCAGGCGCGTGCACAGTTCGAGACGAACTTCTTCGGAGCGATGTGGGTCAGCCAGGCCGCCATGGCGGCCTTCCGGAGCCGAGGACGCGGGCATCTCGTGCAGATCTCGAGCATCGGGGGCGTACTGAGCGGGGCCGGCACAGGGCTGTACAGCGCGAGCAAGTTCGCCCTCGAAGGACTCAGTGAAGCACTGGCCGTCGAGGCCGCGCATTTCGGCATCGACGTCACGATCGTCGAGCCGGGCGGCTACTGGACCGATCTCTACACCACCATGACGGTGAGCACTCCGCAATCGGACTACGACTCGCTGCGAGCCGAGATCGAGGAGCAGAGCGCGTCCACGAGCATCGACAGCCACCCCACCCTGGCCGCGCGGGCACTCCTCGAGGTCGTCGATGCCGACCGACCGCCGCGACGCATCGTCCTGGGCAACGCCGTGCTGGATGCGGCCGTCGCCGCCACCCGGGAGAAGATCGACATCTGGCTCGAGTGGGAGTCGGTGAGCCGTGCCGCGGAGGATGCCGTACCGGCGCCGGAATCCGTGGGTGGGGAGCGATCCGCGATCTAGAATGGGCGGATCGCGTGTCCGGCGGACCCAGGTCAGGTGATCCCATGAACGTCGACGACATCTGGAACACGATCGACGAGCAGCGCGCACGAACCGCCGACCTGCTGGAACAACTGACCGACGACGAGTGGCGCCGGCCGTCGCTGTGCGAGGGCTGGACCGTGCGCGACGTCGCCGCGCACCTCACGCTGCAGCAGCTCACCGTGGTCGATTTCGTCCGCATGGTCGTGCGTCATCGCGGCGGGGTGAACACGATCATCCGCGAGTCCTCTCGCGACCGTGCCCGGCGACCGACACAGGAGTTGATCGCGGACCTTCGGGGAATGATCGGCTCCCGGCGGCACAACGTGGGCATCACCCCGCTCGAGGCCATGATCGATCTGCTCGTCCACGGCCAGGACATCGCGGTACCGCTGCAGCGCGACCTGCCGATGCCACCGGATGCCGCCGCGGCCGGCGCCACTCGGATGTGGTCCACCCGCGGCACCGGCAAGGCCCGGGTCTTCGCCGACGTCCCGCTCGACGGATTCCGTTTCAGTGCAACCGATACCGAGTGGTCCTCCGGTTCCGGACCCGAGGTGCGGGGACCGATCTCCGCGATCCTGTTGCTGCTCGCCGGCCGTCGTGCGGGGTTGTCCCGGTTGGAGGGCGACGGCGCCGAGGAACTACGCCGACGGGTGGCGCCCGCGTGATGGGACGATGGGTGCCATGAGTGCCGACTCCCGCGTCCTGTGGACCATCGGCCACTGGACGTGTCCGCAGTCCGTCCTGCTCGACACGCTGAACTCGGCCGACATCGAACTCGTCGTCGACGTACGGAAGATGCCCGGTTCGCGCCGCAGCCCGCAGTTCGACGCCGACGAGATGCCGTCCTGGCTCGACAGTGCCGGGATCGGCTATCTGCACCTCACCGAACTCGGTGGCAGGCGGCCGAAACAGAAGGGTATCGATCCGGCCCTCAACGCGGGCTGGAAGAACGCGAGTTTCAAGAACTACGCCGATTACACCCTCACCGACGACTTCGAGGCCGGATTGGAGCGCCTCACCGAACTGGCCGAGCACCGGCACGTCGCGATCATGTGCGGTGAGCCGATGCCGTGGCGCTGTCACCGACTGTTGATCGCGAACATCCTCGCCGCACGGGGATGGACCGTCGTGCATCTCGTCAACAACGCGAAGCCTCGACAGCACGTGCTGGGACAGTGGGGCGCGACGCCGTCGGTGGATTCCGACGGGGTCGTGACCTATCCGGGCGATCCCGACGACGATGGGTAGAACCCGTCGGCCGTCGAATCGGGTCGGTGCTCAGCGCTGTTCGCTCATCACCGAATCGACGGTCCCGTGGCGCGAACACCGTGCCCACCACCCGTCCGGCGCGATCTGGACGATCATCCGCCGACCGCACCGAGCGCAGAACCGTGGCGGTTCGAGTCCGAGTTGCACTGCTGCGGAATGGGTCCGGACCGTCCCGTCGACGATCGCTTCGCCGGTGAACGGATCGAACATCAGATCGTCTCGCCGAGGGCCTTGATCGGCATCTTCAGTTCGCCGAGCAGATCGAGGTCGGTCTCCGCCGGCCGGCCGAGCGTGGTGAGATAGTTGCCGACGATGACGGCGTTGATCCCGCCGAGGATCCCCTTTTGTGCGCCGAGATCGCCGAGCGTGATCTCGCGGCCGCCGGCGAACCGGAGGATGGTGCGCGGCAACGCCAATCGGAAGGCCGCCACGGCCTTGAGCGCCTCGGTGGCGGGCAGCACCTCGAGGTCACCGAAAGGGGTGCCGGGGCGCGGGTTGAGGAAGTTGAGCGGCACCTCGTCGGGCTCGAGCGCCGCGAGGTCGGCTGCGAATTCGGCTCGCTGCTCGACGGTTTCACCCATCCCGAGGATGCCTCCGCAGCACACCTCCATACCTGCCTCGCGGACCATGCGCAGCGTCTCGAAGCGCTCCTCCCAGGTGTGGGTGGTGACGACCTTCGGGAAGTGCGAGCGGGCGGTCTCGAGGTTGTGGTTGTAGCGGTGCACGCCCATCGCGACGAGCCGGTCGACCTGGTCCTGAGTGAGCATGCCGAGCGAGCACGCGATCTGGATGTCGACCTCGTTGCGGATCGCCTCGATACCGGCCGCGACCTGCGAGAGGAGGCGCTCGTCGGGTCCGCGTACGGCCGCGACGATGCAGAACTCGGTGGCTCCGGTCTTGGCGGTCTGCTTCGCGGCCTCGACGAGCGACGGGATGTCGAGCCGGGCGGCACGCACCGGGGAGGCGAACAGGCCGGACTGCGAGCAGAAGTGGCAGTCCTCGGGGCAGCCGCCGGTCTTGAGGCTGATGATCCCCTCGACCTCGACCTCCGGTCCGCACCATGCCATGCGCACGTCGTGGGCGACCGCCAGCAGGTCGTCGATGCGGTCGTCCGGCAGCTGCAGGACCTCGAGGGTCTGGTCACGGTCGAAGCCGATTCCGCGACCCAGCACCTGGTCGCGAGCGATTTCGAGGATGTCGGTGCGGGCGGGCGCCTGGGTCACTGCCGTCTCCTGGGGTGGCGAGAACTTGAACATCGTTCAATTGAACAGCGTTCAGGTTAGGGCGAAGCGTCCGATAGTGTCAAAGGCACGAATCCTTCGGTTCGGATCCCCCGTGGCGTGGTACCGCCGCGGGCAGCAGGAGAAGCGGGAGCGAAGAAGCAGTGCAGTTGCGACGCGGCGACGTCCTCGACGGCGCCATGGCGATCCTCGACGAGTACGGGCTCGGCGACCTGACGATGCGCAAGCTCGCGTCGTCGCTCGGCGTCCAGCCCGGCGCGTTGTACTGGCACTTCCCGAACAAGCAGACCCTGCTCGGCGCCATGGCCGACCGCATCCTCGACGGTGTCGACGAACCGCCCGCGAGCGACGCCTGGGACGATGCCCTTTCAGAGCTCGCGCACCGTTTCCGTGCCGCACTGCTCGCCCACCGCGACGGCGCCGAACTCGTCGCCTCGAGCTACGCCTCCCGGCTGACCACCTCGCGGGCCCGCGATGCCTTCGTCGGCACCGCGGAACGCGCGGGTCTGTCGCGGGCGTACGCCGAACTCACCGGCTACGCGCTGTTGCACTACGTGCTCGGCCACACCGTCGACGAGCAGTCCCGCGCGCAGCTCGAGGAACTCGGCGCGCTCACGCGCGCACCGCTGTCCCCCGAGGTCGCGACCGAGCAGCCGGCCGAGGCCGACGACGACCTGCTCGACGGCGACCCCGCCGTCCGGTTCGAATTCGGTCTGCGATTGTTCGTCGACGGCATCCGCGCACGTCTGGAGACCCGTGCGACATCCTGATCCCACCGTTCCTGTCGGACCCGCCTCGTACCTTCGACGCTCGTGACCGCCCCCTGGACCCTCCAGCAGATCAACGCCGTCGCGCCCGATCCGTCCTCGATGACGGCTGCGCGCGGCGTCGCCTCCGCATGGCTCGAGACCGGTCACGACACCACCGCCCTGTGGGGACTGTGCCGCGGACGCGGCACCACGCCGTACCGCACGGCGATCGACCCGAGCGCTCCCGCCTACACGTGCACGTGCCCGAGCCGGAAACTGCCCTGCAAGCACGCCCTGTCACTGCTCGTGCGCTGGTCCGAGGGTGCCGTGCCGGCCGCGCAGGCACCCGACTTCGTCACCGGATGGCTCGCCGCCCGCGTCGCGTCCACCACACTTCCCGCCCCGGTGGACGAGCCGGTCAAGGCGCCCGATCCGGCGACCGCCCAGCGCCGCGCCGAGCGGGTCGCGGCAGGACTCGACGACCTCGACCGCTGGCTGACCGACCGCATCCGGCACGGCCTCGGGGCGGTGGATCACGGCTACGACACCTACGAGACGATCGCCGCCCGCATGGTCGACGCCCAGGCTCCCGGCGCGGCGTCGGCACTGCGCACCCTGGCCACCGTCGTGAACGACGAAACCGATTGGCCTGCCAGGCTGCTCGCCGAGTACGCGCGCCTGCACCTGATGACCGTGGCGTACCGACAGCGCGACGATCTGCCGAGGCCGCTCCTGCGTTCGCTGCAGACCCATCTCGGTTTCAGCACCCGTAGCGAGGAGGTCCGCGCCGAACCGGCTGTGCGCGACCGCTGGCAGGTCCTCGCCGTGCGCGTCACCGAGGAGAGCCGGATGTTCACCCGCAAGACGTGGCTTCGGGGGCGGTCGAGCGGACGCTGGGCGATCCTGCTCGACTTCGCTCACGGCACAGCACGTTTCACCACGCCGCTCCCCTTCCCCGGTTCGCTGGTCGACGCCGATCTGCACTTCTACCCCGGCGCGGCCCCACTGCGAGCCGTGCTCGGCCGACAGCACGGGGAGACGGAGCCGTTCACGACCCTGCCCGCCACCGGACTCGACGCTGCGCTGGACGAATACGCCCGCATGCGCGGAGCAGATCCGTGGTTGCGCACCTGGCCCGTCCTGCTCGACGCGGTCACCCCCACCGACAGCGAGGACGGCTGGTACGTCGTCGACCCGTCCGGACGGGCACTGCCGCTGGCCGGTGACGACGACAGCCGCTGGCGGCTGCACGCCGTCGCGGGAGGTCGTCCCGTCACGGTCTGCGGCGACTGGGACGGAACCGCTCTCGCTCCCGTCTCACTGTTCACCGAAGGACAGGTGATGACCTGGTGACCGCCCTGCCCGAATTGCTTACGACCGCAGCACTTCTCGGCACGGCACGCTCCGCGCCGGAGTTCGACGCGCTGCACACGGCCGACGCTGCGGGCGAACTCGCCGGAGACCCCGCCGCGACGCTGCTCGCCGCCGCCGCACTGGAGACGACCTTCCTCACCGCCGCGACCGTGCCCGTGGTCCGCGAACTGCCGTCGCCGGCCCCGGACGACGACCGTCCCGTCCTCCCCGGCGCGGCTGCCGAACGCCTGCGCGCGCTGCTCGCCGTCCGCTCCCCGCTGCTCGACGAGTGGTTCGAGGTGGCGGCCCGATTCCGCGCGTCGCACGACATCGTGGTCGACCTGCTGACTGTCGCGACCACCGACGCGGTGCACCGCGACCGGCTGGTCACGCTCACCGGTTCCCGCGGACGCTGGGTGGCAGCGCGCAACCCGGAATGGGCCGATCTGCTGCCGCCCGACCCGCTCGACGACACGCCCTGGCACGCCGGTCCGCCCGCCCGGCTACGCCGATGGTTCGAGGCGCTGCGCGCGCACGACCCGGCCGCGGCGACGGCGACACTCGCGGCGTCGTGGGGTGCGCAGACCGCGGCCCAGCGGGCCGAGCTCGTCGCCCTGCTCGCGGTCGGTCTCGGTCCGCACGACGAAGACCTGCTCGAACGCGCCCTCGACGACCGCAGCCGCAAGGTCCGTGCCGTGGCACTCGACCTTCTCCCCCGCCTGCCGGACTCCACGTTCGCGCGGCGCATGGCCGAGCGGGTGCGGCAGTGGTTGCTCGTCGACGGCTCGACCGTCACGCTCGCTGTTCCCGACCGGCCGGACGAGGGCGCACTCCGCGACGGTCTCGTCGACGATCCGGCCCGCGATCTGCTGGTGGCGGCGGTCGCGGCGGCTCCGCTGCCGATGTGGCGCGAGCACGCCGGAGACACGGTGCTACCGGAGTTCGATGTCGACGACACCGTCCGCACGGCACTGACGGAGGGGTGGGGCCGCGCGGCGGTCCGGCAGCGCGACGGCGACTGGGCTGCGGCGTTGCTACGACGCGACGGCACCGTCGACGCGGCGGTCGCGCAGGTCGTGCCCCGCGACATCCTGCTCACGCACCTGCGCGATGTGTCGCCGTCCGCGGTTCTCGACGACACGCTGCTCGCCGCGCTCCCGGCGCCGTGGCCGCGCGATGTCGCCGAGAAGGTGCTCACCGCGCTGTACACGAAGCTGACGACCACCCGCGTGGTGCGCGACGTGCTGACGTTGCTCGCCCACCGGGCACCCTTCGAGTTGGCCGACCTGCTGGCCGACGCCGCGAACCGCACCGACGATCTCGGTCGCCTGCACCTGTTCGCGAGCGCAGCCGACACCCTGACCCTCCGCAAGACGATCCACGAGGAGCTGAGTTGACCGACTTCGAGTCGACCCCCGCAGTTGTCGGCACCGATGAGGCCGAGGCGTCCGATACCGGCACGTTCGAGACCGGCGGGCCCGACGAATCCGGCGCATCCGACACCGGCGGGCCCGACGTATCCGACACTGCCGGGCCGGACGTATCCGACACTGCCGGGTCCGGCACCGACCTGCTTCGCCCGCACGCCGAACAGCAGTACGCGGACGAACTCGCAGCACTCGCGCGACTCGACCACCGGCCGCGCCCGCCGTCGTGGCAGCTGTCGCCGTGGGCCGTGGTGACCTACCTGCTCGGCGGCGAACTGTCCGACGGCACCGTCATCACCCCGAAGTACGTCGGCCCGCGCCGATTGATGGAGGTCGCCGTCGCGACCCTGGCAACCGACCGGGCACTGCTGCTGCTCGGTGTGCCGGGTACCGCGAAGACCTGGGTGTCGGAGCATCTCGCCGCCGCGATCAGCGGTTCGTCGACCCGGCTCGTACAGGGAACGGCGGGCACGACCGAAGAGTCGGTGCGGTACGGCTGGAACTACGCGCGGCTGCTCGCCGAAGGGCCGAGCGCCGCCGCGCTGGTCGCCTCCCCGGTCATGACCGCGATGCGCGACGGCGCCGTGGCCCGTATCGAGGAACTCACCCGCATCCCCGCCGACGTGCAGGACGCGCTGATCACCATCCTGTCGGAAAAGACGCTTCCCGTCCCCGAACTCGGCATCGAGGTGCAGGCGACGAAGGGGTTCAACGTCATTGCCACCGCCAACGACCGCGACCGCGGGGTCAACGACCTGTCGTCCGCGCTGCGTCGACGGTTCAACACCGTCGTGTTGCCGTTGCCGGCGAGCGAGGAGGACGAGGTCTCGATCGTCACCCGCCGCGTCGAACAACTCGGCGCCGCACTCGAACTGCCGGCCGTGCCCGCGGCCGCGGAGGAGATCCGCCGCGTCGTCACGGTGTTCCGGGAGCTGCGCAGCGGTGTCACGACCGATGGCCGGACCAAGCTGAAGTCCCCGTCGGGCACGTTGTCCACCGCCGAGGCGATCTCGGTGGTCACGGGCGGTCTGGCCCTGTCAGCGCACTTCGGCGACGGGGTGCTGCGGCCCTCCGACGTCGCGGCCGGAATCCTCGGATCGGTGGTCAAGGACCCCGTCTCCGATCGCGTGGTCTGGAACGAATATCTCGAGGCCGTCGTCCGGGAACGCGGCGACTGGACCGATTTCTACCGGGCGTGCCGGGAGATCACCGGGTGACCGACGTTCTCTTCGACCGCGCGGCTGCGCCCGCGGAGATCCGGGTCTTCGGAATCCGGCACCACGGGCCGGGTTCGGCGCGCGCGGTCCTGCAGGCACTCGCGGAGTTCGAACCCGACACCGTCCTCATCGAGGGTCCGTCGGACGCCGATCCGGTGCTCGCGCTCGCCGCGGCCGACGACATGGTTCCGCCGGTCGCATTGCTGGCCTACGCCCGCGACGAACCGGCGCAGGCCGCGTTCTGGCCGTTCGCGGCCTTCTCGCCCGAGTGGCAGGCCCTGCGGTGGGCGTACCTGCACGACGCCGACGTGCGGTTCTGCGATCTTCCGGCGGCGATGTCGCTCGCCGCCGAACGCGAGGTCGGCGACCGCGCGACCGACGATCTGCTCGGCATGCTCGCCCGCGCCGGCGGCTACGCCGATTTCGAGCAGTGGTGGGATGCGGTGGTCGAGCACGGCACCGCACAGGCCTTCGACGAGATCACCGACGCGATGCGGGCGCTGCGCGAAGATGTCGGGATCGACGACCACACCGCGCGACGCGAGGCGCACATGCGGCAGGTGCTGCGCGCGACGGTCAAGGCCGGGGCCCGCGCGATCGCCGTGGTGTGCGGGGCGATGCACGCGCCCGCACTGACCGGCCGACTCGGACCGGCCGCCCCCGACGCGCGTCTGCTCAAGGGCATGCCCAAGGTCAAGACCACTCTCACGTGGGTGCCGTGGAGCCACTCCCGGTTGTCGCTGTCGTCGGGCTACGGCGCCGGCATCACCTCGCCAGGCTGGTACCACCACCTGTTCACACAGCCCACGGACACGACCGCACGCTGGTTCACCCGCGTGGCCCGTGTCCTGCGCAAGGAGGATCTGCCCGTCTCGAGCGCCCACGTCATCGAGGCGACGCGCCTCGCCGACACGCTCGCGGCACTGCGCGGTCGCGCGGTGGCCGGACTCGACGAGGTCGTCGAAGCGACCCGATCGGTGCTGTGCGACGGCGACGACGTCCTGCTCGACCTCGTCACACGGCGGCTCGTCGTCGGCGAGGCACTCGGTTCGGTCTCCGAGGACACCCCCACCGTCCCGCTCGACACCGACCTGCAGCGGAATGCGAAGTCGTTGCGTCTCAAGCGGTCCGCCGAAGCGAAGAACCTCGATCTGGACCTGCGCCGCGAGATCGACGTCGCGCGGTCGCGACTGCTGCACCGCCTGGCGCTGCTCGGGATCGACTGGGGCACGCCCACGGAGAGCGAGGTGCGCTCGACCGGCACGTTCCGCGAGACCTGGACGCTGCGGTGGGAACCCGAGTTGTCGGTGGCGATCGTCGAGGCGTCCCGGTGGGGCACGACGGTGGAATCCGCGGCGGGTGCCACGGTGGGCGACCGTGCCGCACGCTCCGGGATCGCGCTCGCCGACCTCACCGAACTCCTCGAACGGGCGTTGCTCGCCGACCTGCGGACCACGATCCCGTCGCTGGTGACGGCGATCGATGCGGCGGCCGCTCTCGATCACGATGTGCTGCACCTGATGAGCGCACTGCCGACCCTCGTGCGCACCGTCCGGTACGGCGATGTGCGAGGCACCGATCTGTCCTCCCTGGAACACGTCTGCGACGCCCTCCTCGCGCGGGTGTGCGCCGGTCTCCCGGCGGCGGTCACCGGCCTCGACCACGACGCCGCCGATGCGCTGCGCACCGCGATCGACGATGTGCACCTCGCTCTCGCACTGCGCGAGGACCCGAGCGCGACCGGTCGATGGCTCGACACACTGACGTCGGTGAGCGAGCGCGACGACGTCGACGGGCTGCTCGTCGGCCGCACCACCCGGATGCTGCGCGACACCGGCCGACTCGGCGAACACGACGCGGCCGTGCGGGTCGCGCGAGCGTTGTCGGTGGGGTCACCCGCACCCGCGAAGGCGCGCTGGATCGACGGTTTCCTCGGCGGGGGCGGGCTCCTGCTCGTCCACGACAGCGCACTGTTCGACCTCGTCGACGAATGGATCAGCGGCCTCACCGACGACGATTTCGTCGACGTCCTACCCGTCCTCCGACGCACCTTCGGGTCGTTCGCCTTCGGTGAGCGACGCCTGCTCGGACAGACGGTGCGGGGCGAACGCACCCGCGGCACGGAGGCACCGCCGGCCGTGGACCGCGGCCGGATCGCCCTGACCGCCACCGCGTCGATTCTGGGAGTGTCTGCATGACAACCGAATCCGGCGACACCGAACGCCTGCGCCGCTGGCGGCTCGCACTCGGCGAGGCCGCGGAGGACTCCACGGGATCCCTGTCCTCGGCCGACGACAATGCGATGGACGCCGCGCTCGCCGCGCTGTACGACAGCGCGCCCGGCGACGGCACGGCACCGCGCACCGCAGGTCTCGGCGCATCCGCACCCCGGGTGGCGCGCTGGCTCGGCGACATCCGCACCTACTTCCCGACATCCGTCGTCCAGGTGATGCAGCGCGACGCCGTGGATCGGCTCGGGTTGACCCGGCTGCTCCTCGAACCCGAGATGCTCGAGGCCGTCGAACCGGACGTGCACCTCGTGGGCACGTTGCTGAGCCTGAACCGCGTGATGCCGGAGACCACCAAGGCGACGGCACGGACGGTCGTCGAGAAGGTCGTGCGCGAGATCGAGGCTCGCATCGCGCAGCACACCCGCACCGCCGTCACGGGTGCGCTCGACCGGTCGTCGCGGACGTCGAATCCGAAACTGCGCGACATCGATTGGGATCGCACGATCCGCGCGAACCTGGCCCACTATCTGCCGGAGCATCGCACGGTGGTGCCCGAGAAGCTGGTGGGCTACGGGCGCCGCTCCCAGGCGGTGAAACGCGACGTGGTGCTCGCGGTGGACCAGTCCGGGTCGATGGCGTCGAGCGTGGTCTACGCGTCGGTGTTCGCGGCGGTCCTGGCGTCGATGCGGGCACTGCGGACCTCGCTGGTCGTCTTCGACACCGCGGTGGTGGATCTGACCGACAAGCTCGCCGATCCGGTGGACGTGCTGTTCGGCACCCAGCTCGGCGGCGGCACCGACATCAATCGGGCGATCGCCTACAGCAGGTCGCTCATCACGCGCCCGGCCGATTCGCTGTTCGTGCTCATCTCGGATCTGTACGAGGGCGGCATCCGCGCCGAGATGCTCTCGCGCATCCGGGAGATACTCGCCGCGGGTGTGCAGGTCGTGGTGTTGCTGGCGCTGTCCGACGACGGGGCGCCGTCCTTCGACCGCGACAACGCTGCGGCGCTCGCCGAACTCGGGGTTCCCGCCTTCGCGTGCACGCCCGACCGGTTCCCGGAACTGCTCGCCGTCGCGCTCGAACGGGGTGACGTCGGACGCTGGTCGCAGTCCGGGTGAACGCCGGAGACCCGTACGGGGTGGCGACGACGGTGCGGCGATCCGGGGTTCAGTGGGCCGGTTCCCCAGGGGAGCCGACCGTGACGTCGCCGTCCTCCTCGGCGTACCGCTCGAGCAGCGCGATCTCGGTGGCGTGGGACGGGAACACGAAGGCCACCAGGGCCGCTCCGACCAGCACGATCGCAATCGCGGCCGTGTAGGCGCGGGTGTCGCCGTCGAGGAAGGCCGACCGGGCGGCCTCGATGATCTGCGGCGCGTACTGCGGATAGTGTTCGGCGATCCCGACCGCACCGGCGAACGACTTCTCCAGTGCGGTCTCGGTCTGCTCGTCGACCGCCGCGGCCTGCGGACTCGCCGCGATCGTCGCGGCGAGCGAGGCCGAGTACCCGGCCGTGAGAAGTGCGCCGAGGATCGACTGGACGATCGCGCCACCGAGATCGCGTTGCAGATCGGCCGTGCCGGAGGCCATCCCGGCACGGGCGACCGGAACCGAGCCGGTGAGCGAATGCGAGGCCGGGGTACCGGCGAGACCGACACCGGCTCCGAGGCACACGAAGCTCAGGGCGACCACCCAGTAGTGCGCGTCCTCGTCCCACAGCATCAGTGCGACGACGAGCCCGGCCACGATCGCCACGTAACCGGACAGCAGCGTGAAGCGGGAGCCGCGCGACCCGACGAGTTTCGCCGATTGCGGCGCCACCAGCACCATCACGAATGCTGCGGGCAGCGCCGCCGATCCGGCCGCGAGCGTCGAGTAACCGAGCACGTTCTGCAGGTACTGCTGACTGATGTACATCGTGCCCATCAGGGTGCCGAACACGATGATGCCCGCGACGGCCGCGACCCAGAACACGCGACGCCGGGCGACCCGCAGGTCGAACAGGGGATTCGCCGCGCGCAGCTGGCGCATGACGAAGAGGACCACCGCGACGAGAGCGATCACGAGAGCGGACACCGCGATGGTCTCCATCCCGTCGACGGGCACGAAGTTGATGCCGAGGACGAGCGAGCCGACCAACACGATCGAGACCACGCCGCCGAGATGATCGACCGGATCGGTCGACTCGTTGACGTGGCTCGGCACGAACATCCAGGTCAGGGCGAGAGCGATCAGCGCGAGCGGGATCGTCACCAGGAAGACCGAACCCCAGAAGAACTGTTCGAGCAGGGTGCCGGCGACGAGCGGGCCGAGCGCGGTCAGGCCACCGCCGATCGACGACCACAATGCGATCGCGCGCGTGCGGGCTGCGCCCGACCACAGTGCGGTGATCAGGGCCAAGGTGGTGGGGAACGCCAGACCGGCGGAGACACCGCCGAGCACCCGCGCCGCGAACAGCACCTCGGTGCTCGGCGCGAACCCGGCGACCGCCGAGGCCGGAACCGACAACGCCATGCCGAGCAGCAGCATCGTCTTGCGTCCGTAACGGTCGCCGACGGCACCGAGGTAGAGCACCGACGCGGCGAGGCCGACGGAATAACCCACGGCGACGAGGTTGAGCTGGGTCTGGCTCCCGTCGAACGCCTTCCCGATCTCGGGCAGTGCCACGTTCGCGACGGCGAGGTTCAGGTTCGCCACGGCGGCGACGAGGATCAGCGAGGCCAGCACCGGCTTCGCGCGTGCCGGCCGACCGTCGTCAGGTGGGGTCACGGACACATAGTGCGCGCTCGAGCGGCTGCCCTGCGCGGTTTCCGGCGGGTTTTCACCTTCGGTCACCCACCGGGTTAGGATCGCCTCACTTGTTGATCGACAGACTCGAGGCCCGTCATGACACGCCGATCCGCTGCGTTGCTCCGTTCCGCCGCTCTGTTCACGGCCACCGCGATCGCGCTGACCGCGTGCGGGTCGTCCGACACGGAGTCCGACTCCGGGTCGGCGCCGGCCGACGGCGCCTTCCCCGTCACCGTCGACACGAAGTTCGGGGAGGTCACCATCGAATCCGCCCCCGAACGCGTCGCGGCTCTGGGCTGGGGCGACGCCGAAACTGCACTGGCCCTCGGCGTTCAGCCGGTGGCGGCGAGCGACTGGCTCGCCTTCGGCGGCGACGGCGTGGGGCCGTGGGCGCAGGGGCTGTACGACTCGCCGCCGGAGCTCATCGGCACGATCGAGCCGTCCTTCGAGATGCTCGCGGCGCAGGAGCCCGATCTGATCCTCGACACCAAGAGTTCCGGTGAGCCGGCCCGCTACGAGACGCTGTCGGGGATCGCCCCCACCGTCGCCGGCCCGGAAGGCAGCGACGCCTATCTGACGTCGCTCGACGACCAGGTGACCTCCGTGGCAGCGGCTCTCGGTGTCCCGGACAAGGGCGCCGAACTGCTGTCGCAGATCGATGCGGACTTCGAGCAGGCCGCCGCCGACAACCCGGAGTTCGCGGGCAAGACCGTCACCGTCGCCTCCTACACGTCGGAGGGGTGGGGCGCCTACGTCGTCGGCGACTCGCGCGTCGACTTCATGACCGAGCTCGGCTTCGTGAACAATCCGCAGGTGCAGGCCGCGGCGACGGACGACTTCTTCATCACCGTCTCCGACGAGAACCTGAACATGCTCGATGCCGACCTGCTGATCGTGCTGCCGATCTACGTGCCGGCCGCCGAGGTGACCGACAACCCCGTCTTCCAGCAGATCCCGGCGGTGCGCGACGGCCGGTTCCTCGTGCTCGACAGCGATTCCGACATCTCTGCGGCGTTCTCGACGAACTCGGTGCTGTCGGTTCCGTTCGCGCTCGACGAGCTGGTTCCGCTGGTGGCCGAACGCGTGAACTGAGCCGGTTCCTGCGTCCGGTCCGGTCCCTGCTTTTTGCTCAGCGCCGGAACAGCTTGTTGCCGAGCCAGACGATCGGGTCGTAGCGGCGGCCGGCGACGCGTTCCTTCATCGGGATCAGCGCGTTGTCGGTGATGTGGATGTTCTCCGGGCACACCTCGGTGCAGCACTTGGTGATATTGCACATGCCCAGGCCGTGCTCGTCCTGCGCGACGTCGCGCCGGTCGGCGACGTCGAGCGGGTGCATCTCGAGTTCCGCGATGCGCATGAGATAGCGGGGACCGGCGAAGGCCTCCTTGTTCTCCTCGTGGTCGCGCACCACGTGGCAGACGTTCTGGCACAGATAGCATTCGATGCACTTGCGGAACTCCTGGGAGCGCTGCACATCGACCTGCTGCATCCGGTACTCCCCCGGCGCCAGATCGGGAGGCGGCGCGAAGGCCGGTATCTCGCGTGCCTTCCGGTAGTTGAACGAGACGTCGGTGACGAGATCGCGGATGATCGGGAAGGTGCGCATCGGGGTCACGGTGATCGTCGCGTCGGGATCGAACAGCGACATGCGGGTCATGCACGTCAGGCGCGGGCGGCCGTCGACCTCCGCCGAACACGATCCGCACTTGCCCGCCTTGCAGTTCCAGCGCACGGCGAGATCCGGTGCCTGGGTGGCCTGCAGGCGGTGCAGGATGTCGAGGACGACCTCGCCCTCGTTGACCTCGACGGTGTAGTCCCGCAGTTCCCCGCCGTCGGCGTCGCCCCGCCAGATCCTGAACGCCGCCTGGTAGCCCATCTCAACCCCTCCGTCCGGGATGGTCCGCGAGTTCCTCGTCGGTGTAGTACTTCCCGAGTTCGTCGATGTCGAACAGCTCCAGCAGGTCGGGGCGCATCGGTTGCTGCCGTTCGGCGGTGACCGTCACGTCGGGGACGAACGGGTCGCCGCCGTCCAGGCGACAGGCGAGCAGGGTGCGACGCCATTCGGGGTCCATCGACGGATGATCGTCGCGGGTGTGTCCCCCGCGGCTCTCGGTGCGCTGCAATGCCGCCCGCGCGACGCACTCGCACACGAGGAGCATGTTCCGCAGGTCCAGGGCGAGATGCCAGCCCGGGTTGAACTGGCGGTGTCCCTCCACCGCGACGTTGCGGATCCGGGTGCGCAGCGTGTCGAGTTCGCGCAGGGCGCGTTCGATCTCGTCCGCGCGGCGGATGATGCCCACGAGATCCTGCATGACCTGCTGCAGATCGGTGTGCAGGGTGTACGGGTTCTCGGCGCGGTCGGCATCGGCCGGGTCGAACGGCGAGAGTGCCGCGCGGGCGGCGGTGTCGATGTCGGTCTCGGCGACGGTCGGGCGCGAGGTGAGGCCCTGCACGTAGTCGGCGGCGCCGAGACCGGCCCGGCGACCGAAGACCAGCAGATCGGACAGCGAGTTCCCGCCCAGCCGGTTCGATCCGTGCATCCCACCGGAACATTCCCCGGCGGCGAACAGTCCCGGGACCGCGGCGGCGCCGGTGTCGGGATCGACTTCGATGCCGCCCATCACGTAGTGGCAGGTCGGGCCGACCTCCATGGCCTCGGCGGTGATGTCGACGTCGGCGAGTTCCTTGAACTGGTGGTGCATCGACGGCAGGCGGCGCATGATCTCGGAGGCCGGCATCCGCGAGGCGATGTCGAGGAAGACTCCGCCGTGCGGGGTGCCCCGACCCTCCTTGACCTCGGAGTTGATGGCGCGGGCGACCTCGTCGCGCGGGAGCAGGTCGGGTGTGCGGCGATTGTTCTCCTGGTCCTCGTACCAGCGGTCGGCCTCCTCCTCGGTCTCCGCGTACTGGCCTTTGAACACCGGCGGGATGTAGGAGAACATGAATCGTTCCCCCTCGGAGTTCTTCAGCACTCCGCCGTCGCCGCGCACACCCTCGGTGACGAGGATGCCCTTCACACTCGGCGGCCAGATCATCCCCGTCGGGTGGAACTGGACGAACTCCATGTTGATGAGGGTGGCGCCGGCGCGCAGAGCGAGGGCGTGCCCGTCGCCCGTGTACTCCCACGAGTTCGACGTGACCTTCCACGACTTGCCGATACCGCCGGTGGCGATGACGACCGCGGGCGCCTCGAACAGCACGAATCGTCCGGTCTCGCGCCAGTATCCGAATGCGCCGGCGATGCGTCCCTCCGCATCCTTCAGCAGTTCGGTGATGGTGCATTCGGCGAAGACCCGCACCCTGGCCTCGTAGTCCCCGTGCTGGGCGTGGTCCTCCTGCTGCAGCGACACGATCTTCTGCTGCATCGTGCGGATGAGTTCGAGTCCGGTGCGATCACCGACGTGCGCGAGTCGCGGATAGGTGTGGCCGCCGAAGTTGCGCTGGCTGATCCGTCCGTCGGGGGTGCGGTCGAACAGTGCTCCGTAGGTCTCCAGCTCCCACACGCGGTCGGGGGCCTCGCGGGCGTGCAGTTCGGCCATCCGCCAGTTGTTGAGGAACTTGCCGCCACGCATCGTGTCCTGGAAGTGCACCTGCCAGGAGTCGCGGGGGTTGGCGTTGCCCATCGCGGCGGCGCATCCGCCTTCGGCCATCACGGTGTGGGCCTTGCCGAACAGGGACTTGCACACCACGGCGACGGAGAAGCCGCGCTGCCGCGCCTCGATCACCGCGCGCAGCCCGGCGCCGCCTGCTCCGATCACGACGACGTCGACCTTGTGCCGTTCGACATCCACCATCCGTGTTCCCCCTCCTCCGGTGCGGCCGGTGTCGTGCCGTGCGCGTCAGCCGATGAACCGCAGATCGGCGATGGTGTCGCTCGCCACGAGCATGATGTAGAAATCCGTGAGGATCAGGGTCCCCAGCGTGATCCACGCGAACTGCATGTGCCTGGCGTTGAGTTTCGAGACGAACGTCCAGATCCGGTAGCGCACGGGGTGTTTCGAGAAGTGCCGCAGGCGCCCGCCGGTGACGTGCCGGCACGAGTGGCACGACAGCGTGTAACCCCAGAGCAGCACGACGTTGATGAGCAGGATCAGGTTGCCGAGTCCGATGCCGAATCCGCTCGGGCTGTGGAAGGACAGGATGACGTCGTAGGTGTTGATCAGCGACACCACGAAACCGGCGTAGAAGAAGTAGCGGTGCGAGTTCTGCAGGATCAGCGGGAACCGCGTCTCGCCGGTGTAGTGCCGGTGCGGTTCGGCGACCGCGCACGCCGGCGGCGACAACCAGAACGATCGGTAGTAGGCCTTGCGGTAGTAGTAGCAGGTCAGCCGGAAGCCGAGGAGGAACGGCAGCGACAGGAAGGCGAGCGGGATCCACATCGGGAGTTCGCCGACCCACGTGCCGAAATGGCGGGCGCCGTCCACGCAGGACGCGCTCACGCACGGCGAGTAGAACGGCGTCAGGTAGTGGTAGTCCTCGACGTAGTAGGCGCTGCGCACGAACGAGCGGATCGTCGCGTACACCACGAACACACCGAGACCGAGGACGGTGAGTGCGGGTGTCTGCCACCAGCGGTCGATCCGCAGCGTCCGCGCGGTGATCCGTGCGCGGCCCTCGGAGCGGACGCCGGTGGCCGGCTCACCGCGCGCCGCCGGCGTCGCCTCGGAGGTGCTCACCGCGAGCCGTGCAGCCCGCCGAGACCTTCGTCGTCCGTATCCGTTCCGCGGAACAACGAGTCGTCGTACGGCGTATCGGGAATCGGGATGCGTTCACCGAGACTGTTGACGACCTCGCGCGGAGGATGTTCGGCGAAGTCGCGTATGTCGATGTCGAGACGTTCGACGTCGTTCGACAGCCTCTTCACCGGGGCTGCGTCCCCGTAGCGCGATCGTAGGGATCCGAGGCATTGGCGCAGGTGGGCGGCGGTGCGCTGAAGTTCCTGCAATTCGCTGATGGACATCAGTACCTCCGGGCCGAGCGGTCGACATGTCCCTTCCGTAGCGGGTATCGGCATGTCGCGCCGGCCGACACGATGGGAACAGGCCAGTTGCAGTGTGGCATCCATCACAGTACAGCGGAAGCTCCGCCCGCACGCCGTTTCGTCGGGAGCGGCAGATCCGACCACCGAGAGGCACGGGTGGCGAAGACGCGAGCGTCGAGAGCGCCGCTGCCGGCCGGGATCCTGCCCACGACGGGGACGCCGGTGACGTCGGGAAGGTCGTCGAGATTGCACCGTTCCGCCAGATCCGGTGCAGTAGGCCAGGATCCGATGATCACCCCCGGACACTCGACCCCTGAAGAGCGGAGCGCGGCCACGGTGAGCGCGGTGTGGTTGAGCGTGCCCAGTCCCGCGGCGGCGACGATCACCGCCGGCGCTCCGAGCGCGGCCGCGACGTCGGCGAGGTTGAAGCCGCCCGCACCGAGCCGGACGAGCAGACCTCCCGCACCTTCGACCAAAGTGAGGTCGTACTCGGCATCGAGCATCCGGACGGTGTCGACGATCTCCTCGAGGGTGAGCAGCGGGCGTCCGCTGCGCCGCGCGGCGGTGTCGGGTGCGAGCGGATCGGGATACCGCGCGAGTTCGACGAGCCGGACACGGTCCCCGGCCAGTCGCCGGATCTCCTGCAGGTCGCCCGGCCCGTCGTCCCTCACGCCCGTCTGGGCGGGTTTGCACACCGCGACCCGCAGTCCCGCGGCCACGGCGTTCGCGGCGAGTGCCGCGGTCGCGACGGTCTTGCCCACATCGGTCGACGTGCCGGTGACGACGAGGATGCTCACGCCCGGGCTCCCGCGAGGACGTCGGTGAGCACCTCGTCGACGAGGGCGCGTTCGTCGTCGGTGAGGTTCGCGCGTGCCGTCAGGCGCAGCCGCGAGGTACCGGCCGGAACCGAGGGCGGCCGGAAGCAGCCGACGTGCACGCCGCGGTCGCGGCACTTCGCCGCTGCGTCGGCGGCGACGTGCGGGTCGCCGAGGATCACCGACACCACAGCGGACGGCGGCACCTCGACGCCCGTGAGACGAGCGAGGTGCGCGGCCTGCTCGAGCACTGCAGCGGCACGGGCGGGTTCGGCGCGCAGCACCTTCAACGCACCCCGGGCGGCACCGACGGCGGCCGGGGCGAGTCCGGTGTCGAAGATGAAGGTGCGGGCGGTGTCCACGAGATGTTCCCGTACACGCCCGTCGGCGAGGACGGCTCCGCCCTGGGAGGCAAGGGATTTCGACAGCGTCGCGGTGACGACCACATCGGGCTCGCCGGCGAGACCCACTTCGTGGACGAGTCCGCGGCCCCCCGCGCCGCGGACCCCCACTCCGTGGGCCTCGTCGACGAGGAGCAACGCGCCGTGCGCTCGGCAGACGCGATGCAGTTCCCGCAGCGGCGCGAGGTCGCCGTCGGTACTGAACACCGAGTCGGTCAGGACGAGCGCGCGGGCCTCGGTGCGGGTCGCGAGGGCGTGCGCGACCGCGTCGACGTCGTTGTGCGGGGTGACGACGATCCTCGAGCGGGACAGCCGGCACGCATCGACGAGCGAGGCGTGACCGCCGGCGTCCGAGACGAGCAGTGCGTCCTTGCCACCCAGGGCGGCGACGGCACCGAGGTTCGCGGCGTATCCGCTCGAGAACACCAGGCCGCTGTCGGCCCCGACGAAGTCGGCGAGTTCGCGTTCGAGGAGTTCGTGTTCGGCGGTGGTGCCGGTGACCAGCCGCGATCCGGTGGCGCCGGCTCCCCATCGCCGCAGGGCAGCGGTGGCTCCCGCGAGGACCTCGGGATGGCGGGTCAGGCCGAGATAGTCGTTGGAGGCGAGGTCGACGACGGTCGAGCCGGGGGTGCGGACGACGGGGTCGCGGTGCAGACCCGCTGCGCGTCGCGCCGCCGCGGTGTCGTCGAGCCACGCCAGGGCGGGATGTGCGGTCATGAGCGGTGACCATACTTGAACACCGTTCAAGTCGCCATGTCGGTCGGCTCGGGTCGTAGGCTCGGACGGTCCGGCAGACCCCGACGAAAGGCAGGTGACATGGTCGTCCACATCGAGTCCCGGGACGGAACGACGATCGGATTCCGCAGGCTCGGGCAGGGACCGGGTCTCGTCGTCGTGCACGGCAGCATCGCGACCGGGGACGAATGGTCGCGCGTGGCCTCCGTCCTGGCGGACCGCTTCACCGTCCATCTCGTGGACCGGCGCGGGCGCGGGCTCAGCGGCGACGCCGACGCGTACTCGATCGACACCGAGATCGCCGACATCGCCGCGGTTCTCGACGCCGCCGGACCGGACGCCTCGCTCGTCGGGCACTCCTACGGCGCACTGTGCGCCCTCGCGGCGGTCGCCTCGGGAGTCGACGTGCCCGGACTCGTCCTCTACGAACCGCCGGTGCCGGTCGCCGGGCCGCTCGCCGGAGCCGCCCTCGCACCGTATGCGGCAGCAGTGGACGCCGGGGACCTCGACCGCGCGCTCACCATCGCCATGATCGACATCCTCCGCGTCCCCGCCGCGGGGGTCGATCGGCTACGCGGAACCCCGATCTGGTCCCGGATGGCCGAACTGGCACCCACCTGGGTGCGCGAACTGCGCGTCATCGACGGTCACGGGCCGGACGTCACGGGGTACGCCTCGGTCACGACCCCGACCCTGTTCCTGCAGGGCTCGCGGACCGCGCAGCACCACGTCGTGGCCACCGAGGCCCTGCGGGCCGTCATGCCCGACACCCGGCTGGTCGAGTTCGCGGGGCACGAGCACTTCGCGCACGTCACCACCCCGACGGCGGTGGCCGACGCGATCGCGGAGTTCCTCACCGCCGTCCGCTGACCCCTTCGGTCACCGGGTGTTCGCGCCGACGGCGGCGATCATCCCCGAGGTGATCGCCGCGAGATCGTCGGCCGAGCAGATGTAGGGCGGCATCGCGTAGACGAGATTGCGGAACGGCCGCAGCCACACCCCGGCCGCCACGGCGGCGTCGGTCGTCGCGCGCATGTCCACCGGATCGGCGAGTTCGATCACGCCGATGCCTCCGAGGACGCGGACGTCCGCGACCCCCGGCAACTCGCGGGCCGGCGCGAGTCCCTCCGTCAGTCCCGCATTCACGGCCGCCACCTCGGCTCGCCAGTCGCGGGAGAGCAGCAGTTCGACCGCCGCGACGGCGACGGCGCATGCGAGCGGGTTGCCCATGAAGGTCGGGCCGTGCATCACACCGCCGCCCTCCCCCGCGCTGATCGCCTCGGCGACGGCCCGCGTGCACAGTGTCGCCGCGAGGGTCATGTATCCGCCGGTGAGTGCCTTGCCCACGCACATCACGTCCGGGCTCACCTGCGCGTGGTCGGCGGCGAAGAGTTCGCCGGTGCGCCCGAAACCTGTCGCGATCTCGTCGAAGATCAGTACCAGTCCGTGCTCGTCGCACATCCTGCGCAGCTCGCGTAGATACCGCGGGTCGTGGAAGCGCATGCCGCCGGCACCCTGGACGACCGGCTCGACGACGATCGCGGCGAGCTCGTCGACGTGCTCGAGCAGGACCGCTTCGAACTGCGCGACGTAGTCGGGATCGAAACGGGCCGGTGGGGCGGGGGCGAAGACCTGTCGCGCGAGCATGTCGGTCCACAGCGCGTGCATGCCGCCCTCCGGGTCGCACACGCTCATCGGGGCGAAGGTGTCGCCGTGGTAGCCGCCGCGCCAGGTGAGCAGGCGACGCCGTCCCGGTCTACCGACGGCACGCTGGTACTGCACCGCCATCTTCACGGCCACCTCCACCGACACCGAACCCGAGTCGGCGAGGAAGACCGTGTCGAGACCGTCGGGGGTGATGTCGACGAGCAGTTCCGCGAGACGCGCGGCCGGCTCGTGCGTGAGGCCTCCGAACATCACGTGGCTCATCCGGTCCAACTGATCGCGGACCGCCGCGTCGAGGACGGGATGCCCGTATCCGTGCACCGCGGCCCACCACGAACTCATGCCGTCGACCAGCTCACGACCGTCGGCGAGGACGATCCGGGTACCGTGGGCACGGTCGACCACCAACGATTCGGTGGTCGCCGGAAACGCGCCGTAGGGGTGCCAGAGGTGCCGAGCGTCGAGGGTGCGGATCCGCTCGACCGGGAGAGGAGAATTGCCCACGCCCAGACTGTAGGCGGTTGGAAGTCGCCGCCCGCAGCCGCGTAGTCTGCCCGAGTTGCCGTGAACGACGCTCACGGCAATCGGCCGGTGCGCTCGTCGCCCGGTTCGCAGCACAGCCGCACACGTTAGACACCGGGGGTATCCGTCACATGTCCGTCCACACCTCGGGACCGGAACTCGAGAGTGGTGCGCGGACGACAGGCACGCGCCCCGCGCGCCGTGCCGACATCGACGGACTGCGCGGTCTCGCGATCGCGCTCGTGGTGATCTTCCACGTCTGGTTCGGTCGCGTCTCCGGTGGTGTCGACGTCTTCCTGGCGCTCTCCGGCTTCTTCTTCGTGGGCACGCTCCTGAGGACGGCCGACTCCTCGGCCCCGCTCGATCCGCGTCCCGTCCTGCGGCGGATCGGCCGTCGTCTGCTGCCTCCGCTCGTCGTCGTGCTCACCGCCGTCGCGGCCGCCACGGTGGTGCTGCGGCCGTTCACGCGGTGGCTCGACGTGGCCGACCAGACCGGGGCGTCACTGCTCTTCTTCCAGAACTGGTACCTCGCCCGCACGGCGAGCGACTATCTGGCCGCGGATCCGATGGTCAGCCCGCTCCAGCACCTGTGGTCGATCGCCGTGCAGGGCCAGTTCTACATCGCAGCGCTCGTGGTGGTGTTCGGCTCCGCGTGGCTGCTGCGCCGGATGTCGGTGCCGGTCCGCCTGCCCCTGACGGTGCTGCTGGCCGTCCTCACCGCGGCGTCGCTGGCGTACGCGGTGCTCGCCGACCGGCCACAGTCGTGGCTGTACTACGACAGTGCCGCCCGTGCCTGGGAGCTGACCCTCGGCGGACTGCTGATGTGCCTGTCGCCGTGGTTGCGGGTTCCGCGCGCGCTGCGGATCGTGCTCGGTGCGCTCGGACTCGCGGTGCTGCTCGCGTGCGGCTTCGTCCTCGACGGCAACGCCCTCTTCCCCGGGCCGTGGGCACTCGTCCCCGTCGGGGCGGCGATGGCGCTCGTCGTCGCGGGCATCCGCTCCGGCTCCGGCCCTGGTTCGGACTCCGGCGCCGAGCACGACACGCCGTCGGCGCGACTGCTGGCATCCGCGCCCATGGTGCGCCTCGGGGCGATCGCCTACGCGCTGTACCTCTGGCACTGGCCGATCCTCATCGGTTACCTGATCGTGCGCGGGCACCCGTCCGTCGGCCTGGTGGGCGGACTCGTCGTGATCGCCCTGTCGCTGCTGCTCGCCGAGGCGTCGACCCGGTGGTTCGAGGACCCCATCCGCCGCGTCGAACCCCCTCGGCCGTCCCGCACCGCGCTCGTGGGTCTCGTGACGGTCCTGGCCGTCGCTCTCGTCGGGGCCGCGAACCTCTGGCACACCCACGTCGACCGTTCGACGGAGACCCTCGAAGGCGTCACCGCCCTACCGACGGAGCTGTATCCCGGCGCTGCGGTGTTCGATCCCGCAGTCTCCACCGAGCCGCAACCGGTGCAACCGCCGCTGCTCGTCGCCCATCGCGACCTGCCTCCCGCGACGCTCGACAACTGCATCGCCCAGCACACCAATCGCACACCGTTGACCTGTACCTACGGCGACCCGCTCGCGACGCGACGCATGGTGATCGTCGGGGGGTCGCACTCGGAGCACTGGCTCGCCGCGCTCGACGCGCTCGGCATCGAACACGGTTTCCGCCTCGACACCTATCTCAAGGTCGGGTGCCCGCTCTCCGATCCCCTCGCCCCGCTCGTCGAGGAGTCCCCGACGGTCGAGTGCGACACGTGGTCGACCGCCGTGCTCGCGGAACTGCGCGCAGATCCGCCCGACTACGTGTTCACCACGTCGACGCGCACCAAGGACCAGGGCGAGGGACCGGGCGACTTCGTTCCGTTCTGGTACGTCGATCTGTGGGAGACGCTCGCCGACTACGGCATCCCGGTGGTGGCGATCCGCGACAACCCGTGGTTGTTCCGCGGCGATCTCGCCTATCGGGCCGCGGACTGCCTCGCCGGGGGCGGCACCGCGGAAACGTGCGGGGTGCCGCGCGAGGAGGCGCTGGACCCGATCGACCCGGCCGTCGCCGCATCCGCGCACCTGCCCACCGTGTCGCTGCTCGACCTGTCCGACAAGTTCTGCCGGCAGGATCTGTGCCGGGCGGTGGAGGGAAACATCCTCATCTACCGTGACGAGAACCACCTCACCACGACCTACGTCCGGACGCTGACGCCCGAGCTCGGCCGACAACTCGGTCCCGCCACCGGTTGGTGGTGACGCGCTCATCCGGTGCCGCGAGCGCCGGAAGACTACTGTTGGCGTGCATGGAGCCCATCGAAGCGAGCGCTGGCGACGAGATGCCCGAGACCCTGGAAGTATGGCCGGGATCCCCGTATCCCCTCGGCGCGACCTACGACGGGGCGGGCACGAATTTCGCACTGTTCTCCGAGATCGCCGAGAAGGTCGAGCTGTGCCTCATCTCCCGCGACGGGAGCGAGACCCGCATCCCGCTCGAGGAGGTGGACGGTTACGTCTGGCACGCCTACCTTCCGACGGTCTCCCCCGGTCAGCGTTACGGTTACCGCGTGCACGGTCCGTTCGATCCGGAGAACGGTCACCGGTGCGATCCGAGCAAGCTGCTCCTCGACCCGTACGGGAAGGCGTTCGACGGGTCGTTCGACGGCGACCCGTCGCTGTTCTCGTACCCGCTGCCCGGCGCCGAGCCCGAGGCCGACAGCGCCGCGGACGAGAACACGGACGACACCGCCGGCACCGAGGACACCGACACCGGCGACGCCGCGTCCACCGACGATGCCGAGCCCGAGGCGATCGCGACGGGGCAGACCTCCGACGCCGCCGCGGAGCTGCCCGGCCTGGATTCGCTGGGGCACACCATGACGACCGTGGTGATCAACCCGTTCTTCGACTGGGCGGCGGATCGCCATCCCCGTCGCCCCTACAACGAGACGGTCATCTACGAGGCCCACGTCAAGGGCATGACGGCGACGCATCCGGACGTCCCCGAACACATGCGGGGCACCTACGCCGGTCTCGCGCACCCGGCGATCATCGACCATCTCCTCGATCTCGGCGTCACCGCGATCGAACTGATGCCCGTGCACCAGTTCATGCACGACCAGGTGCTGATCGACCAGGGACTGCGGAACTACTGGGGGTACAACACCTTCGGGTTCTTCGCGCCGCACGCCGAGTACTCGTCGTCGACCAAGCCGAGCGCAGTGGTCGCCGAGTTCAAGGCGATGGTGCGGGCCTTCCACGAGGCGGGCATCGAGGTGATCCTCGACGTGGTCTACAACCACACCGCCGAGGGGAACCATCTCGGTCCCACCATCTGCTTCCGCGGCATCGACAACGCCGCCTACTACCGCCTCGTCGACGACGACAAGGCCTACTACATGGACTACACGGGAACGGGCAACAGCCTCAATGCCCGTCACCCGCACACCCTGCAGCTGATCATGGACTCGCTGCGCTACTGGGTGACCGAGATGCACGTCGACGGCTTCCGGTTCGATCTCGCGTCGACCCTGGCGCGCGAGCTGCACGACGTCGACCGGCTGTCGGCCTTCTTCGATCTCGTCCAGCAGGATCCGGTGGTCTCGCAGGTCAAGCTCATCGCCGAGCCGTGGGACGTCGGTGAGGGCGGCTACCAGGTGGGCAACTTCCCCGGTCAGTGGACGGAGTGGAACGGCAAGTACCGCGACACGGTCCGCGACTACTGGCGCGGCGAACCGGCCACCCTCGGCGAGTTCGCGTCGCGCCTGACCGGCTCGTCGGATCTGTACGAGGACACCGGCCGCCGTCCCGGCGCGTCGGTCAACTTCGTCACCGCCCACGACGGGTTCACCCTCGCGGATCTGGTGTCGTACAACGAGAAGCACAACGAGGCCAACGGCGAGGACAATCGCGACGGCGAGTCGCACAACCGGTCGTGGAACTGTGGGGTGGAAGGTCCCACGGACGATCCCGAGGTCCTCGCGCTGCGCGGGCGCCAGCAGCGCAACATGCTCGCGACGCTGATCCTGTCGCAGGGCACTCCGATGCTCGCCCACGGCGACGAGTTCGGTCGCACCCAGCAGGGCAACAACAACGTGTACTGCCAGGACAACGAACTGTCGTGGGTGGACTGGTCGCTCGCCGAGTCCAACGCCGACCTGGTCGCGTTCACCCGCAACGTGATCGCGCTGCGCACCGACCATCCGGTCTTTCGGCGTCGCAGGTTCTTCGAGGGCCGGCCGATCCGCAGCGGCGATCAGTCCCGCGACATCGCGTGGCGCACACCGGCCGGCGACGAGATGATGCCCGAGGACTGGGACAGCGGTTTCGGCAAATCGCTCGCGGTCTTCCTCAACGGCGAGGGCATCCCCGAACCCGATCAGCGGGGACAGCGCGTCGTCGACGACTCGTTCCTGATGTGCTTCAACGCCCATCACGAACCGATCGAGTTCGTCACCCCCGACGGCCCGCACGCCGAGGAGTGGACGGTCGCGCTCGACACCGACGTTCCCGACGGTCTGCGCGAGGAGATCGTCGTCGCCGGTAAGCCGGTCCGGGTGCAGGCCCGCTCGGTGCTGGTGCTCCGGAAGACCCGGTGACCACCGGAGGTGCGGAGTCGGCAGGTGTGAGCGGCACCGGCGCGGGGAATACTGCGCCGGTGTTGTCCACCTACCGACTCCAGATGCGCGGCGACGAGTGCACCTTCGCCGACGCCGTCGCCCTGCTCGACTATCTCGACGCCCTGGGTGTCTCGCACGTCTACCTCTCCCCCGTCCTCAGCGCGACGATCGGCTCCACCCACGGATACGACGTGGTCGACCCCGGTACGGTCTCCGAGTCGCTCGGGGGACGCGAGGGCCTGGAACGGCTGTCGCGGGAGGCACGCGCACGGGGCATGGGGCTGGTCGTCGATATCGTCCCCAACCATGTCGGGGTGGCCGACCCACGCCAGAACGCGTGGTGGTGGGACGTCCTGAAGCACGGCTCCGGATCCCGCTACGCGTCGTTCTTCGATCTCGACCTCGCCGATGACAACGGTGTGGACGGCCGGATCGCTCTGCCGGTGCTCGGATCGGACGACGCCGTGCAGGAACTGACCGTCGACCGCTCCGGCGACGAGCCGATGCTCGCCTACTACGACAAGCGATTCCCGATCGCTCCCGGGACCGACGAGGGCACCGGTGAGGAGGTCCACGCGCGGCAGGCCTACCGGCTCGTGGCGTGGAACTCGGGGTTGATCGGATACCGCCGCTTCTTCACCGTCGACGATCTCGCCGCGGTGCGGGTGGAGGATCCCGCGGTGTTCGACGCGACGCACGAGCAGGTCGCGTCGTGGATCGCCGACGATCTGGTCGACGGGATCCGCGTCGACCATCCGGACGGTCTCGCCGATCCGGCCGGCTATCTCGCGCGCCTGCGCGAGGTGATCGGCCCCGATCGGTGGCTCGTGATCGAGAAGATCCTCGGCGACGCCGAACCGCTGGATGCGACGCTGCCGGTGGACGGCACCACCGGATACGACGCACTCGGCGAACTGTCGACGGTGTTCGTCGATCCGGCCGGCGAGACGGAGCTGAACGCCCTGTCGCGCAGGTTCACCGGCGCCGAAGGCGACGCGCCGTGGCTGCACGCCCGCGAACACGACCTCAAACGATCGGTGCTCGGCAGCGGGCTCGCACCCGAGGTGCGCCGCCTCGTGCGGGCGATTCGACGCGAGACCGGCGACACCGGGTGCGACGACGCGGCGCTGCGCGAGGCCGTGATCGCCGTCGCCGCACAGCTTCCCGTCTACCGCGCCGACTACGCGCCCCTCGCGACCCTGGTGCCGCGCATCGTCGGCGACCTCGCGCGGGCGCAGCCCGCGCTCGATCCCGCGCTCGCGGTGTTCGCCCGGGCGATGGCCCTCGGTGGTGAGGCCGCGGCCCGCTTCGGCCAGGTGTGCGGTGCCGCGACGGCCAAGGCGGTCGAGGACTGCCTGTTCTATCGGGCGGCGCGGCTGATCTCGCTGCAGGAGGTGGGCGGGCAACCCGGCCGTTTCTCGGCCACCCCGGCCGAGTTCCACCTCGCGTGGACCCAGCGGGCACGGCACTGGCCGCGGGCGATGACCACCCTGTCGACCCACGACACCAAACGCAGCGAGGACGTCCGGGCGCGGATCGGCGTGCTCTCGCAGGTGGCCGACGAGTGGTCCCGTCGGCTCGGGTCGTGGAACGAGTCGGCGCCCGCACCGGATCCGGCGATCGGATTGTTCCTGTGGCAGACCCTGTTCGGAGTCTGGCCGCTCGACGGAGTGGTGACCGAGGGGCTGCGCGAACGGGTACATGCCTACGCGCAGAAGGCGCTGCGGGAGAACGGAACCCGAACCACGTGGACCGAGGTCGACGAGGAATTCGAGACCGCGGTGGACCGGTGGCTGGACGCGGTCTTCGACGGGCTGGTCGCGGGTGAGCTCACCGGATTCGTCACCGAGGTCGAACCGCACGTCGCTGCCGTCTCGTGCGGCCAGAAACTGTTGCAACTGCTCGGCCCCGGCGTCCCCGACGTCTATCAGGGCACCGAACTGTGGGACGACTCGCTCGTCGACCCGGACAACCGGCGACCGGTGGATTTCGACGCCCGACGGCGGCTGCTCGACGACCTCGATTCGGCGCCGGCGAAGTTCACGATCGTGCGCACCGCGCTCCGGTTGCGCCGCGAACGACCGGCGAGCTTCGTCGGCGGGGCGTACGTTCCGGTCCTCGCCACCGGACCGGCCGCCGAGCACCTGCTCGCATTCGGCCGCGGTCCGGCGCCGGACGACCTCGACGTACTCGCAGTGGCCTCCCGCCGCACCGTGGCGCTGTCGCACTCGGGGTGGAAGGACACCACCGTCGACCTGCCGGACGGCGACTGGTCGGATGCCCTGACCGGACGCTCCTTCACCGGTCGGGTGCGGGTCGCCGATCTGCTCGACTCCCTGCCGGTCGCGGCGCTGGTCCGCGCGCGTTAGTCCTCGAGCGCGTCGAGCGCTTCTTCCGCGTCGAGTCGCCGCTGGGTGCGTCGCCGGCTCCAGGCGAGAACCAGTCCTGCGAGGACGATGGCGACCGCCGCGCCGACGACGCGCCCCGCCCAGGTCGCGGCGTCGTTCTCGAAAGGATGGCTTTCGTAACGCAGGCGGAGGAAGATGCCGGCGACGCCGACGAGATAGAGCGCGGCGGCGGCGGCACTGCGGGGTCGCCACAGTTTCGCGGTGGCGTACAGGTCGACGTCGCGTTGCCGCGCGTACAACTGGGTCACGATCGACACGACGAACCAGGCCACGAGGATGCCCAGTGCCGTCCACGCCCCGGGGCGGCCGGCGAGCCACGGGAGCAGCGCCGCCGCCACCAGCGCGATCCACAGGGACAACTGGAATCCCACCGCCGATGCTTCGTTCCAGACGTCTCGCTGACGTTCGTCGCGGTAGAACTCGTCGTCCAGATCGCCGATGAAGCGCGCGGTTTTCACGAAGACCGTCATGAGGGCTCCTTGGTGGTGAGCGGGAACAGTTCCTCGACCGTGCTGTCGAGTCTGAGGGCGAGACGCAGAGCGAGGTACACGCTGGGCGCGTAGTCCCCCTTCTCCGTCGAGACGATGCTCTGTCTGCTGACGCCGACCGCGTCGCCGAGCGCGGCTTGGGTGAGTCCCGCTTTCTTGCGGAATTCGCGGACCCGGTTGCTCCTCGGTGTGTCGGTCACATCAGAAGTAAACTCTGCTTGTCATTTTATGTCAAGCATTCTTGTCATTTTCGATCGTCGAACCACCCCGGCACACCCGTCGAACTGGACATGCGTCACCCCTCGGCGCAGTCGATCACGAAATGGAGAATTACATTCTCTCCATCGAAGGTTCCGACACCGCTCCGGTCTTCGGCGAATCATGCAACAATGCCGCGATTTCCGAGCGGGATCCGATCCCGACGAGGGGTGGATTCGGGATCGTCACCTACGGAATCCATCCGATACGCAGCGATCCTTGATTTATGTTCTCGAATACGGAAATGTAGTTCTCATCGCGAGCGCCGACGCCGGCAGGACCTTTGCGCAGCCCAGGGAGAGGATTCGATGAAAACCGAAGACATGGTGATGATCAGCATCGACGACCACGTCGTCGAACCCGCGGACATCTTCGAGAAGCACTTCCCCAAGAGCCTGATGGACCAGGCTCCCAAACTCACCGCCCATCCCCGCAACCCCACTGTGCAGGCCTGGCAGTTCCAGGGCACCGTTGTCGGCAGTTCCGGCCTCAACGCGGTCGTCTCGTGGCCCAAGCACGAATGGGGCATGGACCCCACCGGCTACGCCGAGATGCGGCCGGGCGTCTACGACATGGACCTGCGGGTGCGCGACATGGACGCCAACGGCACCCTCGCCGCGACCCTGTTCGCCACCTTCCCCGGCTTCGCCGGCACCCACCTGGCGAGCCTGCCCGACAAGAAACTCTCCCTCGCCGCCCTGAAAGCGTTCAACGACTGGGTCGTCGGCGAGGTCCCGGACGCCCACCCGGGGCGGTTCATCCCCATCGGCATCGTCCCGTTCTACGATGCCGATGAATCGGTGAAGGAGATCGAGCGCATCGCCGCCATGGGATGCCGGTCGATCAGCATCCCGGAGACGCCGTACGGCGTCGGTGAGGGTTATCCCGATTTCAAGTCCGGGCACTGGGACCCGATCTTCAAGGCGTGCGTCGAGCACGACATCGTGCTGTCCCTGCACATCGGCGGCGGCATCAACCTGGTCAAGCGCCCGGCCGGTTTCAACATCGACGACATGATGATCCTCACGCCGCTCATCTCCACCATTGCGGCGACCGACATCATGCTCAGCGGCGCCTTCCAGAAGTTCCCCGATCTGAAGGTCGCGATGAGCGAGGGCGGGGTCGGATGGGTCGCCCCGTGGCTCGACCGTCTCGACCGGCACATCGTCAACCAGTCCTGGACCGGCACCAGCTTCCTGCCGGCCGGGATGAGCCCGACGGACGTGTGGCGCAAGAACTTCCTCGCCTGCTACATCACCGAGCCGAGCGGGCTCAACAACCGTCACAGGCTCGGCGTCGACACCATCGCGTGGGAATGCGACTACCCGCACTCCGACTCGACGTGGCCGAACTCCCCCGAGATGCTCAAAGAGGAACTCGACGCGTGCGAGTGCACCGACGAGGAGATCGACAAGATCACCTTCGCGAACGCCGCGAAGTTCTTCGGCTGGGATCCGTTCAAGCACATCCCGCGCGAGGAGGCCACCGTCGGCGCCCTTCGCGCCCGCGCCACCGACGTCGACATCAGCGAGACATCCAAGGAGGAGTACCGCCGCCGTTACGAGCTCGCCAACTCCGGCTCGTAGGGCCTGCTCCACAAAAGCCCACAACAGACGATGCCCGCCGATCCGGATCGGCGGGCATCGTCGTGTCTGCTGGGTCCTGCCTACTGTCGTGTCACGGTCGGCTCATACCGGGTCCTTGCGCCACAGCAGTGCGTGCAGGCACTCGACGGCCTCGGCGGGCGATTCGACGTCGAGCACTCCCGCGGCGGGCATCCGCCAGCCTCCGATCGCGATGACCGGCACACCGATGCGGACGGCGAGCGCGATCTCGCTCATGGTGCCCCAGCTTCCACCCACCGCGATCAACGCGTCGCTGCTGCGCACGAGCAACGCGTTGCGCATCTCTCCGAGGCCCGTGGGAACGGCCACCGTCAGATAGGGATTGCCCTCGGCACGGTCGTCTCCGGGAAGCAGGCCGAGGGTCGTCCCACCGGCTTCCACAGCGCCACGGCAGGCTGCCGCCATCACCCCACCAAGACCGCCGGTGACCACGACGGCCCGGCGTCCGGCGAGGAGTCCCCCGACCTGGCGGGCGAGGCGTCGCTGTTCGGGCGTGGCTTCACCCGGCCCCACGACCCCGACATAGCGCTGCGCATTCATGTTCGGCATTCTGCATCATGGAGCGCTCCGGAGCGCGCGGTCCGAGAACATCATTCGCACTCGGTGATCGTCCGCTCCCACAGCCACCGCCCCGCGGTCGGCCGACCGAGCCCCTCGGGGGACACTGTGGCCATGAGCAGAGCCGACCGCAGCACCGACACCCGCCCGGACTCCCCGTGCCCGTGCGGTCGCGGCGTTCCCCTGTCCGAATGCTGCGGGCCGCTGCTGGCCGGTGCGAGCGCGCCCACCGCCGAACGGCTGATGCGTTCGCGGTACACGGCATTCGCGACGCGCGATGCGGCGCACCTGCTGCGTACCTGGCACCCGTCCACGCGTCCGCGCTCGATCGAGTTCGACCCCGGTCAGCGCTGGACCGGTCTCGAGGTGTTGCACACCACCGGAGGCGGATTCCTGCACACCACCGGCACGGTGGACTTCCGCGCGCACTGGACGGCGGACGGGGTGCCCGATTCGATGCGCGAGCACAGCCGGTTCGTGCGGGAGGACGGCGAGTGGCTCTACCTCGACGACCGCGGTGACGACTGAACCGACTCCGTCACGGCGCCGTTCGCCGCAACAGCGTCGCGCGCAGCGTCCCCGAGAGCCACTGACGGTATTGGTCGACGTCCCATCCGCGATCCCGTCTCAGCAACGCGTGCACCTGCGGGGAACTCAGGGTGAACAGGACATCGGCCGCGTGCTCGACGGTGACGTCCTCGCGCAGCCAGCCGGCGTGTTCGAGTCCTTCCGCGAGGGTGCGGGCGTTCTCGGCCGTCGCCTTCGCGTCGTCCGCGGCGAAACGACGCATGTCGGGGTCCGCCCCCGATGATTCCACGGAGGTCATGAGCAGCCCGCCCGCGCGTTCGAGCATCGCGGTGCCGTAGCGGACCACCTGCTCGACCACGAGGTCGACATGCGAGACCGCGCCGCTGACGTGGGACGGTTCCGGATCCGCCGCCGCGACCGCGCGCGGATCGCCGTCGCCGGTCACCGCGTGATCGAGCGCCTCGCGGAAGATCTCCGCCTTGCCGCCGGGGAAGGCGGTGAACACCGTCCGCACCGCCACACCCGCTTCGTCCGCGATGTTCTTGACGGTGGTGCTGACGTAGCCGTCGCGAACGAACAGCCGCGCTGCGGCGTCGCGGATCGTCTCGCGGGTTCGGCGGGCCGCTTCCTCCCGCAACGGTGAGGTGTACCGTCGGCGGGCTCGCTCGGGATTCGGGTTCACTCCCCCAGTATCGAGTGCATTGCAGCTGCAACAAAATTGACGCGCGGCAGGGTGGGACGCCGGTCGGCGCCATCCCCTGCACCGACGCCGTCGACACGGCATGCTGGTCGAGTGCACACCTTCGAGGTCTGGGCTCCGGTCCCGTCGTCCGTCCGGCTGTTCGCCGACGGACGGCTCCACGACATGCAACGCGACGACGGCTGGTGGCGCACCACCGTCGACGTCGCTCCCGACACCCGATACGGCTTCGTGCTCGACGACGACACCGGGACGGTCCTTCCCGACCCGCGATCTCCGCGTCAGCCGGAGGGCGTGCACGAGCCGTCGCAGCTTCACGCGCTCGACGAGACGAAGTGGACCGACCGCGGCTGGACCGGCCGACAACTGACGGGAAGCATCGTCTACGAGATGCACGTCGGGACCTTCACCCCCGAGGGCACGCTCGACTCGGCGATCGACCGTCTCGACGAACTCGTGGATCTCGGTGTCGAGTTCGTCGAACTCATGCCGCTCAACGCGTTCAACGGCACCCACGGATGGGGCTACGACGGCGTGCTCTGGTACGCGGTGCACGAACCCTACGGCGGCCCCGACGCCCTGCAGCGTTTCGTCGACGCCGCCCACGCGCGCGGACTGGCAGTGGCACTCGACGTCGTCTACAACCATCTCGGTCCGTCGGGGAACTATCTGGGGCGCTTCGGCCCCTATCTCTCCGCGGCGCCGGGAATCTGGGGCGACAACATCAACCTCGACGGTCCCGGATCCGGGGAGGTGCGCAGGTACATCCTCGACAATGCGCTGCGCTGGTTCCGCGAGTTCCACATCGACGCGCTCCGGCTCGACGCCGTGCACGCGCTGATCGACCACACCGCCACACACCTCCTCGAGGAACTGTCGGTCGAGACGTTCCGCCTGTCCGCCCATCTCGGTCGTCCCCTGTCGTTGATCGCCGAATCGGACCTCAACGATCCGAAGCTGATCACTCCCCGTCCCGGCGGTGGATACGGACTGCACGCGCAGTGGGCCGACGACGTCCACCACGCGATCCACGCGGCGGTGTCCGGTGAACGGCAGGGTTACTACGGCGACTTCGGTTCCCTGGACTGCCTCGCGTACACGCTCGGGCACGGCTTCTTCCACGCCGGGACGTATTCGAGCTTCCGCGGCCGGGTCCACGGGCGCCCGCTCGACACCCGGCGCACGCCGGCGAGCGGTCTGGTCGCCTACACCTGCACGCACGATCAGGTCGGCAACCGGGCGCTCGGCGACCGGCCGGGTGCCTATCTCGAAGCCGGTCAGCTCGCCCTCAAGGCTGCGCTCGTGCTCACATCCCCGTTCACGCCGATGTTGTTCATGGGCGAGGAGTGGGGTGCGAGCACGCCCTTCCGGTACTTCACGTCGCATCCCGAACCGGAACTCGCCGCGGCCGTGGTCGAGGGTCGCCGGCGCGAGTTCGCCGAACACGGCTGGGACGCCGCCGACGTACCCGACCCGCAGGCTCCGGAGACCTTCACCGGCTCGAAGCTGCGCTGGGACGAACGCGACGAGAACGGGCACGCCCGGCTGCTGGAGTGCTACCGCGCGCTCATCGCGCTGCGGCGGGACCGCGCCGAGCTCACCGATCCCTGGCTCGAGCACGTGCACGTGACGTACGACGAGGACGAGAAATGGCTCGTCGTACACCGCGGTGCGCTGCGGGTGGCGTGCAATCTCGGACCCGATCCCGTCACCGTGCCGGTCGGCGGGAAACCGCTGCTCTGGTGGGACGAACCGGTGGTCAACCGCACCGAGTCCGCAGTACTGATCCCGGGCTGGTCGTTCGCGGTCCTGGAGGCTCCCGAGACGCCCCGCCGATAAACGTTCGTCAGGCGAAAAAGTCGTTGATTATGCCACGAGTGGGCGAGTACCGTCTCAAGTACCGTCGAATTCTCGAGGTGAATCACCATGCAACCCAAGAAGATTCTGGCGAGCGTATTCCTCAGCACCGCACTCGTCCTCGCCCCTGCGGGGGTCGCCTCGGCGTCACCGGTGGTCGACACCTCCCCTGGCGTCGTCGCCGTCAACCACGACCACCGAGACTACGACAAGCACCACAAGAACGATCACAAGAGGGATCGCGACCACGGCAAGCACCACAACAAGGACTGGGATCGCCGTTGGGACAATCATTGGCGTCCCGACTGCTTCTGGTTCGGCCCCTGGCTGGTGTGCTCGCCCTGGTAGCGGCTCCGACTAGGTGAGGTAACGGTAGGCCGGCGACCCCGGCTCGAGTCGCTGCGCGTCGATCGGCGACGCATCCATGCGATTGAGCAGGGCCGAAAGGTCTTCTGCAGCACCCAGTTCGATACCGACGAGGGCAGCACCGGTCTCCCGGTTGTTGCGCTTGACGTACTCGAACAAGGTGATGTCGTCGTCCGGTCCGAGGACTTCGTCCAGGAACCGGCGCAGCGCGCCGGGTTCCTGGGGGAAGTCCACGAGGAAATAGTGTTTGAGCCCGCGGTGGACGAGCGACCGCTCGATGATCTCGCCGTAGCGCGAGACGTCGTTGTTGCCGCCCGACACCAGGCACACCACGTTCGCTCCGGGCTGCACCGAGATCGACTCGAGGGCAGCGACGGACAGGGCGCCGGCGGGCTCGGCGATGATGCCCTCGTTCTGGTACAGATCGAGCATCGTGGTGCACAGCGCACCCTCGTCGATCTGGGTCATCCCGAACGGGGCCCGACCGAGCCCCTCCCGGCGCAGCGTGGCCACGAGCGGCAGGCTCGAATGGGACACGACCTCGGCACCGAGTTCGGACACGACGGCGTAGGGGACGTCGCCGGTCCGCTTGACCGCAGCGCCGTCGACGAACGGCTCGACCTCCGGCAGCGTGACGGGACCGCCCGCGACCAGCGCGGCGGTCATCGATGCTGCGCCGGCCGGTTCGACACCGACGATCGACGTGCGTGGGGACCGCTCGCGCAGATAGGCGGCGACACCGGCGATGAGGCCGCCCCCGCCCACGGGGACGAGCACCACGTCGAGATCGCCGTCGAGCTGCTCGAGGATCTCGCGCGCGATGGTGCCCTGCCCGGCAGCGGTGCGGGCGTCGTCGAAGGGCGGGATCATCGTCGCCCCGGTGCGGATCGCATCGTCGGCGGCGGCCGCGGCCGCGGCGTCGAAGGTGTCGCCGACACCGATGAGTTCGACGCTGTCGCCGCCGTGAACACGGATCCGGTCGCGCTTCTGCTTGGGAGTGCGGGTGGGCACGTAGATGCGGCCCTGGATTCCCATCACCCGGCACGCGTAGGCGACGCCCTGCGCGTGGTTGCCGGCGCTGGCCGTGACGACGCCCGCGGCGCGCTCGGCCGCGTCGAGCTGCGCCATGGCGTTGTACGCCCCGCGGAGCTTGAAGGACCGCACACGGGTGAGGTCCTCACGCTTGAGGTAGACATTGGCTCCCACGAGGGCCGAGAGCCGGGGGCTGTGCTCGAGCGGCGTCGGGGCGACCGCCTCCGAAATTCGCTCGGCAGCCGCATCGATGTCGGCCGCGCAGGGCACGGCGGTCACAGTCATCGGTTCTGCTGTTCGCGAAGTGGAGGTCACCCGTCAATGCTGCCACTCCCCCGATTCGCCCACCACGGCGGGACCCGCATCGAGGGGGTGGCAGCACAGTCCGTCCGAGCGTGCTCGATCTACGAGCGCTCGACCGGCTCGAGAACGAAGACGGGAATCTCGCGATCGGTCTTCTCCTGGTACTCCGCGTAGGGCGGGAACGCCTCGACGGCACGTTCCCACCACTGCGCCTTCTCCTCACCGTGGACCTCGCGGGCGGTCATGTCCCACACCTCGGTGCGGTCCCTCACCTCGACGTGCGGATTCGCGACGATGTTGTGGTACCAGACGGGATGCTTCGGTGCACCGCCGAGCGAGGCGACGGCGGCATACCTGCCCTCGTGCTCGACTCGCATGAGAGGGATCTTGCGGAGCTTGCCGGACTTGGCGCCGACCGTGGTCAGGATGATGACCGGCCGACCCTGGAGGGTGGTGCCGCGGGTTCCGCCCGACGACTCGTACTCCTCGACCTGCTTGGCGCTCCATTCGACGGGACTCGGTTCGTATTCTCCGTGCAGTGGCATACCGACCAGTCAACACAATCGTTGTGACAGTCGTCGCCCGATCGTGGAGTTCGGTGGCCCGAACTCTTCCCTGCGCCTATCCTGAAGAAAGGATTCCGCCCGGCCTACAGCCGCTCTGCCTACAGGAGGTGCACCGCGATGTCCGTGCTCGATACCCGGATACGACGTGAGCGCACCGACGGTGTGGACATCGCCGGCACGATCTGGCCCCTGTACAAGCTCGAAGCACTCGCTTCGGGGCTTCTCACCCTGCTCGTGGTCCTCGTCGTCACCACCAGCGCCCAGAGCGCCGTGCTCGGTGCCGCTGCGGTCACCGTCGTCGTGTGGTGGGTCCGCAGGATCCAGCAACACGCACTCCGTTCCTAGCCGCACCGGCCAACCCGGCTTCCCGCGCGGCGCTCACCGAAGGGCTCGCGCCGCGCGGCGGACCGCTAGGTGGCCAGGCAGCCCGGTCCGAGCAGGGCCTTGAGGTCGCCCATCAGCGCCGACGACGGTTCGACCCGCAGGCTGTCGTCGAGCTTGAGGACGGTGACCTTGCTGCCGGTGATGAGCCGCACGTGCACGTCGGACGAGCCGGGATGGCGCGTGAGCACGTTCTTGAGGGCACCGACCTTGTCGGGGGTGCACAACCGGGTGGGCATCGACACCGACACCGGCTTCGCGACCCCGATCTGCGAGAGGTCGGGGACGACGAGATCGTTGGCGATCAGGGAGATCCGGTCGTCGCGGATCGACACCCGGGCCTTGACCAGCACCACCGAGTCCTCCACGACGTCCATGCCGTAGACGGCGTAGGACTGCGGGAAGAACAACACCTCGATGCCACCGGTGAGGTCCTCGAGCTGCGCGGACGCCCACGCGAGACCGTTCTTGTTGATGCGCCGGTTCACCGAGGCGAGGATGCCACCGACGGTGACCTGGCTGCCGTCCTTGAGCGCGCCTTCGAGGATCGCGGGGATCTGGGTGTCGGCCTGCGACGCGAGGACGTGCTCGACGCCGTTGAGCGGGTGCCCGGAGACGTAGAGGCCGAGCATCTCCCGTTCGAGGGCGAGGCGGTGCTTGGTGTCCCATTCCTCCTCGGGGATGCGGACGTTGAACACCGCGGCGACGGACTCGTCGGCGTCGTCGCCGCCGAACAGGTCGAACTGGCCGATCGCCTCGGCCTTCTTCGTGCTCATCACCGCGTCGATCGCGTCGGCGTGGACGAGCATCAATCCCTTGCGCGGGTGTCCGAGCGAGTCGAATGCGCCTGCCTTGATGAGGGATTCGGTGACCTTCTTCGAACACGCGACGGTGTCGATCTTGTTGAGATAGTCGGAGAAGTCGGTGTAGCGGCCCTTCTCCTCCCGCCCCTTGATGATCGAGGCGACGACGTTCGTGCCGACGTTGCGGACGGCGCCGAGGCCGAACCGGATGTCCTCGCCCACCGACATGAAGTTGGTGTGCGACTCGTTGACGTCCGGCGGCAGCACGGTGATGCCCATCTTGCGGCAGTCGGACAGGTAGACCGCGGCCTTGTCCTTGTCGTCACCCACGGAGGTGAGCAGACCGGCCATGTACTCGGCCGGGTAGTTCGCCTTGAGATAGGCGGTCCAGAACGAGACGAGACCGTAACCGGCGGCGTGCGACTTGTTGAACGCGTAGCCGGCGAAGGGCAGAACGGTGTCCCACAGCGCGGTGATCGCCGCCTGCGAGAAGCCGTTGTCCTTCATGCCCTGCGCGAAGCCGTCGTAGGCCTCGTCGAGGATCTCCTTCTTCTTCTTACCCATCGCGCGACGCAGCAGGTCTGCCTGTCCGAGCGAGTAACCGGCCACCTTCTGAGCGATCTGCATGATCTGCTCCTGGTAGACGATCAGGCCGTAGGTGTCGGCGAGGATCTCCTTCAGCGGTTCCTCGAGCTCGGGATGGATCGGCTTGACCTCTTGCCGCCCGTTCTTGCGGTCGGCGTAGTCGTTGTGCGCGTTCATGCCCATCGGGCCGGGGCGGTACAGCGCGAGCACGGCGACGATGTCCTCGAAGCCGGTGGGCTGCATGCGGCGCAGCAGGTCGCGCATGGCGCTGCCGTCGAGCTGGAACACGCCGAGCGTGTCGCCGCGCGCGAGCAGTTCGTAGGTCGCCGGATCCTCCAGCGGGAGGGTGTCGAGGTCGAGATCGATCCCGCGGTTGACCTTGATGTTCTCGATCGCGTCGCCGATGACGGTGAGGTTGCGCAGACCGAGGAAGTCCATCTTCAGCAGGCCGATGGCCTCGCAGGACGGATAGTCCCAGCCGGTGATGATCGCGCCGTCCTGCGCGCGCTTCCACAGCGGGATCGCGTCCATGAGCGGCTCGGACGACATGATCACCGCGCAGGCGTGGACGCCGGCGTTGCGGATCAGGCCCTCGAGACCGAGCGCGGTGTCGTAGATCTTCTTGATGTCCGGGTTGGACTCGATCAGCTGGCGGACCTCGGCGGCTTCCTTGTACCGCTCGTGGCTCGGGTCGGTGATACCCGAGACCGGGATGTCCTTCGCCATGATCGGCGGAGGCAGGGCCTTGGTGATCTGGTCGGCGATCGCGAATCCGGGCTGGCCGAACTGCACTCGCGCGGAGTCCTTGATCGCGGCCTTCGTCTTGATGGTGCCGAACGTGATGACCTGGGCGACCTTGTCGTTGCCCCACCGCTCGGTGGCGTAGCGCACCATCTCACCGCGGCGGCGATCGTCGAAGTCGATATCGATATCGGGCATCGACACGCGCTCGGGGTTGAGGAACCGCTCGAACAGCAGACCGTGCGGGATCGGGTCGATGTTGGTGATGCCCATCGCGTAGGCGACGAGCGAACCGGCGGCCGAACCACGGCCGGGGCCGACGCGGATGCCGACCTCGCGGGCGTGGTTGATGAGGTCGCCGACGACGAGGAAGTAAGCAGGGAAGCCCATCTGGTTGATGACGCTGATCTCGTACTCGGCGCGCTCGACGTACTCGCGGGGCGGGCCGGCGGGGAAGCGACGGTCGAGACCGCGCATGACCTCCTTGTGCAACCAGCTCGCCTGCGTCTCCCCTTCCGGCACCGGGAAGATCGGCATCCGGTCGCGGTGGGTCCACACGTCCTCGTAGGACTGCACCCGCTCGGCGATGAGCAGCGTGTTGTCGCACGCGCCCGGCACCTCGCGGTCCCACTGCTCGCGCATCTCCTGCGCCGACTTGAGGTAGTAGCCGTCGCCGTCGAACTTGAACCGGGTGGGATCGGAGAGGGTCTTACCGGTCTGGATGCACAGCAGCGCCTCGTGGTTCGCGGCCGCATCCTTGGTGACGTAGTGGCAGTCGTTGGTCACGAGCGGCGGGATGTCGAGCTTGCGGCCGATCTCGATCAGGCCCTCGCGCACCCGGCGCTCGATGGACAGGCCGTGGTCCATCAGCTCGAGGAAGAAGTTGTCCTTACCCCAGATCTCCTGCCACTTCGCGGCCGCCTCGAGGGCTTCACGCTCGTGGCCGAGGCGCAGGCGCGTCTGGATCTCACCCGACGGGCAGCCGGTCGTGGCGATGATGCCCTCGTGATGGTGGGCGATGAGCTCTTCGTCCATACGAGCCCACTTGCCGAGCTGGCCCTCGATCGATGCGAGGGAGGACAGCTTGAACAGGTTCCGCAGGCCCGTGGAGTTCTCGGCGACCATCGTCATGTGGGTGTAGGCACCCGAGCCGGAGACGTCGTCGGACTTCTGGCCGGGATCGCCCCACTGCACACGCTTGGTGGAGAAGCGCGACTCCGGCGCGACGTACGCCTCGATGCCGATGATCGGCTTGATGCCGAACTTCTTGGCGACGTTGTAGAACTCGCTGGCGCCGTACATGTTTCCGTGGTCGGTCATGCCCACGGCCGGCATCCCCAGCCGTTCGGCCTCCTTGAACAACGGTCCGACCTTCGCGGCGCCGTCGAGCATCGAGTACTCGGTGTGGGTGTGCAGATGAACGAACGAGTCAGCCACGCGTGCCTCTCCCGGGATGTCTGTGGGCAGAGACGAGTCTAAGCCGCGCGAGGCTCCGCGGTGACCACGGCACGCTGACGACGGGCCCGCACGAGGGCGTCCGTGCTGTACACCGCCAGTGCGATCCAGATCAGGACGAAACCGATCCACCGCGAGGCGGGCATGTCCTCCCCGAGCACGACCACACCCCACGTCATCTGCAGGCTCGGCGTGAGGTACTGCAGCATGCCGAGTGTCGCGAGCGGGACCCGCTGCGCGGCCGCGCCGAAGAGCAGCAGCGGTACGGCGGTCACCAGCCCCGCCGACACGAGCAGGGCGGTGTGATCGATGCCGTGCCCGAGGAAGGTGCCGGTGCCGGTCACCGCGAGGAAGATCACGTACCCGAGCGCGAACGGGGCCGCGACGATCCCCTCACCTGTCAGGGACGTGCGCGGATCGAGCGGCACGACCTTCTTGATCACCCCGTAGGACGCGAAGGACAACGCCAGGGTCAGGGCGATGATCGGCGGTCTGCCGTAGTCGACGGTGATGACCACCACCGCGCACACCGCGAGCACCAGCGCCGCGATCTGCGCCGGCCGCAGTCGTTCCCGGAAGAACAGGACACCGAACACCACGCTGACGAGCGGGTTGATGAAGTAGCCGAGTGCGGTCTCCACGACCCGGCCCGACACGACGCCGTAGATGTAGACGCCCCAGTTGACCGCGATCGCGGTGGACGCCGCGGCGACCAGGCCCCAGGTGCGGGCCGACAGGCCGCGCAGGGTGCCGAGGCGTCCCATGACGCCCAGCACGATCAGCATGAGCACGAGGGTCCACAGCACGCGGTGCGCGAGGATCTCGACGGCGCCGGCGGGTTCGAGCAGGCCGAAGTAGGCGGGGAACAGTCCCCACAATCCGTAGGCGCCCAGACCGCACAGCACCCCGGTGCGCACGATGTTCCGCTGCCCCGAGTCGTTCCGATCCCCCGAGTCGCTCACCGGATCACCCTACGACGCCGCCGGTGCGCTGTCGTTCCTGGACACTGTCGTTCCTGGACACTGTCGTTCCGAGACACTGTCGTTCCGAACACTGTCGTTTCGAGACGGGATCCCCCGCACCGTCACACCTCCCCGTCGTCCGGGCCGGGCACGACCGTCTCGACGTGGGTGGGCAGCAGCGGGGTCACCGCGAAGCGTCCCGCGATCGCGTCGGCGGGCAGGACCTCCACGGCCCGCACGTCCGGGGCATCGGCGACGGCCCGGAACTGTGCGGGAGTACCCCGGAGCACCGCCGCGACGACGCAGTCGCAGCCGTCGGCGAGCCGCTGCGCGGAGACCGCCCCGACCCGCGCGGCGCGTTCGGTCCCGAACTCCACCAGGCTCAGCCGGCCCGCGGCGACCGAAGGGGCACGACGCACCGCCTCCGGGTTCTCCGGCACCGCGACCGGCACCAGTGGTGTCTGGACGCGGTCGATCGGCACACGGAGGAGCACCTGCGCCACGCGCACCTCGTCGGTGAGTTCGACGACCCGGTCGATGCCGACGGCGTCGGTGAACGACACCAGTCCCCAGTGCTCGAGGTCTCCGTCCGCTTCGGCCTCGGTCAGGCTGTCCGCGGCCCGTGCCAGATAGTCGGCGACCACTTCCCCGTTGTCGGGGCCGAGGGTGTCGCTCCCCACGGGGGCCGTCCGCGGCGGTGAGGTCCACCCGGCGACGAGCACGGCGACGACGAGAACGACGACCGCCGCCCAGGGCAGGACACGTCCCATCGGTCAGGCGTTGCGCAACACGGCGAGCGCGTGTTCGAGATCCGGAGGGTACTTGCTGGTGATCTCGACCCAGTGCCCGCGCGTCGGGTGCGAGAACCCGAGGGTGCACGCGTGCAGCCACTGCCGTTCGAGGCCGAGACGCGCCGCGAGACGCGGGTCGGCTCCGTAGGTGAGGTCGCCGCAGCAGGGGTGACGCAGTGCCGAGAAGTGCACCCGGATCTGATGGGTGCGACCGGTCTCGAGGTGGATGTCGAGCAGGCTCGCGGCCTGGAACGCCTCGATCGTGTCGTAGTGCGTCACGCTGGGCTTGCCGTCGGCGGTGACCGTGAACTTCCAGTCGCTGCTGCGGTGGCGGCCGATCGGTGCGTCGATGGTGCCGCTGCTCGGGTCGGGATGCCCCTGGACGAGCGCGTGGTACCGCTTGTCGACCGTGCGTTCCTTGAAGGCGCGCTTGAGGACGGTATAGGCGCGTTCGGACGTCGCGACCACCATGACGCCGGAGGTGCCCACGTCGAGCCGGTGCACGATGCCCTGGCGTTCGTGGGCGCCGGACGTGGAGATCCGGTAGCCGGCGGCGGCGAGGCCGCCGATCACGGTCGGTCCGGTCCAGCCGACGCTCGCGTGGGCGGCGACACCCACGGGCTTGTCGACCGCGACGATGTCGTCGTCGGCGTAGAGGATCTCCATGCCCTCGACGGGCTGGGCCTCGATGGTCAGGGGGCGGGGCGGCTCGGGCAGTTCCACCTCGAGCCAGGAGCCGGCGGACAGTCGGTCGGACTTGCCCACCGCCGCGCCGTCGACCACGACGGCGCCCTCCTCGGTGAGCGTGGCGACCACGGTCCGGGACAGACCGAGCAGGCGCGCGAGGCCTGCATCGACACGCATCCCGTCGAGCCCGTCGGGTACGGGCATCGCGCGGGTTTCCCTCACTGGTGTGATTCCTTTCTCGTTTCGTCCGCATCCGGCGCTGCGCCCGGGCCCTGCGAGGCGCCACCGTCGGGTTCGACGCCGAAGATGGTCAGGGCCACGAGCAGGATCGCTCCGCACACGATGGCCGAGTCGGCGACGTTGAACACCGGCCACCATCCGACCGACACGAAGTCGACGACGTGGCCCTGCAGCGGTCCGGGCGAGCGGAACAGACGGTCGGTGAGATTGCCGAGCGCTCCCCCGAGGACGAGGGCGAGGCCGAGCGCCCACCACCGCGATCTCAGGGTCCGGCCGATCTTCACGACGCCGACGACGACGGCGATCGCGACCAGCGTGAGCAGCCAGGTCATACCCGTGGCCATGGAGAACGCGGCACCGGGATTGCGGACGAGTGTCAGGGTGACTGTGTCGCCGACGATCGAGATCGGGTCGGCTGGGTCGATGTAGTGGACGGCGAGCACCTTCGTCACCAGATCCGCGACGTAGACGACGAGCGCCACGAGCAGCAGCGGCCGCAGCATGCGCCGGCCGACGGAGGGGGGCGGCGCCGGCTCGTCGGCACGACCGGGAACCGGCGTCTCCGCGTCGCGGTCGGGTCGGGAAGCTTCGTTCGTCACCGCTCCATCATCCCCTACCGGACGACCGCGGCGGTTCCCACTCCCGTCGTGGCTACCCTGGGTGGCGTGCCTGCGCTGTCCAGATTCCCCCGCTCGGGGCCGTGTGCCCTCGCGGCTGTGCTGTCCCTCTCCGCTCTCGTCGCCGGTTGCGGTGGTCCTTCGGACGGCGCGCCCGCCGTCACGGCGGCGACATCGACGGAGGTGACGGTGCCGGTGTCGGCGGTGACCACGACGGTGCTCGACCCCGGTGCCGAACCCCGATCGGTGGTGCGGCTCGCACCCGAGGCGGGGGTGCAGCAGAGCGTCGTCCTCACCACCCGATCCGAGGTCTTCCAGCGCGTCGGCGACGACCCGCAGCAGGACTTCTCCACTCCCGAGCTGACCCTTCCGCTCTCGGCGACGGTCGAGCGAGCGGTCTCCGACGAGGACCCGAGCACCGTGGTCGACATCACCGTCGGATCGGCGACATCGCCGGACGAGACGCTCGGGTCGGCACTGTCCGATGCCGAGGGTTCCGGAGCCGGACTGACGATCGGGCCGACCGGCGCGATCAGTGCGCTGCGCCTCGAGCCCGCTCCCGATGCTGCGAACATCGCACGGTCGGCGATCGAGCAGGCCTTCTACCAGGCCGTCTATCGCATCGTCTCGTTCCCGGACGAAGCCGTCGGGGTGGGCGCGGTCTGGGAGATCCACCAGCAGGTGATGAGCGCGGGCATCACCCTCGACCAGGTCGGGACGGCGACGCTCGTCGAGCGGGAGGACGACCGCATCACGGTCGACGTGAGGGTCGAACAGACACCGCGCGAGTCCACCTGGGTGCTGCCGAACGGGCAGGGCCGTCTCGACATCGAGCAGTACACGATGGCCGGTGAGGGGTCGATGACGATCGACGCGTCGCTCCCCCTGCCCGTCGGCGGAGAACTGACGGTGCGGGGCGATCAGACCTACGTCGAGCCGGACGGCGGAACACGCCTGTCGCAGTCGCAGGTCGACCGCGTGGGCTGGAACACCCCGGATCGGTAGTCCGGAAGATGGACGAACGCCGACGGCCGGCGCGGATGATCCGCGCCGGCCGTCGGTTCGTTCGGGACGAGTACTACATCATGCGCAGGCCGGGGACTGCAGCTGCGCCATGTTGATGACGATGGAGCACGCGTAGTCCTTCGACACCTTCCAGGTGTCGTCCTCGGCGACGAAGTCGACCGTTCCGAAGGACGGCTGGTCGCTGCCCGCGAGCGCCATCTCGACACCGGCGGTGATCGTGCCGTTCTCGTTGTCGGTCACGTCGACGACGTTGACCTGCACGCCGGCGTCGTTGGCCGCCTGGGCGACCATGTTGATCAGCTCCGGATCCTCCTCGGCGCCCTGGACCAGGTCGGTCTTCTCGGCGGCCGGGACGCTCAGGTCGAAGGCGCGCGCGAGGTCGGCGTTGAGCTCCTCGACGGTGGGCACCGGCGGGTAGTCGACGGCCGGAGCCGCGGCGGTCGTGGTCGTGCTGGTCTTCGCGGTCGTCTCGGAGGAGCTACCGCCGTCGTCCGAGCTGCAGGCGGACATCGTGAGGGCGGCGGCGAGCGCCACGGTGGCGACGGTGATCTTGCGAAGCTTCAACTTCTCGTCCTTCTCGTTCGGTCGTGCACGATGTGTTCGTCGTGCTCGGTCATCCGGCAGCGGATCGCCCGCAAGAGTACCCGGCGGTAGTAAGAAGACCATGAGGGCGCCGGGAACATGTTTCAGTTCAGGCTCGCGAGTGGGTCGGCGACGCCGAGGTCGGGATCGTTCTCGTCGAGCGTCCGTGCTGGTCCCGGACCCGTGCTGCGTGTCTCGAAGCGGACGGTGACCACGCCGTGGCCCGCGCCCTGCACCCATCCGTGCCCGAATTCGGGATGGCAGACGTCGGCGCCCGGCGTCCACCGGGTGGCCGGTCCGCTCGCCGCGACGCGCTCCTCGTCGTCCTCCTCTGCCGGTCCGGTCTCCTCGGTCGTCGTCCGGTCGAGTTCAGGGAACAGGGTGTCCTGCGCGATAGCGGACAGACCCGCATAGCCCACCCCGACGAGCCGGACGGGGCCGATTTCGAGGGGATCGAGCGCGAGGCGCTGGGCGGCGGCGGTGAGCACCTGCATGTCCTCGGTGGCGTAGGGCAGGGTCGACGACCGGGTGAGCACCGACATGTCGGCCTTGCGCAGCTTGAGCACCACCGTGCGGGCGGCACGCCCGTCCTTGCGCAGGCGTGTGTGCGCGGCGGTCGCGGACGCGGCGATCGCCCGCCGCAGTCCGGGCATCGCGACGATGTCCGTGGGAAAGGTGGTCTCGGCGCTGACCTGTTTCGCCTCGGCGCGCTCCGCGACGGGCCGGTCGTCGAATCCGTTGGCGAGCCGGTGCAGTCCCGGCCCGATGGTGCCGCCGAGGATCGACGCCGCCTCGGCGACGGGCAGCGCCGCGAGATCTCCGATGGTCTCGATGCCGAGTCGCCGCAAACGGTCCTCGGCCACCGGACCGATCCCCCACAGCTTGCGCACCGGCAGGCTGTGCAGCAACGGGAGTTCGCCTTCGGGCCGGACGACGAGCAGCCCGTCCGGTTTCGCGAGACCGGACCCGATCTTCGCGATCTGCTTACCCGATCCGGCCCCGATGGAGGCGACGAGACCTGTTTTCTCCCTGACGTGTTCGCGTAACTCGGAACAGAAGCGTTCGACCTCGTCGGCGTCGGCGCCGGCGAGTTCGAGAGGTTCGGCGAACGCCTCGTCGAGAGAGAGGGTCTCGAGGATCGGGATCCGGGCGCGCAGGGTGTCGAAGACGAGTCCGCTCAGTTCGCGGTAGAGGATTCCGCGCGGAGGCAGCACGACCGCCGCCGGTCCGACGAGGCGCCGTGCCCGGCTCATCGGCATGGCAGAGCGCGCACCGTAGACGCGGGCCTCGTAGCTCGCGCCGGCCACCACCCCGCGGGCACCGAGCCCACCGACGAGGACCGGCCGGCCCCGCAGGGTCGGCCGGGTCAACTGCTCGGCGGACGCGAAGAACGCGTCGAGATCCAGGTGCAACACCCAGCGCCGACTCACGGAAGCGGGCACGTGTCGAGACTAGTGCGCCGCACCCACACGTCCGGTGGGAGGCCGCAGGTCGGTGCTTCCGGAAGGACGCTCGNCACCGGCCCGGTCACGCCCTGACGATGGACGCGCGGGTTCCTTCGCCGAGTTCGATCGCCTCGCCTTCGGGGGCGCCGAGCTCGAAGGTCGTGGCGAGGATCTCGCCGGCGATCAGATCCCGGTGGCGGTCGGCCCATTCGGCGCGTTCGGCCGGAACCTCGAACCGCACCGAGATGCGGTCGGAGACCTCCAGGCCGAGGTTGCGGCGCGCGTCCTGGAATTCGCGGATGCGGTCCTTGGCCCAGCCCTCGGCCTCGAGTTCCTCGGTGACGGTCGTGTCGAGGACCACCAGGCCGTTGCCACCCGGCAGCGCGGCGGTGGATTCCGGCTCGGCCGCGACGAGACGGCTGGTGTACTCCTCGGGCAGCAGGGCGATGCCGGCCGCGGTGACCGTGCCGTCCTCCGCCTGCGTCCAGTCGCCCGCCTTGACGGCCTTGATGACCTTCTGCACTTCCTTGCCGAGACGGGGACCGGCGGCACGTGCGTTGACGACCACCTCGAACCGGCCGTGGGCCTCGACGTCGTCGGTGGTCACGACCCGCTTGACGTTGACCTCGTCCTTGATGAGGTCGACGAACGGATCGAGATGCGACGAGCCCGGCGTCGCGACCGTGACCTCGGGCAGCGGGAGTCGCACGCGCAGCTTCTGGGCCTTACGCAGCGACAGCACGGTCGAGCACACCCCGCGCACCTCGTCCATCGCCGCGACGAGCGCGGGATCCGAGGGCAGGTCGTCGGACGCCGGCCAGTCCGCCAGGTGCACCGACCGGCCACCGGTCAGACCCCGCCAGATCACCTCGGACGCCATCGGCAGCAGCGGCGCGGCCAGGCGCGTGACGACCTCGAGCACCGTGTGGAGGGTGTCGATCGCGTCGGTGTCCTCGTCCCAGAACCGGTTCCGCGAGCGGCGCACGTACCAGTTGGTCAGCGCGTCGCAGAAGGTGCGCAGCTCGTCGCACGCCCCGGCGATGTCGACGGCCTCGAGCGCCTCGGTGATGACGTCGCGGGTCTGCGCGAGCTTGGCGAGGATGTACCGGTCGAGCACGTTCGTCGAATCGGTCCGCCAGGTGCCCGGCTTCGACGCGTACAGCTGCAGGAAGCTCCACGCGTTCCACAACGGCAGCAGCGCCTGCCGCACACCCTCGCGGATGCCCTGTTCGGTGACGACGAGATTGCCGCCGCGCAGGATCGGCGAGGACATGAGGAACCAGCGCATCGCGTCGGAACCGTCGCGGGCGAAGACCTCGTTGACGTCGGGATAGTTGCCCTTCGACTTGCTCATCTTCAGGCCGTCGTCGCCGAGGACGATGCCGTGCGCGGCAACGCATTTGAAGGCAGGACGGTCGAACAGCGCGGTGGCCAGGACGTGCAGCGTGTAGAACCAGCCGCGGGTCTGCCCGTTGTACTCGACGATGAAGTCGCCCGGGTAGTGCGTGTCGAACCAGTCGCGGTTCTCGAAGGGATAGTGCACCTGGGCGAACGGCATCGAGCCGGACTCGAACCAGCAGTCGAGGACCTCGGGGACGCGACGCATGGTCGACTTCCCGGTCGGGTCGTCGGGATTCGGCCGGGTCAGTTCGTCGATCATCGGCCGGTGCAGGTCGGTGGGCCGCACGCCGAAGTCGCGTTCGAGTTCGTCGAGCGAACCGTAGACGTCGACGCGCGGGTACTCCGGGTCGTCCGAGATCCATACCGGGATCGGGCTGCCCCAGTAGCGGTTACGGCTGATGTTCCAGTCACGGGCACCTTCGAGCCACTTGCCGAACTGACCGTCGCGGATGTGCTCGGGCACCCACGTGATCTGCTGGTTGAGCTCGACCATGCGGTCGCGGAAACGGGTGACGGCGACGAACCACGACGGCACCGCCATGTAGATCAGCGGCTGACCCGACCGCCACGAGTGCGGGTAGGAGTGCTCGATGGTCTCGTGCCGCAACAGCTTTCCGGCGGCCTTGAGGTCCTTGATGATGACCGGGTTGGCGTCGAAGACCTGCAGGCCCTCGTACGGCGGCACCATCGAGGTGAACTTGCCGCCCGGATCGAGCGGCTGCACGAGCTCGATGCCGTTGCGCTGGCAGTACTCCATGTCCTCTTCACCGAAAGCCGGTGCGAGGTGGACGATTCCGGTACCGGACTCGGTGGTGACGTAGTCGGCGGCGATCACCCGGTGCGCGTTCTCACGGCCGGCGAAGAAGTCGAAGGGCGGCTCGTAGGCGAGACCGACGAGGTCGGTGCCGCGGTAACGGCCGAGCACGTCGGGTTCCTCGCCGAGTTCGCGGGCGTAGTGGCCGAGACGATCCTGCGCGAGCAGGTAGGTCTTGTCGTCGGCGCCACGCACGGCGACGTACTCGATCTCGGGGTGCACCGCGATCGCGAGGTTGGACGGCAGGGTCCACGGCGTGGTGGTCCAGATGAGCGCGCACGCGCCGTCGAGTTCGGAACCGGGTGCACGCAGCACCATGTCGACGGTGACCGCCGGGTCCTGACGCATCTTGTAGGCGTCGTCGAGACGGGTCTCCTGGTTCGACAGCGGCGTCTGCTCGTACCAGCTGTAGGGCAGCACCCGGAAGCCCTGGTAGATCAGGCCCTTCTCGTACAGCGACTTGAACGCCCACATGACCGACTCCATGAAGTCGAGGTCGAGGGTCTTGTAGTCGTTGTCGAAGTCGACCCAGCGGGCCTGACGGGTGACGTAGTCGCGCCACTCACCGGTGTAGCGCAGCACCGACTGCTTGCAGTAGGCGTTGAACTCGGCCAGGCCCATCGAATCGATCTCGGACTTGTCCTTGATGCCGAGCTGCTTCTCCGCTTCGAGCTCGGCGGGCAGGCCGTGGCAGTCCCAGCCGAAGCGGCGGTCGACCTTCTTCCCGAGCATGGTCTGGAAGCGCGGGACGACGTCCTTGACGTAGCCGGTGAGCAGGTGCCCGTAGTGCGGGAGGCCGTTCGCGAAGGGCGGGCCGTCGTAGAAGACGAACTCGTCAGCGCCGTCACGGTTGCGCAGCGACGCCTCGAAGGTACCGTCGGAGGCCCACTGCGCGAGCACACGCTCTTCGAGCGCCGGGAAGTCGACACCCGAATCGCGCGGCAGGTCGTAGTCGACGCGCGGATATCCGGCAGTACTGCCGGCGGTTGCTGCGGTGGGATCCGGTGCAGCGTGGTTCTCGGTCACAGCGTGGCTCCTCCGTGCCTGGATACGTCTCGGCACGGGGACGATCGCCGTGCGCGTGCACGGCCACCGCGGTACCACCCCGCTTGCACGTCCCGAGGGACGGCCACTCGTTCGGGCTGTGACGGGCCCACCCGTCCGGTTCTACTGGGCGACCGGCAAGGTCGCCGTTCTTCCGGAGGCTCCCCGGTGATGGCCGGATCGACGCCGCCCGCGATCGCGGGATCGAGCTTCACGCTCGGTGATGCATATTGTAGGACGCTTCAGCGATCCGAAGAATTCCGGTCGCCGGGACGCCGGCGCGGTGCACGCCGACCGGGACGTCCGCCCGAGGCTCCGGCCTGCCCGACGGAACGGGGATCGGCCCACTCACCTTCGGCCGAACTCCGTCCGCCGAGTGCGCTCGCCAGCAGGAGCACCGCTCCCACGACGCACACCGCGATACAACCCCATGCCCAGAGCACCGAACCGGTCATCAACGCGATCACGAGAAGACCGAATCCGACAGCTGCGAGTACCAGCGTGACGACGAGCACGACGCTCCTCCTCTACCGAGGTACAGCACCAGGCCGTACAGCACCAGCCGGAGAGACCGTCGGTCAGCTGTTGCCCTTCGCGAAGGACGACGATCCGAACGACGACGACGAGTTGGACTGGTTGAACACTTCCTGTCCACCGTCCACCGGAACGGCGGAACCGCGCTGCTCGAGCTCTTCGAGCTGCGACTCCAGGTAGGACTTCAGGCGCACCCGGTATTCGCGCTCGAACGTCTTGAGCCGCTCGATACGCTCCTCCAGCACCGAACGCTGCTGGTTGATCGTGGCCATGATCTCGGTGTGCTTCTTCTCCGCGTCCGCCTGCAGCGCGTCGGCCTTCTCCTTGGCCTGACGCAACTGGGTCTCCGAACGGGTCCGCGCATCGGCGAGCATCGCGTCGGACTTCTGCCGCGCGTCGGCGATCATCGCCTCGCTGCGGGTGCGGGCGTCGGAGACGAGCTGCTCGGAGTTGGTCCGGGCGTTACGCACGAGCTCCTCGGCCTCGGCCTTGGCGTCGCCGGTGAGGCGGTCGGCCATCTCCTGCGCGAGCCCGAGGACCTTGGCGGCCTGCATGCTCGCGTCGCCGCTCGACGGCGCAGCGGCGACCGGGGCGGGTGCCGGAGCCGGCGCCGGAGCGGGTTCCGGCTTGGGTGTCTCGACGACACGTGCGGGTTCGGGTTTGGACGGGGCCGCCGGCGCGGACGACGACGCGCTGCGCGGCGCCTTCTTGGCTTCGGCGAGCTCCTGGTCGAGTTCGGCGACCCGCTGACGCAGGTCGGCGTTCTCCTCGATGAGGTTCGTCAACTCCTGCTCGACGAGATCGAGGAAGGCGTCGACCTCGTCCTCGTTGTAACCACGCTTCCCGATCGGAGGCTTGCTGAACGCGACATTGTGCACATCAGCTGGTGTCAGCGGCATGGAAGGATCCCTTCACGCGTCGAGTAAGCGGTCAAGCAGGCGTTCTGAGTAATCGACAGTGGGTTACGCGTATCAAAACCCACTGTATACGGCACTCCATTGTGGCACACGGCAGCTCCGGGACGGCCCGACACGACGTCGGACGCAGGCCTCATGCTGCGCCGCCCCTGGGCAGGAATGCCATGAGGAAATACACGATGAACAGCAAGACCATGATGGACAGATCGAGCCGTACACCACCGAGATTGAGCGGCGGAATCAGTCTCCGCAGCAGCTTCACCGGCGGATCCGTGACCGTGAAGATCGCCTCGAGAACGACGACCACGAAGCCGGACGGCTTCCACTCCCGCGCGAAGGTTCTGATGAACTCGACGATGATCCGTCCGATCAGCAGAAGCCAGAAGATGAACAGCAGGAACCACAGCACCTCGAAAACGGCCACCTGCCCACAATGCCCGACGAGGACGGGTCGATCAAAACCGAAACGCCCGGCCTGCAGTGATCTGCATCATGGCCGGGCGTGTCGGAACGCTCGAGGGACGGCGACGGGCATGCCACCACGGACGTGCCGTGTGCACGTCCGCGCAGCGCGCGTCGACTACTGCTGGTTGTAGAAGCCGGTCTCGGCGATACGCCGCCGTTCCTCGGCGGAGACGTCGATGTCGGCGGGCGAGAGCAGGAAGACCTTCGTGGCCACCTTGTCGAACGAACCGCGCAGCGCGAAGGCGAGCCCGGCCGCGAAGTCGACGAGTCGCTTGGCGTCGGCGTTGCTCATCTCGACGAGGTCCATGATGACCGGCGTTCCGTCGCGGAAACGCTCACCGATCGTGCGCGCCTCGCTGTAGTCGCGGGGGCGCAACGTGGTGATCTTGGACAACGGACCTCCCTCGTCGAAGAGCGCACCACGCCGGGGCTCGGCGCGCTCGAGCCGGCTCTCCGCCGTCAGTGGTGCACGGCTGGGGACCGCGCGGGCCGGGGTGGGCGCCGGACGGGGGCTGCGGGCCGTGATGGGTTCGACCCGAGGACGCGGTGCCGGCTCGTACCGGTCGAACTCGTCGTGCTCGAACTCGCGAACCGGTTCCTCGCGGTGCGACGGGGCGTACTCGTCGCGGTGCGACGGCGCGTAGCCGCCGTAGGGCGCCTCGCCGTAGTCGCGATCACGGTCGCGGCGTCCGCTCGCCGGATCGTCGAGGTACTCGTCCTCGTAATCCTCGAGCGGCACCATCCCGAAGTACGCCTTGAACTTGTGGAGTGTGCTCATCGATCGCCTTTCCCTCGCGCGGCGGATGTCATTCAGGCTAACGGTCGATACCCCAAGACCGCCGTTCCGACACGCACGCACGTCGAACCCCATCGAACCGCGTGCTCGAGGTCACCGGACATGCCGGCGGACAGCTCCACCGCAGCCGGGTGGTCCTGCAGCAACCGTGCATGCATGTCGTGCAGCTGCTCGAATGCCCGCTCGGGCTCCCACCCGAGCGGCGGCACTCCCATCAGGCCTCCGAGTTCGAGGACCTCGGACGCGGCGACCGCCTCGGCGAGGGCGGGAAGATCCTCGGCGACCACGCCGCCGCGCTCCCGGTCGCCGTCGAGGCTGACCTGCAACAGCGCCCGCAGCGGGGCGGTGCGTTCGCCGGCGTCGAGGGCGGCTCGCACCCCCTTCTCGAAGGCCTGCACGAGACGGAGACTGTCGACCGAGTGCACCGTGTGCGCCCAGCGGGCGACGGCACGGGCCTTGTTGCGCTGCACCCGCCCGATCATGTGCCACTCGACCGGCGCGGTGACGCTCTCCCGGAACTCGGCGATCTTCGCGCTCGCCTCCTGCTCGCGGGACTCGCCGAAGCGTTCGCATCCCAGTTCGTGGAGGAGCACGGCGTCGGAGGCCGGAAAGAACTTGGTGACCGTCAGCAACGCGACGTCCGACGGATCACGGCCGGCGGCGCGGGCCGCGGCGTCGAGCCGCTCGCGTACGGCGGCGAGACGTCCGGCGAGTTCGTCGCGCCGGCCCTCGGAGGTGGGGGCGCTCACGCCGTTCCCTCCTCGAGCCAGACGACCGAGGCGAAGCGGCCCGTGGGGGCGGAGCGCCGGTGGCTGAACAGGGAGGTGTCCTCGATCGTGCAGCGCGGATCCTCCACCACGGCGGTCACGCCGTGGTCGGCGAGCTGGCGGCGCAGTCCGGCACGCAGGTCGAGGCCCGGAGTACCGCGGCTCGTGCGGGTCGCACTGCCGGGCAGGTGTGCCTCGACATCGGCCCTCATCGCCGCGGGCACCTCGTACTGCCGGCCGCTCGCGGCGGGTCCGAGCAGCGCGCCGATGCGATCGGGGCGGGCGCCGAGATCGACCATGACGTCGAGCACGCGCGGGAGGATCCCGATGCGCGCCCCCACCCGGCCGGCGTGCACGGCGGCGATCACCCCGGCCCCCTCGTCGGACAGCAGGATCGACACGCAGTCGGCGCTGAGGGTCACGAGCGCGAGCCCGGTCTCGCGCGTGACGAGTGCATCGGTGGCGGGAACGGGTTCGGGCACCGGCCCGTCGACCACCGTGACGTTGCGGCTGTGGATCTGTTCCATCCAGACGAACCGCTCCGGCGGCAGCCCGAGGACGGACGCGAGCCGCCGCCGGTTGGCGGCGACTGCGGCCGGGTCGTCGCCGACGTGGTCGGCGAGGTTGAAACTGTCGTACGGAGCTGCGGACACCCCGCCGGCTCGTGTGGTCACGACCCGGCGGGCGCGCAGCAGGCGGTGCGGAGCCGTCAACGGCGCATGAAGATCGGCACGTCGACGTCGTCGTCACCGTCGTCGTCGATGTCCACGCTGCGAGGTGCGTTGCCGCCTGCGGCCGGCGGCTGGTTGCCGACGGGGGGCTGATCGCGCACCGGGGTGGGTTCGACGGTCTCGCGCTCGGGACGGCCGAGCTCGCCGGCACGCGCGACGCCGATCGCGCCGGGCCGACCGGCCGGCTGTTGCTGCTGCTGCTGCGGCTGCTGCCCCTGGCCCGACTGCTGACCCGGTTGCTGCTGGCCCACCTCGACGGGACGGCGGGCGGGCGTCCCGCCCTCGAAACCTGCGGCGATGACGGTCACGCGGACCTCGTCGCCGAGCGAGTCGTCGATGACCGTGCCGAAGATGATGTTGGCGTCGATGTGTGCGGCCTCCTGCACGAGCGAGGCGGCCTCGTTGATCTCGAACAGGCCGAGATCGGAGCCGCCGGCGATCGACAGCAGCACGCCGCGCGCGCCTTCCATCGACGCCTCGAGCAGCGGCGAGTTGATCGCGGCCTCCGCGGCCTTGATGGCACGACCCTCACCGCGCGACGAGCCGATGCCCATCAAGGCCGAGCCGGCACCCGACATGACGCCCTTGACGTCGGCGAAGTCGACGTTGATCAGACCCGGGGTGGTGATGAGGTCGGTGATGCCCTGGACACCGTTGAGGAGCACCTCATCGGCGGAGCGGAAGGCGTCCATGAGGCTGACGGCGGCGTCGCCGAGCTGGAGGAGCCGGTCGTTGGGGATGACGATGAGCGTGTCGCAGGACTCGCGCAGCGTCTGGATTCCGGTGTCGGCCTGGCTGCCGCGACGCTTGCCCTCGAACGAGAACGGACGCGTGACGACACCGACGGTGAGCGCGCCGAGCTTGCGGGCGATGCTCGCGACGACGGGAGCGCCGCCGGTACCGGTTCCACCACCCTCGCCTGCGGTCACGAAGACCATGTCGGCGCCCTTGAGCACCTCTTCGATCTCGTCCTTGTGATCCTCGGCGGCCTTGCGGCCGACCTCCGGGTCTGCGCCGGCGCCGAGTCCGCGGGTCAGTTCGCGGCCGACGTCGAGCTTGACGTCGGCATCCGACATGAGCAGGGCTTGCGCGTCGGTGTTGACGGCAATGAACTCGACTCCCTTGAGTCCCTGCTCGATCATGCGGTTGACCGCGTTCACGCCGCCACCGCCGATACCGACGACCTTGATTACGGCGAGGTAGTTGTGCGGGGGCGTCATGTGCTCTCGCCTTCCTGAAGTTCCGGGTGGTGCATGGTGTCCGGGTGGTGCTCGGGTCTGGGTGGTGCTGGGTCTGGCTCGATGTCGGTCACGTCCGCCGGCCGGGCGGACGGCTCCGCAGCGCGCTACCCCGACAAACCCTCAACCACAGCTTGAAGGTTATGTCAAGTAACGCGACTGTCCGAAACGCTATGGCACGGGTACCGGGATTAGCCAGTAGACGCGCCGGACACGCCGGACGAATTTCGTCGATCCCTCACCTCACCGTCGGCAGGTCGGGACTCGCCACGTCGAATCGCTCCCCCGGCTGTGTCAGCAGCGGGCCGACGACCGCCGCCTTCCGCTCGGAACGATCGGTTCCACCCCACACCACGACACGCCCGTCGGTGAGGACGATCGAGATGTCGGACGGGGAGGGCGCTTCGACCGTCTCCACCTGCACGCGCAGGTCGGGCGGCAACTTGTCGAGCACCTCCACGGCGGCGCGGGTCGCGGGATCACCGGTGCCCGGCGTCGGGGTGACGAGGCGGGGCGTGAACATCGGAGGCGGTTCGACCGCGAAGTCGACTCCCTCGATGTCGACCGAGTGGGTGCCGTCGGGGGCGTCGAAGAAGACCATCGCCTCGCGCTCGGTCACCGTCACCCGGACGGTGGAGGGATAGACCCGCTGGACCCGGGCCGACGCCGCGCGCGGAATCGTCGCGACCCGCTGGGCCGCCTCGGCCGTGTCGACCCGGAGCAGCGGCGTGCCCTCGGCGACCGCGAGGGCGTCGACCACCTCGTCGTAGGTGACGACCTCGATCCCGTCCACCTCGATCACCCGCACGGACAGCAACGGCGACAGCCAGGCCACCGCGATGGCACCGAGGAGCACCGCGACGACAGCCGCCCCGACGAGCACGGTCCGCAGGCGCACCGACCGCCCGGACGGGCGGCGGGCGGTGCTGCGTTCGCGGGCTTCGTCGGGATCACGCGGTTCGCGTGACGGTCGTCCGCGACGGCGGCGTGACGAGACGGCGGCGGGCGTCACGAGCCGATCGACTCCGGTCCGGAACCGCCGGGTGCGCGGAATCCGCCGGGCTCGGGAGCCGCCCCGGCCGGACGGAAACGACCCGGTTTGCTGTGCAGCGCGTCGAGGATCTGCCGGCCCAGCATCGTGACGTCACCGGCACCCATCGTGATCACGACATCGCCCGGCCGGGTCAGACGCGCGACCTGCCGCGGCACCGCGGACAGATTCGGCTGGTAGTGCACAGGCTTGCTCACCGCCCGCGCGACCAGCGCGCCGCTCACACCCGGGATCGGTTCCTCCCGGGCGCCGTAGACGTCGAGCACCACGACCTCGTCGGCGAGGTCGAGCGCCCGCCCGAACTCGGTGGCGAACGCCTCGGTGCGCGAGTAGAGATGCGGCTGGAAGACGACGATCACGCGGGGTCGTTCGGTGCCGGTCTCGGTGTAGCGCAGCGGCTCTCCCGCGACGAGTTCGGCCGCGGCCGCGAGGACCGCCCGGACCTCGGTGGGATGGTGGGCGTAGTCGTCGAACACCCGCACGCCGTGTTCGCGGCCGGTGTACTGGAACCGCCGGTGCACACCACCGAAGCCGGCGAGTCCCTCCAGCGCCTCGTCGACCTGCGCTCCGGCTTCGAGCGCGGCGAGCAGCGCGGCGAGAGCGTTGAGCGCCATGTGCCGGCCGGGGACGGACAGTCGAACGGTGCGCGGCGAATCCTCACCCGCGAGGTGGAACTCGGCGACGCCGCCGACATCCTTGGCCTCCCAGCCGAGCAGCCGCACCCCGACGGGAACGCCGCGGTGGTCGCCTGCGGTGCCGAGGACGTCGGCGGTGCCGTAACCCTGCACCCGCAGGTCGTCGCGACCCAGGGCGACGACACGTTCGGCGAGGGCCGCCGAGCCGGGATCGTCGAGGCAGACGACGAGCAGGCCGCCGGGGGCGATGCGGGCGACGAACTCGTCGAAGACCGCCGTGTACGCCTCCGGCGTGCCGAAGTAGTCGAGGTGATCGGCCTCGATGTTCGTGACGATCACGGTGTTCGGGTCGTACTGCAGCAGCGAGCCGTCGCTCTCGTCGGCTTCGGCGACGAAGACGTCCCCGCTGCCGTGGTGGGCGTTGGTCCCGGATTCGTTGAGTTCACCGCCGACCGCGAAGGACGGATCGAAGCCGCAGTGCTGCAACGCGACGACGAGCATCGACGTCGTGGAGGTCTTGCCGTGGGTACCGGAGACCAGGAAGGTGCGATTCCCTCGCATCAGAGAGGCGAGGACCGCGGGGCGCAACAGGATCGGGATGCCCCGCTCGCGGGCGGCGACCAGTTCGGGATTGTCCTTCGGGATGGCCGCGAACGTCGTGACCAGGGCGGTGGGACCACCCTCGAGCAGGTCGAGAGCCTCGGCGGCGTGGCCGATGCGGACCTGCGCGCCACGGGCCCGCAGCGCGAGCACACCGCGGCTCTCCTTCGCGTCGGAACCCGATACCTGTCCCCCACGGGCGAGCAGGATCCGGGCGATGCCCGACATCCCGGCACCGCCGATACCGACCATGTGCACCCGCTCGAGCTCGGCGGGCAACTGCGCACTCATCGTTCACTCCTGTTCGGTTCCACTCCGGCAACCTCGAGCACTATGCGCGCCATCTCGTCCGCGGCACTGCGGTGACCGGCGGCCGCGGCGCTGCGCCCCATCTCCACGAGTCTCCGCTCGTCGCCGAGCAACGACACCACTTCCGTGGCGACATAGTCCGAACTCAGGTCGCCGTCGGCGACGATCCTGCCACCGCCGGCCTCGACGACGGGGCGGGCGTTGAGTTCCTGTTCACCGTTCCCGTGCGGGAGCGGCACGTACACGGCGGGCAGACCCACCGCCGAGACCTCCGCGACCGTCATGGCCCCGGACCGGCACACCACCGCGTCGGCCGCGGAGTACGCGAGGTCCATCCGTTCGAGATAGGGCACGGCGACGTACGGCGCGCGGGCGTGTCCGGGATGAGCGGGAATGTCCACGGTGTTCTTCGGTCCGTGCGCGTGCAGCACCGCGATGCCGGCCTCCGCGAGCGCCGAGGACGCACCGGACACGGCCTCGTTGAGCGAGCGTGCACCCTGCGACCCGCCGAAGACGAGCAGCACGGGCACGTCGTCGGGCAGACCGAAGTGCCGTCGTGCCTCCGCGCGCAGCCCGGCGCGGTCGAGACCGGTGATCGACGAGCGGACCGGGATCCCCACGATCTGCGCGTCGCCACGCCGGACGATTCCCGAGCGCGGGACGGCGGCGAGCACACGCTCGGCCCGCAGGGCACCGATGCGATTGGCGATGCCCGCGCCGGCATTGGCCTCGTGGACGACGACCGGGATACGCCGGCGTCGACGCAGCGGACCGGCCCCGGCCGCGAGGTAGGCGGGCAGCGCCACGTACCCGCCGAAACCGACGACGACGTCGGCGTCGACCTCGTCGAGGATCTGCCGGGTGCGGCGCACCGACGAGACGACCCTGCCCGGAAGCTTCAGCAGGTCCATCGTCGGCTTGCGGGGCAGAGGCACCGGCGGGATGAGTTCGAGGGGATATCCGCGGCGCGGCACCAGCGTCGTCTCGAGTCCCCGTTCGGTGCCGAGCGCGGTGATCCGCGCGTCGGGCACGAGTGCGCGGACGGCGTCGGCCACCGCGAGTGCCGGTTCGATATGACCGGCCGTACCGCCTCCGGCCACCACCACCGACAATGCCGGCCTCTCCCCACTCACCTACGGTTCCCTCTCTCTCCGCTTCGTCCGTTCGATCCGCGTGTCGTGCGGTTCGTCTGCTGCCGGCCCCGGGCCGGTTCGCGCGCGGGTTGTGCACGCCGGGTCCGGCCGGTCCCCTCCCGGGGTTCCGTCCGGCCCGCGGATGTCCGGCGGTCCTTCGCGGCTCCCCGTTGCCGCTCGTTGGGCGCCTGGGGCTGCCGCTTGTCGGGCGCCTGGGGCTGCCGCTTGCGCGATCCCCCACCACCCGACGCGGGGCGGGCACTGCGCTCAGGTGCCGCGGCCCGTGCCCGCGGCTGCCGTGCTGCGACCGTACGCGTCGCCGAGGATCGACCGGCCCGGTAGGCCTCCGGCTTGCGCAGACGGAGCAGTCGCGCGAACCGGCCGTCCTGCCCGGCGTGCAGCGCGGCGATCGCCTCGGGTTCGTGTCTGGCCGCGTTCGCGATCAGACCGAACATCAGCAGGGTGGTGGCAGTGGAAGTGCCACCGGCCGACACGAGCGGCAGCTGCAGGCCGGTCACGGGCAGCAGTCCCACGACGTAGCCGATGTTGATGAAGGCCTGGCCGATGATCCACGTGGTCGCCGTCGCGGTGAACAGGCGCAGGAAGGGGTCGGCCGAGCGCATCGCGATCCGGAGTCCGACATAGGCGAACAGACCGAACAGGCCGATGACGGCCACTCCGCCGAGGAAGCCGAGTTCCTCACCGATGATCGCGAAGATGAAGTCGTTGTGGGCGTTGGGCAGATAGCTCCACTTCGCGCGGCTCTGACCGAGCCCACGACCCCACAGGCCGCCGTCCGCGAGGGAGAACTTCGCCTGTCGCGCCTGGTAACCGGCACCCTGCGGGTCGTCGCCGGGGTTGAAGAAGGCCCGCACACGCTGCGAGCGGTAGCCGGCCGTCAGGGCCAGGATCACCGCGAGTGTGGCGGCCGTGCCGACGATCCCGAGGAACACCTTGAGCGGAAGTCCCGCGAACCACAGCAGGGCGATCACGATGATCACGATCGAGACGGTGGTGCCGAGGTCGGGCTGGAGCACGATCAGGCCGGTCACGAGCAGTGCGGCCGGGACGAGCGGGACGAGCATCTCGCGCAGCGTCGAGTTCTCGCCGCGCCGGGAGGCGAGCAGGTGCGCACCCCACACGGCAAGGGTGATCTTGGCGATCTCCGCCGGCTGCAGCGAGATACCGGCGACGACGAACCAGCCCCGGGTGCCCTGCGAGACCGTACCGATGCCCGGTATGAGCACGAGCACGAGCAGTACGACCGAGAACGCGAACGCCGGGAAGGCGAAGCGTCGCATCAGACGGACCGGGATCTGCAGCGCGATGTAGAAGATCACCATGCCGAGGACGGCAAAGATCACCTGCGAGGTGAACAGTCCGTAGGCCGATCCCGCCGCGGCCACCGCGCCCACGCTCGACGACGACAGCACCATGACGAGTCCGAGCACGGTGAGCAGGACGGCGATCGTCACCACGAGATGGAAGGACGCGAGCGGTCGCGCCATCCAGGCCCCGAAACGCCCGCGTACTCCGACCACCGGTTCGTCGGTGGTCGCCCCTGTTCGGGTCGCTCCTGCCCGAGGGGTCACGGTTGCGTCCCGCCCCCGCGGAGTTCCTCGACCGCGGACGCGAAGCTACGGCCGCGTTCCGCGTAATCGGCGAACATGTCGAGCGATGCCGCGGCCGGCGCGAGCAGCACCGTCTCCCCCGGCGAGGCGAGAGCGGCCGCTTCCCGGACCGCCACGCGCATCGCGGTGGGGCCGTCGGCTCCCGGCGCCGCGACCCTCCTCACCGAGGCGGTGCCTGTCGCGCTCACCGAGGCGGTGTCGGTCGCGCTCGTCGCATCGGTCATCGTTTCATCGTCGCCCGTGTCCACGACGACGACCGGGACCTGCGGGGCGTGTCGCGCCAGCGCGTCGGCGATCTCGCCGGCGTCGCGGCCGAGCAGCACGGCTCCGGACAGTCGCGGCGCCACCTCGGCGACCAGGTCGTCCACGCGGGCGCCCTTGAGCAGACCACCGGCGATCCACACCACGCGGTCGCGGGCGAGCAGCGAACTGCGGGCCGCGTGTGGATTGGTCGCCTTCGAGTCGTCGATGTACTCGACGCCGTCGACCTGCCCCACGGGCGCGGCGCGGTGCGGGCCCACGCGGTGCCGTCGCAGGCCGTCGTGTACCGCCGAGGCGGGCACGTCGACGGCCCGGGCGAGGGCGGCGGCCGCGAGTGCGTCGGACAGTCCGGCGGGGCCGGGCGGCGTCACGTCGTCCACCCGGGCGAGCACAGCGGAATCGGCGAACGCCCGATCCACGAGCAGTTCGCCGCTGATCCCGAGTTCGCCTTCCTGCGGATAGCCCAGGGTGAAGCCCACGGTGACCACGGCACGGGACCGGTCGCCGAGACCACCGGCGATCGGGTCGTCGAGACCGATGACCCCGACAGCGCCGGTGAGGGCACCGAGTTTGGCCTCGATGTAGTTCTCGATGCCGCCGTGCCAGTCGAGATGGTCCTCGGCGATGTTGAGCACGACGCCGGCCTCGGGCCGAACCGAGGGCGCCCAGTGCAGTTGGAAGGACGACAACTCGACGGCGAGGACGTCGGCCCGTGGCTCGTCGCGGCGCAGGGCGTCGAGCACGGGAAGACCGATGTTGCCGCACGCGACGCTGCCGAGACCGGCGGCCTCGAGGATCGCGTGCAGCATCATGGTCGTGGTGGTCTTGCCGTTCGTCCCGGTGACCACCAGCCACCGACGGGCCGGTCCGTAGACCTCGGCGCGGTCGATGCGCCAGGACAGTTCGATGTCGCCCCAGATGGGGATCGCCGCGCCGGCCGCGCGCGAGAGCAGCGGGGCGTCGGGCGGGAATCCGGGACTCGTGACCACCAGGGCGAACTCTCGCAGCGCAGCGGGGTCGTCGACGAGGCTGTCGAGGTCGATCGTCCGGGCGCCGAGCGCCGCGCACTCGGCCAGTGCCCGCTCGTTGCGGTCGGTGACGGTGACGTGGGCGCCGAGATCGGTGAGGGGTTCGATCGTCGCGCGGCCGGACACCCCTGCCCCGGCGACGAGCACCACCCGTCCCCTGAGCCGTTCGAGTTCGTCGTTCACGGTCAGTCCCCGATCGCCGCGAGGTATTCGCTGTAGAAGAGGGCCAGACCGATCGCCGAGGCGATGGCGGCGAGCAACCAGAACCGGATGATCACCGTGGTCTCGGCCCATCCGCCGAGTTCGAAGTGGTGGTGGAAGGGTGCCATCCGGAACACCCGCCTGCGGCTGGACCGGAAGACGGCGACCTGGATGACCACCGAGGCGGCCTCCGCGACGAACAGCGCGCCGATGACCACCATGAGCAGCTCGGTGCGCGTCGTGATGGACAGACCGGCGAGCATGCCGCCGAGGGCGAGCGAGCCGGTGTCGCCCATGAAGATCTTGGCCGGTGCGGCGTTCCACCACAGGAAGCCGATGCAGGCGGCGGCGCCGGCGGCGCACAGCAATGCGAGGTCGAGCGGGTCACGGACGTCGTAGCACCCGGCGGTCGGCTCCACGGCGCACGCGTTGCGGTACTGCCAGAAGGTGATGATGACGTAGGCGCCGAGCACCAGCGCCATCGAACCGGCAGCGAGACCGTCGAGGCCGTCGGTGAGGTTCACCGCGTTCGACCATGCGCTGACCAGCAGATAGACGAACAGGATGAACACGATCGAGCCCATCGAGACCGTGGCGATGTCGCGCACGTAGGACAGATCGGTGCTGGCCGGGGTGAGGCCGTCCGCATTGCGGAACTGCAGCGCGAGGATGCCGAAGCCCACCGCGACGACGAGCTGGCCGACCAGCTTGGCCGTCTTGTTCAGGCCGAGATTGCGCTGCTTGCGGATCTTGATGAAGTCGTCGAGGAAGCCGACGCCGCCGAGCGCCGTCGTCAGGCCGAGGACGAGCAGACCCGAGGCCGTGGGACCTTCCGCGTCGTATCCCATGCCGATGAGATGCGACCCCCAGTAACCGGCCCACAGACCGGCGAGGATCGCGACGCCGCCCATGGTGGGAGTGCCGCGCTTGGACTGGTGGCTCTGCGGGCCCTCGACCCGGATCTCCTGCCCGAAGCCCTGCCGGGAGAACATCTTGATCAGGACGGGGGTGAGCAGGATCGAGACTGCGAGCGCGATGCCCGCCGCGAACAGGATCTGTCTCACCGGGCGTCCTCCGTCCCCACAGCAGCGTCGTCGTCTCCGGTACCGGGATCGTCCGCGAGGACGGCCTCGGCGACGGTCCACAGTCCCACGGACTGTGATGCCTTCACGAGCACGATGTCGCCCGGTTGCAGTTCGTCGCGCAACAACGCGATCGCGGCGTCGGCATCGGGTACGTGGCTCGCTTCCTCACCCCACGATCCTTCCATCACGGCGCCCTGGAACAGACCCCGGACCGGCCGGGTGGCACCGACGGCGATGATGCGGGTGACGTCGAGGCGCACGGCGAGACGTCCGATGGCGTCGTGGGCGACGACGGCGTCGTCCCCGAGCTCGGCCATCTCCCCCAGCACCGCAAAGGTGCGCCGGCGATCCGGACCGGACCGCGCCATGGTGACCAGGGCCTTCACGGCTGCGCGCATGGAATCGGGATTGGCGTTGTAGGCGTCGTCGATGACGGTCACCCCGTCGGATCGGGTCTGCACCGCCATGCGGTGTGCCGAGACGGGACCCGCCGTCGCGAGCGCCTCGGCGGCCTGCTCGACCGTCGCACCGCATTCCACGGCGACGGCGATCGCCGACAGGGCGTTGCCGATCTGGTGTTCGCCGTGCACGGCAAGGCGCACGGGCACGCGCCGCTCCTGTCCGTCGGCGCCGGGGACGACGGCGGTGAAGGAGGCACGCGCCTGGTCGTCGAGGTGGATGTCCTCGGCGCGGTATGCGGCACCGGACCCGGTCCCGACGGTCACCACGCGGCCGGTGGTGCGGGTCGCCATCTTCGACACGAGGGTGTCGTCGGCGTTGAGGATCGCCACTCCCCCCTCGGCGGCGCTGGGCAGCGCCTCGACGAGTTCGCCCTTCGTCTTGGCGATGACCTCCTGCGAGCCGAACTCGCCGAGGTGGGCGGTACCGACGTTGAGCACGACCCCGATCCGTGGCGGCGCAATGCGCGTCAGGGTCGCGATGTGGCCGGGACCCCGCGCCGACTTCTCGAGGACGAGGAACCGGGTGGATTCGGTGGCGCGCAGGGCGGTCCAGGGGTGGCCGAGTTCGTTGTTGAACGAGCCGGGCGGGGCGACGACCTCCCCGAGCGGTGCGAGCACGGCGGCGATCATGTCCTTCGTGGACGTCTTGCCCGCCGAACCGGTGACACCGACGACGGTGAGACCGGCGTCGGTGAGCGTGTCCACCACGGTGCGGGCGAGCTTCGCGAGGCCGGCGAGCACGGCCGCACCGGATCCGTCGCTGTCGTGTTCGAGCGCGAGGGCGTTGGTCTCGGTCGGCGGGATCGGCGGCACCACGATGGCGGGCACGCCCACCGGCCGTGCGGCCAGGACCGCGACCGCGCCGGCGGCGACGGCGGCCGCGGCGTGATCGTGTCCGTCCGAGCGCGCACCGGGCAGCGCCAGGAACAGGCCGCCGGGACCGATCCGTCGCGAGTCGAACTCGACGGAACCGGTCACCTCGGCGGACGGATCGTCGACGTCGTGCAGGGTGCCCCCGACGACCTCCGCGATCCGAGCCAGTGTCATCGGGATCATGCCTTGCCTCCGTGATGCGAACCGCCCGCAGCAGGCGGATGACGACCGTCGGGTCCTGCGGTCCGGTACTTGTCGAGAGCTGCGCCGAGAACCTCGCGGTCGTCGAAGGGGTGCTTCACTCCCTCGATCTCCTGCCCCGTCTCGTGGCCCTTGCCGGCGACGAGGACGACATCACCCGGGCGGGCCCACGCGACCGCGGCGTCGATCGCCGCGGCGCGGTCGCCGATCTCGAGGATCTCGCCGCGTTCGGCCGGCGGGACGGAGTGTGCACCGTCGAGGACAGCGGCGCGGATGGCGGCGGGATTCTCGGTTCGGGGGTTGTCGTCGGTCACGACCACCAGATCGGCGGCCCGCGCCGCGACCTCGCCCATGATCGGCCGCTTCGTCCGGTCGCGGTCGCCGCCGGCACCGACGACGACGGCGATTCGTCCCTCGGTCGCGGCGCGCAGGGTTCCGATGACCGCTTCGAGCGCGGCGGGCTTGTGGGCGTAGTCGACGACGGCGAGGAAGTCCTGTCCGCGCTCGACCCGTTCGACCCGGCCGGGCACCGCGACATCGGCGATACCGCGGATCGTGGCGTCGATGTCGGCACCCACCTCGGCGCAGAGCGCCACGGCGAGAGCGGCGTTGGTGACGTTGTAGCGGCCCGGCAGGCCGACGGTGGCGCGGCGGGCGATCCCGTCCGGACCGGTCAGGGTGAACTGCTGCACGCCCGTCTCGTCGGGGACCTCGTCGGTGACCGTCCAGTCGGCAGCGACGGCACCGGCGCCGCCGGCGTCACCTGTGGCACGGTCGGCACGTGTGGTGACTGTGCGGACGGCGGTCGCGTCGTCGCGGCCGGCCGATGCGACCTCGGCCATGCGGCGTCCCCACGCGTCGTCGGTGCACACCACCGCTCGGTGGGCCCGGACCGGCGAGTCCTCGGCGAACAGCCGGGCCTTCGCGCCGAAGTAGTCGTCGAGGTCCTTGTGGAAGTCGAGATGGTCCTGGGAGAGGTTGGTGAACCCGCCGACTGCGAACTCGGTGGCGTCCACGCGACCGAGCGCGAGGGCGTGGCTGGAGACCTCCATCACGACCGTGTCGACACCGCGTTCGCGCATGACGGCGAACAGGGCGTGCAGCTGCGGCGCCTCGGGGGTCGTGAGGGTGCTCGGCACGCGGATCCCCTCGATCCGGGTCTCCACCGTGCCGACGAGACCCACGACGCGTCCGGCCGCGACCAGGCCGGCCTCGACGAGATAGGACGTCGTGGTCTTGCCGGACGTGCCCGTGATGCCGATGACCTGCATGCTCCGGGAGGGGTGTCCGTAGACGGTGGCCGACGCCGCCCCCAGCGCCGCACGCGGCTCGGGATGGACGAGGACCGCAACCGGATCCGAGGTGGCCTCGGCGACGAGATCGCGACCGGCCTCGTCGGTCAGCACGGCGACCGCTCCGCGCTCGAGTGCGGTTCCTGCGAAGGAGGCGCCGTGGATGCGGGCGCCGGGCAGCGCGGCGAAGACGTCGCCGGGGCGGATGCCCTGGGCGCGCAGGTCGATGCCGGTGACCGCGGCCGCACGGGCCGCATCATCTCCGGCGGCTGCATTGACGATCTCGACGCGCGCCCCGATGGCGTCGGCGAGAACCGAGATCTGCGTCATCGGTGGGTGCTCGGGTCTCCGCCCCTCCTCCGGAGGAGCCGGATCCGGACTCGATGGCACAGGCACCAGTTTCCTCTCGCTTCGCTGCAGCTCGTCTGCAGGCACTCGACGGATGTTCCCGGGTTCGTTCCCGATGCGGTCTCGGCGACGACCGTCGTGTCACGTTACCGACGTGTCAGCCTACCGAGACACCACGGTCACCTCGTCAATCGACCTGGAGGATCAACTTGCTCTCCGGTTCGGCCGACAGCGGCACGCCGTCGCGCTGCAGCAACCACGACGCGATGTTGCGGAACAGCGGCGCAGCCGATTGGCCGCCGCTGCCATCGGAGCTGCGGGTCGGGGCGTCGAGCATGATGCCCACGACGTAGCGCGGATCGTCGGACGGTGCGATGCCGGCGAAGGTGATCCAGTAGTCGGAGTTCGAGTAGCACTTGCAGTTCTGGTCGATCTGCTGGGCGGTACCCGTCTTGCCCGAGATCTGATAGCCCTCGATGGCGGCGCCCGCACCGGTGCCCTGCTGGTTGCCGGTGTCGGACTGGACGACGGAGCGGAACATGTCGCGCACCGTCGCGGCGGTCTGCGGGCTCACCACCCGCACCGGATCGGGGCGGGGCGTCTCGGTGCGCGTGCCGTCCGGCGCGACGGTCGCACGCACGACCCGCGGCGGGACACGCTCGCCGTCGTTCGCGATGGTCTGGTAGATCGCGGTCATCTGCAGCAGCGTCATCGACAGACCCTGGCCGATGGGGAGGTTCGCGAAGGTGCCGCCCGACCACTGCTCCCGGCTGGGCAGCAGACCCGCCGACTCGCCGGGCAGGCCGACATCGGTGCGCTGACCGAGACCGAACAGTCGCAGCATCTCGGCGAAGCGGTCCTCACCGATCCGCTCCGCGAGCATGAGGGTGCCGACGTTCGACGACTTCCCGAACACACCCGTCGTGGTGTACGGCACGACCCCGTGATCCCAGGCGTCCTTGACGGTCGCGCCGGCCATGGTGATCGTGCCGGGGACCTGCAGGACCTCGTCCGGGCGGGTCAGACCGTCCTCGATCGCCGCGGCCGCGGTGATGATCTTGTTCACGGATCCGGGCTCGAACGGCGAACTGACCGCGAGATTGCCCTGTTCGGCGTCGGGCGGGTTGTTCGCGACACCGATCGACGGGTCGAAGGTGCTGTCGTTCGACATGGCGAGCACTTCGCCGGTGTGCGCGTCGAGCACCACCGCGGAGGCGTTCTTCGCCCCGGACAGGTCCTTCGCGCGCTGCACCTCCTGCTGCACGTGGTACTGCAGGTCGTTGTCGATCGTGAGCTCGACGGAGGAACCGTCGACGGCGGGCTGACGGTCGCGCCAGCTGCCCGGGATGACGGCGCCGTCGGACCCGCGGTCGTAGGTGGACGAACCGTCGGTACCCGCCAGCACGGCGTCCATCGACGCTTCGAGCCCGATCAGGCCGTGTCCGTCCCAGCCGGTCGCGCCGACGAGATTGGCGGCGAGCGACCCGCCCGGATACAAACGGATGTCCTGACGCTCGGTGCCGACCTTGTCGTACTCGTCGACGATCTCCGCCGCGACCCCCGGATCGACGCCGCGGGCGAGGTAGACGAAGGTCTCGTCGCTCTCCAGCATCTCGAGCACGTCCTTCTCCGGCGCCGCAGCACCGAGCGCCTCGTGGACCGCCGACGCGACACCCTCGAGATATTCCGAGACCTCGGGCCGGGACGGATCCTTCGCGCGTTCCTCCTCGAGTTCCTTGCGCACCCGCACGGGTTGGAAGGTCAGCGCCTTCGCCTCCATGGTGTAGGCGAGCGGTTCGCCGTTGCGATCGGCGATGGTGCCGCGGGTCGCGGGTTCGACGAGTCGGGTGGTGCGCTGGCTGGCCGCTTCGGCGGACAGGGTGGGGGCCTGGACGAGCTGCACGGACAGCAACTGGGCGACGGCTACGCCCAGAACGCCGAACATGCCGATCCGGCCCCACTTGTTGCGGAACGCGAAACTCGTCCGGTCGCGCTGCTTGCGATCACGCGGCGCGGGCATTCGAGCCCGGCCGCCGCGCGTCGCCGGAGTGGAACGTCGCTGCGGTGCACGCCGAGGGGTGGAGCGGTTGTTCACCGAGGCCCGCCCTCGGGTTCCGTCGGCACGGCCTGGACAGGTGCTTCGGGCGCCGCCTCACGGGGCGCTTCGGATTGCGGCAGTTCGCTCACGGGTACCGATTGTCCTGCCGCGGGCGGTACAGGTACGGCACCCTCGACGTCCGGCGTGGCGGCCGCGGGAGCCTCCGCCGCGGGTGCGGGCACGGGAGCCGGTGCCGGTTCCTCGCCCACCGGGCGGCCGTCGGCCGACGGCGCGGCCCGACGCGTGTCCTCGGTGTCGGTGCGCGGCCGGGGTTCCTCGCTCACGTCACCGAGCGGCCGCGGAGTCTCCGCCCCGGCGCTGCCGGCCAGCGGGGTCTGGACGCGGGCGTCCTCCCGGGCGGGCGGATCCAGCGGGACCGGCGGGGCACCCTGGGCCGGAACCGGATCGCCTACCACCTGCACCGAACCGTCCGGAGCGACGACGATCCGCGCGACCTGCCCCGTGGGGATCATCCCCAGTTCCGCCGCGGCGACCGCGAGCGCGGGAGCCGACTCGGCCGTGGCGACGTCGCGCTGGAGCACCGCGCGTTTCTGGGCGAGCTCCTCGTTGAGGGACCGCGCCGCGCTGAGCTCGTAGGAGTCCTCGGTCGCCCGGGTGGTCAGCAACAGCGTCACGGCCATGCCCACGCCCAGGAGCCCGATGATGGTGGCGACGAACGGGATCCGGGTGCGGACACGTCCGGTACCCGTCGTGCGCCCGCGGGTCTGCACCTGTTCGACCCCGAGCTGCGCTGCGCGCTGCGACCGTCGCTGATAGGCACGCTGCGCTGCGGTCGATCGCCCCGGGTTCCGGCGCTGCGGGGGTGCCACCTGTACGGTCATCGGTTACCTCCTGGCGATTCGTTCTGCAGCACGCAGGCGGACGGGCGCCGAACGTGGGTTGGCCTCGATCTCGTCGTCCGTCGCCCGCTCCGCACCGCGGGTGAGGATGCGCAGTTCCGGTCCCATCCCGGGCAGTTCGACCGGAAGCCCTTCGGGACTGCGGGACTTCGCACGCGGAGTCAGTTCCTGCTTGACGACCTTGTCCTCGAGCGACTGGTAGGACATGAAGACGATCCGGCCGTCCACCGCGAGAGCGTCGAGAGCGTCGGGGATCGCGTTGCGCAACGAGTCGAGCTCCGCGTTGACCTCGACCCGCAACGCCTGGAAGGTGCGCTTGGCCGGGTGACCACCGGTACGGCGGGTCGCGGCCGGGATCGTGCGGTACAGCAGTTCGACGAGTTCGCCGCTCGTCCGGAACGGGGTCTTGGCCCGGGTCCGCACGATCTCGGAGGCGATCTTGCCGGCGAAACGCTCCTCGCCGTAGGTGCTCAGGATGCGGGCGAGGTCGCCGTGACTGTAGGTGTTGAGGACATCGGCCGCGGTGATGCCGGTGGTGGCATCCATCCGCATGTCGAGCGGGGCGTCCTTGGAATAGGCGAAGCCGCGCTCCGCCTCGTCGAGTTGCATCGAGGACACGCCGAGATCGAACAGGGCGGCGTGGACCGAGCCGTACCGGTCGAGGCCGACGCTCTCGAGCGCGTCGGCGATCCCGTCGTAGCGGGTGTGGACGAAGTCGGTGCGGTCGGAGAACCGTGCGAGTCGCTCGCGGGCGATCGCCAGTGCGTCGGTATCGCGGTCGAGGCCGACGAGCCGCAGCTTCGGGTAGATCGTCAGGAAGTGTTCGGAGTGCCCACCGAGACCGAGTGTCGCGTCGACGTAGACCGCGCCCTCGCCGTCGGGACCGACGCTCTCGATGGCCGGACCGAGAAGGTCGACGGCGCGCTGGAGCATGACGGGCACGTGGCCGAATTCCGCCGCAGATGTCACATCGGCACCGGTGGCCTCATCCGTACCATCGACGGATTCGCGCTCGCCGTCCACCATGTGTCCTCCGGAATCCTGCTCGGGCCGCTTACGGTCTGTGGGGTACTCGTCGGGTGGACGGTGGTGTGCCTCGTGCCTGCCTGTCGCTCGTCTCGATACCGTGCTCGCCGCCACGGGGGTGGATACGGAAGACGGCGAATGCCTCGAGGTCTCTGTCCGAGTCCGAAGAGACCTGACGCCGGGGAAGTGCGTCAGGGCCCTCCGGTCCGTACCTGGCGCTGGGGAAGTGCGTCAGGGCCGGCACATCGGGCAGAGGCCTCGCGGCACTCGCCGCGCAGCCCGAGCCGTGGTTACAAGATGTCGCGTAGTGCTTCGTCTCTCGCTTCCGAGAAGTCTTCTTCGTGCTCGGCGAGGTAGGTCTCCCATGCCGTCGCGTCCCAGATCTCGAGGTACCTGACCGAACCGATCACCACGCAGTCCTTGGTGAGACCGGCGTACTTGCGGTGGGCCGACGACAGCGTGATCCGGCCTTGTGAGTCGGGTCGCTGCTCCTCCGTCCCCGATGCGAGACTCCGCAGGAACGCACGTGCCTGAGGGTTGCTCCGTGAGGCACTCGCGGCGCGTTCGGCCAGAGCGGCGAACTCGTCGCGAGGGAACACGGTGAGGCTGTGATCCTGCCCCTTCGTGATCATCAACCCTCCCGCCAGCTCGTCTCGGTACTTCGCCGGCAGCGTGAGCCGGCCCTTGTCGTCCAACTTCGGGGTGTAGGTACCGAGGAACACTCGGCGCCTCCCCGCTGCCGGACGGATGCTTCGCGCGACAGGACACCTTGTCCCGCCGCGCCCCACATTACCCCACTTTGCCCCACCGGAAACGGATTACTGCCGCCCGGTCACGCGTGTTGTCGTCACATTCCCAGCTCAGAGCAGGTGGCGGAAAATGGGGACACGCGCTCGCGTGACGACGACGGATCCACCGCTGTCTGCACCCCGACGATCCGCCCCACCGGCGGAGCGAGGCGCGAGCAATCGGCGACCAGGGAAAACACTGCGGTCGGGGCCGAGGTGGGAGGCGGTGGGAAGACGGGGATCGCGCGAGTGGGGCGCGGTGGTGGAGGGACAGAGGGGCGGACGACGTCGGGTCGGTGAAAGGTCCGCAGACGAACGACGACGGCGCGACCCGTGGGTCGCGCCGTCGTCGATACACCTGATGGTCGAGGAGGTCAATCCTGCTCGAAACGCCTCCGGAACCGCTCTTCCATGCGGTTGGTGAAGCCACCACCCGAGGACTTCTTGCCGCCGCGGGAACTTCGACCGGTCTTTCCGGAACCGGAACTACCGCCCGTCGCTCCGGGAGTCGACGGCCGACGACCGCCGAGGAGCAACAGGACTCCGGCGGCGAACATCACGAGGAACCCGAGCAGACTGATGATCGGGAAGCCGCCCGGCTTGAGCGGCAGGGCAACGCCGGCGATCAACAGCGTCAGGCCCAACACGAACAAGGCGCCGGCCTGTAGCCGCCGCCGGTTCGACGCCATCCCCAACCGGCTGCCACGCACGGTCGAGGCGAACTTGGGATCCTCAGCATAGAGCGCGCTCTCGATCTGATCGAGCATGCGCTGCTCGTGCTCGGAGAGTGGCACGGTACCTCCCCCGGCACTAAACGGTGGCCACCGGATCCGTGGGGCGAATCCGGCGGGGGGCCGTCCGTACGGCCGCCTGAGTCAATAATACGAGCAGATGTCGCTGTGGACCACAAACTCCACACGTGAGTTCGATCCCCTCTTCGGCGAAGACCCTCGTGAAGGGGCGAAAGTCACCCACCCACACCGACCTCCGGTTCTGCTTCGGCGTCGAGATAACCCTCCACGTCGTGCAGGAAGTGGCCCACCTCGTCGTAGAACGCACCGGATTCGTCGGCACCCACCGCCTGCGCGACCCCCGCCTCGACCGCGGTGCGAGTGGCGGAGCGATCGGCGAAGTAGTCGGCCCACACGGCGAAGGAGTCGTCGGCACGCGCCATGAGTGCCCATGCGTTGCGCGTGGCGGGGCGGCGGGGCCGGATCCCGGAACGCAGCTCCGCGGCGGCGACCACCGCACCGGCACCGCGCAGCGCCGCCAGATAGGCGAGACGGAACCGCTCGCCCGGATCGCCGGCACCGGCGGCAGCCGAGAGCAGATCGTCGGCCTTGCGCAGCAACGTCGCCGCGCGCGCCGAGGTGGCATGGTCGATGCATACGGACGGCCCGAGCGTGGGAGACGTTCGGCGCGGGCCTCGACTCGCGACCTGACCGTTGGCCATGTTCACGCACCTCCTCGGCGTGGTCTCACCACTCGTTACAACGAGCGGTATCCGGTGGCATTCCCGCCGAAACGCCGAGGAACGGAGATCACTGTCCTCGAGTGAGGCCCGACACGGACGCCGAGCGGGAGACCCCAGGGTGATCCGGGGATGTTCGCTTCCCTCGAACATCCCCGGATCACCGGTGTCGAACATGCGTTCGACGTATTCAATATAGCTGGACCCACCGACAACCCGTCAAGAGAAAGTGGCCACGTCATCCCGAACGATCAGCGAGACCCGAGCACCTCCGACGCACCGCGAGCCACCCGAACGAGTCACGCATGACCACCGATCCCTGCCAGGACGCCCCGATCCTCACCGAGCTCTCCCCCGCGGACTTCCGTGCGCGCCTGCCCGCGCTGCTGACCGTCTACGTCGCGGCGATGCGATATCCCCGAGGCACGGAGTACCACCGCGCGCCGATGTGGTCCGAGCATTCGGCCCGCGCGGGTTGGCAGGCGTTCGCCGCGAGCCTCCCCGAGGATCCGGACTCCGTCGTCGGGATCGCGTACGGCTACCGGGGCGACACCCGCCAGTGGTGGAACCAGCAGGTGCGCGCCGGCATGCGTCATTCGGGACGGTCCCCCGAGGAGATCGATCACGTCCTCTCCGACTACTTCGAGCTCACCGAACTGCACGTCCGACCCGACATGCAGGGACGCCGCATCGGTGAACTGCTCCTGTCGGCGCTGCTGCGGGAACGCAGCGAAGCGGCCGTACTGCTGTCGACACCCGAGGTGCCGGGCGAGGACAACCGGGCGTGGCGGCTGTACCGTCGGTTCGGATTCCAGGACGTCGTCCGCCGGTTCGTCTTCACCGGCGACGCCCGCCCGTTCGCGGTCCTCGGCAGGAGCCTGCCCCTCGAGCCGGACCTCGTTCCACACCACCATCACACGATCGACGATCCGGACGGAAGCGGTACCCCATGAACTCCACACTCGACGTCGTCGTCGTGGGCTCGGGCCACAACGCCCTGGTCGCGGCGTGTTATCTCGCCCGCGACGGATGGTCGGTGGAGGTCCTCGAACGCGACACCGTGCCGGGCGGCGCCGTCTCCACCGTCGAACGTTTCCCCGGATATGCCGTCGACCGCGGCTCCTCGGCGCACATCATGGTGCGCCATTCCGGGATCGTCGAGGAACTCGATCTCGCCGCCCACGGCCTGCGCTACATCGACTGCGACCCGTGGGCGTACGCGCCGCCGCCGGCGGACTCCGACCGTCCCGGCATCGTCTTCCACCGCGATCTCGACCGGACCTGCGCCTCGGTCGAGGCCGCCTGCGGACGCCGCGAGGCCGACGCGTACCGCCGCTTCGTGCAGGACTGGGGCCCGCGCAGCGCGGCGGTGATGAAGTCGTTCACCCATCCCCCGACCGGACGGCACCTGCTGTCCTCGTTCTGGGGACTCGACGCGGGTGAGGGCGGCAGCGCCCTGTCCCGCCGGTTCCTCACCACCGGCGACAGCCTGCTCGACGAGTACTTCGACGACGAACCCCTGAAGGCGGCCTTCGCCTGGTTCGGCGCGCAATCCGGCCCGCCCATGTCCGAACCCGGCACCGCGGCGATGGTGGGCTTCGCGGCCCTCATGCACACCCTGCCCCCGGGCCGTGCGATCGGCGGGAGCGGCGCGCTCACCCAGGCCCTGCTGTCTCGGCTGCGGTCCGACGGCGGCACGGTGACCTGCGGCGACGCCGCCACCGAGATCCGCCGGACCGGCGGCCTGTGGACCGTGCGCACCGAATCGGGACGCTCGGTGCAGGCCCGCAGGGTCGTCGCCGGATGCCACGTACTGACCACGCTGGATCTGCTCGACCGCGGCGGATACGACCGCGACCGGCTCGAGGGCTGGCGTCGCAGCATGCGGGTCGGCCCGGGCATCGGCATGGTCCTGCGCCTCGGCACCGACTCGCTGCCCCGCTACCGCGGCTGCGACGAGCCCGAACTGACGACCTCCGGTCTGCAACTGCTCGTCGACGACCGCGCCCACCTGCGCGCCGCGCACGGTGCCGCGATGGCGGGAGACCTGCCGCCGCGACCGGCAGTCCTCGCGATGAGCTTCTCCGCCCTCGACCCGACGATCGCACCCGACGGCAAGCACCAGATCACGCTGTGGTCCCAGTGGCATCCGTACGCGCTGCGCGGCGGACGTCGCTGGGCGGACATCGCCGGCGCCGAGACCGACCGCATCCTCGCCGAGATGGAGACGCGCTCTCCCGGCTTCACCGCGAGCGTGGAGCACTGTCACGTGCAGACCCCCGCGGATATCGAGAGCGAACTCGGCCTGCTCGGCGGGAACGTCATGCACGTGGAGATGTCGCTGGACCAGATGTTCCTGTGGCGCCCGCTGCCGGAGCTGTCCGGTTACCGGGTGCCCGACGCGCCCGGCCTCTACCTCACCGGCGCCTCCACCCATCCCGGCGGTGGTGTCTCCGGTGCGAGCGGACGCAACGCCGCCCGGGTCGCCCTCGCCGACGCCAAGGGAAGCCTCGTCGACCGCGTGAAGGGCTGGGTGTCGCGGTGACCGACACCCGCGTCCCCGCACCGCCCCGGCCGGCCCGTCGGCGGACGATCCTTCCGATCGTCCCGGCCGTCGCCGCGGTCCTCGCCCAGATCGCTTATCCCCTCACCGCGGGTGATGCCCGGGACGCCGCGACCGTCGCGGTCGTCACGCTGCTCACCACCGCGTGCCTCGTCCATGCTGCGCTGAACCGCGGCCTCACCTTCGCCGTCGTCCTGTTCGTCAGCTCGGCCGGCATCGGATATCTGTCCGAGGTGGTCGGCACGATGACCGGCTATCCCTACGGCTGCTACAGCTATGTCACCGACCGGCTCGGACCGGCCGCCTTCGACGTCCCGCTGGTGGTGCCGCTGGCGTGGTCGGCGGGTCTGTACCCCGTCTGGTGCGTGGCCTCCCGCCTCGTCCGCAACGGTCCCGGCCGGATCGCGGCGGTCACCGTCGGCATGCTGGGCTGGGATCTCTACCTCGACCCCCAGATGGTGGCGGACGGTCACTGGTCGTGGTGCAACGCCGGCGGCCTGCCCGGGATCGAGCACATCCCGCTCACCAACTACGCGGGCTGGCTCCTCGTCGCCGCGATCATGGCGACCGTGCTCGTGCTCGTCGACTCCCGGTCGGACCGTACCGATACGCCCCGGCACGATGCAGTGCCGATCGCGCTGTTCCTGTGGACGTGGCTCGGTTCGGCGCTCGCCCACAGCGTCTTCCTCGACGCTCCCGAACTCCGCTACTCCGCGGTGTACGGACTGGTCGTCATGGGCGTACTGGGTGTTCCCCTGCTGATCTCACTCGTCCGGTCGTGGCGCGGACGCGTGTCCGGTCCCGGTCGGGACGAGGCACGACTCGCCGCGAGCGACCCGAACGACCGACGAGGATGACCGTGCCTGGCACCATGTTCTCCGTGCAGTCGTCCAACCTGTCCGTCCGCCGTCGTGTCGTCGCGGTCGTGGGGCTCGTGCTCCTCGGCCTCCCGCTCCTCACCGGCTGCCTGCGTGTGCAGGCGACGATGGGGATCTCCTCCGACGACCGTGTGTCGGGGCAGATCGTCGCCGCGACCATCCCCGCCGACGAGAACGATCCCGGTCCCGAGCTCACCGCCCCCTCGGCTCTGGCCGGGAAGGTGCGGGTGCAGGAGTACTCACAGGACGGCTACGTCGGGAGCCAGGTCTTCTTCAACGACCTCACCTTCGGCGACGTCCAGCAGCTCGCCACGATGTCCGATCAGAGCGCCGGCATGTTCCAGCTCAATCTGCAGCGCTCGGGCGATCTGGTCGCCCTGAACGGACGCGTGGATCTCGAATCCGCTCCCACCCAGGGCACCGACGTGCAGTTCACCATCGCGTTCCCCGCCCGGGTGGCGACCACCAACGGCACCCGCGAATCGGATTCGATCGTGACCTGGAAGCTTCCGGCCGGTGAGGTGAGCAGCCTCCGCGCGGAGGTGCGCTACGCCGATCCCAACACGCGCGGTTTCGCGGGCTGGGCCGGGATCATGGCCGGCGCCGCCTTCGGTGTCACGCTGATCATCGCGGGCGTGGCCTGGTTCACCCGTAATCCCGCGCCGCAGTGGTCGTCGGCGAACGGGACGCGGTCCTGACCCGCCTGTCGCGCGACCCGGCCCCCGGTCTCGCGCGGCTCGTCGCCGGTGGCACTCTCGTCGCCTCCTACGGCGCGGCCGTCGCCCTCGCGAACCGCGTCACGCTCCCCCGTCTCGTGCCGGGTCCGGTGGTCGACGAGCAGGTCACGGTCGTCGTCCCCGCCCGCGACGAGGCTCCGCGCATCGGCGCGATCATCTCCGACCTGCGGGACCAGAGAGGACTGCGCGCCCTGCGCGTGGTGATCCTCGACGACGACTCGTCCGACGGCACCGCCGATCTGGCCTCGGCCGCCGCCGAGGGCGACGAGCGCATCACGGTGGTCCGGTCGACGCAACCGCCGCCCGAGGGATGGACCGGGAAGGCGGCCGCGTGTGCCGCGGCCGTCGCCCACGCCGGATCGACTACCGACAGCGGCATCGTCGTGTTCGTCGATGCGGACGTCCGGCTCGCACCCGACGCACTCGCCGCCGCCGTCGCTCTGCTGCGCCGCCAGGATGCCGCGCTCGTCTCACCGTTCCCGTACCAGCTCACCGGGTCGGTGCTCGAACGGCTCGTGCAGCCACTGCTGTTCTGGTCGTGGTTCTCGGCGCTGCCCGTCGCCGTCTCGCACCGCACCCACCGGCCGTCGATGGCGGTCGCGTGCGGACAGTTCCTCGTCTTCGACGCGCGCGCCTACGCAGCGATCGGCGGCCACGCCGCGGTCGCGGCGAGTCCCACGGAGGATCTGGATCTGGCCCGCGCACTGCGTTGCGCCGGACTGCGTACGACGGTCGCGGCCGCGGGCGGGCTGGCGTCGTGCCGGATGTACGACGGACCCCGCCCGCTGATCGGCGGTTACACCCGCTGGTTGTGGTCGGCGTTCGGCTCCCCGGTCGGGGCGGCCGCGGTGGTCGCGCTGTATCTCGTCGCCTATCTCGTGCCCCCGTCCGCGGCGCTTCTCGGCGAGGGGCGGACGCGGCGCTGGGGCGTGGCCGGTGCCGCGGCGGGAATGGCGTCACGGCTCCTCGCGCGCGTCACCGAACGGGGAGGACGCCGACACCCGGACGCTCCGGGCCGTCCCACCGACGACCTGCTGGACGCCGCGGCGCACCCGGCATCGGTCCTGGCCTTCGGTGCGCTCACGGCATCGTCCATCCGGGCCCGGCGCAGCGGACGCACGGCGTGGAAGGCCCGCGTCCTGCCCTGACCCCGAGCCGGGGCGGGCCGGACGTCAGGCCGGTTGAACCGCGGCGGGAGCTTCGAGTTCGTAGCCGAGGCGGTCGAGCACCTCGCCGGTCGCGCGCGCGAAGTTGAGCGTGATGAAGTGCAGGCACGGTGCGCCCTCGGAGATCAGCCGCTCGCACATCTCCGTGGCCACCTCGATGCCCACCTCGCGCACGGCGGCGCGGTTCTCCTCCGGGCCGTCGCCCGCCGCGCGCCGCAACCGCTCCTCGAGAACGGGGGGCAGATGCGAACCCGACAGTTCGAGGCTGCGTCGCGCCGAGCGCAGCGACGTGATGGGCATGATCTCGGGGATGATCGGCTTGAGCCCCTGCTCGGCGTCGCATGCCACGACCCGGTCGCGCAGCCGCAGGTAGTGCTCGACGTCGAAGAACATCTGGGTGATCGAGTACTCGGCGCCCGCGCGCAGTTTCTGCACGAGATAGCGGGTGTCGTGATCGAGGTCCGGGGACCGGTGATGTCCTTCGGGGAACGACGCGACGCCCACGTGGAAGTCGCCGAGATCGCGCACCAGACGCACGAGTTCGTCGGCGTATTCGAGACCTTCGGGGTGCTTCTCCCACTCGCCGAGCGGGTTGCCCGGCGGGTCGCCGCGCAGAGCGAGGATGTTGGTGATGCCGCGGTCGGCGTAGGCGCCGACCATCGCGCGCAGTTCGTCGATGCTGTGCCCGACGGCCGTGAGGTGCGCGACCGGCAGGAGGGTGGTCTCCTCGGCGAGACGTCCGGTGACCCGGACCGTGCGGTCGCGGGTGGAGCCCCCGGCGCCGTAGGTCATCGATACGAAGGCCGGGCCGAGACGTTCGAACGTCCGCACGGCGCGCCACAGTCGTCCCTCGGCCTCGGCGTCGCGAGGCGGGGAGAACTCGACGGAGAACGGAATGCGGCCCGAACGCGCAGACCCGAGACGGTCCACGATCGACGGGGTCCGAGAAATCCCGCCGTCCTCGGTTGCCCTGACGAAGTCGCTTGTCACCGGTCCAGCATAGGTGGCGCCCCCGGGACGGTCGCTACCGGCGACGACCCGAGTGTGCGGATAGGCTGGTCGCGGCGCCTCCGGCTCACCCGCCTCCGAGGTGCCGTCACCCATCGACCTGGAGGTTTCGTCCTGTCTACCGGCGCCGATCACTTGTCTGCCGAGCAGCTCCCCCATCGGGTGGAGGACTCCCTCCGGCAGTTCTTCACCTCACGCTCCGACCTGGTCGACTCGGTGGGCGGTGGATACCGGCAGGCCGTCGACACGCTCGAGGCATTCGTGCTGCGCGGCGGCAAGCGGGTGCGTCCGCGCTTCGCGTGGACGGGCTGGCTCGGCGCCGGCGGTGACCCGACCGGGCCGGACGCCGGGGCCGTCCTGCAGGCGTGCTCGGCGCTCGAACTCGTGCAGGCCGCGGCGCTCGTCCACGACGACATCATCGATGCCTCCACCACGCGCCGCGGGTTCCCCACCGTGCACGTGGAGTTCACCGAGCAGCACCGCAGCGCCGGTTGGCACGGTAAGGCGGAGCAGTTCGGCGAGTCGGTGGCGATCCTGCTCGGCGACCTCGCCCTGGTGTGGGCGGACGACATGCTGCACTCGGCGGGGCTCGACCCCGCGACCGTTGCGCGCGTGGTCCCTGCCTGGGCCGCGATGCGCACCGAGGTGCTCGGCGGGCAGTATCTCGACATCGCCAACGAGGTGGCGGCGGACGAATCGGTGGAGGCCGCCACGCGGGTCAACCGGTTCAAGACCGCGGCGTACACGATCGAACGCCCCCTGCACATCGGCGCTGCTCTCGCCGGCGCCGACGACGACCTCATCGACGCCTACCGCCGCTTCGGCACCGACATCGGCCTGGCGTTCCAGCTGCGCGACGATCTGCTCGGTGTCTTCGGCGACCCCGAGGTCACCGGCAAGCCCTCGGGCGACGACCTGCGCTCGGGCAAGAGGACGGTCCTGTACGCGCTGGCGCTCGAGACGGCCGACGCCTCCGATCCGGCCGCGGCCGAACTGCTGCGCACGTCGATCGGGACCGATCTGTCCGACGCGCAGGTCGAGCAGCTCCGCTCGCTGCTCGTCGACCTCGGCGCGGTCGCCCGGATCGAGGACCGCATCTCGGAACTGACCGACAGCGCCTTCGAGGCGCTCGAGTCGTCCGGCGCCACCGAGGAGGGCAAGGCCCTCCTGCGCGAGTCGGCGGTCGCCGCGACCCGACGGGTGGCGTGAGGACGGTGCGGACGGTTCCCGGCGCCGACCGGGTCGTCGTGGTCGGTGCCGGTCTCGCCGGTCTGTCGGCGGCGCTGTACCTGCGCGGCGCCGGCAAGGACGTGACGGTGCTCGAACGCGCCGATGACGTCGGTGGCCGGGTCGGCAGCTATCACGGCCCGGGCTACGAGATCGACAACGGCGCCACCGTGCTGACGATGCCGGAGTTGATCGACGACGCCCTCGCCGCGGTGGGCGCCGACCGCAACTCCGTCCGGCCGGCGCTGCACACCCGGCGACTGTCCCCCGCCTATCACGCGCGGTTCGCCGACGGCACCTCGATCGACGTGCACTCCGACCCCGACGCCATGGTCGGGGAGATCTCGCGGGTGTGCGGTGCGGAGGAGGCACGCCGCTATCTGCGGTTGCGCGCGTGGCTCGCCGACATCTTCGACGCCGAGTTCGACCGCTTCATGGACGCGAGTTTCGACTCGCCGCTCGACCTGGTCTCGTCCCCGGCGGCGCTGCGCGACCTGGCGCGCCTGCTCCGGCTGGGCGGGTTCGGCAGGCTCGGCGCGCAGGTGAACCGCAGGATCACCGACCCGCGCCTGCGCCGCGTCTTCACCTTCCAGGCGCTGTACGCGGGGGTCGCGCCGGCACGGGCCCTCGCCGTCTACGGGGCCATCGCGCACATGGACACCTCGCTGGGCGTGTACGCGGTGGACAGCGGCATGCGGTCGGTCGCCCGCGCGATGGCCGCGGCGTTCGTCGAGGCCGGCGGGCGGCTCGAACTCGGCCGGGAGGTGACCTCGCTCGATCTCTCCGGCGGTCGGGTCGACGGTGTCCGCACCCGCGACGGACAGCGCTTCCCGTGCGACGCGGCCGTCCTGACCCCCGACACCCCGGTGGTCGACGGATTACTGCCGCGCCGACGGCGCCGTCGCACGCTGGCCGCGCCGTCGGCCGTGGTGCTGCACGGGTCGATCCCCACCGGGGTGACCCGCGGCTGGGCGGCGCAACACCACCACGTGATCGATTTCGGCGGCGAGTGGGACCGTACCTTCGCGGAGATCACCCGCAGCCGCGGACGCGGCCGGCCGATGTCGGATCCCTCGCTGCTCATCACACGACCGGCACTGTCCGATCCCGGCCTGCGGTTCACCCGTGAGGGCGTCGAGCACGAACCGTTGTCGGTGCTGGCGCCGTGCCCGAACCTCGACAGTGCTCCGCTCGCCTGGGCCGAGCTCGCGGTGCCCTATCGCAACGAACTGCTCGACGTCCTCGACCGCCGCGGATACGGCGGCATCACGGACGGTTTCCGCGTCGACCACATCGACACACCGGCCACCTGGCACGCTCGTGGCATGCAGGCGGGCAGCCCGTTCTCGAGCGCTCACGTCTTCCGGCAGACGGGACCGTTCCGGCGCCGCAACCTCGATCCGGCCGTTCCCGGCGTGGTGCTCGCGGGGTCGGCGACGGTGCCGGGCGTCGGTGTCCCCACCGTGCTGTTGTCCGGAAGGCTCGCCGCCGAACGGCTCGGTGTTCCGCGAAGGCGGTGACACCGGGCGCACCACGCTCCGCGTCTCCACTAAACTGTCCTCGTTCGCCAGCTATCTGCGCGCCGCGCATCCACACGTCCACGGGGGAGGAACCGTACCGATGTCGTCCCCTGCCTCGCCCGACGCCGAGCCGCAGACCTCGCCCGCGCCGGAGGGGACGGCCGCACCGAAGGGTGAGCGTCCGAAGCACGCATTCCTGAGGAGTCCCGCCGGCCACGCCGCGCTGCTCGGCGCGTGGGGCGCGGTGCTCATGACCTTCGGCAGTTTCGGGTCGGGCAGTGTCCGCCGCGTCGACCCGCTGCTCGAGGACATCTATCTGTCGTGGCTGCGCTTCGGCCACGGCCAGCTGCTCTCGCGGATCATCCTGTGGGTCGGTGTGCTCCTCATGATCGCGGCGTGGGTGCGCGTCGGCCGGGCGACCCTCGCCGGCCACGTCACGGTGCGCGATCTGTGGACGGTGCTGCCCGCGTGGACCGCTCCCCTGCTGGTCGCGACACCGATGTTCAGCCGCGACGCCTACTCCTACCTCGCGCAGGGCGCGCTGCTGCGCGACGGTTTCGATCCGTACGAGGTGGGCCCGGTCGTCAATCCGGGCGTCCTGCTCGACAACGTCAGCAACGTGTGGACGACGACGACCACGCCCTACGGGCCCGTCCACCTGCTGCTCGGTGCGGGCATCACGTCCATCACCGACGACAACGTGGTGACGGGCACCTGGCTGTGGCGCCTGACCATGCTTCCCGGCCTGGCACTGATGGCGTGGGCCGTGCCGAAACTCGCCCGTCGCATGGGCGGGAATCCCGCGATCGCCCTGTGGCTCGCGGTGCTCAACCCGCTCGTGCTGATCCATCTCGTCGGCGGTGTGCACAACGAGTTGCTGATGGTCGGTCTCATGATCGCCGGCATCGTGCTCGTGCTCGAGGGCCGGCACCTCGGCGGCATCGCCCTGGTCTCGCTCGGCGCCGCGATCAAGGCCACCGCAGGATTGGCACTGCCCTTCCTGGTGTGGGTGTGGATGATCCACGAACGCGATCGTGCGCGCGCCGAAGGACGCGAACCGGCAGCGCCCGTCCGCCTGTTCGTCAAGGCCGCCGGTCTGGGACTGGTCGTCTTCGCCGCGGTCTTCGGCGGCACCTCGCTGCTCGCCGGTGTGGGCATCGGCTGGCTCACCGCCCTGTCGGGCTCGTCGAAGATCATCAACTGGTTGTCGCTGCCGACGATGATGGCGCACGCCGTCACCTGGGTCACCCCGTGGCGGCTCGGATCGGTCCTCGACATCACGCGCATGCTCTGCGCGATCGCCCTGGTGGTGATCCTCGTGTGGGCGTGGTGGCGCTTCCGCCGCACCGAGCGCGACGCGATCTTCGGGATCGTCGTGGCGCTGACCGCGGTGACCCTGCTCTCCCCTGCCGCGCTGCCCTGGTACTACTCCTGGCCGCTCGCCGTCGCCGCCGCCTTCGCGATGTCGCCCCGGGTGCTCATGGTGCTCGTCGCGCTGTCGACCTGGCTGATGTTGATCTTCAACCCCGACGGGTCGATCGGGATGTACAACATCGCGCACGTCGCACTCGCGGTGTTCGCCTCGATCGTCGCGGCCCGTTCGCTGGTCACCTACGACCCGCTGCGCCTGCGGTTACGACCGCGACCGGCATCGCCCGCCGGCGCTGCCCGGGACGACCGTGCCTGAGCGCCCCACGGGGATCGCGGCCGACGATCTCACCCGGGCCTACGCCTACTGCGCCGAGCTCACCGCCGAACACGGACGCACCTACAACCTCGCGACCCGGCTGCTGCCCGCCTCGCGGCGGCACGCCGTGCACGCGCTCTACGGCTTCGCCCGACACGTCGACGACATCGTCGACGTCACCGCCGTGGACGACCCGGAGGCCGCGATCCGCGGTGTCGACGACGCGCACACCCGCCTGCACTCAGCACTCGCGGGCGATCCCGGCCCGCTCGACGACACCGGTCTCGTGGTCCGCGCGCTCGCCGACACGATCCGGCAGTACCGCATCCCGACCGAGTACTTCGACGCTTTCATCCGCTCCATGCGCATGGACGTGCCCGGCACGCCCGAGTTCCGGCCCCGCTACGGGACCATGGAGGACCTGCGCGAGTACATGTACGGCTCGGCGGCGGTGATCGGTCTCGAACTGCTGCCGATCCTCGACGTCGACGATCCGGCCGCCCCGCCCGCCGCGGCCGCGCTCGGGGAGGCGTTCCAGCTCACCAACTTCATCCGCGACGTGGGCGAGGACCTCGAACGCGGACGTCTCTACATCCCGCTCGAACTGTGGTCGGCGTTCGGGGTCGACATCGACCTGCTGCAGGATTGCCGGCGCAGCTGCGCGATGGATCCGAAGGTCCGGCGGGCACTCGCCCACGCGGTCGCGCTGACCCGCGCCGAATATCGCAAGGCCGAACCCGGACTGGCGGTACTCCCCGACCGGATCCGCCCGGGTATCCGCGCGGCCTTCACGCTCTACGGGCGGATTCTCGACGAGGTCGAACGCAGCGGGTTCCGGGTGCTCGACCGGCGCGCGACGGTTCCGCGCCGCACGCGCGCCGCCGTGATGCTCACCGAGTACGTCGCCGGTTCGCTGCTCCGGCAGCGGTGACGATCCATTACTCGGCGACCATCACGAACTCAGAAGGCGAGCGCCTGTGCCCGCCGCATGACCTCGCGCGCGGACTGCGTGTGCATCGCGGCCACGGGGCATCCACCGGGAAGAGAATCGTCCTCGGTGAAGAGCCACCGCAGGATCTCGTCGTCCTCGTAACCACCGTCGTGCAGCACCGCGATCAGGCCGGAAAGACCCTTGAGAACGTTTCCTTCCTCGTCGAGAAAGGCCTCGGGCAGGACCGGCACGCGGTCGCGCTTGAACGCCAGCAACTGCCGGTCGCGCACCATCTGGTGCACGCGGGAGGTGGCGACGCCGAGGCTCTTGGCCACGTCGACGAGCTGCACCACGGGCACGGAGCGGTCGAGAACGTCGTCGCAGTAAGGGATTGCACTCACCCCACCACGTTATCGCTGCGGCCGCGCGGGCAGCTACGCGGCTACCGTCCACAGGAGCTGGCTACGATCGACGGGGACGAAATCGCTCCGCACACGCGGAGCCGGACCTTCGTCACGTCGATACCTCGAAGGCCCGGGTACCGGCGTCCCACCATCACGCACGAGACACGGGGGTACACCGGGTGACCGCTGGAGGCGACCGACTGGTCGGCGTCGTGCTCGACCGGCGTTATCGCATCGAATCGCAGATCGCGCGGGGCGGCATGTCGACCGTCTACCGCGGCACCGACATGCGTCTCGACCGTCCCGTCGCCGTGAAGATCATGGATCCGCAGTTCGCCGCCGATCCCCAGTTCCTGGCACGGTTCGAGTTCGAGGCCAGATCCGTCGCGCGATTGACGCATCCCGGGCTCGTCGCGGTCTACGACCAGGGCCAGGACGGCGATCACGTCTTCCTCGTGATGGAGCTCGTCGAGGGCGGCACCCTGCGCGAGCTGCTGCGCGAACGCGGACCGATGCCGCCGCACGCCGCGGCCGCCGTGGCTGCGCCGGTCCTCGGAGCCCTGGCCGTCGCCCACCGCGCGGGTCTCGTGCACCGCGACATCAAGCCCGAGAACATCCTCATCTCCGGCAACGGTGAGGTGAAGATCGCCGACTTCGGGCTCGTCCGGGCGGTCGCCGCCGCGACCACCACCTCGCGCAGCGTGATCCTCGGCACCGCGGCGTACCTGTCCCCGGAGCAGGTGACCGTCGGCAGCGCCGACGCGCGCAGCGACGTCTACTCCGCCGGTGTACTCGTGTACGAGATGCTGACCGGCCGCACCCCCTTCACCGGCGACACGTCCCTGTCGGTCGCGTACCAGCGCGTGGAGAAGGACGTGCCGGACCCGAGTTCGGCCATCGACGGGGTTCCGCCCGAACTGGACGCCTTCGTCCGCCGGGCCACCGAACGCGAACCGTCGGAACGCTACGCCGACGCGCAAGTGATGGCCGACGCGCTCGGCGAGATCTGCGACACGCTCGATCTCCCCCGCTACCGGGTTCCAGCTCCGAGACGATCCGCGGTGCGGACGCCACCCGTGGTGGACCCCGACGCCGCGGCGCCGACCCGCACCGTCGACGGCGCCGCTTCCGGGCATGCCGATCCTGCTCCGGCGACGACCGTGCTCCCCGGCTCGGCCGCCAACACGCATGCTCCGACGACCGTGCAGACCGCCGCGCCGGCCACGCCCGACCCGAATGCACCGGCCACACCCCCGCACCCGACCCGGGTCGCGACCCGCACCCATCCGCGTCCCGACACCGAACCGGTGGCGCCCCGGCCCGACTACGCCACCGACCGTCGCCGTCAGCGCCGGTCCGCCGCCGGCTGGATCGCCGCGATCATCGTGCTCGCGTTGTTCATGGGGATCGCCGGGTGGTGGCTCGGCGCCGGCCGACTCACCGACGTCCCGACCGTGCTCGGACTCGACCGGGCCGCGGCCGTGTCCGCGATCGAGACGGCCGGGTTGTCCAGCGAGATCCGGGGCGAGTACTCCGACGACGTTCCCGTCGACACCGTCCTCGGCACCGACCCCACCGCGGGCTCACGCGTGCCCGACGGCGACACGATTGCGTTGCTCGTGTCGCTCGGCAGACCCACCGTCCCGTCCATTCCCGGCGCCGGTGAGAGATCCGTCGTCGAGGACGAACTGCGGAGCCGCACCTTCGAACCGGTCGAGGGCGGTACCGCGTTCAGCACCACGGTGCCCGAGGGTGGAGTGGCCGCGCTCGACCCCGCGCCCGGCACCGTCCTGCCCGTGGGCGCGGAGGTCGCGCTCGTGATCAGCAAGGGATCGCCGCCCGTGACCCTGCCCGACCTGACCGGGCGCCCCGTCGACGAGGCGCGTCGCATCCTCGACGAGGCCGGCCTGACCGTCGGGGAGATCCGTGAGGTCTTCGACGCCGATGTCGACGAGGGGCGGGTCGTCGGCACCGACCCGGAGGAGGGCGAAGACGTCAGCGCCGGCGGAACCGTCACCCTCCTTGTATCCAATGCAGTGAAGGTGCCGTCGATGTTGGGACGCTCGGTGGGCTCGGCCCGCGACGAGCTCACCCGCCTCGGTTTCGAGGTCGAGGTGCGGCAACTCGGCGACTCCGACCGCTCGGTCGTGATCGGCCAGAATCCCGGGGCGGGCCGGAGAGCAGAACAGGGCAGCACGGTCACGCTGACCGCACTACCCTGATCCGACCGCCTGTTCCCTACCCGCGGAGCATCTCCGCCACGAGGAACGCGAGTTCGATCGACTGCTGCGTGTTCAGCCGCGGATCGCACGCCGTCTCGTAGCGACCGTGCAGGTCGAGATCGGAGATGTCCTGGGCACCGCCGAGGCACTCGGTGACGTCCTCACCGGTGAGCTCGACGTGGATGCCACCGGGATGCGTGCCGAGCGCGCGATGCACCTCGAAGAAGCCCTGCACTTCGTCGACGATGCGGTCGAAGTGACGGGTCTTGTAGCCGGTGGACGCCTCGTGGGTGTTGCCGTGCATCGGGTCGCACTGCCAGATCACCTTGTGCCCGGAGGCCTCGACGCGCTCGATGATGCCGGGCAGCAGATCGCGGACCTTCGAGTGACCCATCCGGGAGATCAGGGTCAGCCGGCCCGGTGTGTTGTGCGGATCCAGGCGCTCGACGTACTCGACGGCCATCTCCGGGGTGGTCGACGGACCGATCTTCAGACCGATCGGGTTCGACAGCAGCTCCGCGAACGCGATGTGCGCGCCGTCGAGCTGGCGGGTGCGATCGCCGATCCACAGGAAGTGGGCCGACAGGTCGTACAGGCGCGGCTTGTCGCCCGAGTTGTCGAGGCGCAGCATCGCGCGCTCGTAGTCGAGGACGAGGGCCTCGTGGCTGGCGTAGATCGTCGCCGCGCGCAGGTTCGGGTCGACGACACCGCAAGCGTCCATGAACCGCAGACCACGATCGATCTCGGAGGCGAGCGCCTCGTAGCGGGCACCGGCGGGCGAGGCCGAGACGAAGGCCCGGTTCCAGTCGTGCACGCGGTGCAGGTCGGCCTCACCGGCGGCGGTGACGGCACGCACGAGGTTCATCGCGGCGCTCGCGTTCGCGTAGGCGCGCACGAGGCGCGACGGATCGTGCCTGCGCACCTCGGCATCGGCGACCAGCGAGTTGACCATGTCGCCGCGGTAGGACGGCAGACCGAGCGCGTCGGTATCGGACGAACGCGGCTTGGCGTACTGGCCGGCGATCCGCGCGACCTTCACGACCGGCGTCGACGCACCGTAGGTCAGCACCACCGCCATCTGCAGCAGCGTGCGGATGTTGCCCTTGATGTGCGGCTCGGTGTTGTCCGCGAACGTCTCCGCGCAGTCGCCGCCCTGGAGGAGGAAGGCCTCACCGCGAGCGACGGCGGCGAGCTGGTTCTGCAGCTCCTCGACCTCGCGGGGCACGGTGATGGGAGGCACGCTCTCGAGCACGGTGCGCATCGCCGCGGCCTGTTCCTCGGGCCAGCTGGGCTGCTGCAGCGCCGGCTTTGCGAGCGCCGCGTCGAGGTTGGCACGCAGCTCCTCGGGCAACGGGGGAAGTTCGGGCAAGCGGTCGATCGGCACGTCGACAGTCCAGTTCACCCGTCCAGGATATGGCGTGACGGCCGGAAGCGGCGCAGCACCCCGTTACCCGCGTCACCGCGACCGGCGAGCAGCCTCGATCGCTTCGAACTTCGCGAGGTTGTGGCGGGCGTCGGCGAGCGCGTCGTGGTTGTCGTCCGGCGCCGGGGGCAGGGGCGGTGAGCCCGAGTCCTCCCAGTACTGCCGGAGCTCGCGGGTGAAGCGGGGCAGGACGTCCGGGAGTTCGGGCATGGTGCCCCACAGCTGGACGAGCACGACGTGGTCGTAGGCCCCGATCCACGCCCACAGTTCGGGCCGGATGCCCGGTCGGGGCACGAGGAACTTCAGCAGGTCGTCGCGGATCCTCGATCGCGACTTCCAGGCGGGGTGCGCCGGGGGCGGGAGCTTCGGGAGGACGTTGCGGCGCACCCATGCTCCGGCCCGGGTCGGGTCGAATTCGGTCGACACCGCGTAGAACTCGCGGCCGTCCTCGCAGGCGACACCGATCGAGACGAGTTCGATCGTGCGGCCGTCCTCGATGAACTCGCAGTCGTAGAAGTAGCGCACCTGCTCACCCGGCACGCGTGTCGGGAACGCGGTCCGCGACGGAACCGTCCTGCGGCGGGGTCGCGGCACTGCCGTTCGTCGACGCGCCCGTGTTCCCGGCCGTGCCCGACTCGTTCGCCGAGCCCTTGTTCTTGAGGGAGGCGGCGTAGATGTCGACGTACTCCTGACCCGACAACTGCATGAGCGAGTACATGACCTCGTCGGTGACGGTGCGCTCCACGAACCTGTTTCCGCCCATGCCCTCGAACCGGGAGAAGTCGATGGGCTCGCCGATCCGGACGGTGATCTTCGCCGGTCGCCACATCTTCGACCCGATGGGGTTCATCCGGTCGGTGCCGATCATGGCGACGGGGATCACGGGGACGCCGGTCTCCAGCGCCAGTCGCGCGAGGCCGGTCTTGCCCTTGTAGAGGCGTCCGTCGGGTGAGCGGGTGCCCTCGGGATAGATGCCGAGCAGCTTGCCCTGGCCGAGCACCCGGACCCCGGCGTTGAGCGCATCCTGCGCGGCGTCGGCGCCGGTGCGGTCGATGGGGACCTGCCCGACCGACGAGAAGAACCAGCGCTGGAAGGCGCCCTTGAGTCCGGTGCCGGTGAAGTACTCGCTCTTCGCGAGGAAGGTGATGCGCCGGCGTACCAGGAGGGGAAGGTAGAACGAGTCGAGGACGGCCCGGTGGTTACTGGCCAGGATCGCCGGTCCGTGCGCCGGAATGTTCTCGCCGCCTTCGAACTTCGGACGTCCTATGAGCCACAGCAGCGGTCCCAGGAGGACGTACTTGAACAGCCAGTACCACATGGCATCCTTCCCGAATCCGATCATCCCCCACACGGATCGGTGCAGCACCGCCCGCCGGTCGACTCTACGACGATGCGACTGCCACTCGCACATCGCCTCAGTGCCCGACCCCACCCTTTCCACGTCGACGTGACGATAATCTCACCTCCGGCGAATCTCACCTACAGGGAAATTCGACGACAGCGGTGGTCGTGAGGTTTCGATCGCGGAGCGGGCGAGATCGGCGGCACCGATGAGCCCGGCGGCGTCGCCGAGCTGCGCGACCCGGACGCGCGCGAGAGGACGATGGCCGGCGCCGGTGGTCACGGCCGCGTAGTGCTCGCGCGCGGCGTCGAGGAACAGCGGCGCGGAACCGGAGACCCCTCCCCCGATGACGACGAGCTCGGGGTCGTAGACGTCGGCGACGAGCGCGAGGCCGAGCCCGAGCCTGCGGGCGAAATCGTCGAAGGCCGCGAGCGCGACGGGGTCGCCGTCGTGGGCTGCGCCCGCGATCCGCCGGCCGGTGAGCGATCCGGGATCCGAGGCGATCTCGCCCGCGAGAACGGACCGCCCGGGTTCGGCCGCGAGCATCTCGACGGTCGTGTCCACGAGACCCGTTCCGCTGCAATACCGTTCCCAGCACCCCTGCTTGCCGCACGGGCAGGGCCGACCGTCGGGCACGACCTGCAGGTGACCGAGCTCGGGCGCCACACCGTAGGCACCGCGATAGATCCTGCCGTCGAGCAGCAGGGCGGCGCCGATGCCCGTTCCGAGCGCGACCATCACCGCGATCGTGCTGCCCGCGGCGGCGCCGAAGCGGTACTCGGCCCAGGCCGCGGCATTGGCGTCGTGTTCGAGGACGACCGGCAACCCGAAGCGTTCGGTGAGCGTCTCGGCGAGCGGCGTATCACGCCAGGGCAGATGCGGCGCGAACCGCACGGTGGTGCGGTCCTCGGTGAGGAAGCCCGCGACCCCCAGCCCGACCGCTGCGATGTCGTTGCGGTCGCGCAGATGCTCGACGAGCCGGTGCAGCGCGTTCTCGAGGGCGACCGCGGAGGACGGCGTCTGCGTGCGCACACTGTCGACGACGTCGCCGTTACGGTCGACGGCCGCCGCGCGGATGCTCGTGCCCCCGATATCGATCCCGACCGTGAGCCCGGGGTCGTGCGTGTTCACGTGCGGAGGTTGACGGAGATCGGCTCGAAGGCCGGACGATCCCGCGTCGGCGGATCGGGCGTCGGCTCGGGCGGGACGCCGCCGGTCGAGGGCAGGAACTGTGCGAGGAACTCCCGCAGCAGCGCGATCAACGCCGCCAGTTTCGACGCCAGCCTGCTGACCAGTTCGTGGTTCTCGCCGCGAACCAGGGCTGCGGCGGCGCAGAGCGGGCACCACGCGCAGCCGCTCGGGGTGGTCGCGGCCTCGGCGTCACCCGGCGCCGTCGAACCGGTCGCGGTATCGGGCGCGGTATGAGCCGACGCGTCGCCGGTCGCGGCGACGAACTGCTGCACCGTGCCCTCGACACGGTCGAGCACGGCGTCGGCGAGCAGCAACAACTCGGAGATCAGGGCTTCGTGATCGTCCCTCACAGCGGCCACACCGCCGGATCCGGTACGAAGCGCACCACCAGATCGGTTCCGTCGAACTCGGCATCGGAGACGGTGCACCGCCGCAGCCCCGAGGCGAGTCGTACCCGGCGTCGCATGCCGTCGGCGCCGACGACGAGATCGTCGCCGATCCGCCCGAGTGTCAGGGACGCGGGATCGGCGAGCGGCAGGTACATGCGCATCGCGTACACCGACTCCACCCCCGTTCCCGATTCGTGCTGCACCCGGACCGGCTCGTCGGTCTCCGACGAGGGAACGGGTGCGTCGCGGCGGAGCGCCGTGGCGAGCTCCTCCAGAGCTGCCAACCCTACCGGCTCCGCGGCACGACGCTCGCACACGATCACGGGAACGTCGGTGACGGCCGCCCCGATCTCGGCGACGATCGCCTCGTGCGCGACCCGTTGATCGGCCAGCAGCCGCGCGGCCGCACCCGAACCACCCACCGCGGGGACGACGCCGTTGACGACGACCGCGTCGACGCGAATGCCGGACAGTGCGAGCCACGACCGCACCCGTGCGAGCTCGGCACGACCGGCGCGGTCGGGCGTCGCCACGACCACCGCGGCGCTGCGTCCGCGATCGTCGAGCAGGTCGCGTACCGCGGTGATCCCCGACAGCAGCCGATCGAACAGCGCGACGAAGACACCCGTGCGGGGGTCCGGACCGGTGGCCGCCGCCACCCGGCTGTGCTGCGGCCAGATCCGTTCCAGCGAATCGGAGACCGTCCGCGGCGCGGTGAGGGTGCGCAGGGCGTCGGCGGAGGCCGGGGCGTCGACGACGACGAGAACCCACCGTCCGCTGTCCGCGAGGCGCGCGACCTCGGCGAGCACGAGCAGTTCCTCGACGCCGGGAAGCCCGGTCAGTTCGTCGGGCTCGGGCAGGTCGAACTGATCGGCGTGCTCGTGGGTCCCGACGAGCGCCGCCATCGAGGCGAGGACCGCGTAGCGCGTGCGGAGCAGCTGCAGCGAGTCGATCTCCACCATGTCGAGGTTCTCCTCGACGGTGCGGATGTCCGTCGCGCCGGCGTCCCGGTTCGTGGCCGGAGGCAGGTCGAGTACGTCGCCGAGGGAGTGCGCCCGGTCGATGGACACGACGAGCACCGGCTCTCCCGCACGGGCGGTCGCGAGCGCCTCGGCCGCGGCAAGGGTCGTCTTCCCGGCGCCGCCCTTTCCGAGGAACCATCGCACGCGGGCCGGGGCGTGCCGGACGTTCAGCCCTCCACCTGCTTCTTGAGTTCCTTCAGCGCGGTGTCGGTGATGACCTTCTCCGCCTTGCGCTTGAACAGACCGATCATCGGGATCGTGAGATCCACGGTGAGCTGGTAGTCGACGACCGTGGTGCCGTCGGGGGCCTCGGTCAGCACGTACGAGCCGGACTGCGCCTTCTGGATCTCACCGCTCTCGAGTTCCCAGCTCACGGCTCGGTTGTCGGGCGCCCACTTGTACCGCAGGACGTAGGTGTCCTTGACGATGCCGGCGTCGAGGACGAAGCGCACGCGTTCGGCCCTGCCGTCGGGACGATGTTCCACGACCTCCACGGTCTTCGCCGCCGACACCCACGTCGGATAGGCATCGAAATCTGCGATGACCTCCATGACACGCTCGGCCGGCGCGTCGATGGTGATCGACCTCTTCGTCTTCTCGGCCATGTGGTGACGGCTCCCTTTCTCGGTCCCTCGGGTGTGCACCGATCAGTCCCGCCCCGAGGGTCTATCACACACCGTGGGAACAACGGTATCGGGACGACGGTCCTTCGGTGGCTTCAGTGTCGCGGCGGTTCACCGGCCGGACGACCGGCCTCGAGACGCTGCTTGACCTCGAAGGTCATCACCTTCCCCTGGACCCGGCGCGTACGGTTCATTCCCGCGAGGTCGAGACCCGCCACCCGCTCGGGCGCGACACCCGCCGGCTCGCAGTGCAGGAAGTAGTGGATCACCGCGCCGTCGAGAACCGGCTCGATCCACACCTCCATCGTCCCGTCGAGCGGACCCGACACCGTCCACCGGATGCCCTTCTCGGCCCGGTCCTCCCGCACGGTCAGTACGAGATCGGGCCACCATGCACGCCACCGATCGAGGGCCGCGACCTCCTCGGCGATGCGCTCCGGGGGCGCCGCTACGAAGGTCTGGTCCGCCACCTGAATGCTGCTCACGCAGGACAGCTTCACATATCGCGTCGGCGGCCCGTCCGGTCACCCCGCCGACGGCGTCACCGTCTCGTTCGGGGGCGCCGAGGCGTCGAGATAACCGCGCAATCTGGCGCCCAGGACGTCCCATCTCCAATCGGTGGAGACCCACTCGCGACCGGCCGCGCCCATCGCGGCGGCACGATCGGGATCGGCGAGGACACCGGACACCGCGGTCGCGACGGCCGTGACGGAGGTGCCGTCGACGACGTAACCGGTGCGACCGTCGCGCACCGTCTCCGGGGCACCGCCCGACCGGCCGGCCACGACGGGCACCCCGGTCGCGGACGCCTCGAGGTACACGATGCCCAAGCCCTCGACGTCGAGACCGCCGCCGCGGGTCCGGCACGGCATCGCGAACACGTCGGCGATGGTGTGGTGCGCGGCGAGCTCGGCCGAGGGCACGGTGCCGGTGAACACGACGTGCTCCTCGACCTCCGTGCGGCGCGCGAGCTCCCGCAGACGCGACTCGTACGGTCCACCGCCGACGATCACGAGGACGGCACCGTCGATCCGCTTCCGGATCGCGGGCAGCGCGCGGATGAGCACGTCCTGTCCCTTGCGCGGCACCAGGCGCGACAGGCACAGCACGGTGGGCCGGTCGCCGAGACCGTAGCGTGCCCGCAGTTCGGCGCGTGCCGCCGGATCGGGCCGGAAGACGTCGGTGTTCACGCCGGACGGCAGGTGTTCGAGACCCGCTTCGGGGCCGAATGCCGAGGCGAACCGCCCCCTCGTGTAGCGACTGACGTAGGTGACGGTGTCGGTGTGCTCGCCGATCTGCCGCAGCGCCTGCCGGGCGGCGGGAAGCATCGACCATCCCACCTCGTGGCCGTGGGTGCTGGCGACGATGCGATGGGCGCCGGCACGGCGCAGCACGGGCGCCAGCAGAGCCAACGGCGCAGCCGCTCCGAACCAGACTGTGTCGCAGTCGTGTTCGGTGAGCAGCCGAGTGGCCCGTCGCGCGACGTCGGGGGTCGGCAGCATCAGCGTCGTGGGATGACGGACGACCTCGAAGGGGACCCGCGCGTCGAACTTCACGTGACTGTCGCCGCGCCACCGCGGCGCGTAGACGACCAGGTCGTCGGACGGCAGCTGATTCGCGAAGGCGTGCAGATAGGACTGGATGCCCCCGGGTCGGGGCGGGAAATCGTTCGTCACCAGCAGGGTCCGCGACATGGGACCACCGTAGAAGCAGCGCGACGGGAAGGCGTCGACGGGTCCCGGGCTCCGGACGGTGCCGATGGGCCCCGGTCCGGACCGTCCCGGTCAGCGGATGTCGCGGATGCGCTCCCCGAGCCAGCGGCTCCAACCGTCCACGAAGCCGGCGGTGTCGACGCCGAGCAGGTCGGTGAGCACGTCGTCGAGCCGCTCGTCGGTGACGGGACCCGCGGCGAGGGCGCGGTAGAGGGAGACGAGCGTGTCGTGTCCGAATTCGTCCGCGGTGTACGCGGCGATCGACCAGGAGCTCTCGTAGGCGAGCGCCGACCGGTGGCCGGTGAAGTCGCCGTCGACGGGCAGCGACGTCGGCGCACCCGACGCCCGTACCTGCCGGGTCAGCGTCGGCGCGATCCGCTGCACGTCGAGCGGCCCTGTCTCGAGACCCTCTGCGGCCGTGCGGTGGCCGACGTAGTCGGCGAAGCCCTCGAGGACCCACATCGGTGAGCCGTCCACGGTGCCGGCGCGTGCGGCGACGTGCACCGTCTCGTGCGCGAGCACGATCCGGCGGGAGGTGTCGTCGAGCCGGTCGCTCGCGGCCGGGTTGAAGACGATGCGCTGCCCGGTGGCGATCCCGCGCTCGTGATCGACATCGTCGGAGACCGCGACGGCCGCGATGTCGTCGCCGTCGTGCCGGGGTCCGACGAGGTGCGAGAACTCCTCGCGTGAGGACGTCACGACCACCAGTGCGCGTCGCGGCCAGGAATCGCCCCACAGGTCGTCGACGGCCTCGACCACCGACGGCAGGTCGCCGGCCAGGTCGTCGACGAAGGCGGCGTTGTCCGGATGTCCGATCACGAGCGAGCGACCACCCTCGGTCTGCGCGGTCGCGAGGTGGAGGCTGCCGTGGTCCCAGGGTCCTCGCCAGGTGACGGTCTGCGCCCCGGCGAGATCGGGTGCGTCGTCGGCGATCCGCCAGCCCTGCGGCCGGTGCACGAACAGCACGGTCACCGGCCGTCGGGTGGGTACGTCGTCGATTCCGTCCACGGCGTACCGCAGGTGGACGCGGTGCGCCCGTACCTCGTCGGCCGCGAACCGGGCGATCGTCTCGGGCGGCAGCGGCAGCGCGGGTTCGGAGGCGAGTTCGTAGCCGAGATCGGCGAGGGGAACGACGGCGATCGCTGCGATCCGCTCCCGTTCGGCGTCGAGGAGTTCCGGGGACGCGTCGTCGATCAACTCCGCGAGCGATCCGTCGTCGCCGGTCCGGACCGCATGCGCCCAGTCGTCGAGCACGACCTGCAGTTCGGCCCGTACCCGGCTGTCGGCGTCGTCGGTGTCCACCGGGTCGACGGCCAGTAGCAGTCCTGCCGTGACCAGCGCGACCACGAGTCCGGCCAGGCCGAGACGTTCCCACTTGCGGGTACCGGCGGTGAAGGGCGATCGCGCGGGCACCGCGTCAGTCTAGGTCGGCGTCCGAAGGCGGTCCCGTACGCCCTCGTCCACCGGCGGCGATCCCGCCTCTACCCGGTCAGTACCGCCGGGCGCTGTGGAACGGGAAGCGATCGATCGACTGCACCTTCACCGGCACACCGAAGGTCGAGGCGTGCACCATGTTGCCGTCGCCGACGTACATTCCGACGTGGGAGGCGTCGTCGTAGAAGATCACGAGGTCGCCGGGCTGCAGATTGTCGCGGGAGACGGGGATGCCGCCCTGCGCCTGGGCCTGACTCGACCGGGGCAGCGACTTGCCGACCTGCTGGTACGCCCACACCATCAGTCCCGAGCAGTCGAACTGGTCGGGGCCGGTCGCGCCCCACACGTACGGTGAGCCGATGCGCGACAGGGCGGCGCGCAGCGCGGCGCCGTTGCTGCCGGGGACGAGGTGCTGCAGGATCTTCTCGGCGTCGAGGCCCGGAGGGAAGGGAGTGCCGGCGAGTTCGGCCTTCTCCGCGTCGCTCAGCGCCTCGAAGGCGTTCAGGACTCCTTCGATCTGCTCCTCGAGGTCGGCCTGTCGCCGCTGGAGTTCGTCGCGGAGGGTCTGGGCCTGCTCGGCGGCGGCACGTGCCTCGTCGGCGGCATGCTGTGCGGCGACGGCCGCCTCGGCCGCAGCGGCGGTGGCCGCCCGGAAGCCCTCGACCTCACGCGAGGTCTGCTCGCCCAGGACGTCGAGCAGGACCATCTGGTCGAGCATCTGCTGGGGCGAGTCGCTCACCATCACGGCGAACAGCCGGTTGGTGCGCGCACCGCGGTAGTTGGCCCGCGCGAGCTTGTCGACGGTGGGCTTGAAGCGGGCGATCTCGGCGCGAGCGGCGCCGAGCGCCTCGTCGGCCTGGCCGGCACGCACCTCGGCCTCGTGCTGCGCCGCGACCTTCGCTTCGAGATCCGCCCCGGCGGCGTGCAAAGCCTCGGTGGCCTGTTCGCTGCGACGTGACAGATCCGCGAGGTGCTCGAGGCGTGCGGCCGGACTCTCCCCTGCGGGTTGCGCCGTCGCCGGCGCCAGAGTGAAACCGAGGACCATCATCACGAGCGCGACGACGAGCACTGGACGGCCGGTCCGTCGCCTGTCCTGCACTCGTGCGAGGTGCTTCGTCCTGTCGGAAACCACGTGGGCTCGCATCCTTTCCCAAAGGTCTCGGTCAGGTTACGGAATTGCATAGGTTTGTGTCTACCTGCGAGTAGCCCTCCCACGCAGCGGCCGTTTGTGCATGCCGTTCGCGCATCGGCAGGGACGTGCAGACACACGAGGAGGGTGGGTCCGGTACGTACCGG